>NZ_JAWQFO010000007.1:0-293162 GCF_033436665.1 Roseobacter sp. FCG-D35
CCTGATGTTCAGGAGCTTGAATCAGCCCGATGCACCGACTGCAACCAAATCAATGGGTCCAGAGCCTAGTGTGCCCTGGTAGTTTTGCGCGGGCTTGTAGCCGGGGATCCAGTCCTCTCCGAGTGCCCGGAGAACCGCGCTAATGTTCTGGTGTTTGAACTCAATCGAACTGCGGTTGCGGTCGATCTGGGCCTGAAGATCGCGATTGTGCGCGGCCTTGTTATAGGACTGACCAGCGAAGTCCGCAGCCAGCATCGCGAAGAAATCCGCGACGATCAGGTCATTCTCTGCATCTGTCCAAGGCCCGTTCGACATGCGGCCAGGCTAGACGCGGGAAAATCATTTGTCATCAGCGGTTTCGGTTGGGGGAATGGGATGCAAACCTACCCTAGCAATCCGCCAATTTACGCTGGCTTCCCGAGCAACGCGCCTACTGCGCGCTCTGTCTATGTTGCCATCGATATCATTCGGAACGCGCGTTTAGGTTTTGGCGGTTTTCGGCGGCAGAGCATTGAAAGGTATAGAGAAAACAAGACCGAACCGGAACGGGCTAGGTTCGCCCAAACTGAGACTGAGGGCCATTCTGAGCCCAGCCTTGGCCTGGCAGCGCGTCTATGAGGTTCAGTCGATTCCCGCAAACCCCTTTGATAAAACGGAAAAATCCGTGCCCGTCAGGGCGGTGTCACTGGTTCGCAATGGGGCAAATGGCGGAGGAGGTGGGATTCGAACCCACGGTACGCTTTCACGCACGCCGGTTTTCAAGACCGGTGCAATCGACCACTCTGCCACTCCTCCGGATGCGCCACTCCTAGGGGGCCGGAGGCGATTCTGAAAGGCCTTGCATCCGGACCCGCCGCATGGGCCTTTTTCGCTGATCCGGCCCGGGCCGTCTTTTCTCGCGGGATAAGCGCGGTTAGACTGCCCGCCAAGAACCCCTTTCAAGGGGGTCGTCCGTCGCAATAGAGGCAGGGGCCGGAAAGCATGAGCAGGGCATATACCTTCAAGAAGCGTCGCCGCGCAGGTTGGCGGTGGGGCGGAGTCGCCACGGTCTTCACCCTGCTGGCCGGGTGCGACGACACCGGATCGTTCAGTCTCAAGGACACGTTCAAGGCCAAGCCCGAGGGCGAAACGGCCGCGCCGGCGGCGGACACGGCCTCGGGGCTCGAGCGCGACGTCGAGGCACCGGAGGTGTTCTCGGTAACTGAAGAGGGCCTTTGGGACGGCCGGCCCTCGCTGGGCGGCGTCTGGGTCGCGCATCCAGACGTCAAGGAACCCGAGCGGGTGATGATCCGGAACGCCGCGAACGGCAAATCCGTCGTCGGCGCGCTGTTCCGGCGCGAGCGCGAGACGCCGGGACCGGTGCTGCAGATCTCTTCCGACGCGGCGACCTCGCTCGACGTGCTGGCCGGGGCGCCTGTGCAACTGAGCGTCGTGGCGCTGCGCCGCGAAACCGTCGCCGCCCCGGCACCTGCCGCGGCCGCGGTGCCGGAACCGGACGCGGTGACCGAAACACCGCTCGACCCGGTGGCGGCTACTGCCAGCGCGGCCATCGAGGCCTCCGAGCCTGCGGCGGCTGCCGCCCCTGCCGCCGCCGAACTGCCGACGTCGAACTTGCCGCTCAAGCGGACCGCCGCCGCGGTACCCGCGATCGGCACGCCCTACATCCAGATCGGCATTTTCAGCGTCGCCGAGAATGCCGAGGGCGCGGCGCGCCAGATGCGCGGTGCAGGCCTCGAGGCCGAGGTGCGCAAGCAGTCGGCCAGCGGCAAGACCTTCTGGCGGGTGCTGGTCGGTCCGGCGGGATCGACGGCCGAACGTGACCGGATGCTGGCCAGGATCAAGGGCGCGGGCTTCACGGATGCCTATGCCGTCGCGAACTGAACACGGTACGGGAGACATGAGCAGATGAGACTTATCCTCGCTTTTTTCCTCCTTCTGACACTGCTGCCGGTGGGCGCAATGGCCTTTGAGACGCAGGCCCGCGCGGCCTATGTCGTCGACCAGACCACCGGGACGGTGCTGCTGTCGAAGAACGCGGACACACCGCTGCCGCCGGCCTCGATGTCCAAGCTGATGACACTCTACGTGGCCTTCGAGGCCGTGCGGGATGGACGCCTGTCGCTCGACGAACGCCTGCCGGTCTCGCAGCATGCGATGTCCTACGGCGGATCGACGATGTTTCTCGACACGACCGACCGGGTTCGCGTCGAGGATCTTTTGCGCGGCATCATCGTGCTGTCGGGCAACGATGCCTGCGCGGTCATCGCCGAGGCGCTGTCGCCGGACGGGACCGAAGCGGGTTTCGCGCGTATGATGACGCAGCGTGCACAGCAGATGGGAATGACGAATACGACGCTGATGAACTCCAACGGCTGGCCCCAGGCCGGACACCTGATGTCGGTGCGCGACCTCGCCCTGCTGGCGCGCCGTCTGATCGAGGATTTTCCCGAATTCTACCCGCTTTTCGCGGAAACCGAGTTCGAGTTCGACGGGCGCGCGCCGACCAACAGTTCGAACCGCAACCCGCTTCTCAAGCTCGACATCGGCGCCGACGGGCTCAAGACCGGCCACACCTCCGACGCCGGCTACGGTCTTGTCGGATCGGCGAAACAGGGTGACCGCCGCGTGATCTTCGTGCTGTCGGGCCTCGACAGCGTGTCGCAGCGTGCGCAGGAATCCGAGGCGATCGTCAACTGGGCCTTCCGCCAGTTCGCGCAGCGCCCGCTGGCAAAGGCGGGTGAGACCATCGCCGAGGCCGAGGTCTGGCTTGGCTCGGAACCGCGCGTCGGGCTGGTCCCCGCCGACGATCTCGACATCCTGATGCCGGTTCTGCAGAAGGGCGCGGTGGAGGCCGAGGTGGTCTATACCGGCCCGATCGAAGCGCCGGTGGCCGAAGGCGACCAGCTCGCCGAGCTGGTCTTCACCCCCGAGGGCATGCCGGAAATCCGCCGTCCACTGGTGGCGGACCGCGATGTGCCGCGCGGCGGATTCGTCTCGCGCGTGAGCACCGCGGCGCTGATCCTGTTCGAACGTCTCAGGCAGGGTCCCGAGGTCGCGATGTGAGCCTGAACGGCAAGTTCATCACCTTCGAAGGCATCGACGGTTCCGGCAAATCCACCCAGATCGAAAGGCTCGCGGAAAATCTGCGCGGAGCGGGTCTCGACGTGGTGCAGACCCGCGAACCCGGCGGCTCGCCCGGGGCCGAGGAAATCCGCGCGCTGGTGCTGCGCGGCGCGCCCGATCGCTGGTCGGCGGAAACCGAGATCCTGCTGTTTACCGCCGCCCGGCGTGACCATCTCGAGCGTACGATCGAACCGGCGCTGGCCCAAGGCAAGGTCGTGCTTTGCGACCGCTTCGCTGACAGCACGCGCATGTATCAGGGGCTGTCACGCGGCGACCTGCGGGCGACGGTCGACAGCCTGCACGCGCTGATGATCGGGCGCGAACCCGACCTGACGGTCCTCATCGACATGGACCCGGCGACGGGATTGCAAAGGGCCTTGTCGCGCCGGACGGAGGACGAAAGATTCGAGGGTTTCGGCGAAGAGCTTCAGGCCGCCATGCGGCGTGGATTTCTCGACCTTTCGCGCGAATTTTCGGAACGCTTCATCGTGGTCGACGGCAATCGGTCCATGGACGTCGTGGCCGACGATATCGCCGTCCGCGTGGCGGAGCGGTTCTCTTGAAGGAGTTGCCGCAACCCGACCGCATCGACGGCGCACCGCATCCGCGAGACGCGCTCGAGATCTTCGGGCAAGACACGGCGCAATCCGAGTTCCTCGATGCCCGGAGCACGGGCCGGCTGCACCATGCCTGGCTGTTGTGCGGACCGCGCGGGGTCGGCAAGGCGACGCTGGCCTGGACCATCGCGCGCTTTCTGCTGACCACGCCGGAGCCGGGCGACAACGGTCTTTTCGGCGCGCCCGATGCGCCGAACTCGTTGCACGTCGCACCCGACCACCCGGTCGCGCGTCGTATCGCCGCCGGATCCGAACCGGGTCTCAAGGCCGTGACACGGACGGCTAACGACAAGGGTGACCGGCTAAGCGCCGACATCCGGGTCAAGGACATCCGCGCGCTTGGCCAGTTCTTCCAGCTGTCGGCCGCAGATGGCGGACGCCGCGTCGTCATCGTCGATGCCGCCGACGAGATGAACACGCAGGCCGCCAACGCGCTGCTGAAAATGCTCGAAGAACCCCCCGAACGCGCGACGCTGCTTCTGGTCAGCCACCAGCCCTCGCGGCTGCTGCCGACGATCCGCTCGCGCTGCCGCACGTTGCGGCTGAACCCGCTTGGGCCTCAGGACATGGCCCGGGCCTTCGATCAGGCAGGCGTGCATCCCGAGGCGAGCCCCGAGGCGCTGGCCGAACTGTCAGGTGGCTCGGTGGGCGACGCGCTGCGGCTGAGCCTGCTGGGCGGCCTTGATCTCTACGCCGAGGTCATCGCCCTGCTTGCCGCCCTGCCCCGACCGGACCGTCCGCGCGGGCTGCGGCTGGCCGAAGCGGCGGCGGCGCGCGGCGGCGAAGCCCGGCGCGACCTGCTTTTCGCATTGATCGACCTGGCGCTGGCGCGGCTGGCCCGCACCGGTGCGGCCGGCGCGCCACCGGTCGTCGAGGCCACGCCGGGCGAGGCGGAAATACTTGCCCGCCTCGCCCCCGGCCAGGCTCAGGGCCGGGCATGGGCGAACCTCTCGCAGGAGATCGGCGCACGGGTCCGGCACGGCCTTTCGGTGAACCTTGACCCTGCGGCGCTGGTCCTAGATACCCTGCTCAGGATTCAGAAAACCGCCGCAGCCTGACCGCGGCCCGCCCGCGAGCACCAGACCCCCGGCATGACCGACGCGCCCGAAATCACAGACAGCCATTGCCATCTCGACTTTCCCGATTTCGACGGCGAAATCGCGGAAATCATCGCGCGCGCAGCCGAAGCCGGGGTCACGCGCATGGTCACGATCTGCACACGAACCGATCGCGAACCCATGGTCCGGGCACTGGCCGAGGCACATGACCCGGTTTTCTACGCGGCAGGCGTCCACCCGATGCGCGTGGCCGAGGAACCCTTGATCGAAACCGACCGCCTGATCGCGTTCACACGCCATCCCAAGATGGTCGGCATCGGCGAAACCGGACTCGACTATCACTACACCGCCGATAGCGCGGAGGCGCAGCAGGTCTCGCTGCGCAGGCACATCGAGGCGGCGCGCGAGACGGGGCTGCCGCTCATCATCCATGCCCGCGACGCCGATGCCGACATGGCGCGCATCCTGACCGAGGAACATCGCAACGGCGCCTATTCCTGCGTTATGCATTGCTTTTCGTCCTCCGCCGAGTTGGCCCGCGCCGCGCTTGACCTCGGCTTCTACCTGTCGATGTCGGGCATCACGGCCTTTCCCAAAAGCCAGGAGTTGCGCGACATCTTCGCCGCCGCCCCGCTCGACCGGATTCTGGTCGAGACCGACAGCCCCTACCTCGCGCCGCCGCCGAAACGCGGCAAGCGGAACGAGCCGGCCTACACCGCCCATACCGCGCGCCGAGCGGCAGAGACTTTCGGTCTAGACTATGCCGACTTTGCCGCCCGGACCCAGGACAACTTCGAACGGCTCTTTGCCAAGGTCGCTGCCTACGAGGCCGCCGCCTGATGGCGGACCTGCGCGTGACCATCCTCGGCTGCGGATCCTCGGGCGGCGTTCCGCGGCTGGGAGGCAACTGGGGCGACTGCGACCCGGCCAACCCCAGGAACCACCGCCGGCGCTGTTCGATCCTCGTGCAGCGCATCGACGGCGACGCGGTCACGAGCGTGCTTGTCGACACCTCTCCGGACCTGCGCGCGCAGCTTCTCGATGCCGGCATCGGGCGGCTTGACGGGGTGATCTATACCCACAGCCACGCCGACCACGTGCATGGCATCGACGATCTGCGCATGATCGTGCACAACATGCGCGCCCGGGTGCCGGTCTGGGCTGATGGACCGACCCGCGCCGCCCTGATGGAGCGCTTCGGCTACGCATTCATCCAACCCGAAGGGTCGAGCTATCCGCCGATCCTCGACATTTACCCCATCGACGACGACGTGCGCATCGACGGTCCCGGCGGCGCGATCACCTTCCGGCCATTTCGCGTCGCCCACGGCGGAATGGACTCGCTCGGCTTTCGGATCGGCGATATCGCTTACCTGCCGGACGTGGCCGACATCTACGAAGATGCCTGGCCGGTGCTCGAGGATCTGGACTGGTGGATCGTCGACGCCCTGCGCCGCGACCCGCACCCGACGCATGCGCACCTTGCCCGCACGCTCGAGTGGATCGCGCGCGTCGCCCCGCGCCGGGCGATCCTGACAAACATGCATATCGACCTCGACTACGACACCCTCATGGCCGAAACTCCGGACCATATCGAACCGGCCTACGACGGCCTCACCGTCACCGTCCCCGCCCCCTGACACATCCGCCCGGCCCGGACGCCGGCGCCTATTGCCGCGAGCCGCCACGTGCAGACCCTTCTCAACGTCATTCTGCCGGTCTTCATCGTGATCGGGTTCGGCTACATCGCCGTCTGGCGCGGACTTCTCACAGAGGTCGGGATCGACGCGCTGATGAAGTTCACGCAAAGCTTCGCGATCCCCTGCCTGCTGTTCAGCGCCATGGCCCGTCTCGACCTTGCCGCAGGCTTCGATCCGCGGCTTCTGGCGAGTTTCTATCTCGGTGCTGCCATCTGTTTCTTCCTCGGTTTCTTCGGGGCCCGCCTGTTTTTTGGCCGCGACTGGGAAGACTGCGTCGTCATCGGTTTCTGCAGCCTGTTCTCGAACTCGGTCCTACTCGGCCTGCCGATCACCGAACGCGCCTACGGGATCGACGCGCTGACCGGCAATTACGCGATCGTCGCCTTCCACTCGCCGTTTGGCTATGCGCTCGGCATCATAGCGATGGAGATCGCCCGAAGTCGGGGCGCATCGCCCCTTGCGACCGCGAGGGCTGCGGCGTCGGCCATGTTCCGCAACGCGCTGGTGATTGCCATCGCTCTCGGGCTGATTGTCAACCTGACTGGTGTGCCGATCCCGGTTGTGGTCGAGGACGCGCTGGACCTCGTGATCCGCGCTGCCCTTCCGACCGCGCTTTTCGCGCTTGGCGGGGTCCTGATCCGCTACCGGCCCGAAGGCGATGCCAAGGCAATCGCGATGGTCTGCGCGATCTCGCTTCTGGTGCATCCGGCGCTGGTCTGGCTCGTCGGCGCCGCGCTGTCACTGCCGCAGGGCGCGATGCGCTCGGGCGTGATAACCGCAGCGATGGCGCCCGGGGTCAATGCCTACATCTTCGCCAGCATGTACGGCCGCGCCAAACGGGTTGCCGCCTCAAGCGTTCTCGCCGCGACCGGCCTCACCATCCTTACCGCTTGGTTCTGGCTGCACATCCTCGGCTGATGTGTCGACCCGCGCCCAGATCGGCAGGTGATCGGAGGCGCGTCGCGACACCCGGTCGCGATGCACGCCCATCTCGAGCACGTGCACCAGCGGGTTCGTCGCGATCCGGTCAAGTGCCGCGATCGGCTGGGCGGCGTGAAAGCTGGGGCCGGGCGCATGGATCGCGAAGCCTCGCGCGAGCCTTCCCAACCCGACCTCGAGCGACCATTCGTTGAAATCCCCGGCGATCACTGTCGGCGCGCGCCCCATATTGCCCAGCACCTCGGTGAGGTGGCTGAGCTGACGCCGCCGCGCCCGGCGCAACAGGCCCAGGTGTACGCCGATCAGTCGCAGGTGCTGGTCGCCGCGCACGAGATCGGCGATCACCGCGCCGCGCGGTTCCATCCCCGGCAGGTCGATGCGCGTCACGTCGTTCACCGTGATGTCGGGACGCAAGAGCACGGCGATCCCGTGCCAGCCGAGGCTGCGCGGCCCCTGCCCGACCTCGACCGGAACGAGCCCGGTCGCGTCCTCGATCACCTCGCGCGGGATCGCGCTGGGGCGCGCGCCGAGGCGCTTATCGGCTTCCTGCAGGACGACGATATCGGCGGCGAGCGAGGCGATGACCTGCCCGATACGCCTCGGATCACGGCGCCAGTCTGTGCCCACCGCCTTGCGCACGTTGTAGCTTGCAAGGCGCAGGGACCTGTCGGCGTCGGCGCTCACAGAACAGGCGCTCCGAGCCGGAACAGTCCCTCGACCGCGCGCCGCATGACGCCGACACGCGCGACACCTTCCGAGCAATGCGCCTGCATCTCCCGGAACCAGCGCGCCAGCTCCTCGACGCCCGGAGGATCGTAGATCACAAGCGTCGACTCGAAGTTCAGCAGCATGCTGCGCACGTCGAAATTCGCCGAACCGACCCAGGCGGTATCGTCGATGACGCCCATCTTGGCATGCATCATGCCGTCCTCGACGAATAGCAGACGCGCGCCCGCCGACTGCAAAGAGCGGATGTAGGGCCCGCGCGCGATGTCGGCGGACCATTGGTTGGATTTGCGCGGCATCAGGATGCGCACGTCCCTCCCCTTGCGTGAGGCGGTCGCAAGTGCGTTTTCAAGGTGCTCTGTCGGAATGAAGTACGGCGTAGCGATCCAGACCCGGCGCTGCGCCGAATGGATCGCGTTCACCAGCGCGTCGTGCAGCGGATCGAAGCGGCTGTCGGGACCCGAGGGCACCAGCTGCACGACGGAATCACCGACGCGATCGACATGAACATCCAGCTTCGGGCGCTCGTCGTTCTTGCGCCCCATGCTCCAGTCGGACTTGAAGACATCGGCAAAACTCAGGACCGCCGGCCCTTCCAACACGAAGGACAGGTCGATCCAGCGATCCTGCCGGCGTTCCGGTCCCATATAGTAGGCCCCGATGTTGCGCCCGCCCGCAAAGACCCGCGTGCCGTCGACCATGATAAGCTTGCGATGGTTGCGCAGGTTGACGTGGCCACGCTCGGGCATGTGCAGAAGCGGCGAGAAATACCGGATTTCGCCGCCCGCGCGCTTGAGCCGTCGCAGCGCGCCGGTCGGGCCGCGGAACCCACCCAGCCAATCGACCATCATACGCACCCGAACCCCGGCGGCGGCGCGTTCGGTCAAAAGGTCAACGAAGTGCTGGCCGACCTCGTCGTCGGCGACAACGTAGAAGACCACGTCGATCTCGTGCTCGGCGCTTTCGACCAGTTCCACGACGCGCTTCCAGCAGGTGATCCCGTCGACGAGAAGTTCGACCGAGTTGCCGCGCGTGGCACCGGGCAGCTCGAAGCGCCGGAAAAGCTCGTCCAGCGGTCCCGCAGCCGCCGACGTCTCGGAGGGCTTTGTGTAGCGGATCGGACGGAATCCGCTCCCGCGCTTGCGAAACCCAAGCAGCAGGAAAAGCGGCACCGCGATATGCGGCAACAGGATCACCGCCATCAGCCATGCCAGCGTGGATTGCGGGGTACGGCGTTGCTGAAGCAGAAGCACCGCGACCAGCGCGGCCACACCGGCCGTGGCGATCAACGCGATGAAGGTGATGCTCATGGTCCTGCCGCTCCCGCCCGGCCGCTTCCGGGGTTGGCCTGGCTCCCCGGCTTGCGGTTCTCCTTAGATAAGCGGCGGGCGGGGATGGCGAAACCCCATTCTGGCCAGTCCAAACCTCTGGGTCACCGGCGAAGGTGCGCCCGGACCGGCCGCAGCCTATGCCGAGCCTCGGCCGGATCGCACTCGGCGGGGCAAGCATGCCCAAGGCGCGACCGGCACGACCGGCGGGACGTCAGGACGGTGTGGTTTGCGCGGTGTTCCGGGTCAGGCGGCCCCACGCGCACGCGGCACGGCCGGCTGCGCCGCCTCGGCGGCCGCGATCATCACCTGCGAGAGCGTTTCGTAGATCCGGCACCACGCCGCTTCCACTTCGGGCGTGAATTCGTCGCCCAGCGCCTCGCGCAGGGTCTCGATCAAGGTTTCGCCAACCACGGCGTAGTGCGCCGCCTCGGTGCCGTAGCTGCGATGCCGCCGCGCGAGGTCCTCGGCGAGCGGAATGACCTTTTCGGGCGTCGTAAGCCCGCGGATCAGCGTGGCGAGCGTCAGCATCAACTTCTCGCCCTGCCCCGTCATCTCGGCGGGAAATAGCGACCGGACACCCGGGCAGGTTTCGAACAGCTTTTCATAGAAGCGCTGGGCCAGATGCATCTTCATCGGCATCACCTTCATGAAGCTCTGCTGTATCAACGCCACGTCACTGGTCTGCATCTCGTCTCGCCTTCCATCTGATCACGTCGACGCCTTCTAGACGACAAAAGTTCACATTCCCTCACCGCCGCTTCGCACTGGCCGGCACCGGTGCCACGAGCTAAGCAGACGCCATGAGCGAAGACGAACCTTTCGAAATCCTGCTGGTCACCGCGCCGGGCCTCGAAGACACCACGCGGGCCGAGGCGCGCGCGCTGTCCTTCGAGACGCTGTCGACCTTCCCCGGCGGGGTGACGCTGCGCGGAACCTGGCGGGATGTCTGGCGCGCGAACCTTCACCTGCGTACCGCCACCCGCGTGCTGGCACGGGTCGGGGAATTCCGGGCGATGCATCTGGCGCAACTCGACAAGCGCGCCAGACGGTTCGACTTGGAGAGGGTGCTGCCGCAAGGCAGCGATATCCGCGTCGACGTGACCTGCCGGCGTTCGCGCATCTACCACGATCGCGCTGCCGCCCAGCGCATTTCGGCAGCACTGGAAAGCCGCATCGGGGCCCGGATCACCGCCAAGGCGGCGCTGCGCCTGGTGGTTCGCATCGAAGACGACCTCTGCACCTTCAGCGTCGACACCTCCGGCGAGCCGCTGCACAAGCGCGGACACAAGCCGGCGGTGGGAAAGGCGCCGATGCGCGAAACGCTGGCCGCAGCCTTCCTGAAAGACTGCGGCTTCGACGGCGGCATGCCCGTCGTCGACCCCATGTGCGGGTCAGGAACCTTCGTGATCGAGGCCGCCGAGATCGCCGCTGGCCTCTCGCCGGGGCGGGGGCGGAGTTTCGCCTTCGAACGGCTTCCCGGTTTCGATGCTCAGGCCTGGCAGGAGATGCGCGCTGAGGCAGAGTCGGCTGCGCGCGTCCCGGAGCACGCGTTTGTCGGCTCGGACCGCGATGACGGGGCGATCCGGAACGCCAAGGCCAACGCCGCGCAAGCCGGGGTCGGCGACTGGACCCGCTTTGTCCGATGCGCGATCAGCGATGCCGGGCCCCCGGACGGAGCGCCGGGGCTTGTCATCGTCAACCCGCCCTACGGCGCGCGGATCGGCGATCGCAAGCTGCTCTTCTCGCTTTACGGCGCGCTTGGCCGCACCTTGATCGAGCGGTTCTCAGGCTGGCGCGTCGGCCTGGTGACCAGCGACAAGGGGCTCGCCAAGGCAACCGGTCTAGAGTTCGAGCCGGTGGCGGCACCGGTTTCGCATGGAGGCCTGAGGATTTTCCTGTTCCGGACGGCCGCGTTGGGTTAGGTCTGTCGGCCGACCGGGATCAGCCCTTGCGGCGGCGGTGCCTAATCCCGGCAAAGAGGCCCAAGGCTCCGATCATCAGCGCGCCGGTTCCCGGCAGCGGAATGACCGCGGGACCGCCCGGAACGCCGGGCTGAGTCTCCGGCTCGACGACGGTGAAGATCAGCGTCGGTTGCGGCAATTTCGGTTCGGAACCGCCCGGCGTGGTCGGCTTGCCCGCCGGACCCGTCGATTTCGCCGCCGAAGACGCACCGCGCCCCGGGGTGACCGTATCGCCGGCCGCGCCGCCGGACGCGGGGAACGCATAGCGCACCGAGGAACCGAGCGTCGGGTTCGACGCCAGCGATATCCGGCTGTCCTTGCCGCTGCCGCCAATGTCGAGCAACCCGCCGAAATCCTTGACCTTGAATCCGGAGCAATCGATCGACCCGAATGCGCAAAGATCGGCGGCCCCGGTCTGGAAGGTGCCGTCATTGCCGCGGATCGTTGCCTTGAAGATGATGAGTTCACCGACGTCGACACCCGACCAGGGGCTTGCAGTGCCCCAGACGTCGTTCTGCGATTCGAGAACGTCGAAGAAATGCGAGCCGGGCTGCGAAATCTCGGTCCCGTCCTCATAGGCCATCCGGTCGAGGCGCAGTGTCAGGTCGATCTGCCGAAGCGTTCCAGCGGATGCCGGTGCCGCTACGATGGCGCAGGCGAGGATCATTGCGATTCGGAACATGGCGACACCCATACGTTGAAACGTCGCCAGATAACCGAATGGCAGTGGCCGCAAGATGGACTGAATGCGGCAGAAAATTGGTTAACGGTTTCTCGCGGCGCGACAGAGCGTTTCCGGCTCCGCAACATGACGGTCTTTCGGAGCGAACTGCAGCGTGCGCTTCAGCTGGGCCTTATCCATGCCGTCTGGCGGATGGACTCCGCGCACGTCATCCCAAACGCGCGGCGGTCGCCACACCATCTCGGATCCAGTCTGTCTGAGCCAACAAGGTTAACATTGGGCGGTTCACTCGCGCGGACACACGTCCAAAGGTTGGGGACAGCTTTCGCGCTCACTTGGAATGTCGGGAAATGGTGCGGTCGAGAAGACTCGAACTTCCACGGGTGTTACCCCACAGCGACCTCAACGCTGCGCGTCTACCAATTCCGCCACGACCGCACGCCATGATTGGTGCGCCGTCTTTATAGCGACCGTGCGAAGTACTCAAGAGGCATTTCCGCGAATTTTCACACGGTTCCAAAGCCGGTTCGGAGCTTCGCCGCACCGCATCAAACGCTTGCCCGGAATTTGCGATGGCCGTGGCGCGAAAGCGAATGACAGCCCCGCCTGTGCGTTAACCGACGGGGCAGTCGCGGGTATACGGGACGGCGCCGCGCGCCGCCCGCATCCCTTTACTTGCTGATCGAGAAGCTCGGCAGACCCTCCGCCGGGGACGAGGCCGACTGCACGGTCTCGACGCCCGCCGGGGTCATCCCCGCCATCTGCATCGAGGCCTTGCGGATCAGTTCGGTGCGTTCGGGTTGACCGGGCACGAACACGGCCTCGGCCCCGCCATCGGCGGCCTGCAGACCGGCCTGATACCAGGTCGCGGCCGCGTCGGTCCGCTTGGAGGCGCCGAAGCCCATCGCGAGGTGGTGGCCCATCAGCTCGCCGTAGACCTTTTCACCCAGCGCGTAGAGCACCAGCGCGGACCCGAGTGCGACGTCCATGTTGTCGGTCCGGTAGCCGACGCCGAGGCAGATCCGCGCGGTGCCCGAAAGCTGCGCCGGGGACATGCCTGTGCCTAGAACGAAGTCGGACACGTCCTGTTCGACCGCGTCGCGCGGCTTGACCGAGAGCGCCGCAACGAAGTCCCTCACCGCAGGACCGAATCCTTCGCACTGTGCGGCGACCTGCTGCGGGGTGAAACCCTGCACCTGGCCGATCAGCTCTTCGCTGCGGGCAATCGCGTAGGTGCGCGCGAGGCAGAACTGTTCGTTCAGCGCGGTCTCGGGATCGTTCATCGAAGCAAGCGTGGTGAAGCCGCCGTTGGTGTTGGTCACCAGTGAGACCGCGTTGCAATGCGAGGCCAGCGAAGCCTGGCTGCCCTGCCCGAAGAAGTTCGGCAGCGCCGGCGCGTCCGCCGCGGCTTCGGTCACCGGTGCAGCCGGGGTCGGTGCCTGGGACGGCGCTGCGGCGGCGACAGCCGCCTTCGGAGCCGCGACCGGCGCGGGCTGCGGGTTGACCACGACGGTTGTGGTCGGCGCTGTCTGTGCGGCAGTTTGCGGCTGGGCCGGTTGGCCGTTCAGCTGCGCGTAGGTCGCCTTCAGAACACCACGCACGCCGTTGCGGTTGATGGTCTGCTGGACATCCGGGGCGCCGGACTGGGCGCGGTAATAGGAACTCGTCAGGATGTTCAACTGGTACGGCGTCAGATCGCCGGTCGCCGGGAAGCCCATGAACGCCTGGTAGCGGCCCACGGCGGCCTTGGACTGCCGGCCCAACTGCCCATCGACACTGCCTGCGTTGAAGCCGAAATAGTTCAGCGAGCTCTGGATCTCGCGCCCCTGCTGGGTCGCGGGGATGGCCGCGCGATAGGTCTTCTTGCGCGTCGTGCGCTGCTCGTAGACGCGCTGATTCTGCTGTGCGGCGCGCTGGTTGCGTGCGTGGTTGTTGGCGGCAGCCCCGACGATCGCGCCCACGGCAAAGCCGGCAAGTGCGTCGCCGGCGTCGGCCTGTGCCTTCGTGGCGGGAACCATGCCGACGGAAATCGCCAGCGCGGAGGCGATAAAATATCTCGAAATCATGTCGTCAATCTCCGGAAAATAGCGAGCAGTACAGGCACGAGCCTAACACGCCGAGTGATTCACTCTAAGTGACCGAGATTACTCAGGGCGCTTTAAATGCGCCTGATTTGCCTTGAATGCCCGGTGTCGCAACCCGATATGTGGCTTCTTTCCCGGTACCGGAGCAGTCAAAGATGTCGACACAACCAGAACCTGCGAGCGCCCTGCGAATCGATATCGTATCGGATGTGATGTGTCCGTGGTGCATCGTCGGCTACCGGCAATTGGAGGCAGCGCTCGCCGAGACCGGCATCGCGGCACAAGTGCGCTGGCACCCGTTCGAACTGAACCCGCAGATGCCGCCCGAAGGGCAGAACCTGACCGAGCACATCACCGAAAAGTACGGCGCAACGCCCGAGCAGAGCCGAGAGAATCGCAACCGTCTGACAGCCCTGGGCGCGGATCTCGGGATCACCTTCCGGTTCAGCGAGGACAGCCGCATCGTGAACACTTTCGCTGCGCATCAACTGCTGGACTGGGCCGAGGACGCGGGTCTGCAGCACGCGCTGAAGCTGGCGCTCTTCGAGGCGCACTTTACACAAGGCCGCGATGTTTCGGACCCGACGGTGCTGGCTGCGGTAGCGGGCGAGGTCGGCCTGGATGAAGTCGAGGCCGCCCAAATTCTTGCCTCGGATCAGCGCGCGGCGCGGGTTCGGGAAAAGCAAGGCTTCTGGACCTCGCGCGGGATCAGCGGCGTGCCGTCGATGGTGTTCGAGGGTCGCTACCTCGTGACCGGCGCGCAGGGCACTGAAACCTACGCTGGCCTGCTCCGACGCGTCCTGGACGAGCGCCGCGCGGCCTGAGCCCTTTCGCAGACCCCAGCGACGGGCTATTCCATCCACATGGTCGAATGGATCACCAGTCAGGGGCTGACGGACTACCGCGCGGCGGAAGCCCGGATGGAAGCGCGCGCCGCGGCAATCGCTGCCGGTGAAGCGGACGAATGCATCTGGCTGGTCGAACATCCGCCGCTCTATACCGCCGGGACCAGCGCGAAACCGGTCGACCTCACCGATCCGGAGCGTTTCCCGGTGTTCGAAACACGCCGTGGCGGGCAATTCACTTATCACGGCCCGGGCCAGCGCGTCGCTTACGTCATGCTGGACGTGGGACGGCGCGGACGCGACGTTCGGCGCTTTGTTCAGCAGCTCGAAGCCTGGGTCATCGCCACGCTGGCGGAGTTCAACGTCACCGGCGAGGTGCGCGAAGGCCGCGTCGGCGTCTGGGTGACCCGGCCCGACAAGCCCTTGGGTCCCGACGGGCTGATCCGCGAGGACAAGATCGCCGCCATAGGGATCCGGCTGCGAAGGTGGGTCAGCTATCACGGCATCTCGATCAACCTGGACCCGGACCTCGAGCATTTCACCGGCATCGTGCCCTGCGGCATCGCCGAACACGGCGTGACCAGCCTTGTCGATCTTGGCCTGCCGGTCGAGATGGGCGATCTCGACGTCGCACTGGCGCGCAGTTTCGGGACTGTCTTCGGCGCGCTTCCGACCGAAGCCGCCGGTTAGGTCTGCGGCGCGGTCGGGGCATGCGTCGCGCATGCACGGCACGCTCTTTCGCGCATTGCACGCTACGTCGCGAAAAGGCATGAAATATCGGGGGCTGCGTCAATTACGATCATTGCCCCGCCTGCCAAGTCCAATTAAAACCACCGGGACTCTGCCGCGCGAGCGCCTTGCCCGCGCGCGGCATCCACATCACCAGGAGGCAACGCATGGCAGACGCAGCCATCCACGGCCATGACCACGAAGACGAGCGCGGATTCTTCACGCGCTGGTTCATGTCCACCAATCACAAGGACATCGGGATTCTCTACCTGATCGTCTCGGCCGCCGTCGGCTTCATCTCGGTCGCCTTCACGATCTACATGCGCCTCGAGCTGATGAACCCCGGCGTTCAGCACATGTGCATGGAAGGCGCGCGGCTCTTCGCCGATGCTTCTGCCACCTGTACGCCCAACGGGCACCTCTGGAACGTGCTGATCACGGGCCACGGCATCCTGATGATGTTCTTCGTCGTGATCCCCGCGCTTTTCGGCGGATTCGGCAACTATTTCATGCCCTTGCAGATCGGCGCGCCGGACATGGCGTTTCCGCGCATGAACAACCTGAGCTTCTGGCTCTATGTCGCCGGCACCACGCTGGCAATCTGCTCGGTGCTGTCGCCGGGCGGTAATGACCAGGCCGGGTCCGGCGTGGGCTGGGTGCTATACCCGCCGCTTTCGACCAACGAGGGCGGCTACTCGATGGACTTCGCGATCTTCGCGGTTCACGTCTCGGGCGCCTCGTCGATCCTCGGCGCGATCAACATGATCACCACCTTCCTGAACATGCGCGCGCCCGGCATGACCCTCTTCAAGGTGCCGCTGTTTTCGTGGTCGATCTTCGTCACCGCCTGGCTGATCCTGCTGTCGCTGCCGGTCCTGGCCGGTGCGATCACAATGCTGCTGATGGACCGCAACTTCGGGTTCGCCTTCTTCGATCCCGCGGGTGGCGGCGATCCGATCCTCTACCAGCACATCCTGTGGTTCTTCGGACACCCCGAGGTCTACATCATCATCCTGCCGGGCTTCGGCATCATCAGCCACGTCATCGCGACCTTCAGTCGCAAGCCGATCTTCGGCTACCTGCCGATGGTCTGGGCCCTGATCGCCATCGGCGCGCTCGGCTTCGTGGTCTGGGCCCACCACATGTACACCGTGGGCATGACGCTGAACCAGCAGGCCTACTTCATGCTGGCCACGATGGTCATCGCGGTGCCAACGGGGGTGAAGGTCTTCAGCTGGATTGCGACGATGTGGGGCGGTTCGGTCGAATTCAAGACGCCGATGCTCTGGGCCTTCGGCTTCCTGTTCCTCTTCACCGTGGGCGGCGTGACCGGCATCGTGCTTAGCCAGGCGCCGATCGACCGATACTACCACGACACCTACTACGTCGTGGCGCACTTCCACTACGTGATGAGCCTCGGCGCGGTCTTCGCCATCTTCGCGGGCGTCTACTTCTACTTCCCGAAGATGACCGGGCGCATGTATCCCGAATGGGCCGGCAAGCTGCACTTCTGGATGATGTTCATCGGTGCGAACCTGACCTTCTTCCCGCAGCACTTCCTCGGGCGTCAGGGCATGCCGCGTCGCTATATCGACTACCCGGAGGCCTTCGCGCTCTGGAACTGGTGGTCCTCGATGGGCGCATACCTGTCGTTCATCTCGTTCCTGTTCTTCTTCGGGATCATGGCCTACGCCTTGCGCTCGGGGGCCAAGTCGCCCGCGCACAACCCCTGGAACGAGTATGCCGACACGCTGGAGTGGACCCTGCCCAGCCCGCCTCCGGAACACACGTTCGAAATCCTGCCCAAGCAGGAGGAATGGGACAAGACCCCGGCACATTGAGCCGCGTCACAGTCAACGAAACGAAGGCCCCGGGATCCCCGGGGCCTTTTTCGTTGCCGCCCTCGCTCTGGCCGGATACCGAACACCGTCTTGACCCGGACGGAGCGCTGACGCCTGATGCCGGAACCCGGGCCGGCATGGCCCTCAACGTCGGAAAGGCACCTCATGACACACAAGTTCCGTTGCGAGTTCGGGATCGCGGACGCCATAGGCTATGCAATCCTGTGGTTTCTGCTGGTAATCGTGACGCTTGGCCTCGCGGCCTTCGTGCTGCCCTACTATTTGCCGAAGGTGGTGCTGAACCGGACGGTGGTTCTGGACGAGAACGGGCACGAGGTCGGCCGGCTCGATTGCATCTATTCCCTGGGCGAGATGATCGGCAACGCCATCCTCTGGCTCATCCTGTCGATCGTGACGCTGGGGCTGGCCTACATCGTCTACATCTTCCGGGTGCAGCGGGTCGTCCTGTCCCGGACCCGCATCGTCTACAACGCCGCCGGCCCCGCCTGATCGATCGGCCCCGGACATGAAAGGACCGCCATGATCGCCGTCATATTCGAAGTCTTGCCGGCCGAGGGTCGCAAGATGTACTACCTCGACATCGCGGCGGAGATGCGCCCGCTTGTCGAAGAGGTCGAGGGCTTCATCTCGGTCGAGCGCTTCCAGAGCCTCACGAACCCCAACAAGCTGCTCTCGGTATCCTTTTTCGAGGACGAGGCGGCGGTGACGCGCTGGCGCCGGCTTGTCGCGCACCGCAAGGCGCAGGCCGACGGGCGCGGCGGCGTGTTTTCCGACTACCGGCTGCGGGTCGCGCAGGTGATCCGCGACTACGGCATGTTCGACCGCGAAGAGGCGCCGGTCGACAGCCGTACCGCGCATGGCGAGGCACCGCCGCCGACCTGAACGCACCACCGGCTGCGGCGCCAAGTCCTCTTGCCGAGGCGGTCCTGCGGCATATCCTTCGCTCAGGAGGTGGCGCGTTGCCTTACCAATGGACCAGCCAGCCCGGCGAGACTCCGCAGACCCTGATGCTCTGGCCGCACCAGTCGCTGCCCGCGAAGGGAATGGCCGCCTTCGTGCTTGCCACCTTCGCGATGATCCTGATCCCGGCCTTCTCCCTGCTCGGGTCGGTGCTGCTCTGGGGGCTTCTGCCATTCCTGCTGCTGGCGGTCTGGGGCATCTACCACGCGCTGCAGTCGAACCATCGCGCGCGGCGGATCACCGAGGTGCTGACGCTGGGAGCCGACGACGCCCAGTTGGTGCGAACGGAGTCGACCGGCCAGACCCGCGAGTGGGACTGCAACCGGCACTGGACCACGATCACCAAGTACGAGACCGATGGCCCGGTGCCGCAATACGTCACCCTGCGCGGCAAGGGCCGGGAGGTCGAGATCGGCGCTTTTCTGTCCGAGGACGAGCGGGTGGCGCTTTACGACGAGTTGCAGCGCGCCTGGCGGCGATGATCCGTTGCTAGACGCCTCGGCAGGTCAGTGCCCGCCGAGGATCCCGGTCCGAACCTGGTAGTTGACCGCCAGCGCGTAATCCGGGTCGTCGTCGCTGTCGACCATCAGGTGCCCCGCCTTGGTCAGCAGCCGGTGACAATCGCGGCTGAGGTGGCGCAGCTGGATCCGCTTGCCACGCGCCTCGTACTTGCCCGCAACCGCCTCGATGGCCTGCAAGGCGGACTGGTCGACGACGCGGCTGTCGGCGAAATCGACGATCACCTCCGAAGGGTCCTCGGCGATGTCGAAAAGCTCGACGAAGCCCTCGGACGAGCCGAAAAAGAGCGGTCCCTGCACCTGGTAGACCTTGGCGCCTTCCGGCGTGCGGTAGCTCTTGGCGTGGATGCGGCGGGCATTGTTCCAGGCGTAGGCCAGCGCGCTGACGATCACGCCCACGACCACCGCCACCGCGAGATCCTGAAGCACCGTCACGACGGTCACCAGCAGGATCACGAACGCATCCGTCAGCGGCACCTTGCGCAGGATGGTCAGCGAATTCCAGGCGAAGGTGCCGATCACGACCATGAACATCACGCCGACAAGTGCCGCCAGCGGAATCAATTCGATGACCGACGAGCCGACGAGGATGAAGAGCAGCAAGAAGATCGCGGCGGCGATGCCGGCGACGCGCGTGCGCCCGCCGGAACGGACGTTGATCATCGACTGCCCGATCATGGCGCAGCCGCCCATGCCGCCGAAAAAGCCGGTCACGGTGTTGGCCACGCCTTGCGCGATGCATTCCTGGCTGGCTCCGCCGCGCTGGTTGGTCATGTCGCCCACGAGGTTCAGGGTCAGCAGGCTTTCGATCAGGCCGATGGCCGCGAGGATCACTGCGTAAGGCAGGATGATCTGCAGCGTTTCCCAGTTCAGCGGCACCATCGGAATGTGAAAGGCCGGCAGCCCGCCCTGGATCGAGGCCATGTCGCCGACGCGCGGCACATCGAGCCCGAATGCGATGACCAGCGCGGCGACGATGCCGATACCCGCAAGCGGGGCCGGGATCGCCTTGGTCACCTTCGGAACCGCCCAGATCAGGACCATCGTCAGCGCAACGAGGCCGAGCATCAGGTAGAGCGGACCGCCCGAAAGCCATTCGCCACCGCCAAGCCCGTGACCGGTGTTTTCCAGCGTTCCCGGCACTTTGAACTGGCTCATCTGGGCCAGGAAGATCACGATCGCGAGCCCGTTGACGAAACCAAGCATCACCGGGTGCGGCACAAGCCGGATGAACTTGCCCCATTGCATCACGCCGGCAAAGACTTGAAGCAGCCCCATCAGCACCACCGTGGCGAAGAGGTATTCGACCCCGTGCTGGGCCACCAGCGAGACCATGACGACGGCAAGCGCACCGGTGGCGCCCGAGATCATGCCCGGACGCCCACCGATCAGCGCGGTGATGAGCCCGACAAGGAAGGCTGCGTAAAGCCCGACCAGCGGATGCACGCCCGCCACGAAGGCAAAGGCGACGGCCTCGGGCACGAGGGCGAGCGCCACGGTCAGACCGGACAGCAACTCGATGCGCAGCCGTTGGCCGGTCATCGCCTCGCCCGGCATCCAGCGCAGGTCTGTGAGTTCAATATTCTTCGCGAAGCTGCCGAACGTGGTCCGCGCCATGTCTCTTTTCCCGATTTTCTGGAGAGGCCACAACGGATCGCGGGCCGCAAGTCGCGCGCTGCCTATCCCAAACCGCCGCCGAGAGGAACCCCCGGAGGCGCATGGGAGCCCTGCGCGCGGCGGGATGGTGGCCCGATCGGCACACCGGAGCGGGTGCGTGGAACCTCGCGGCGAAGTGACCTGCGCGCCTTCCCATTTCGTCCGCCTGCGATAGTCTGCGCGACGCAAGACACGGGAGACCAGAATGACACAGACGATGATCGGCGTGATCGGGGGCTCCGGTCTCTACGAGATCGAGGGGCTCGAGGGCGCGGCGTGGAAGACCGTCGAAACGCCCTGGGGGTCACCCTCCGACGAAATCCTGACCGGGACTCTCGACGGCGTGCCGATGGCTTTCCTTCCGCGTCACGGGCGCGGACATGTCCATACGCCCTCCTCGGTGCCCTACCGCGCCAACATCGACGCGTTGAAGCGGCTCGGCGTGACCGACGTCATCTCGGTCTCGGCCTGCGGGTCATTCCGCGAAGAGATGGCGCCGGGCGACTTCGTGCTGGTCGATCAGTTCGTCGACCGGACGTTCGCGCGCGAGAAATCATTCTTTGGCCCCGGCTGCGTCGGCCACGTTTCGGTAGCGCATCCGACCTGCCCGCGCCTGTCGGAGGCCTGCGGTCGCGCGGCCCGCGACTCCGGCATCACCGTGCACGAGGGCGGGACTTACCTTGCGATGGAAGGACCGCAGTTCTCCACGCTGGCGGAATCGCGGATGTACCGCGAAAGCTGGCGCTGCGATGTGATCGGCATGACCAACATGCCCGAGGCCAAGCTCGCCCGCGAGGCCGAGCTCTGCTATGCCAGCGTGGCGATGATCACCGATTACGACAGCTGGCATCCCGACCACGGCGAGGTCGACATAAACCAGATCATCGCGACGCTCACAGGCAATGCCGACAAGGGACGGGCGCTGGTACGCCGGCTGCCAGGTCTTCTCGGCGTCGAGCGCGCCCCCTGCCCGCATGGTTGCGACCGGGCGCTCGAATTCGCGATCCTGACCGCCCCCGAAAAGCGCGACCCGGAGTTTGTGGCCAAACTTGATGCGGTTGCGGGGCGGGTGCTGGGCTGAAAAGGGGCCGGTCGCGCGCCAGCGCGCCCGGCCATCCGGTCATACAGTCATACAGTCACTCGACTCGCACCAAACCCCAGTTGGCCTTGAAGCGCGTGATCCGGTCGCCGCGCACCACGTCGCGAAGACTGACCGGCTTGGGACAGGTCTCGCAAGTGGAAGGGTCGAGGATCAGCGGGTTTGCGAAACGGACCCAGGACGACGTGCCACCGGCATTGTCGACGCGGTAGACCGCATCCACGACGAAGGGCGTGACACCCGACTTCAGTGCCGCGGTCTTGACGTCCTCGAAGCAGTCTTCCTCCATGGGCGCCCTGACCTGCGGGCGATGGGTCCAGGAATAGGTCCAGTGCCTTTCGGCATTCTTGACCGTGGCGAGCCCGGTGATCTTGTCTCCGACATACCCGCCCACGGAAGCCAGCGTCGCGTTGACGCTGCTCCCCCAGACGTTCGAGGCCCGAAGGCCCTGAGTAGCTGCCGGCGGCGCGCCGAAGATCTGCAGCGAGCAGACCTTGCTCGGCACGAAAGCCGAATCGGCGTGGTTGTAGATGAAAACGTCACCCGGGTGAGGATCGATCACCCTGGTGCTCGATACGAAAAGCCTGTCGTAACTGATGTCGGCATCATCCGCGTCGAGGACGAGTTCCTTGGCGACGTTGTATCCGAAAGCCAGCAGCACCAGCGACACGATGGTCCAGAACTTGTAATCGAATTGGCGACCAACGCGCGGGGTTTCAAAAGACCGGTGTGTCATCGCGGACAACACAGATCGGTGCCGCAGCTGTAATACCCGCTCGGGCAACCGGCCCAAGCCGCCGTGGCGGCAGAGATCGTCGCGACAACTGTGAGAACGGTTAGATACTTCATGACAAATCTCCTTTCAAATGCAGTATTTCAATTCTCACATGATACCATCTGAGCCTGTAACAGGCGTGTGAACTGGTTCACATAACGCGATCGATTGCGACGGATTGCACTTGCACATGACGGAAAAAGCCCGGCCCCAGATGCAGAGGCCGGGCACCCTTGACCGCCGGGAGGGTGCGGTCGTCGGGTCTGGTTACGTCGAGGCGGCGATCTCCACCCGGTTGATGACCTGCAGCTTGTTGCGCAGCTGAGCGATCCAGGGCAGCGTGGTGCCGTCACAGGCCTTGCCATTGGCATTGCGCGCCGCGTCGTTGTAGGGAATTCCCTCCTCTTCGAACTTGCTCTCCATGACGAAATTGGAGTGTTCGGCGAAGGCAACGGCGACGGTCTTCATCCGCAGGTTCCCGGCCGGGTCGCGCACGGCGGCGTTCAACGCCTTGAGAACTGTGCAGGCCTTGTAGCCCTTGCTCAGGTGCCAGGCCATCTGGCGCTCGCAATCCTCTTCGGCGAAGGTACGAGCTTTGGTCAGATCCTGGATCTGCGCCTCGCGACCGGTGAAGGCCTTGCCCGAGCGCGGCGGCGTGCTGAAGGTCAGCGTCTGGCCGTTCTGTGCCTCGATCTCGACGGTGTCGCCGGCGATCGCATCGCGGGTCAGGACGACCGCCCGGATGAACTCGGGGAAGTCCTCGCGCAGCATGTTGTAGTAGACGTAGGTAAAAAGATCACCCGGCGTAATATTTTCCTGGTCGGCCTTCAGCCGGCAGATCGCCGTGATCTTGCCGCGCGGCGAGACGGCGACGATACTGCCTGGGTTCAGAGTCATCGAACCTGTGCCGAAATCGACGTCGTGATAGGCGTAGATGTCGGGGTCGGTGACGCCCGTCAGCCAGGTGAACCCCATCCATCCGGACACAGTGAACGCTGCGGCAGTGGCCGCGATCTTGAGCGTGAGCATGTCATCCTCCCTACTTCGAGCAGCAGCTCGATTCACCGCACGGGTAGTGGGTGGGTGGGCAGGACTGCGCATGCACGGCAGACGAGGTTGCGAGAACAATCGCGACAGCAGCAAAGAGTTTCATTTCGGTTTCTCCGAATCAATGGGCGAGCAGATAATGCGAAAGAGGTACCACGATACCGGGAATCGGTCTGTGAACGGCTTCACAGACAGCCCGCTTGCCAAGCCGCGCGGAACTTGGAAGGAATGGGCGGCACGCGCTGGACGAGGATCCGCACCATGCCGCTCGAGACCTGGCTGACCTTCGTCGCCGCCTCCACCGCCCTTCTGCTGATCCCGGGGCCGACCGTGCTGCTGGTCCTCAGCTACGCGCTGTCGCGGGGAAAGACCGTGGCCGTATCCTGTGCTGCGGGCGTCGCCATGGGAGATTTCATCGCCATGACCGCGTCACTTCTGGGCCTTGGCGCGCTGGTGCTGGCCTCTGCGACGCTTTTCACCGCCCTGAAATGGATCGGCGCGGCCTACCTCGTCTGGCTGGGGATCAGGCTCTTGCGCGCCTCCCCGGCGTCGGATGCGGCACCTGTGCGGGTGCGTGACGTTACCACGCGCGGGGTCTTTGGTCATGCCGCCGCCGTCACCGCGCTCAACCCCAAGAGCATCGCCTTCTTCATCGCGTTCGTACCACAGTTCCTGCGCCCCGATCTGCCGCTGGCCCCGCAATTCGCCATCCTGATCGCCACCTTCGTCGCCCTGGCTGCCGTCAACGCGCTGGCCTACGCGCTGCTGGCTGACCGTTTGCGCCGCAGGCTCGGGCGCCCCGGCGTCATCGCGGCCCTGACCCGCTGCGGCGGGCTGGCGCTGATCGGCATGGGGCTGTTCACCGCCACGATGCGCCGCGCCAACTGAGAGATTTGCCACCCATGAAAACCGTCAAGGATTACATCCGCACCATCGTCGATTTCCCGCACGAGGGGATCATGTTCCGCGACGTGACGACGCTGTTCGCCGACCCTCGAGGGTTCCGCATGGCGATCGACCAGATGCTGCATCCCTATGCCGGGATCGACATCGACAAGGTCGTCGGGCTCGAGGCGCGCGGCTTCATCCTTGGTGGCGCCATCGCGCACCAGCTGTCGGTGGGCTTCGTGCCGATCCGCAAGAAGGGAAAACTGCCGGGCACAACAATCAGCCAGGACTACAAACTCGAATACGGCGAGGCGATCGTCGAGATTCACGACGATGCGATCCAGGCCGGCGAGAAGATCCTGGTCGTCGACGATCTGCTGGCCACGGGTGGTACGGCGGAGGCGGGGATCAAGCTGATCGAGCGACTGGGCGGCGAAATCGTTTCCTGCGCCTTCATCATCGACCTGCCGGAACTCGGCGGACGCCAAAAGCTCGAGGCGATGGGCATGGACGTGCATGCCCTCTGCGATTTCGAAGGGGCCTGACGGTCAGGCCGCCTGCCGGGTTCCCGTCTCGGCCTCCGCCAGCTTCGGCAGTTTGAGCCAGAGGCGACCCGACCGGTAACCGCCCGGAACCAAGTGGCCGGGCTCCAGGATTTCGGGGAACTCGGCCTCCCAGTCGCGGTACCGGTCGCGGGTGACCACGAAGGCGCCATACCGGCGCGCGAGGCGCAGGATCGTGGGATCCGCCGGAGTTCCCTTGTCGACGACCAGAACCTGCGCCGGCGCGATCCCGATCGCTTTCGCGAGATCGTCGTCATGCCTGTAACGCCCTGACAGCAGGTACCCGGCGTTCGCATCGAAAACGACGATGGGCAGGATGCCGCGCTGCTCGAGCGCACGGGCGACCTCGCGCACCGGTTCGATCCGGGGAACCCCATCCTTCCAGTGCATGACGTTCGAACCGTCGAGAATGGCGCCGGAAACGAAGTCCTGCGACGAGTCCCGTCGGGCGCGTCCGCGCAGAACGAGGATCGTGGACGCGACGAGGCACGGCACGGCCAGCAGCAGCAGGTCCGAGTATTGTGGAACCGCGCGGGCGATGGCGGTGGCAGCAAGCGAGGCGGCGAGTACGAGCAGGACGACGGGCATGGCCGTGTCGTGACAGCCCGATGTGGCTCAAAAAAGGCAGGGAACACGAAAAACGGGTTTCACCCTTAGATAGTTTTATTATGATCGAGTTCTAGCCATCCGTGCGCAATACCGCGCCGGGATTCATGATCCCCTGCGGGTCGAGCGCCGCCTTGATCGCACGCATGGCCGAGAGCTTGGCCGGGTCGCCGTAGCGCTCGAGATCGTCCACCTTCAGCCGTCCGATCCCGTGTTCGGCACTGATCGAGCCGCCCATCTCGTGCACGAGATCATGCAGCGCGCGCATCACCTCGGCGCTTTGCCCCGCGCACTCGGTCTTGGAGCGTCCCTCGGGGGGAAAGACGTTGTAGTGCAGGTTTCCGTCGCCCAGGTGACCGAAGCAATTGAGCCGGAAATCTCCCAGCCGTCCGATCGCCTCGCGGCCACGCACGATGAACTCCGGGATGGCCCCGAGCGGGACCGACAGATCATGCGAGGACACCGCCCCGATGGCGCGGTTGGCCTCGGGGATGTGTTCCCGGACGGACCAGAACTCCTGCGCCTGCGTCTTGTTCTGGGCCACGACGCCGTCGAGCACGAGCCCTTCCTCGTGACCCGCCACGAACAGATCCTCCATCACCGTCTGCGGATCCAGATCGCGCGGCAGACTGATCTCGGCCAGCACCGTCCAGTCTGGCGGGCTGTCGAAGGGCTGCCGGACCGCGGGAAGTTTCTCGGCGAGAAAGCGCAGCCCCTGCCCCGCGATCAGCTCGAAGCCGGTGACCATGTCGCCGAGCCGGTCGCGGGCCAGCGACAGCAGCGACAGCGCCGCCTCGGGCGAAGGCACGACCAGCATCGCCGTGCCCACCGCACCGGGACGCGGAAAGAGTTTCAGCGCGGCGGCGGTGATGATCCCCAGTGTGCCTTCCGCGCCGATCAGCAGGTGGCGCAGATCGTAGCCGGTGTTGTCCTTCCTGAGCCGCCTGAGCCCGTGCCAGACCTGCCCGTCCGGCAACACCGCCTCGAGCCCGAGGCAGAGTTCGCGGGCGTTGCCGTAGCGCAGCACGGCGGTGCCGCCGGCATTGGTGGCGAGGTTGCCGCCGATCCGCGCCGAGCCTTCGGCGGCGAGTGAGAGCGGGAACAGCCGGTTGGCATCCTCGGCCGCGGCCTGGGCGTCCGCGAGGATCACCCCGGCCTCGCAGATCATCGCGTTCTCTTCCGTCCAGACGCCGCGGATGCGGGTCATGCGTTCGAGCGACAGCACCAGCGGCGCGGGACCGTCGGGCAGCAGCTGGCCGCCGACCAGCCCGGTGCCGCCGCCGTACGGGATCACCGCCACGCGGCGCTCCGCGGCAAGCCGCACCAGGGTCGCGACTTCGCCGACGTCACGCGGCAGGGCCAGCAGCCCGTCCTGTCCGGAATAGCGGCCCCGCGGCTCCTCGCGGTAGCGCGGTTCAAGCGGGCGCAGCACGTCCTCGGGCAGGTGGTCGCGCAACAGGGTCTCGAAGGCGGAATCGGCGGGGTTGAGGATCATGCCATCTTGATCCGCCGCGGCGCTGCGGGATGCAAGCCTAGTCGTCGGTGAGCCAGGCCGGGTCCAGCACCATGATCGTCGGGCGCGACGGCAGCCGGTCGAGCGAGATGTCGAGCGACGGGGCGCCGGTGCGCACCACGGCGAACTCGTCGGACATGCCGAGAAGGAAGGCATCGAGCGTGTAGCCGCCGAACCAGTGCATCGGGATCACGACCGAGGACTTGAGGCGCTTGAGCACCCGGATCATCGTCGGCAGGTCGAGCGTCATGCCCCCGTCGACCGGCGCCATCACCACGTCGAGCCGGCCGATCGCGGCATATTGATCGGGGTCGGGTTCGTGGTGCAAATGACCCAAGTGGCCGATGCAGAGCCCCGCCATCTCGAAAATGAAGATCGAGTTGCCGTTCGGCTCGGCGCCACCGAACTGCGAGCGGATGTCGGTGGAAACGTTGCGCACCAGCACTTCGCCGAGGTCGAGGTGATGGTCGATCCCCTGCCCGAACGGGCCCCAGCCGGGCAGGACGTTGGGGATCGCCGGATCGGGATGCGCGGTCCAGTGCGTGTCATGGGCGTGGTTCATGGTAACGACGTCGGGGATCAGCCGCGTGGTTCCGAGAAAGCCCGTGTAATCGGTGACCATGTCGAGCCCGCCGTGGCTGCGGATGAGAAAACTCGCATGGGCGATGTAGTGGATGCGCACGGTTTCCGGGGCGACCTGAGTGAGGCTGGCGGGCTGGACATATTCGAGCCCGGAAGCGGCGTCGGCCAGCGCGATGCAGTGACTGGGCTGCCGGGTCTGCGCAAACGCGGGTTGCGCGGCGAGGACGAGAAAAAGGAGCAGTCGGGCGAGCATGGCGGGCCTCCACGTCCGAGCATCTAGCGCGGGTGACGCGAAGTCCAGCGGCAGTGCGGGTTGCGGTCGCCGGAACCGGGGCTCTGCCCCGGACCCCGGGATACTTTTCAACCAGAGAAGGGGCGCCGACCCGCCGGTGCCAATCAGCCTGCGACGGTCTTGCCGCGGCGGTCGCCGCGCAGGGCGGCGTAGAGCACATGGGTGCGCCAGCGCCCGTCGATCTGCAGATAGCTCTGGGCGACGCCCTCGTACTTGAAGCCGGTCTTCTCGAGCAGTCCGCGCGAGGCCTGGTTCTCGGGGAGGCAGGCGGCCTCGATGCGGCTGAGATCCATCCGCGTGAAGGCGTGATGCACCACGGCATCGATCGCCTCGCGCATGTAGCCGCGCCGCGCGAAGGGCTCGCCGGTCCAGTAGCCGAGGGTTCCGGCCTGGGCGGGTCCGCGGCGGACGTTGTCGAGCGTGATGGCGCCGATGAGCGTGTCGTCCTTGCGGCGCAGCAGGAAGAGCGGCAGCGCGGTGCCCGAGGCGACGGAGCGCTGCGCCCAGTAGACGCGGTTGGTGAAGGCCTTGCGCGTGAGGTGATCCTCGGCCCAGGACGGCTCCCACGGGGTCAGGTACTCGATGCTCTGAACCCTGAGCGCCGACCAGGCGCGATAATCCGAGTGCACCGGCGGGCGCAGCGTCATGCGCTCTGTCTCGATCCGGAGCTTGCGCAGGGACCGCAGCATCAGGCGGCCCGGCGCTCCTGCATCTGCTGCAGCGTCGGGGCGGCGTCGACGGGTCCGTAGAGCGCCGCCGCCATGGGCGCGCGCGCGGCCATCTGCTCGGCGAACTCGCGCACGTCGCCCGTGGTCACCGAATCGATCAGCGCGACGGTTTCCTCGAGCGGCGGCACCCGGTCCCAGATCTGCACCAGCCGCGCCAGGCGTTCGGCGCGGTTCGAGGGACTTTCGAGCCCCATCAGAAGGCCCGCCTTCATCTGCGCCCGGGCGCGCGCGATCTCGGCCGGGGACATGTCGGAGGCCGCGCGCTTCATCTCGTCGATGGTCAGGCCGGCGAGATCCGGCAACTGCTCGGCGCTCGTGCCGGCGTAGATCGTCGTCATGCCGGTGTCGGCATAGGCCCCGGCCTGGGCGAAGATCGAGTAGCAGAGCCCGCGGTGTTCGCGGATTTCCTGGAACAGCCGGCTCGACATGCCGCCGCCGAGCGCCGAAGCGTAGATCTGGGCGGTGTAGATCTGGTCGTCGCGGTAGCCGGGGCTTTCGAAGGCCAGTGCGAAATGCGCCTGCTCGAGCGCTCTCGACTGGCGCCGTTCACCGCCCGAGAACCGGGCCCGGGCGACCTCTGCCAGCGGCTTTTCCGGCATGTGACCGAAAAGTTCCTCGGCCAGTTTCACGATCTGGTCGTGATCGACCGCACCGGCGGCGGCGAGGATCATCTGACCCGGTCCGTAGTGCTCACCGATGAAGTTCGACAGGTCTTCGCGGCCGAAGCCCGTGACGCGCTCGGCCGGGCCGAGGATGGTGCGTCCCATCGGCTGGTCGGGGTAGGCCTCTTCCTGAAGCCAGTCGAAGATCACGTCGTCGGGCGTGTCGAGAGTCTGGCCGATCTCCTGCAGGATCACGCCGCGCTCGATCTCGATCTCGGAACTTTCCAGCGTCGGGTTCAGCAGGATGTCGGCGATCACGTCGAGCGCCAGAGGCACGTCGGTCTCGAGCACCCGGGCATAGTAGGCCGTCACTTCGCGGCTGGTATAGGCGTTGATGTAGCCCCCGACGTCCTCGATCGCCTCGGCGATCTGCAGCGCGGTGCGGCGCGCGGTGCCCTTGAAGGCCATGTGCTCGAGAAAATGGGCGATGCCGTTCTGTGCGGGCGTCTCGTGGCGTGCGCCTGCGGTGACCCAGACGCCGACGGAGGCCGAGGCGAGGCTCGGCATGCGTTCGGTCACGATGCGGAAGCCGTTGGGCAGGCGATGTTGTTGCAGTGTCACGTGCGGATGTTGTCCCTGATGTGCTGCGTGAGCGCGCCGAGATCGTTCGGCAGCCGGGTCACGCGTTCGGGCTTGTCATACAGGTCCGCCATGCGCGGAGGCAAGGGCGGGCGGATGCCGGTCGCGGCCTCGACGGCGTCTGGAAACTTGGCCGGATGGGCGGTGGCGAGGGTAATCATCGGCGTGCCGGCTTCGCGCTGTTCGTCCGCGACCTTGATGCCGACGGCGGTGTGCGGACAGACCAGTTCGGCACTCGCGCGCAGGGTCGCACCGATGGTGGCCGAGGTTTCCTCTTCGGAGGCGCGGCCGGAGCTGAAATGCGACTGCAGCACCTGCATTGCGCCCTGGCTCACGTCGAAGCCACCGGATTTGAGTTCGTCCATGAGTTGCGAGACGGCATTGCCGTCGCGGTCGTAGGCATCAAAGAGCGCGCGTTCGAAGTTGGAACTGACCTGGATGTCCATCGAAGGGCTGATCGAGGGGCGGGTCTCGCCCTTGCGATAGCCCTGCCCCTTCAGGCAGCGGTCGAGGATGTCGTTCTGGTTCGTGGCCACCACCAGTCGCTCGATGGGCAAACCCATTCGCTTGGCGATGTAACCTGCGAAGATGTCGCCGAAATTGCCGGTGGGCACGCTGAAGCTGACCCCCCGGTGCGGCGCGCCGAGGCTGACCGCGGACGAGAAGTAATAGACGATCTGGGCCAGCACCCGGCCCCAGTTGATCGAATTCACCCCCGCGAGGCGCACGCCGTCGCGGAAGTCGAAATCGTTGAACATGTCCTTGAGCCGGGCCTGGCAATCGTCGAAATCACCGTCGATGGCGAGCGCGTGAACGTTGTTCTCGGAGGGCGTCGTCATCTGGCGGCGCTGCACCTCGGAGACGCGGCCATGCGGGTAAAGGATGAAGACATCGACGTTGTCGAGGCCGCGAAACGCCTCGATCGCCGCCGACCCGGTGTCGCCGGAGGTGGCGCCGACGATGGTCACGCGTTCGTTCGCGCGGCCCAGCGCGGTCTGGAACATCTGCCCGATCAGCTGCATCGCGAAATCCTTGAAGGCGAGCGTCGGGCCGTGGAAGAGTTCGAGCAGGAAGTGGCCCTGGTCGAGCTGCACAAGCGGGGCGCGGGCGGCGTGGCCAAAGCTTGTGTAGGCACGCTCGATGCAGCCGCGGAACTCGTCGACCGAAAACGTGCCGCCGACGAAGGGGTACATGACGCGAAAGGCGATCTCCTCGTAGCCGAGACCTTCGAGCTGCGCGATCTCGGCCGGCAGCAGGGCCGGGATTTCCTCGGGAACGTATAGGCCACCGTCGCGGGCGAGGCCGGTCAGCATTGCCTCCTCAAAGTTCAGGACGGGGGCGGCTCCACGCGTGGAGATATACTTCATGACACTCAGCTTTTCGTCTTGGCGCGCCCGCGGCGCAGGAAGAAGGCCGTCATCGCCAGCCAGATCGCGGCGAGAGAAAACCAGGTGATCGCGTATTGCAAGTGATCGTTCGGGATACCCGCGCCGTCCACCGGCAGCGGCGTGACCGTGTGGTCGGCCGGTACTACGTCGCGGGCGACGATCAGCACCGGTTCGGTCTCGAGAGCCGCGGCCATCTCGGGCACGTCCCGGGCGAACCAGATACCGGCCTCGAGGTCCGGCGCCGGGGTGAAACCGTCGCTTTCGTCCGGCCAGTGCAGGTTACCGGTCACGCTGACAGGCGCTTCGGGGACCGGTCCCGGTTGCGCATCGTTGGGGATGAAACCGCGGTCCAGAAGGATGCGCCGCCCCGACGAAGTCTCGAAGGGGAAGATGAGGCGATACCCCGCGCCGACCCGCTTGACCGACACGAGAACGCGCAACCCCGGCGCGCCGAAAACGCCCTCGGCACGTACCGGAAGAAAGCGGTCCGCGACGGGATCGGGCTTGTCGGGCAGCGCCACAGGCTGCGCCGCGATGCGCGCGTCGATGTCGGCCAGCATGTCCTGCTTCCAGCCCAGACGCTGCATCTGCCAGGTGCCCAAGCCGATGAGCACGGCAGCGCCGCCGAGGCCGAAGATCAGCAGGAACGCCAGTCGGCGCATGACGGTACCTCTTTCGGGTCACGACAAAGGCGCGCGGAGCACCGCGCGCCTTCGGGAATATCTGGCCGGGCGTTCAGCCGGTCGGGATCAGGCGCCGCCCCACATGTAGACGGCGAAGAACAGGAACAGCCAGACCACGTCGACGAAGTGCCAGTACCAGGCCGCCGCCTCGAAGCCGACGTGCTTTTCCGGCGTGAAGTCGCCGCGCATGGCCCGGATCAGGCAGACGATCAGGAAGATCGTCCCGATGATCACGTGCGCGCCGTGGAACCCCGTCGCCATGAAGAAGGTCGAGAAGAAGACGTCGCCGCCGAAGGTCCAGTCGTAGTGCAGCAGCAGTTCGCCGTATTCATAGGCCTGCAGCGCGGTGAAGAGGATCCCGAGCACGATCGAGATCGCGAGCCCGTTGATCAGGTCCTTGCGGTTGTTCTCGTGCACCAGCGCGTGGTGCGCCCAGGTCACGGCGCAGCCCGACAGCAGCAGCACGAGCGTGTTGATCAGCGGCAGGTGGAAGGCGTCGACAGGGATGAACTCTGCCGGCACGTATTCCGAGCCCACGTAGTCGTTCATCGGGTAGATGGCCTGTTTGAAGAAGGCCCAGAACCATGCCGCGAAGAACATTACCTCGGACATGATGAACAGGATGAACCCGTAGCGCAGACCGATCCGCACCACCGGGGTGTGATCGCCGACATGGCTTTCGCTGACCACCTCGGACCACCACGCGAACATGACGTAGAGAACGAGGACGAAACCGATCAGGAAGACGAAGGGCGTGATGCCGTGCATCCAGAGAACGGCACCGGTGAGCATGATGAACCCGCCGATAGACCCGAGGAACGGCCAGATCGAGGGGTGCAGGATGTGATAGTCGTGGTTCTTGGCATGGGCCATGCGGTCGGTTCCCCAGTTGCGTTGTTCTAGTTCAGGCTCGTGCCCGTTGTCGCGGCTTCGTCCTGCAGCGCGGCATAGCCTTCGGGCAGGTCGATTTGGTAGAATGTATAGGAAAGCGTGATCGTGTGTACATATTGCCCGTCCTCGTCTTCGACGATTTCGGGATCGACGTAGAACGACACCGGCATCTGCACGCTTTCGCCGGGCTCGAGGACCTGCTCGGTAAAGCAGAAGCACTCGATCTTGTTGAAGTACCCGCCGGCAACGTAGGGATAAACGTTATAGGACGCCTGCCCCGCCACGGGCCGGTCGGTCGGGTTGTGCGCCTCATAGAACGCGAGGCCCGTCTCGCCAATGCGCACCTCCATCGTACGCTCGACGGGGCGGAACTCCCACGGCATGTCGCGATTGACCGAAGCGTCGAAGCGCACCGTCACCGTCTGATCCAGGATTTCTTCCGAATCGACGTCCGAAATCTGCGTCACGCCACCGAAACCCGTGACCCGGCAGAACCAGTCGTAGAAGGGGACCGAGGCCCAGGCCAGGGCGCCCATGGTCACGACCACGCCGACGAGTTGGACAACGGTTTTCTGCGGACCCTGCAACGCCATCAGTTCGTCACCTCACCGGCATTCGGAACCTTGAAGTCGTCGCTGGTCACCTTTGCCACCGTCAGGGCCATGACCAGCACGACGAACCCCGCCAGCAGCAGGCCGACACCGACGTTCCGGCCCCGGCGGCGATCGTGGATCTCGTGCTCGGCGCGGATCGGCATCACCAGGCTCCCAGCGCGAAGGCGCGCATCGCCGCCTCGACGAGAATCACGCTGAAATGCACGAAGAGATACCACAGCGACAGGCGGAAGAACTTCTTCTCGACCACATAGCCGTCAGCTTCGGCCTGCGCCTCGTCCCGGCGCCAGATGTCCACGGCGCCTTTCACGAACAGCGCGTTCAGCACCAGCGCCGTGGCAAGGTAGGCCGGTCCGCCGATCGCGGTGAACCCGGTGGCGAGTGCCAGCACGGCCAGCAGGACGGTATAGACAAGGATGTGGGTGCGCGTGGTTCGGCGTCCGTGGGTCACGGTCAGCATCGGCACGCCGGCATCGTCGTAGTCGGACTTCATGAACAGGGCCAGCGCCCAGAAGTGCGGCGGCGTCCACATGAAGATCAGCGCGAACATCAGCCACGCCTCGACCGAGACGCCGCCGGTGGCGATGGCCCAGCCAATCACTGGCGGGAACGCGCCCGCGGCACCGCCGATGACGATGTTCTGCGGCGTCGCTCGCTTGAGCCACATCGAGTAGACGACGGCGTAGAAGAAGATCGTGAAGGCCAGCAGCGCGGCCGCCAGCAGGTTGGCCGCAAGCCCGAGCATCATCACCGACAGGAAGGAAAGACCCAGCCCGAGGCCCAGCGCCTCGCCTGGCTCTACCCGGCCCGAAGGGATCGGGCGACGCGCCGTGCGGCGCATCACGCCGTCGATGTCCGCATCCCACCACATATTGAGCGCGCCAGAGGCGCCGGCCCCGACGGCGACGAAAAGGATGGAGGCAAAGGCCACGACGGGGTTCACCGTTACAGGCGCGGCCAACAGGCCCACCAGCGCCGTGAAAACGACAAGCGACATCACGCGCGGCTTGAGCAGGGCGAAGAAATCGCCCATCTGCGCGTCCTGCGTCTGCGTCGGTGCGGAATAGCCTACGTCGGACATCCGTGTTCCTGTTCGCTGTATCCTGCGAAGCCGGTCACCCGGCTCCGCGAAGTGCTCACTTCGATGCGACCGTCAGAGTTCGCGAAATACCTGCGTATTCCTCCTTGGCGCCGGCCAGCCACTCGGCATAGGCCTCTTCCGACACCACCTTGACCGTGATCGGCATGTAGGCGTGGTTCAGACCGCACAGCTCGGAGCACTGGCCGAAGTAGACGCCTTCGCGCTCGGGCTTGAACCACAGCTCTGCCAGGCGACCCGGAACGCCATCCTGCTTCACGCCGAACGCCGGGATCGTCCACGAATGGATTACGTCAGCGGCGGTCACCTGCATCACGATGGTCTTGCCCACGGGCACTACGACCGAGGTGTCGGTGGCGAGCAGGAATTGCTCGTCCGAATAGCCGGCTTCCTGCAACTGCGCGGACACTTCCGGCGTCAGGACGTTGTTTCCGCCGGTGGCCGGTGCGCCGATCATGTAGCTGGAGAACTCGAGGCCCTCGTCGACGTACTCGTAGCCCCAGTACCACTGGTAGCCGGTCACCTTGATGGTGATGTCGCCTTCCGGGATCTCCTGCTGCTTGAACAGCGTCGGCAACGAGAACGCACCGATGAAGATTAGGATGACGATCGGAATCACCGTCCAGGCGATCTCGACCGGGGTGTTATGGGTAAAGCTCGCGGCTTCGGGATTCCGCTTGGCGTTGTAGCGCACGATCACCCAGAGGATCAGTGCCACCACGAACAGCGAAATCAGCGTGATGATGATCAGCACCATGTGGTCGAGCCATTGCAGGTCGGTCGCCAGCTCCGTCACGGCGGCCTGGAAGCCGATACCGCCCGGCGTCGGCTGACCCACGATCTCCAGACCGTCCTGAGCGAAAGCCTGGCTGGCGCCGAACCCGGCCGGAAGGCCCGAGAGATAAAGAAGTCGTTTCATGTGGTCGTCCTGATCTGGGATCACAGTTTCACGGAACGGCGCGCATGGCTGTGCCGCCACGGCCGTTGTAATCTGCGCACTTACAATCATATTCTGCGTGCAAGATAAAGGCTTCAGCTTGCGTCAAACGGACGCTGAGCGGCCTTCGTGGCGCATTTTTTCAAGGAAACCTCCCCATGAGCGACGCCCAGTTCAACCCATTCGGCGACACGCTCGACCGCGACGCGGCGCTGCGCATGCTGCGCGCGGCGACGGAGGGTGCCGATGATGGCGAGTTGTTCTTCGAACGCCGCCGGTCCGAGGCTCTGGCCTTCGACGACGGACGCCTGAAGACGGCTAGCTACGACAACTCGGAGGGATTCGGCTTGCGCGCCGTGCGTGGCGAGGTCGCGGGCTACGCACATTCGACGGACATCTCCGAAGCGGCCCTCGCGCGCGCGTCCGAGACCGCGCGCCTTGCCGTGGGAGACGGCGGCGGCACGTTAGCGGACGCCCCCGCGGCGACAAATCGGCACCTATACACCGACGCCGACCCGATCGCCGGGGCGAGCTTTCCGGTCAAGATCGAGACCCTGCGCGAGATCGACGCCTTCGCGCGCGGCCTCGACAAGCGCGTTGTGCAGGTCTCCGCGACGGTCGCCGCCAGCCTCCAGGAAATCGAGATCCTGCGCCCCGACGGGCACAGCGTCCGCGACGTACGGCCGATGACGCGGATGAACGTGTCGGTGATCGTCGAACAGGACGGCCGGCGCGAGCAGGGCTCGGTCGGTGGCGGCGGGCGCGTCGGGTTAGACGGTCTGATCGACCCCGCATACTGGCAAGCCAAGGCGCGCGAGGCGCTGCGCATCGCCACCGTGAACCTCGACGCGGAACCGGCGCCGGCGGGCGTCATGGACGTCGTGCTCGGCCCCGGCTGGCCCGGCATCCTGCTGCACGAAGCCATCGGGCACGGGCTCGAGGGCGACTTCAACCGCAAGGGCACTTCGGCCTTCGCCGGGCTGATGGGCCAGCGAATCGCAGCGCCAGGCGTCACCGTGCTCGACGACGGGACGATCCCGGACCGTCGCGGATCGCTGACCGTGGACGACGAAGGCACCCCCTCGGCGCGCAACGTGCTGATCGAGGACGGAATACTCGTCGGCTACATGCAGGATCGCCAGAACGCCCGGCTGATGGGCGTGAGCCCGACCGGCAATGGCCGCCGACAGAGTTTCGCGCACCCGCCAATGCCGCGCATGACCAACACCTACATGCTTGGCGGTGCGGCCGCGCCTGAAGAGATCGTGGCCGACCTGAAGGACGGCATCTATGCCGTGGGCTTCGGTGGCGGGCAGGTCGACATCACCAATGGCAAGTTCGTGTTCTCCTGCACCGAGGCTTACAGGGTCAGGAACGGCAAGGTCGGCGCGCCGGTCAAGGGCGCCACGCTGATCGGCGACGGCGCGACGGCGCTGCAACAGATCCGCGCCATCGGCAACGACATGGCGCTCGACCCGGGCATGGGAAATTGCGGCAAGCAGGGCCAGTGGGTGCCGGTCGGTGTCGGACTGCCGACCGTGATGATCGGCGGGCTGACGGTGGGCGGGTCGGCGGCCTGACGCCTGCGCGCTCCTCCCCTTAATTAGCGAGGCATCCGCGGAAATTCGTTCATAGGTTGTTAACTACCCGCACGTATACCTGTCTCAGCAAGAGGCGGAGACAGGGATGACTGAAAAGGACGAAAATCCTTCTTCCACTCACCCCCCACTCCCACCCACCTCGGAAGATGAAAGTTTCTCGCGCCTTCGTCTCTTGCGATCCCGCCGGGTCGGCATCGCCACCTACAACAGGCTGCTGGCTGAACACGGCACTGCGCAAAACGCGCTGGCCGCGCTACCCGAGGTAGCGCGCGCCGCCGGCGTTCGTGACTACGAAATCTGCCCCGAAGGCGTCGTTCATGCCGAACTGAAGGCCGCCCGTGCCGCCGGCGCGCGACTGATTGCGTCGGGTTCGCCCGCCTACCCCGACCGGCTGCGCGATATCTCCGATGCGCCGCCGTTTCTCTGGGTGAAGGGCGATCCCAAGCTTCTGTTACGGCCGATGGTCTCGCTGGTGGGGGCGCGCAACGCTTCCTCGCTCGGAACCCGCACGGCCCGCGCGCTGGCCCGCGATCTCGGGGCCGCCGGGTTCGTGATCGTCTCCGGACTGGCGCGCGGGGTCGATGCCGCGGCCCATCACGCAGCACTCGACACCGGCACGATCGCCGTGATGGCGGGGGGCGTCGACGTGATCTACCCGGCCGAAAACGCGGAACTGGCCGATGCCATTGCCCGAACCGGGCTGCGCCTGTCCGAACAGCCGATCGGCCTGCAACCGGCGGCGCGGCATTTTCCGACACGCAACCGGGTGATCGCGGCCCTCGGCCAGGCCGTCGTCGTCGTGGAAGCGGCCGCGAAGTCGGGCAGCCTGATCACCGCCCGCGACGCGCTCGACCAGGGGCGCGACGTGCTCGCGGTGCCGGGTCATCCCTTCGACGCCCGCGCGGCCGGCTGCAACATGCTGATCCGCGACGGCGCCACGTTGGTCCGCTCTGCAGACGATGTGCTGGCGGCACTGGCGCCGATCTCCGCAGCACCCGCACCGCCCCCGGCATCAAAGAGCGACACCGCGATCGTCGAACACCGCAGCCCGCCCGCATCGCGGTCGCGGTTGCGCGACGCCGCCGCCTTGCATCTGCGGATTCTCGAACGCCTCGGTCCCTCGCCTGTGGCCGAGGATCAGCTGATCCGCGATCTCTCGGTCTCGGCCGCCGACGTCGCCCCGGCGCTTGTCGATCTCGAACTCGACGGGCAGATCACCCGACAGCCCGGCGGCCTCTTGGCCCGCGCGGTCTGACGCGAACCGCTCGCGCGACTCTTGACACAGGCGCTATCCTCAGGATGCCCCGGTTGGAGGGTGTCAGGAGAGATCGGAACAGGACCTTGATAAGGCTTGATGACAGCGAAGAAAGCGACGACCGCAGCTATTATCGCAATACACGGCATATACGACGGCGAATCACCGAAACGCGTCCCGACGGAACCACCCTCACGTATTGTCGGACCGAAGAAACAGAAATCGCGGTTCTGAGGTCGGACTGGCGGATCCAATGCGCGCGGTCTGACGATCCTGAAGAGGTCGAGGCGACGCTCAAGGCACTGCTTGCGGAGAAGAATGCACGGACCGACTGAGGCGTCCGGGGCCTGTTCCGGCACCGTTCGGAATGCAGGCCCAGGCCACCGCCGCCTGCTGTTGCGGTTGCAATTCTTTCCTTGCACCCCACATCACGCATCGCCATAGACGCAACAGTTCCATGCTCAGAGGTCCCTGACTTTATGCCAGTTGTCGTTGTCGAATCCCCTGCCAAGGCCAAGACGATCAACAAGTATCTGGGGGATGACTACACCGTTCTCGCGTCTTACGGGCACGTTCGCGACCTGCCGCCGAAGGACGGGTCGGTCGACACCGACAACGGGTTCGACATGCTCTGGGAGGTGGCCTCGGACAGCAAGAAGCACGTCAAGGCCATCGCCGACGCGCTGGCCCAGGACAACGCCCTGATCCTCGCCACCGACCCCGACCGCGAGGGCGAGGCGATCAGCTGGCACCTTCAGGAAGCCCTGACCAAGCGCCGGTCGATCAAGAAGGATACCGCCGTCAGCCGCGTGGTCTTCAACGCGATCACCAAGAATGCCGTGACCGAAGCCATGCAGAACCCGCGGCAGGTCGACATGCCGCTGGTCGAGGCCTATCTCGCGCGCCGTGCGCTCGACTACCTTGTGGGTTTCAACCTCAGCCCGGTGCTCTGGCGAAAGCTGCCCGGCGCGAAATCCGCGGGCCGCGTCCAGTCGGTGACCCTGCGCCTCATCGTCGAGCGCGAGATGGAGATCGAGGCGTTCCGTGCCCGCGAATACTGGTCGGTGAAGGCGCTGCTCGCCACGCCGCGCGGGCAGGAGTTCGAGGCCCGGCTGACGGTGCTGGCCGGAAAGAAGCTCGACCGTTACGACATCGCCAACGAGACCCAGGCCGAGATGGCGGTGCAGGCGGTGACCAGCCGCGACCTTTCCGTGTCTTCGGTCGAGGCGAAGCCCGCCAACCGCAATCCGGCGGCGCCGTTCATGACCTCGACCCTGCAGCAGGAGGCCAGCCGCAAGTTCGGCATGGGCGCGCGCCAGACCATGAGCACGGCGCAGCGGCTCTACGAGGCGGGGTACATTACTTACATGCGAACCGACGGCATCGACATGGCCCCGGAAGCGGTCAGCATGGCCCGCGACGCGATCGCCGAGCGCTACGGCAAGGAATATCTGCCCGCCTCGCCGCGCATCTACAAGAACAAGGCCAAGAACGCGCAGGAAGCGCACGAATGCATCCGGCCTACCGACATGCGGCTCGACGCGGGCGGGCTGAGGGTCACCGAGGACGATCAGCGCAAGCTCTACGATCTGATCTGGAAACGCACGCTCGCCTGTCAGATGGAGGCCGCGCGGCTCGAACGCACGACGGTCGACATCACCAGCAAGGACGGACAGGTCGGATTGCGCGCCACCGGACAGGTGGTGCTGTTCGACGGCTTCCTGCGCGTCTACGAGGAAGGCCGCGACGATGTTGTAGACGACGACGACAAGCGCCTGCCGCAGATTGACGAGGGCGACCGGATGGACAAGCGCTCGGTCACGCCCGAGCAGCATTTCACCCAGCCGCCGCCGCGCTACACCGAGGCCACGCTGGTCAAGCGCATGGAAGAGCTCGGCATCGGGCGGCCCTCGACCTATGCCAGCATCGTGACCACGATCCAGGACCGTGGCTACGTCCGCAAGGACAAGAACCGGCTGATCCCGGAGGACAAGGGGCGGCTGGTTACGGCGTTCCTCGAAAACTACTTCCGCAAGTACGTGGGCTACGACTTCACAGCCGATCTCGAGGATCAGCTCGACAACGTGTCGGCCGGTGACGCGGATTACAAAGACGTGCTGGCGCGCTTCTGGCGCGATTTCTCGGCGGCGATCGCCGAGACAGCGGAGCTGCGCATCACCGAGGTGCTGGAAAAGATCAACGAGGTGCTGGAACCGCATCTCTTCCCGCCCAAGGAGGACGGCAGCGACCCACGGCTCTGCCCAAACTGCGGCGAGGGCCGGCTGTCGATGCGCACCGCGCGCTCCGGGGGGGCGTTCATCGGCTGCTCGAACTATCCCGATTGCCGCTATACCCGCGCCTTTGGCCCGCCGGGTCTGGAGGACGACGAGGGGATCGGTCCGGACGGCAAGCTGCTGGGCATCGACGGCGATGACGAGATCCGCCTCTTCAAGGGACGGTTCGGTCCCTACGTGCAGCGCGGGGCCGCAACCGAAGAGCAGCCCAAGCCGCCGCGGGCCAGCCTGCCCAAGGGCTGGCCGCCCGAGGATCTCGACCTTGAAAAGGCACTGATGCTGCTATCGCTACCCCGCGAGATCGGACCGCATCCCGACGACGGTGAGATCATCGAGGCCGGCATCGGACGCTACGGGCCCTACGTGAAGCACAACCGGCTTTACGCGAACCTGCCGGAGGTCGAGGAGGTCTTCACGATCGGCATGAACCGCGCCGTCGAGGAACTGGCCAAGAAGGCCGCGAGCCGCGGCAACCGTGGTGCTGCGGCGAAACCCCTGCGCGAACTCGGCGAGCATCCGGGACAGGGCGGCGTGATCGGCGTTTATGACGGACGTTACGGGCCATATGTGAAATGGGAGAAGATCAACGCGACGCTGCCCAAGGGCACCGAGCCCGAAAGCGTCACGCTCGAACAGGCAGCCGGGTTGATCGACGAGAAGGCGGCCAAGAAGGGCGGCGGGCGCAAGAAGGCGGCCAAGAAGCCGGCTGCAAAAAAGACCGCCGCCAAGAAGGCGACGACCAAGAAGACGGCGACGAAAAAACCCGCCGCCGGGAAGACGGCCGCACAGAAGGACGATGGCGACGCCTGAGGGCGGCGTTGGCATGATCGGACAGGTCGCGATGCGCGCCAAGATTCCGTTGCCGCGCTATTGGCCTTCCGCTTTTTGCTTGCGTATAGTCACCGTCGAAAGGCTGGCGCTGCAGTGCGGCACCGGCGGAACGCAGACAGTCCCGGTGCAGCCCCGGGGTGAGGGAACGAGATGAAGAAAGTTTACGGCTCCGCGTCCGAAGCGCTCGACGGATTGCTTTTCGACAACATGCTGATCGCTGCCGGCGGCTTCGGGCTTTGCGGCATTCCCGAGCTGCTGATCGCAGCCATCCGCGAAGCCGGAACGAAGGATTTGACCGTCGCCTCCAACAATGCCGGCGTCGACGGTTTCGGGCTGGGCGTGCTGCTCGAAAGCCGCCAGGTCAAGAAGATGATGTCGTCCTACGTCGGCGAGAACGCGGAGTTCATGCGCCAGTACCTCTCGGGCGAGCTCGAGCTCGAGTTCAACCCGCAAGGAACCCTTGCCGAGCGCATGCGCGCCGGCGGCGCGGGTATCCCGGGCTTCTATACCAAGACCGGCGTCGGCACGGTGATCGCCGAGGGCAAGGAGCACAAGGATTTCGACGGCGAGACCTACATTCTGGAACGCGGGATCTTTGCGGACCTGTCGATCGTCAAAGCCTGGAAGGCCGACGACACCGGCAACCTCGTCTTCCGCAAGACCGCGCGCAACTTCAACCCGCCCGCGGCGATGTGCGGCAAGGTCTGCGTGGCCGAGGTCGAAGAGATCGTGCCGCGTGGCGCGCTCGATCCGGACACGATTCATTTGCCGGGCATCTACGTGCACCGCCTGATCCAGGGCGAGCATGAGAAGCGGATCGAACAGCGCACGGTGCGCCAGCGCGCCTGACCTAAGATGGATATCGAGAACAAGATCGAAGGATTGCCGGACACCGAAGCGTTCCGAATTCTGGCCGGCTCGTCGATCTCGATGGTCCTCACAGACCCGTCGCTGCAGGACAATCCGATCGTCTACGTGAACCCCGCCTTCGAGCGGGTCACCGGGTATGCCGCATCGGCGGCTGTCGGGCGCAACTGCCGCTTCCTGCAGGGCAAGAGCACCGACCCGGACGACGTGGAACGGATCCGCAAGGCGATCCGCGAAGAGCAAGAGACCACCGTGGACATCGAGAACGTCCGCGCCGACGGAACGGCGTTCCTCAACCGCCTGCTGCTGACACCGATCTACGATGTTGATGGCTCGCTGCGGTTCTTTCTGGGCATCCAGAAGGCCCTGTCGGATCACGAAGCCCGCAATTCGGTCAACGTCAACCTGCGCGCGATGCGCGAGCTCAAGCACCGCGTCAAGAACCACCTGGCGATGATCGTCAGCATGGTGCGCCTGCAAGCCCGCGACAAGGACACCGGGCCCGAGTCGGTACGCACCCTCGCCCGACGCGTCGAGAGCCTGCAATTGCTCTACGAGGAGATGTCGGGCTACGAGGGCGACAGCGGCGCCGGAACCGTGGCGCTGGGGACGTATATCTCTCGTCTGGCAAATACCACCGCGCATCTTGACGGCCGGCCGGGCATCCGCGTGAACCTCGATATCAGCGACGCGCGCTGCGAGGCGGAGCTTGCCGCGAAGATCGGCCTGATCCTGTCGGAAGTGATGAACAATGCCTTGCAGCACGCCTTTGTCGGGCGTGACGAGGGGTTGCTCGACGTTCGACTGGATGACCTTGATCGGGACAAGGTGCTGATCCGGATAGCAGACAACGGAATCGGAATGGCGGACACGTCGCGATGGCCCGACCCCGAAAGCGTCGGCGGCAGGGTCGTGCTCGGCCTGGTCAACGACCTCGAGGCCGATCTCGACGTAGACAGCGGACCGGGTGGCACCACGGTCAACTTGACTGTACCCACGCGACACTGACTCAGCGAAAGGAAACGACATATGCCCTGGGACAGAAATCAGATGGCCGAACGTGCCGCGCAGGAACTCGAGGACGGGATGTACGTCAATCTCGGCATCGGCATCCCGACGCTGGTGGCCAACTACGTCGGCGACAAGGACATCACACTGCAGTCCGAGAACGGCATGCTGGGCATGGGTCCGTTCCCCTTCGAGGGCGAGGAAGATCCGGACCTGATCAATGCCGGCAAGCAGACGATCACCGAGCTGAACCGGACCTCGTACTTCGACAGCGCGACGAGCTTCGGCATGATCCGCGGCGGCAAGATCGCGGCGGCGATCCTCGGGGCCATGGAAGTGGCCGAAAACGGGGATCTCGCGAACTGGATGATCCCGGGCAAGCTGGTCAAGGGTATGGGCGGCGCGATGGATCTCGTCGCGGGCGTCGGCCGTGTCGTGGTGGTGATGGATCACCAGAACAAGGCCGGGGAAAGCAAGCTGCTGCGCGAATGTACCCTGCCGCTGACCGGCAAGGGCGTGGTCGACCGGATCATCACCAATCTTGGCGTCCTCGACGTGGTCGAGGGTGGGCTCAGGATCGTGGAATGCGCCGACGGGGTCAGCGAGGACGAACTTCGCGCCGCGACCGAGGCCACCATTGTCTGATCCGCGCGTCCGCCGCGAGGTCGAGGGCAGCAAGGGCCGCTACGTGTTCGAACAGGACGGTCACGAGGCCGAACTGACTTTCTCGATCCTCTCGCCGCAGCGCGTGATTGCCGATCACACCGGCGTCCCGGACGCCCTGCGCGGCGGTGGCGCCGGCCTGGCGCTGGTGACCCGGCTGGTCGAGGATGCGCGACGCGACGGCTTCCTGATCGTGCCGCTCTGCCCCTTCGTGAACGCCCAGCGCCGGCGGCATCCGGACTGGGCCGACGCTTTCGACGCGTGATCCCGTTTACTTGCAAGAAAACGGGCCGGAATTTTCGAAAATTTCGTCTCCTCGCGGTCAGTTCAGCGCCGCGAAGACACAGCCGTCGGTGATAAGCTCGGGCGGCGTCAGGCAGAGACCCCGCGCCACCTGGAAAGCGGCGAGCACCTTGGGAACGTAGTCGCGCGTCTCGGCAAAGGGCGGCACGCCGGCGTGCTTGCGCACCGATCCTTCACCGGCATTGTAACCCGCCAGCACCAGGATCGGATCACCGCCGAACTCCTTCATCAACCAGTCGAGGTACTTGACCCCGCCTGCGATGTTTTCGGCGCTCTTGAGACTGTCCTTGACGCCAAAGCGCGCCGCCGTATCCGGCATCAGCTGCATCAGCCCCTGCGCACCGGCGTGGCTGACGGCGTTGACGCGACCCGCGCTTTCCACGGTGATCACCGCAAGCACGAGGGCCGGAGAGACGCTGGTGCCGATCGTCGACTTGAGGATGTCGACGCCGTTGGCGCGCGCGATCGACTGCATGTGCTGAAGGCGCGGCGCCGGCACGCGCCCGGCCGCGCCCGCAAGGGTGCGCATCGCCATGTCGAGCCGCCCGGGTCCGGATTGTTCCGCGGCGGGCGAGACCTTGTCCCAGAACCAGGAAAATTGCCCGACGGCCCCCGGCGGCAAGGCCGGGGCCGCCGCGGCGGTGACCACGGTGTCGGGATCGTCGTCGTGATAAGGCCGCAGCGGTGTCGAGGGCGCACTGGGCAATTGCTCGTCGGGATCGATCTGCACCGTGATGCGTTTCTGCCCGGCTTTCGGGACCGTGACGCGCTTGGCGCTGAATTCCGGAAACGGGCGCGGCGCGTCGGCGCTGGCCTGCACAGCAGCGAGCGCCCCCGCAAGGAGGCAAATGGTCATCAGATTGCGCATGAAACCTGCTCGAGTTTCTTTATGTGCTGTTTTGCCAAGCATATTCGCAGAAAAGGCCCCACCGGCATAGCCACAAGCGGACCTGAAACCGGCTATTTCGCCATATTCGTGTACTTTCAATCGTAAATGGCCGCGTCGGCTGCACCGACTTTCAGCAATTTTTTATTAAACATCAGTTGCTTAAACATTTTTCGAGAGATTTTCCGCTCTGCGATGCAAATGTCACAATTGCGGTCAAATTCATGCCCCAATCGGAGAGCTTTATAGCGTCATACCAAGTCGACCGGACCAAACGAGAGAGACGGTCACCAGGGGCGGCAAGGTTGTGAATGGTAAATCTTATGATCCTTTGGAGGGACACACGATGATCAACTTTCTGAACAAATTCCGCAAAGACGAAGACGGTGCTGTGACGGTCGACTGGGTGGTTCTGACGGCTGCTGTCGTTGGCCTGGCAATCGCTGCCTACACTTCGATCGAGACCGGCGCGACCGACCTGACCGCCAAGACCGGCACCTTCCTGTCGGCGCAGGATCCGAACACCGGCGGCGGCGGCACCGACTGATCGCTGACTGCCTGATCGGGGGCCGCTGTCTCGGCGGAGATGGTGGCCCTCTTCTCTTCCAGGTCCCGACCGGGCCCCGTTAATGAAGGCACACGTTATGTTGCATGCGCTCAGAAAATTCAGAGACGAAGACAGCGGGGCGGTAACTGTCGACTGGGTGGTGCTGACCGCCGCCGTCGTCGGCCTGGCATTGCTTGTCGTCTCCGAGATCAGTGACGCTGTTGTCGACCCATCGACGTCGATCGCGAGCTTCCTGACCGGCTGGACATTCTGACACACCCTATCCGGGACATCCGAACGCAGGGCCGCGCGCCCTGCGTTCGCATTTTCCGGGAACCTTCGGGCAGGCGTTCCGCCGCAATGTCGAAGCCGGCGCCGCCTGCCCAACAGTGAACACCGGGCGTTCCCGAAATTGACACATTCACCGGTCAGTTTCGACCGGGCAATCGAACGCCTCTGCGGTACCGCCGGGGCTCACGGGGGAAAGAGGTAATTGTCATGCGTATGATTTTCGGGCTGGTCCTGCTCTTCGGCGTCGCGCTTGCCGGCGGAGCGGTCTACATGGCCAAGAACTACATCGGCGCCTATCAGGCGGAACTCGCGCGGGAACGCGCAGCGCGCGAACAGGTCGTGCCGACCGTCACCGTGTTCGTGGCCGACCGGGCCCTCAAATACGGCGAGGAGCTGACCAGGGAGGATGTCCGAGAGGTGAACTGGCCCGAGACGGCAATTCCCGAGGGCGCCTTCACCGAGATGGACACGCTGTTTCCGCCGAACAACCCGGCACCGCGCCTGATCGTGCGCGACATGGAGGCCAGCGAGGCCGTGCTTGCCGTCAAGGTGACCGAGCCCGGCCAAGACGCCGGCCTTACCTCGCGGCTTGAACGCGGCATGCGTGCCTTCACCATCAAGGTCGACGTCGCCAGCGGCGTCTCGGGCTTCCTGCGGCCGGGCGACAAGGTCGACGTCTACTGGACCGGCCAGATCGGGTCGAACGACGGACGCAAGGAAGTGACCAAGCTGATCGAGGCGGCCGTGCGGCTGATCGCCATCGACCAGAGCGCGGTTTCCCTGGGTGAGGCCACCATCGCGCGCACCGTCACGGTGTCCGTCTCGCCCGAGCAAGTCGCGGCCCTCGCCCAGGCACAGGCCACCGGGAATCTGACCCTGTCGCTGGTCGGAACCGGTGACGACACCATCGCCTCAGCGATCGAGGTCGACCAGCGCACGCTGCTCGGCATCGTCGAGGAAGAGGTGATCGTGCAGGCCCAGGAAGAGAAGGTCTGCACCATCCGGACGCGCCGTGGCGCCGAAGTGATGGAAATCCCGATTCCCTGCACGAACTGAACGCTTTCAAGGGTTTGAAGGGGCGTCGCGGGCATCGCTGCGCCCCTTCCCGTTTTTCGCGTGTTGCCTCACGCCCACATAAGCTGCGCAAGCGAACCCGTTGATTCTTGCAAAAAAATGGAAACTCGCCCAGAGTGCAGCCATTCGGGCAAGAAGACCCGACCTTGAGGCGTGATCAAAAAGGCAGGTCACATGAAAATCGACAGAGTTTTTAAAGCGGCTCTTCTGGGGCTGACACTGACCGTGAGTCCGCTGGCTCTGACCGTTCCGGTGACCGCATACGCGCAGGACAACGTCAGAGTCGTCAACAAGGGCACCAACAGGACCCTAAACGTTCCGATGAACCGCGCGGTCGTCGTCGAAAGCGACACGCCGTTCTCGGAACTCAGCATCGCGAACCCCGGCATCGCCGACATCTCGTCGTTGTCGGACCGCACCATTTATGTGCTGGGCAAATCGCCTGGCCTGACCACGCTGACCCTGCTCGACGCGACCGGTCAGCTGATCACCAACGTCGACGTCCGCGTGGCACCCGACGTGACCGAGTTCAAGGAACGCTTGCGGCAGATCCTGCCCGGCGAGCAGATCGACGTGCGCACGGCCAACGACGGCATCGTGCTTTCGGGCACCGTATCGAGCAGCCAGCACCTGCAACGCGCGCTCGATCTCGCAGAACGTTACGCGCCGGATCGTGTATCCAACCTGATGAGTGTCGGCGGCGTGCAGCAGGTCATGCTCAAGGTGCGGTTCGCCGAGATGCAGCGCCAGGTGTCGAAATCGCTCAGCTCCTCGCTGTCGATCAACGGCAACACGCTGGGCGGCGACCTGGGTCTCAGCGGCGGTACCGGCACCCTGAACACGGCGGGCGCCGCAGCCAATGCCCTCAACGGCAACATTCCGGGCTCGAACACCAATGCGGGCGCCATCGTCTTCGGTTTCAACGCCGGATCCACGCAAGTCGGCATCCTGCTCGAGGCGCTGGAACGCAAGGGCGTCGTCCGCACTCTGGCGGAACCGAACCTCGTGGCCCTCTCCGGCCAGGAAGCCAAGTTCCTCGCCGGCGGCGAATACCCTGTGCCGGTGGCACAGGAAAACGACACGATTACCATCGAGTTCAAGCCCTTCGGTATCGAGCTCAACTTCATCCCGCGGGTGGTCGACAAGGACCTGATCAACCTCGAACTGGAGGCCGCGGTGTCGGCGATCGACCCGTCGAACGGCATCCAGATCGACAACGGCTTCGAGATCGCCGCCTTTACCCGGCGCGAGACCTCGACAACGGTCGAGATGCAGGACGGCGAAAGCTTCGCGATCGCGGGTCTGCTGCAGGACGACTTTATCGACCAGAACTCGCAGCTGCCCTGGATCGGCGACGTGCCTGTGCTTGGCGCGCTGTTTCGCAGCGCCAGCTACCAGCGCAGCCAGACCGAACTGGTCATCATCATCACCGCGCATCTCGTCACTCCGACGCGCGGCGAGGTGCTCGCTCTGCCGACCGACCGGATCAAGCCGCCGTCCGAGAAGGATCTCTTCCTCTTCGGCCGCACGGCCTCCGACACCGCACCGGTCGCCAAGGGACCGGCCGGCGAGGTTGCCCGGCAGGACTTCAGTGGCTCTTACGGCTACGTGATGGAGTAAGACAATGAAAACGAAGACAATAAATCTCCGCCACGCTGCCGGTCTCGTCAGCGGGATGGCCCTGCTCACCGCATGCACGAGCGCGGATCCGGTCTATACCCAGTTCCACCGCGAGGCCGGGGCGCTTGCCGACGGCGGCCAGTTCGGCAACGCGACGGTTAACAACCTGATGATCCAGTCCGGTGAACGCGACTACACTTACGCGTTGGGCACCCGGTTTGCGCAGGAAGTCCCGAACACCGTGACCTTCGCCTTCAACAGCGCCGTGCTCGACGCCAACGCCCAGGCAGTGCTCCGTCAGCAGGCGCACTGGATCCGGCAGTTCCCGGAAGTGCGCTTCCGCGTCTACGGACATACCGACCTCGTCGGCTCACCGGGATACAACAAGAGCCTCGGGCTACGGCGCGCCCAGGCGGTGGTTGCCTATCTCACCACGCATGGCATCAGCCGGTCGCGGCTCGAGGCCGTCGCCTCCTTCGGCGAAACCCAGCCCGTCATCGCGACCCAGAGCGCCGAGCGCCGAAACCGCCGCACGGTCACCGAGGTCACCGGGTTCGTCAAGACGCACCGGAACGTGCTCGACGGCAAGTACGCGCAGATCATCTACCGCGACTATGTCGCCAGCGCGAGAAGCCAGACAACGCTGACCGGTCTCGATCAGACCGTGGCACAGGCTCCGAACTGATCACGGGCCGGGGCCGGCCATTGTGTCGACAAACCCAACAATTGGGCAGTTTCGGCCCTAATCTCGCCCACATTTCAAGCGACCACTAACGCAATGGGACACTTGTGCCTGTCCTTCGAGGCAGGCCGGGGCGAGATTGCGAATTGGCCGTGGGCGATTTTATTACCCCTTCTAGCCGCTCGACTTCGCCCTTCGTGAGCAAAGGATGACGAGGCAATGAGCAGCGCAATGCCAATCCCCGATACGGCGCCGATCGTGGCATGCACGATCAGTCGCGACGTGCAGAACTTCGACCTGCTGATCGAGGACATGGAACTGGCGCTGGGGGAAAGCTGGGGCGATCTCGGTTTTGCCGAGGCGCTGGCCTTCTTCGGCCAGCCCGAGGCGCAGGCGCTGGAGTTTGTGTGCCTCGCCATCGACGAGAGCGACGAGGAAAACCTCGTCCTGATGGGCGAGATCATCGGGCAGGCCAAAAGCCGCAACATCAAGGTCATTCTGATCGCCGAGGACGTGACCCCGGCGGCGCTGCACAGCTTGTTGCGGCAAGGCGCGGACGAGTTCGTGCCCTACCCCCTGCCCGAGAACGAGCTCGCCCAGGCGATCGACCGCGTTCGCGCGCCCGATCTTCCGAAGCAGGTGACCTCCGGCGCCGGACTGCTGCAGACCGGCAACCAGAAGGAAGGGGCCATCATCGTGGTGCACGGGCTCTCCGGCGGTGCCGGGTCGACCACGATGGCCACCAACCTCGCCTGGGAGCTCGCCAACACCGGCAAAGAGAACGGGCCGTCGGTCTGCCTTTTGGACCTCGATCTGCAATTCGGCTCGGTGTCGACCTTTCTCGACCTGCCGCGCCGCGAAGCGGTCTACGAGATGCTATCGGACACCGAGGCTCTCGACGAAGAGAGCTTCGGCCAATCGCTGCTGACTTTCGGCGACAAGTTGCAGGTTCTCACGGCGCCGTCGGAAATGCTCCCGCTCGACATCATCGGCGCCGAGGACGTGAGCCGGATCCTCGACATGGCGCGCAGCCATTTCGACTACGTCGTCATCGACATGCCGTCGACACTGGTTCAGTGGTCCGAGACGGTCCTTCACGCCGCGCACATCTACTTCGCGATGATCGAGCTCGACATGCGCTCGGCCCAGAACACGCTGCGCTTCAAGCGCGCGCTGCAGGCCGAGGAGCTGCCGGTCGAAAAGCTGCGCTACGTGGTCAACCGCGCGCCCAAGTTCACCGACCTGAGCGGCAAGAGCCGGGTGAAGCGGATGAGCGAATCGCTGTCGATCTCCATCGACGTGCAACTTCCCGACGGCGGCAAGGCCATCACGCAGGGCGCCGATCACGGCCTGCCGCTCGCGACCTCGGCGCCGAAGAACCCGCTGCGCCGTGAAATCGCCAAGCTCGCCGCATCGATCAACGATTTGAACAGCGCCCAGGTAAAGGCCGCCTGACGCACCGGAGCCCAGTGCCATGTTTTCCAAGTACAAAAAGCCCGCCGGCAAGCTCGAACTCCCGCCAGCAAACGACAGCGGCAAGGTCGCCGAACTGCCCACGGCCAAGGCCGCCGCGTCGGTGACGCGCAAGCCCGCGCCAGCGGCTGCGGCCGCGCAGGTCGCACCGATGGACAAGGAGCGCAAGCGCAAGGAGCGTCTTGGCGAGATCAAGCTCGACGTGCACCGCGTCCTTCTGGACAACCTGAACCTCGCCGCGCTCGAACATGCGACCGAACAGGACCTGCGCGCCGAGATCAACGCCATCACCGGCGAGTTTCTCGAAGAGCGTGCCGTGGTTCTCAACCGCGACGATCGCCAGACCCTCACCTCGGAGCTTTATGACGAGGTGACCGGTCTCGGCCCGCTCGAGACCCTGCTCAAGGACGATTCGGTCAACGACATTCTGGTGAACGGACCGCAGCAGATCTTCGTCGAACGTGCGGGCAAGCTGGAACTGACCGACATCACCTTCAAGGACGAGCGCCACCTGCTGCGGATCATCGACAAGATCGTCAGCGCGGTCGGACGCCGCGTCGACGAATCGAACCCCTACGTCGACGCCCGGCTCAAGGACGGGTCGCGCTTCAACGCCATGGTGCCTCCGGTTGCGGTGGACGGATCGCTGGTCTCGATCCGGAAGTTCAAGAAGGACAAGCTCGGCATCGACGACCTTGTAGCCTTCGGCGCCTTTTCCGAGGAAATGGCCGCCTACCTTCAGGCCGCCGTCGCAACGCGGCTGAACGTGATCGTCTCCGGCGGTACGGGTTCGGGCAAGACGACGACGCTCAACGCGCTCTCGTCCTTCATCGACAACTCAGAGCGCATCCTGACGATCGAGGACACCGCGGAACTTCAACTCCAGCAGACCCATGTGGGGCGCATGGAAAGCCGACCGCCGAACGTCGAGGGCAAGGGCGAGGTCAGCCCGCGCGACTGTCTCAAGAACGCGCTGCGGATGCGCCCGGACCGGATCATCGTCGGCGAGACGCGCGGCGAGGAAGTCATCGACATGCTGCAGGCCATGAACACAGGCCACGACGGCTCGATGACCACGATCCACGCCAACTCGGCCCGTGACGGGATTTCGCGCCTCGAGAATATGATCGCCATGGCCGGTATCGAGATGCCGCTCAAGGCCGTGCGCAGCCAGATCGCCTCGGCGGTCAACCTTATCGTGCAGGCCAGCCGTCTCCAGGACGGCTCGCGCCGGATGACCTCGATCACCGAGATCACCGGCATGGAAGGCGAGGTGATCTCGATGCAGGAGATCTTCCGCTACCAGCGCGTCGGCCTGACGCCCGAGAACAAGATCATCGGTCATTTCACCGCAACCGGGGTGCGCAGCAACTACGCCGAGCGCTTCCGCATGTGGGGCTATGACCTGCCACCTTCCATCTACGAGCCCATCGCGGCCCAATAAGGACGATCCGAAATGAGTGCGGAACCGATCATCTACGGCCTGATCTTCGTGGGCGTCCTCGTTCTCGTCGAAGGCATCTATCTTGTCGCCTTCGGCAAGTCGATCAGCCTCAACAGCCGCGTGAACCGCCGGCTGGACATGCTCGAAAAGGGAGCCGGGCGCGAAGAGGTGCTGGAAAAGCTGCGCAAGGAAATGCAGCAGCACATGAAGACCAAGTCGATCCCGCTCTACTCGATGCTGGGAGAGAAGGCGCAGAAGGCGGCCATCGCCTTCTCGCCGCAGCAACTGATCATGGTGATGATCGGGCTGGCGATCTTCGCGTTTCTGGGTCTGACCGTGGGTACCGAGACACAACCACCGGTACGCATCCTGTTGTCGATCGGCATCGGCTTCGGTGGCGTCTACATGTGGGTATCGATGAAGGCCAACAAGCGGCTGTCGATGATCGAGGAACAGCTGCCCGACGCCGTCGAACTGATGGTTCGCTCGCTGCGGGTCGGCCATCCGTTCTCGTCGGCGATCCAGATCGTCGCCAAGGAGGTCGCTGACCCGCTGGCCTCCGAATTTGGCATCATCGCGGACGAGAACGCTTACGGCCGAGACGTCGGCGATGCGCTCAAGGAAATGGCCGAGCGTCTCGACATGCAGGACCTGCGCTTTCTGGCCGTTGCGGTGTCGATCCAGCAGCAATCGGGCGGCAACCTCGCCGAGATTCTCGCTGGCCTCGCCAAGGTGATCCGTGCCCGCTTCCGCCTGTTCCGCCGCGTCAAGGCGATCACGGCCGAGGCCAAGTGGTCAGGCAAGTTCCTCTCGGCCTTCCCGATCGTGGCGCTGATCGTCATCAACGTGCTCGATCCGAACTACTACGACGAGGTGCGCGACCATGCGCTCTTCATCCCCGCCTGCTTTGCCGTCGGCCTGTTTCTGGCGGCCAACCTCTTCGTCATGCGCATGCTGACGAACATCAAGGTCTGAGGACGACGGTCATGGAATTTCTCACTTCGCTCAACGACACCGTCACCGCGATGCTGGGGCCGATGGGCCCGATCATCCTGGTCGGGGTGCTCGGCGTGATGATGGTCATCGTCACCGTTTCTCTGATGCTGGTCCAGCCCGAGGACCCGATGGACAAGCTCAAGAGGTCCATCCAGAAACCGACGTCCAGCGAGCCCAGCCAGCGCCTGCGCCAGGGCGAGCGCAACGAGCAGCTGCAGCGCTTTGCGAGCTTTCTCGAACCGCAGGACACGGAGGCGCTGAGCAAGAAACAGCTCGAACTGCGCCAGGCCGGCTACCGCAGCCGCGACGCGGTGCGGATGTTCCATTTTGCGCAGTTCGCGCTCGGCATCCTGGGTCTGATCATCGGCCTCGTCTATATCAACCTGCTTGGCGGCGGCGAAGGCATGAGCACCCAGAAGACGATGATCTACACGATCATCCCCGGTGCGATCGGCTACTACCTGCCCTCCTACTGGGTTCAGCGCCGCGTCGGCATGCGCAAGGAAGAGATCACCAACGGCTTTCCGGACGCGCTCGACATGATGCTCGTCTGCGTCGAGGCCGGCCAGTCGCTGGACCAGTCCATCGTCCGCGTGGCGCGCGAGCTGCACGCCTCCTACCCGGCGCTGGCGCAGGAGTTCGAGATGGTCGCCTACGAGATGAAGGCGGGCAAGGACAAGGTCTCGGTGCTCAACGACATGGGCGAGCGCTGCGGCGTGCAGGATGTTTCGTCCTTCGTCACGGTCCTCGTGCAATCGACCAGCTTCGGCACCTCGATCGCCGACGCACTGCGGGTCTACGCCGGCGAGATGCGTGACAAGCGCGTGATGCGCGCCGAGGAAGCCGCAAACAAGTTGCCAACCAAGATGACCCTTGCGACAATGATGCTGACCGTGCCGCCGTTGCTGATCATCCTGGTCGGCCCCTCGGTGCACAATATCACCCAGCTGGGGAACGTGACCCCCTGACCTTATGAAACATCCAATCGCGCCTGCCGCCCTGCGCGGCGCGCTTCTGGCAACGACGATCGGACTGGCCGCCTGTACGGACACAGGCGGCCTTTCCGCGACCGTGGACGGAGTCTACGCCCCCGGCATCGACCCGCGCGGCGACAGCGTCGCCGCGATCGAGGTCGGTCACAGGCTGGTCTCGGCCGGCGAGTACGAACTTGCCATCGACGCCTTCAACCGCGCGGCCCTCGACCGCGGCGATCTCGACGCCGAGATCCTTTCGGGGCTGGGTGCCGCCAACCTCGGGCTCGGCCGTCTCGGACAGGCCGAGACGCAGCTGCGCCGCGCGACCAAGGAGGATGCCGAGCGACCCGAAGTCTGGAACAACCTCGGCGTGGTGCTGATGGAAAAGGGCGAGACCGCCGAGGCCGAACAGATCTTCCGCAAGGCCTACGCCCTCGACAACGGCCAGACCGACGCGATCCGGGACAATTTGCGCCGCGCCATCGAGATCACGGAAAATCCTGATACAGAAGACACAGTTGACGACAATTATGAACTCGTCCGGCGCGGAAGCAGTGACTACGTGATCCGGTCGGAGCCATAATCACGGCACGAGCAGCAAAAGGACGCAACAAATGCGCCACCCCATTTTCCTGTCCGCCTGGGCGGCGGGCCTCATCGCGCTTGCAGGATGCGCCGACAAGGATGCCGACGAGACCGTTGAACGCGCCTTCCAGGACGTCAACGTCGTCGACGAATCCAACCTCAGTGACGTGATGCTGACCGTGGCCGACCCGAACGAGGCGGTCGACTATTTCGCCCGCTCCAGCAAGCAGCAGCCCGACCGCATCGACCTGCAGCGCGGGCTCGCCTCTTCGCTGGTGCGCGCCAAACGCTTCCCCGAAGCCGCCCCGGCCTGGGGCAAGGTGACCAAGATGAAGGGCGCCACGCCCGATGACAGCATCGAGTATGCCGACGCGCTGATCCGCGCCGGGGACTGGCAGAAGGCCGAAGCCGTGCTCGACGCGGTGCCGCCGACGCACGAGACATTCAACCGCTACCGGCTCGAGGCGATGCTCGCCGACAGCAACGAGGAATGGTCGAAGTCCGACAGCTTCTATGAAACTGCCGTGGGTTTGACCACGAAGCCGGCGGGCGTGCTGAACAACTGGGGCTATTCCAAGCTGACGCGGGGCGACTACACCGACGCCGAACGACTCTTCGGCGAGGCGATCCGGCAGGATCCGACGCTGTTTACCGCCAAGAACAACCTGATCCTCGCGCGGGGCGCCCAGCGCGAATACGTGCTGCCGGTGATCCCGATGGATCAGACCGAGCGGGCGCAGTTGCTGCACACGCTGGCGCTGTCGGCGATCAAGCAAGGCGATGTCGAGACCGGCAAGAGCCTGCTGCGCGATGCCATCGACACCCATCCCCAGCATTTCGAAGCGGCGGTGCGCTCGCTGCGCGCGCTCGATGGCGGCGCCGCGGCCGGCTGATCCGTACAACGCATGGCGATCACGGCCTACTCCGCGTGGTGGTTCCTGCCACTCGCGCTCCCGATCTGCCTTTACGTCTGTTTCACGGACCTGTCGCGGATGACGATCACCAACCGGGCGGTAGTGGCGCTTTTCGCCGTCTTCGTCCTGCTGGGCCCCTTCGCCCTGCCCAATTGGGATGTCTACTTCTGGCGGCTTGCCCAACTGGGCATCGTCCTTGTGCTTGGGGTCGTTCTGAACGCGGCGGGCGTCATGGGCGCGGGCGACGCCAAGTTTGCCGCCGCCGCGGCGCCGTTCATCGCTCTTGGAGACCTGCGCCTGCTGATGGCGCTTTTCGCGGCGATCCTGCTGGCGGCCTTCGTCACCCATCGCATCGCCAAGCATAGCCGCCTCCGGGCGCTGGCGCCGCACTGGCAGAGCTGGTCGGAAACCAAGAAATTCCCAATGGGCCTCGCGCTCGGCACGACGCTCGCGACCTACCTCGGACTGGGATGCGTCTTCGGCGCCTGAATATCGCCACAGTCCTGCGCTAGTCAGGGGATTGTCGAGCGGACCGGCCAAAGCGCCGGAGGAATCAGTACGAGGGTCCCGAGATGAACATGCAGTCCAGCGCCGTCATGGCGCCGCCGCCGCCGCGCCGGCTGGAGGAGATGAAGCTGCCCGTGACGATGATGCGGGACATCGTGCTCAAGACGATCTTCCGCAAGAACGTCAGCATGGTCAGCGATCTCGCCCGCGCGGTCTGCCTGCCGATCCAGGTCACGCAGGAGCTGATCGACATGGCCCGCGACCAGCGCCTGATCGAAGCGACCGGCACGCTGAACGCCAACAACGGCAACGAGATGGGCTATCAGCTGACCGATGCCGGCAAGGCGCGCGCGCTCGACGCGCTGGCGCAATCCGAATACTACGGCGCGATGCCGGTCCCGCTCGAGGTCTATTCCGAGCAGGTCAAGCGCCAGTCGGTGCGCAACCTGCAGATCACGCGCCAGCAGCTGACCGACGCCATGGGTCACCTGGTTCTGCCCGGCGAGTTGCTCGATCATCTCGGGCCCGCGGTCTCCGCGGGGCGTTCGGTGCTGATGTACGGCCCGCCGGGCAACGGCAAGTCGTCGATCTCGAACGGCATCCGCGACGCTTTCGGCGACAAGGTCTACGTGCCGCGCGCGATCGAGTACGCAGGACAGGTGATCACGGTCTACGACCCGATCGTGCATTCCGCGGCCGAAGAACAGGTCGACGATCCGACGACGCTTCGCCGCAACGTGCGCTACGACACGCGCTACGTGCGCTGCGAACGCCCGACAGTGATCACCGGGGGCGAACTGTCGCTGTCGATGCTCGACCTTGTCTACAATCCCACGGCGCGCACCTACCAGGCGCCGCTGCAGCTGAAATCTACCGGCGGTATCTTCATCGTCGACGACCTCGGGCGCCAGGCCGAACCGCCGCAGGCGCTGGTCAACCGCTGGATCGTGCCGCTGGAAGAGGGTCGCGACATTCTCGCGCTGCAGTCGGGCGAGAAGTTCGAGGTGCCCTTCGATACGCTGGTGATCTTCTCGACCAACTTCCATCCCAACGAGATCTTCGACCAGGCCGCGCTGCGCCGGATCTTCTTCAAGATCAAGATCGACGGGCCGAACCAGGAGAATTTCCTGAAGATCTTCGCCATGGTGGCGCGCAAACGCGGCATGCCGCTGGACGAGGCGACGCTGGTGCACCTGCTGAAGGTAAAGTACCCGACGATCGACAACGTCTATGCGAACTACCAGCCGATCTTCCTGATCGACCAGATGATGTCGATCTGCGATTTCGAGGGCATTCCCTACCAGATGTCTCCGGACCTCATCGACCGGGCCTGGGCGAACATGTTCGTCAAGGACGAGAAAATCGTGAAGTAAGGCCGGGGGCGCTGCCCCCGGACCACCGGGATATTTTCGAACCAGAGAAGGGCGCGGATCGCTGGCGCCCGACGGGCAGCGCGTTATCTTTGCCTCATGCCCGCGCTTCCGCCAATTATCGAGACCTGGTTCGCCGCGCGCGGATGGGCGATCCATCCACATCAGCAGGCGATGCTGGAGCGCGCCGACGCGCCGGCACTGCTGCTGATCGCGCCGACGGGCGGCGGCAAGACGCTGGCGGGCTTTTTGCCGACGCTGGCCGATCTTGCGCAGGATCCGCGCGACGGGCTGCACACGCTCTACGTCTCGCCCCTGAAGGCACTGGCCGCGGATATCCGGCGCAACCTGACCGCGCCGGTGACCGAGATGGGCCTGCCGATCCGTATCGAAGACCGGACCGGAGATACCTCGGCCACGCAGAAGAAACGCCAGCGCGCCGATCCGCCGCATATCCTGCTGACCACACCCGAGAGTCTCGCGCTCTTGACCTCCTACGAGGATGCGCCGCGGATGTTCGCCGGGTTGCGGCGCGTCGTGGTCGACGAAATCCACGCGCTTGCCGAATCGAAGCGCGGCGATCAGCTGATGCTTGCGCTGGGCAGGTTGCAGCGGCTTTGCCCCGGGATGAGACGTGTCGGGCTCTCGGCCACGGTCGAAGACCCCGAAGGGATCGCGCACCTTCTGGCACGCCACCCCGACCCCTGCGAGATCCTGCTGGCCGATCCGGGACCGGCGCCCGACATCGCGATGCTGACGACCGACGAGGCCCCGCCTTGGTCGGGCGGCGGCGCGGCCTACGCGATTCCGGCCGTGCTCGATCAGGTCCGGCGCCACAAGACCACGCTGATCTTTCACAACACACGGGCGCAGGCCGAGATCTTCTTTCACAACCTGTGGCTTGCCAACGAGGAGGCGCTGCCGATCGGGATCCACCACGGCTCGCTCGACCGCGCACAGCGCGCGCGCGTAGAGGCGGCGATGGTGCGCGGCGAGTTGCGCGGGGTGGTCTGCACCGGGAGCCTCGATCTGGGGATCGACTGGGGCGACGTGGACCTGGTGATCCAGATCGGCGCGCCAAAGAACGTCAAGCGGCTTGTGCAGAGGATCGGGCGGGCCAACCATCGGTACAACGCACCCTCGAAGGCGCTGCTGGTTCCGGCGAACCGCTTCGAGGTCGTGGAATGCGTCGCGGCGCTCGACGCGGTGCGCGCGGGCGCCCTAGACGGCGAACCCCGCGGCCCGGGTCCACGGGATGTTCTCTGCCAGCACATCCTGATCACAGCCGCCGCCGGGCCCTTCGATGCCGACGCGCTCTACGCCGAAGTCAGGACCGTCGGAGCCTATGCGGATCTTCCGCGCGAGGATTTCGATGCCTGCCTGGAGTTCTGCGCGACCGGGGGCTACGCGCTGCGGGCCTATGATCGCTGGCAGCGATTGATGCGGCGCGTGGACGGGATGTGGCAATTGCGCGACCCGCGCGCGGCCCAGCGCATCCGGATGAACATCGGCACCATCCAGGATACCGACACGTTGAAGGTCCGGCTGCGCGGCAACCGCGGCGGCACGCCGCTGGGCGAGATCGAGGAAGGCTTCGCGGCCTCTCTCAGCGCCGGGGACACCTTCCTGATCGGCGGGCGCATCGTGCGTTACGAGGGCCTGCGCGAGATGACCGTGGAGGTCACGCGCGACGCGGCGAAGAAACCCAAGATCGCAACCTTCATGGGTACGAAGTTCGCCACCTCGACGCAGCTCTCCGCCCGGATCGTGGAGATGTTCCAGCAGCCTTCCTGGCCCGAGCTGCCGGATCACACAGCGCAATGGCTCGCCCTGCAGCGCGAGGTCAGCCGTCTGCCGGAGCCGGGGCGGCTATTGATCGAGAGCTTTCCGCACGACGGGCTGCGACAGACCGCGATCTACGGCTTTGCCGGACGCAACGGGCAGCAGACGCTGGGGCTGTTGCTGACCAAGCGGATGGAAGAGATCGGCCTGCATCCCCTGGGCTTTCTCGCCACCGACTACGGCACGCTGATCTGGGGGCTGGACGCGATCGAGGATCCCGCACCGCTTTTCGATCTCGTGGCCCTCGAGGACGGGCTCGAGACCTGGCTTGCGGGCAACGCGGTGATGAAGCGCACCTTCCGGGCCAGCGCCACGATCGCCGGGCTGATCGAACGCAACACGCCCGCCGCGCGCAAGACCGGACGCCAGGCAACGTTCTCGTCGGACATTCTCTATGACACCTTGCAGCGCTACGACCCGCACCACCTGATGCTGCAGATCACCCGCGAGGAGGCGACGCGGGGCCTCGTGGATTTCGGCCGGATCGAGGAAATGATCGCGCGGATCGGCGACCGCATCGATCTTGTCCGCCTCAAGCGCGTGAGCCCGCTGGCAGCCCCCATGCTGCTCGAGATGGGGCGGGTGCCGATCAAGGGCCAGGCCGACGAACGGCTGCTGGCCGAGGAATCGGCAAAACTCATGCAGAGTTCGGGCCTCGCCACGATCACGCCGCCGCCCGCGGACAAGCCGAAATGGCGGGTTGGCTGGTAGGGCATCGCCGCCACGCCGGGGCTTGAAACGTCGGGCGGTTTGCGCAATGAACAAATCATGAACGCATGTGATGTCGAATTTTTCGGCGCCACTCTCAAGGCGCTGGGTTCGGGTGCCCTCTGGTGGCCCGAGCAGAGGCTCCTGTGTGTGTCGGACCTGCACCTGGGCAAATCCGAGCGTATCGCGCGCCGCGGCGGCGCGGCGCTGCCGCCCTACGAAACCCGGGACACGCTGACGCGCCTTGCCGCCGATCTCGACCAGACCGAGGCGCGAACGGTGATCTGTCTCGGAGACAGTTTCGACGATACCGAAGTGGCGCAAATGTTGCCGGAGGAGGAGCGGCTCTGGATCGCGCGATTGCAGGCTGGCCGGCGCTGGATCTGGATCGAAGGCAACCACGATCCCGGTCCGGTCGATCTCGGCGGCACGCATCTGCGCGACTGGCAGTTGGGTGGCTTGACCTTCCGGCATATTGCCGATCCCAGCGCGCGGGCAGAGGTCTCGGGGCATTTCCATCCCAAGGCCACGGTCTCGGCGCGCGGGCGCAGCATCTCGCGGCCTGCATTCCTGGTCGACGGCGCCCGGATGATCCTGCCGGCCTTTGGTACCTATACGGGCGGGCTGCGCAGCCGCTCGGCGACGCTTTGCGAACTGATGCGGGCCGAGGCGCGGGCGATCCTGACCGGCCCGCAGCCGGTCTGCGTGCCGATGCCGCGCTGAGGGAGGAAGGGATGGATCAACGCGTGCGCGATCACATCGCGGAAAGCTTCGCGGCACAGTCGATGATGGCGACCCTGGGTGCCGAGCTGTCGCGGATCGAAAAGGGGCAGGTCGAGATCACCGCGCCGATCCTGCCCGGCAGCCGGCAGCAACAGGGCTTCGGCCATGCTGGGCTGACCTTCGCCATCGGCGACAGCGCCGCCGGCTATTCCGCGCTTTCGGTGCTGTCCACCGGATGCGACGTGCTGACGGCGGAAATGAAGATCAACCTCCTCGCCCCGGCAAAGGGCGATGTCCTGCGCGCGACCGGGCGGGTGATCAAGCCCGGACGGCGTCTGATCGTTGTCAGCGCCGAGGTTCACGCGCTCGAGGCCGGGCACGAGACGCTGATCGCTCTTCTGCAGGGGACGATGGTGCCGCTGGGCGCCTGAGGCTCAGGCCGTCAGACCTTCGGGCTCAGGCAGGCCGTTGGCGCGGCAACAGGCGGTCAGGGTGTTCGCCAGCAGGCAGGCGATGGTCATCGGCCCCACCCCGCCCGGCACCGGCGTGATCGCACCTGCCACTTCGGCGCAGCTGTCGAAGTCCACGTCGCCCACGAGCCGCGTCCCGCCCTCCGGCTTCTCGACGCGATTGATGCCGACGTCGATCACCGTTGCACCCGGCTTGATCCAGTCGCCCGGCACCATGCAGGGCCGTCCCACGGCGGCCACCACGATGTCGGCGCGGCGCACGACCTCGGGCAGATTCTTGGTGCGCGAATGCGCGATGGTCACCGTGCAGCTGTCGCCGAGCAGCAGCTGCGCCATCGGCTTGCCCACGATGTTCGAGCGCCCCAGCACCACCGCGTCCATCCCGGACAGGCTGCCGTGGTAGTCGCGCAGCATCATCAGGCAGCCGAGCGGCGTGCAGGGCACCATGCTTTTCTGACCCGTGCCCAGCAGGCCGACATTTGAGATGTGAAAGCCGTCGACGTCCTTGGCAGGGTCGATCGCGTTGATCACCAGTTCCGCGTCGATGTGCTCGGGCAGCGGCAGTTGCACGAGGATGCCGTGAATCTCGGGGGCTTGGTTCAGTTCGTTGACGACGGCGAGCAGCGCCTCTTCGGAGGTGTCAGCGGGCAGCTTGCGCTCGACCGATGTCATGCCGACCTCGACCGTCATCTTGCCTTTCGAGCGCACGTAAACCTGGCTGGCGGGATCCTCACCCACCAGCACCACGGCGAGCCCCGGGGTGATCCCGTGTTCCGCCTTCAGCTTGGCGACGTGCTCGCCCACCTGCCCTCGCACCTTCGCCGCGAAGGCCTTGCCGTCGATGATGTCCGCCGTCACTGGTCAATTACCCCGCTTGCGATTCGTTGCCGTGTCTCCCCGTCAGGGAGACACGGGCTTCGGGCGGGGTTCGATGCCCCGCCCGAAGCCACTCCTTGTCAGAAAAGGCCCTCGACGTCGCCGTCGGCGTTGAGCTTGATGTTCTCGGCCGACGGCACCTTGGGCAGGCCCGGCATGGTCATGATCTCGCCGCAGATCACCACGACGAACCCCGCGCCGGCGCTCAGGCGCACCTCGCGCACCGGAACCGAAAAGTTCTTCGGTGCCCCGCGCCGGGTCGGGTCGGTGGTAAAGCTGTACTGGGTCTTGGCCATGCAGACCGGCAGCGTGCCATAGCCTTGCTCTTCCCAGTCCTTGAGCTGTGTGCGCAACTTCTGGTCCATCAGGACCTCATCGGCGCGGTAGATGCGCTTGGCGATGGTCTCGACCTTCTCGAAAAGGCTCATGTCGTCGGGATAGATCGGCGCGAATTCCGAGATCCCTGCATCGGCGATCTCGGCCACGCGGGTCGCGAGGTCGGTGATCCCTTCCGAGCCTTCCGCCCAGTGCTTGCACAGGATCGCCTCGGCGCCTTGGGATTTTACGTAGTCCTTGACCGCCTCGACCTCGGCGTCGGTATCCGAAACGAAATGGTTGATCGCCACGACCACCGGAACGCCAAAGCTCTTCACGTTCTCGATGTGGCGTCCGAGGTTGGCGCAGCCCTTGCCCACCGCCTCGACGTTCTCGGTCCCGAGATCGGCCTTGGCCACCCCGCCGTTCATCTTCATCGCCCGGACCGTCGCCACCACGACGACCACCGAGGGCTTCAGCCCGGCCTTGCGGCACTTGATGTTCATGAACTTCTCGGCCCCGAGATCGGCGCCGAACCCGGCTTCGGTCACCACGTAGTCGGCGAGTTTCAGGGCCGTCGTCGTGGCGATGACCGAGTTGCAGCCATGCGCGATATTGGCGAAGGGGCCGCCGTGCACGAAGGCCGGGTTGTTCTCGAGCGTCTGCACCAGGTTGGGCTGCATCGCGTCCTTGAGCAGCACGGTCATCGCGCCGTCTGCCTTGATGTCGCGGCAGTAGACCGGCGTGCGGTCGCGGCGGTAGGCCACGATCATGTCGCCCAGGCGGCGCTGCAGATCCTCGAGATCGCGCGCGAGGCAGAGGATCGCCATGACCTCGGAAGCCACGGTGATGTCAAAGCCCGCCTCGCGCGGGAAACCGTTCGCGACCCCGCCAAGCGAGGCGGTGATCTGGCGCAGGGCGCGGTCGTTCATGTCGAGCACCCGGCGCCAGGTGACGCGGCGGATGTCGATGTCGAGTTCGTTGCCCCAGTAGATGTGGTTGTCGATCATCGCGGAGAGCAGGTTGTGCGCAGAGGTGATGGCGTGGAAGTCGCCGGTGAAATGCAGGTTCATCTCTTCCATCGGGACGACCTGCGCATAGCCGCCGCCCGCGGCCCCGCCCTTCATCCCGAAGTTCGGGCCCAGAGAGGCTTCGCGGATGCAGATCGCGGCCTTGCGACCGATCTTGTTGAGCCCGTCGCCGAGACCCACGGTGGTCGTGGTCTTGCCCTCGCCCGCCGGCGTTGGGTTGATCGCGGTCACGAGGATCAGCTTGCCGTCCTTGCGATCCTGCACCGAGTCGATGAAAGACTGGCTGATCTTCGCCTTGTCATGTCCATAGGGGAGAAGGTCTTCGCTGGAGATGCCGAGCTTGGCGCCGATGTCCTGGATCGGTTGCTTCTTCGCTTCGCGCGCGATTTCGATGTCAGTCTTGAAGGCCATGAACGTTCCCCTGAAGTTGTCGGACCGCGCCGATGTGTCTGGCACCTCCTTACAGCCTTGGGAACCGGGGAAAGGTGCGCAATTCCGACATTTGTGCCGCCTGTTGCGGCGATCGGCGCTCGCGGATTTCTTTTGCGAAACCGAATCTAGCCGGCGAGGCCTTGCATCTGCGTCCAGGCGGGCTGGTCCGGCACGTGCAGGCGCGCCGTGTCGCCGACTGCAACCGATCCCTCGCGCTCGATCCAGGCGGTGACGCCGCGCAATCCCCGGGCCGAAGTCTTGAACGCCGGGCCGTGTCCGGGCGCGTCCTTGTCGATCTCGCGTCCGGGCAGCACGCAGGGCCGGTTTTCCATGTCGATGGTGATCGTCGCGCCGCTCGAGAACTGCAGCCGCGAGGATGGCGGGACATGGCTGAAATCCGGAATGCCCCGGATCACCATCGAGGCTCCGACCTGCGCGGGGTCGAGCCGGTCCAGCTTCATGCCCTGCGCGATGAGCGCCATCTCCTCGTCGGAGAGCACGGAAAGCTGGCGAACGTTGCGGATCTTGGTGCCGCGCGGATATTGGCTGGTCACACGCGAACAGGATCTGCGCGTCAGACCGCCGTGGCATTCGCCCTCGATCCCTGCAAAGCCCAGAAAGGCCTGTTCGAGCGGCTCTGCCCGCAGGGTCGTCTCGCTGTCGGCAACGCGACCCAGCCAGGTCACTGTCGCGGTGAAATCGGTCGGTTTCAACGCGGGCATGGCGTGTCCTCGGCTCGGTTCTGCCGCGCGAAAGTGCAGCGCCTTACGGAAAAAGAAAAGACCCCGTCCTGCGGGGTCTTTCGCATTTTCCACCTCATGGCACAGATGGTGCCGTCGTGCCTCAGGTCGAGGGTTCGGGTTCGAGGCTTCCCCCGCCCGAAGAGGACTTCTTGCTCTTGGCCTTGGGGATGCCGGTCACGCTGGCCGGCGGCTGTTCCACCGGGGCACTGCCATCCTCGTCGGCCGGCGGGACCGGCGGCTCGCCCTTCATCACGCGGCCGATCTCTTCGCCGGTCAACGTTTCGTATTCGAGCAGGCCCTGCGCGAGGCGCTCGAACTCGGTCTCGCGCTCCTTGATGATCTTCGTGGCCCAGTCAAAGCCGTCCTGAATGAATTTCTGGACCTCCTGTTCGACCAGCTCCTTGGTGTTGGCGGAGACCGAGAAACCGGCTGTATTGCCCTGGTAGCCCTCGGCGGCCTCGGAATAGTCGATGTTGCCGACCTTGTCCGACATGCCCCAGCGAAGCACCATCGCCCGCGCAAGCGCGGACGCCTGCTGGATATCCCCCGCCGGTCCGTTGGACACCGCGTCGGGTCCATACTTGTGGATCTCGGCGGCCTTGCCGGCCATCATCATCGCGAGACGCTGGTGGCACTCGTCCTTGAACATGTTGAGCCGGTCCATCTCGGGCAGGCTCATCACCATGCCGAGCGCGCCGCCGCGCGGGATGATCGTCGCCTTGTAGACCGGATCGCATTTCGGCAGCGTCATGCCGACCAGCGCATGCCCGGCCTCGTGATAGGCGGTCATTTCCTTCTGCTCGGCGGTCATGACCATCGAACGGCGCTCGGCGCCCATCATGATCTTGTCCTTGGCGTTCTCGAAATCGACCATCGCCACGAACCGCCGTCCCACACGTGCAGCACCCAATGCGGCCTCGTTCACGAGGTTGGCGAGGTCCGCGCCGGAAAAGCCCGGCGTGCCGCGCGCGATGATGCGCAAGTCGACGTCCGGTCCCAGCGGGGTCTTGCGCGCATGCACGCCGAGGATCTTCTCGCGGCCCTTGATGTCCGGGTTGCCCACCGTCACCTGCCGGTCGAAGCGGCCGGGACGCAGCAGTGCCGGGTCGAGCACGTCCTTGCGGTTGGTGGCCGCGATGATGATCACACCCTCGTTGGCCTCGAAGCCGTCCATCTCGACGAGAAGCTGGTTCAGCGTCTGTTCGCGTTCGTCGTTGCCACCGCCGTAGCCTGCGCCACGATGCCGGCCCACTGCGTCGATTTCGTCGATGAAGACGATGCAAGGCGCATTCTTCTTGGCCTGCTCGAACATGTCGCGCACGCGCGACGCACCGACGCCGACGAACATCTCGACGAAGTCCGAACCCGAGATGGTGAAGAACGGCACCCCGGCCTCGCCCGCAATGGCGCGCGCCAGAAGCGTCTTACCGGTACCCGGAGGGCCTTCGAGCAACGCGCCTTTCGGGATCTTGCCGCCGAGGCGCGAGAATTTCTGCGGGTTGCGCAGGAACTCGACGATCTCCTCGAGCTCTTCCTTGGCCTCGTCGATGCCGGCCACGTCGTCGAAGGTCACGCGGCCATGCTTTTCGGTCAGCATCTTCGCCTTGGACTTGCCAAAACCCATCGCGCCGCCTTTGCCGCCGCCCTGCATCCGGTTCATGAAGTAGATCCAGACACCGATCAGCAGAAGGAACGGCAGCAGCGACATCAGAAAGGTCTGGAAGCCCGACTGCTCCTGCTGTTCGGCGCGCACCGGGATGTCGTTGTCGATCAAAAGCGTGGTGATCTCGGCATCCTCGGGCTTGATCGCGATGTAGTCGTTGCCGTCGGCGCGGCGGAAGCGCACCTGCTCGCCGTCGAGGGTGACGTTGCTGACGTCCCCCGATTCGACGGCCGAGACGAATTCCGAGTAGCTGATCTCGCGGCTCTGGAGCGTGTTCCCGGGTCCGCTGAACAGGTTGAACAGGGCCAGGATGAGCAGGAACAGGACCACCCAGAAAGCGATGTTGCGTGCGTTGCCCAACGGCGTTCTCCCATAACCAGCGGGCGCACGGCCATCCAGGCGGCGCCACGCCACTAAGATAAGGGTTATAAGGCCATGTTCAATGCGATAATCCGCGGAAGGTGAAGGCCGCGGGGTCACCTTCGCGCACGAAATCGGCTGCCTGGCCCAAGCCTGCAAACGGTGCGGAAACAAGGGTTTCGCCGCGCCAAAGCGACGGCGTCGCTAACAGGGCGGCATGCGGGCGCCCGGTTTCGCGCCAGTCCGGCACCTGCGCCAGACCGTCGCGGCCGAGGGCGCGCAGCGTCAGCCCCTCCTCCGCCGGAGGGTCTGCGAGGCGCCAACGACCGTCCCAGACCGCGCCCGCGTCACGGGTTTCGCCATCCACCGCTGCGCATTCCCGGAAAACCCAGATTGCGCTGCCCGAGCGCATGGCATGGCAGCCATCGGCCGTTGCGGCGGACCCTCGGCGCAGCGCATCGAGCATCAAAGCGACGGGCCGGTGTCTCGGGGCGTAGGGCGCTCGGCTGATCCACCGCAGCGCGCGCAGCAGCAAGCGTCGGGCGATCTCGTCAGGAAGGGCGACAAAGGCCGCATAGTCAAAAACCACGGCCCCGGCGTCACTGTGCGCAATCCGCTCCGCGGCAGCGTCGGTGTGACGGTCGAGGGCATCTCGCGCCGACTGCATCCGCGTGGCGACCTGCGCCAGAGCCTCTGGGCCGATGCCCAGATCCTCCAAGGTGTCGAGCGCCTTGCGTGTCCGCACCCGCTCGAAGCGGATGTCCGCGTTGCTCGGATCGTCGATCCACGCGACGCCACGGGCATGCAGGTCGCGGCGCAGTTCTTCGCGCCGGATATCGAGCAGAGGCCGCAGCCAGGCGATGCCCTCGCGCTCGGTGCGCGCGGTCATGCCGGAGAGTCCATCGACGCCCGCCCCGCGCGCCAGTCGCATCAGCACCGTCTCGGCCTGATCGTCGAGCGTGTGACCGAGCGCGACACGATCCAGACCTCTGCCCTTCGCCCAATCGGCAATGAGCGCGTACCGTGCGGTTCGGGCGCGATCCTGCAGGTTGCCTACGCCGTCCCAGCCCGTCCAGCGCAGCACCTCGTGCGGCAGGCCCAGTTGGTCGCAGATCCGGGCCACCGTCGCGGCTTCGTCCGCGCTCTCCGGGCGTAGGCCGTGGTCCACGGTCACCGCTTCGAGACACAGCGTGCCGTCCTGCGACAGATCGTTCAGAAGGTAAAGCAGGCCCAGGGAGTCGCTTCCGCCCGACACGGCGACGCCAAGCGACCGCGCCGCGTCATACCCGAGGCTGCGCGAGACCCTGCTGGCCAGCGAGCCGGCCATGTCCTAGCTGCAGCCCAGCGTCCCACGCTGGCTGGCCGCCTGCTGCGCTTCCGGCGCGTTCGGGAAGCGTACACCCACCTCGCCCAGCGTCACGCAGGCTTCCTGGGTCTGGCCCAGCGCGCCAAGGGCGCGCCCCAGCCGGAACAGCGCCTCGGGCGCGGTCTGCCCGGTTGGATCGGCGCTGAAGCTCGCCAGGTAGGCCCGCGCGGCTTCGCGCGAATCCCCGAGGTTCTCGAGCGCGGTGCCGCGGCCAAGCTCGGCGGCAGGGCCGAGCGGTCCGCCGGGGTAGGTCTGGGTGAAATCGGCAAACTGGTTCGCCGCCTGCTGGTAGTTTCCAGCCGCCAGCGACTCCTGCGCAGCCTTGAAGTCGGTCTCTTCGCCCACCGCCAGCTGCGCGCCGCCCGGGGCCGCCGGCTGCGTGGCGGGCGGCGGTGTCGCGGCCGGAGCATTGCCAGCAGCCGCACCCGATTGCGCGGCCTCGCCGCCCAGCGTCGTGGTCTCGCCCAGCGACGAGACGTCCCCGCCTTCCAGTTCGACCAGCCGGAACTCGAGATCGCCGATCCGGTTCGTTCCGTCCTCGACGATCGAGTTGATCCGAAACTCCAGTTCCTCGGCTTTCGAGGTCAGGCGCTGCAACTCGGATTCCATCGCCGAGACGCGTTCGATCACCGAATTGCCCGCCGTGCTGACCCCCGGCGCGCCGGTCGTCGACAGCTCGCGCTTGAGTTTCTGGACCTCGACGTAGAGGACGTTCAGCTCCTGCCGGATATCGGCAAGCGTTTCATCCTGCGCCAGCGCCGAAAACGGCAGCAACGCAAGACAGGCGACGAGAAAGGCGGCGCGGCGGATCATCGGATCAGCTCGTCAGGCCGGCGGCAAGTACGGTCACGGCGCGGCGGTTCTTGGCATAGCAGGCCTCGTTCGAGCAGATCTCGATCGGGCGTTCCTTGCCGTAGGTGACGGTGCGCAGGCGGCTTTCGGCGACACCTCGGCTGACCAGGTATTCCTTGACCGCATTGGCGCGCCGCGCCCCGAGCGCGAGGTTGTATTCCCGCGTGCCCTGCTCGTCGGCGTGGCCTTCGATGACGGCGGTGTAATCGCTGTTGGTCTGCAGCCAGGTGGCCTGCCCGTTGAGCACGTTGATGCCTTCGGGCGTCAGCGACGACTGGTCGACAAGGAACAGCACCCGGTCGCCCACGGCCTGCTGGAAATAAGCCGGCGACGCTGGATCGCCCGCACTGCCCGGCAGTGCCGAACCCGCACCCGCGCCGGCCCCGCCCGCCGCACCGCCGGCCGCGCCGTCGGCACCGAACCGGTTGGGATTGTTGCAGGCCGCGAGCGCGAGACCTGCCATGAGAAGAAGTGCCGTGCGCGTGAGTTTCATCTGTCTGCCCTGTCCTTCACGGGTTTGTCTTGTTGTGCAGGGATGTAGCACAGCCCTGCAGGCTTGTGAATCGTCTCGGTCACTTCTGCAGCGGCGACCAGGACGGGTCGGACCCGCCCTCGGGCGTGCGCACGGGGCGCAGGTTGCGCCCGGTGATGTCCACCGAATAGAGCGACGAGCGCCCGTCCGCACCCTGGGTTTCGCGCGAGAACATGATCACGCGCCCGTTCGGCGCCCAGGTCGGCCCCTCGTCGAGAAAAGACGCAGTCAGCAGGCGTTCCTCGGAGCCGTCTGTGCGCATCACGCCGATGTGGAAGCGCCCGTTGTTCTGCTTGGTAAATGCAATGAGATCGCCGCGCGGCGACCAGACGGGCGTGCCGTAGCGTCCCTCGCCGAACGAGATGCGCTGCGCCTCGCCGCCCGTTGCGCTCATGATGTAGAGCTGCTGTGTGCCCGAACGGTCGCTTTCGAAGACGATCTGGCTGCCGTCCGGCGAATACCCCGGGGCGGTCTCGATCGAGGGCGCGGTCGTCAGACGCACAGACTGGCCGGAATTGACGTCCATCGTGAAGATGTCGGTGTTCCCGCCCTGCTCCAGCGAATAGAGGATGGTCTGACCCGAGGGCGCGAAACGCGGCGCGAAACTCATCGTGCCGTCCGGCGTCTGCAACTGGCGGCGCTGCACCGAGCCTACGTCCATGATGTAGATGCGCGGGAAGCCGCTTTCGTAGCTGGTAAAGAGGATGCGGTCGCCCTGAGGCGAGAAGCGCGGCGCCAGCACAAGCGAACTGCTGTCGGTCAGAAACTGCACGTTCGCCCCGTCATAATCCATCACGGCGAGCCGCTTGGCGCGATTGTCCTTGGGACCGGTTTCGGAGACGTAGACCACGCGGCTGTCGAAGTAGCCGCCCTCTCCGGTGATCCGGCTGTAGACCGCGTCGGCGACCTTGTGCGCCATGCGCCGCCAGCCGTCGGTGGTGCCCGAGAATTGCAATCCGCCGCCCATCTCGGCCCCCGAGAAAACGTCGTAGAGCCGGAACTTCACGTTCATCGTGTTGCCTTGCACCGAGACCGCGCCGGTGATCAGCGCCTGCGCGTTGATCGCCTTCCAATCGGCGTATTGCACCGGGGCCGCGAAGCTCGAGACGTTACTGATGAAGGCCGACGCCGGGATCTCGCGGAAAAGCCCGGTGCCGGTGAGATCGGCCGAGACGACCTGCGTCACCTGTGCCGCCATCTGTCCGGCTTCGGCGGTCTCGGCCTCGAAGACCGGGATGGCGAAGGGCAGCGGTTCGATCACGCCTTCGGTGATCTCGATCCGGAGCGGCCCCTGCTGGGCCTGACCCTGCACCGGCATCCATGCCGCGAGACATCCCGCCGCGACCAGCAACAACGCTCTGAAAATCATTTCACACGCATCCTTTCGGGATTGAATGTCATCTCGATTTCCTGCCAGTGCCCGTATTTCTCGGGTGGCAGGGCAAAACCCTTGGCGCCGCAGCGGATGATGGCCCGGCGCGCCGCCTCGAAGGCCTGTCGCGCCGATGCGTCCGTTCCGCCCGATTGCGACAGCATCCGGATCGAGCCGGTGATTGGTGTGGCATCCTGGTTCATGGCCACAGACACCACCACCGTCGTTTTCAGCGCGTCCGAGGACAACGAGCCGACATTCCAGCAGTTCGATACGGCGACGCGCAGCGATTCTTTCTCGCCTGCCGTCATCGGCGGCCCGCTGGGGGCGGACGGCGCACTTGACGGCTGCTGCGACAGCGCCTCGGCCAGCGCGTCGGCAACGGCGTCCTCCGTGGTGTCTTCCGCCGGCGCCTCGACGGTTTCCTGGGGCGTTTCCGCAGGCTCCGGTTCCGGCTCGGGGGTCTCGGCGACCTGCGGCGCAGGTTCGGGACGGCGCGCCGGCGGACGCGGCGACTGGTCCGGCGCCCGCGCCGGCTTTTCGGCCTCGGTGACGATCTCGGTCGCCGCCTCTTCCGGCGCGGTCGCCTCCTGCGCCTCGCGTGTCTCGGTTTCGCCGCCTGCATCGGGCGTCACCGCCTCCTGCTCTACCGGATCCGGGGCCGCATCGGGTTCGGGCTGCGCCACAGGTTCCGGGGCGACACGATCCGCCGCGCGCGGAGTCGGGCTTTCGGCCACGTCCGGGACCGGCACCGAAAGGTCGGAAGGGGGCTCGGGCAGTTCGGGCGCGGCCTCGGACACATCGGCCTGCGGCGGCGGTTCGGGCAGTTGCTCGGGCGGTGTCTCTGCCGGTTCGGGCGCATCGGTCCGCTGCGGCGGGCGCAGCACGGTTTCGGGATCGGGGGCCGAGTCGACCTCCGGCGCGTCCTCGGTCTGCTCGGGTGCGCTGGGTTGCTCGACATCGGTTGTGGAGTCCGGCGCGCGCTGACCGGCCACGAGGGCCGCGTACTCCTCGCCGGAAATGATCGAAACGTCCGTCATCTCGAACGGCAACGGCTCTGCCGCGAAAACGTTCCCGAACAGCGCCCAACCGAGCAGGGCCAGATGTCCCGCGCCCGATATGTAGTGCCCGACATGCACCGCGCGCTACCCGTCCCTGCCATCCATGGTCGGCCCGCCAATATCCGTGACCAGCCCGATGTTGGAGAACCCGCCGGCGTTGAGCGCGCCCATGACCTCCATAACGGTGGCATAGGGCACCGCGCCGTCGGCGCGCAGGAACAGCCGGTCGCTGGTCCGCTCGGCCGCGATCGCGCGCAGCTTGGGGACCAACTCGTCGCGGGCCGTTTCGGTGGTCTGGATCTGCACGCCGCCATTGGCGGTGATCGTCACCGTCAGCGGTTCCTCCTGATCAACGGGCAAGGCCTGCGCCGCGGTCTTGGGAAGCTCGACCGGCACGCCGACCGTCAGAAGCGGGGCGGCGACCATGAAGATGATCAGCAGCACCAGCATCACGTCGACGAACGGTGTGACGTTGATCTCGGACATCGGCACCGCCCGGCTGGTGCGGCGCCGGCGCTTTAGCGCTCCACCGGCTTTCTGTACGACCCCCGCGCCCATGTCAGCTGTCCAGTTGTCGGCTGAGGATGGTTGCGAATTCGTCCGCGAAGGCTTCGTAGCCGGCGAGGATCTTGTCGCAGTCCGCCATCAGCTTGTTGTAGAAGATCACCGCCGGTATCGCCGCCAGCAGGCCGAGGCCTGTGGCCATCAGCGCCTCGGCGATGCCCGGGGCGACGACGGCGAGGTTGGTGTTCTGCTGCGCGGCAATCTCGACGAAGGCATTCATGATCCCGATCACCGTGCCGAACAGGCCTATGAACGGCGTCGAGGAGCCGACCGTGGCAAGAACCGTCAACCCGTTGCGCAGGTACTCCGCCTCCTTGTTGATCGCCACGTCCATCGAGCGGTCGATACGGGCCGTGGCCCCGGGGATCAGCCCGCCGTCGTCACGGTGCGACCGCCGCCATTCCATCATGCCGGCGGCGAATATCTTTTCCGAAGCGCCCGAAGGCGCCGGCCCGATCTTCTCGAAAAGCTCGTCGAGCGGCTCCCCGGACCAGAAGGCCTGGTCGAACTCCTCGGCCTCGGCCCGGGCGCGGCGATAGAGGATCAGCTTCATCACGATGATCGACCACGACCAGAACGAAGCCGCGATCAGCATGATCACGACGAGTTTGACGGTGAAGGTGGCGCGGGCGAAAAGCCCCCAGAAGGAGAAATCGATCTCCTGCGCCATTGCCAGCGTTTCAGCTTCCATGACCTGCTCTTTGCTCAATACTGCCTGTGGCCGTTCTTTGGCGGCCTGATTGGGCGCGAATCTACAGCAGAGCAACAGGGAAAGCTATCACTATGCTGTCAGCAGGCGACCCGGTGGTCTCAGAACCGGTCAGGTGGGCGTAACAGGCGGAGTTCTGCCGGAAGCCGCGCAGGCCGTCCGGCCGCCCCGATACACACCACCGTGACGTCGGCGCGAAACAGCAACTGTTCCCCGCGGACGACCTCCTGCCGCATGACCATTCGGGCGGGCGTCAGGCTGGCGACTTCGGTGCGCACCTCAAGCAGGTCGTCGAAGACGGCGGGGGCGATGTAGTCGGCCTCAACGCGACGCACAGCGAACACCACGCCCTCGGCCTTCATGGCTAACTGGTCGATCCCGATCTCACGCACCCATTCGCTGCGCGCACGCTCGATGAACCGCAGGTAATTGGCATAATAGACGATGCCGCCCATGTCGGTGTCTTCGTAATAGACCCGGATCGACAGACGGTGCATCGCTCAGCCCTCCCGGTGGCAGGCCGAGGCCGCGAGCACCCGGCCGTCGCTGTCGAACTGCAGCGTCTCGGCGGCAAGGCGACCTTTGTGGTTCCGGTAGGTGATGACCAGCGTATCGAAGCCCTCGAAGACGTCCAGAACCTCGAAGGCGAGGTCGGGCTGGGCTTCGAGTGCCTGAGACCAGTAGTCGCGCAGCGCGTCCCTGCCCTCGAGCCGCCCCCGTCCAACCAGCGCCTCGGCCTTGCGGGAGGTAAAGACAACATCCTCGCGGTAGTGCGACAGGATGCGGTCGAGGTCGTGGCTGTTCCAGCCGGCGGCCCAGTCTGCGGCGAAAGCCCGCGCGTCAGGTGTCATTGCAGCGGCCCCATCCGCGCCATGAGCCGCAGCGCGTGCGAGGGATCCGACGCAGCGGCCGGCAGCACCGGGTCGTAGGCCGCGCGCAACAAGGCCGCAATTTCGGGGCGCAGGATCACCCGTTCGCCAGCGATTGCTAGCGGCGAGCGGTCCTGGAATGCGAGGTCCGACCAGAGAAGCGCCGACTGTACCACCTGCGACAAGGCCAGGGTCTCGGCCGGCACCGCCGAGAGATGTTCGTCCATGCGCAGGAACACGAAACAGGCCCGGATCGCGCCCGCCTCGTCGAAGCGAAAGATGCGGTACTGGTTGGCGTCTTCCTGTTCCAGCCGCACCACCAGCGGGCCGAGGTCCGGGATCAACCGGTCGAGGCCGGAAACCTCCGGAAGTTCCGACCATTCGCGGAAGAAGAACGTCATGAAGTTGCTGCCAAGTTCGGGATCGGTCTCCGCCATCTTGTGCCCTGACAGCAGCATCACCGCCTCGAGCGCGCCCTTGACGACCGAGAGCGTGGTGTCTTCGACCCCGAAGATCACCGGGGCGATCGGACGCCCCCAGCGCGCGCAGGCAAAGCTGCCGTCCGAGCGCGTGAACAGCGCCTCGATCTCATCGGCCGTCAACATCGGGCCGGATGCGGTGTCGTTCGTCATTCGAAGAGGTCCGTCTGGCCGCGCGGCGGTGCGATCCCGAGGTGCGCCCAGCCCTTCTGCGCCAGCATCCGGCCGCGCGGCGTGCGCTGGATCAGCCCTTGCTGCAAAAGGAACGGCTCGATCACCTCCTCCAGCGAATCCCGGCTTTCCGACAGCGCCGCGCCCAGCGTTTCGATGCCCACCGGGCCGCCGCCGTAGTTCTCGGCGATCAGGCGCAGGTAGCGCCGGTCGGCCCCGTCGAGACCGAGGTGATCGACGCCGAGCCGTGTCAGCGCCATGTCGGCCAACGCCCGTGTCACGCGCCCGTCACCCTCGACCACGGCGAAATCCACCACGCGCCGCAGCAGCCGCCCGGCGATCCGCGGCGTCCCGCGCGAGCGCTTCGCAATCTCGCGCGCACCGCCTTCGCCCGCCGGGGCCCCGAGCTTGCGGGCGTTGCGCTCGACGATGATGAAAAGCTCGTCCTCGGTGTAGAAGTTGAGGCGGGTGGGAATGCCGAACCGGTCGCGCAACGGTGTCGTGAGAAGCCCCATGCGCGTGGTGGCGCCGACCAGGGTGAAGGGCTGCAATTCGATGCGCACGGTGCGCGCCGCCGGCCCTTCGCCGATGACGAGATCCAGCTCGAAGTCCTCGAGCGCAGGGTAAAGGACCTCTTCGACCGCCGGGTTCAGGCGGTGGATCTCGTCGATGAACAGAACGTCGCGCGCCTCGAGGTTGGTCAGGATCGCCGCGAGGTCTCCGGCCTTGGCGAGCACAGGACCCGAGGTCATGCGGAAGTTCACACCCAGTTCGCGCGCCATGATCTGCGCAAGCGTGGTCTTTCCCAGGCCGGGCGGCCCGTGGAACAGCGTGTGATCCATCGCTTCGCCACGCTGGCGCGCGGACTGGATGAAAACCCTGAGATTGGCCCGTGCCTCAGCCTGCCCGACGAACTCGTCAAGTGCCTGGGGCCGCAGCGCGCGGTCGGCATCCTCCGGCATCGGGTCGGGACGGACTGTGGGATCGATTTCGGTCATAGCCTCTCGGGCCGCCTGCGGCCTCGGATTTCCCCTTAGCCTAGCCCTTCGGGGCCAGGAGTTTCAACGCCGCCCGGATCAGCGCCGAGGTTTCGGCCTCCGGTGCATCCTGCGAAGCCTGCGCCACGGCGCGCGCCGCGTCCGACGGCGCGTAGCCGAGATTGCCGAGCGCCGAGAGCGCATCGGATTGCGCGGTCGTTTCGGCCCTTGGTGCCGGAGCCGGGGCGGCGGCGGGGGCTTCGATGACCTCTGCGGGCGTGTCGCCGCTTGCCTGCGCGACGGTTCCGCCCATGGCCATCATGCCCGGCGCCTTGTCCTTGAGGTCGAGCACGACGCGCTGCGCGATCTTGGGCCCGATGCCCTTCGCGGCTTTCACCGAGTTCCAGTCGCCAAGCGCGATTGCGCGGGCCAGCCCGTCGGGGCCGAGCGCGCCGAGGATGGCCAGCGACGCCTTGGCCCCCACGCCCTGCACCGTGGTCAGCAGGCGATGCCACTCCTTCTCGGCCAACGTGGTGAAGCCGAACAGCTGCATCAGGTCCTCGCGCACGACGAGGTCGGTGTAAAGCGCAACGATCTCTCCGGTCCCGGGCAGCGCGGCGAGCGTGCGGTCCGAACAGTAGACGACGTAGCCGACGCCGCCGGTATCGACGAGGACGTGATCCGCCGCGCGATAGTCGATGCGCCCGGTCAGCTTGCCGATCATGCGCGGGCCCGCTGTATGGCGGTGGCCAGCGCACCGGCGCTGCCGTGATGGGCATGACAGATCGCCACCGCGAGCGCATCGGCGGCGTCGGGTCCGGCGATCTCTACACCCGGCAACTGCATCCGGACCATGTGCGCGATCTGTACCTTGTCGGCGTGACCCACGCCGACCACGGTCTTCTTGATCTTGTTGGGTGCGTATTCGCCGACCGGCACCCCGGCCTGGGCCGGCACCAGAAGCGCGATCCCCCGGGCCTGGCCGAGCTTGAGGCTCGACGCGCCGTCGCGGTTGACGAAGGTCTGCTCGACCGCCGCCAGATCCGGCGCGTAGCGGCGCATCACGTCACTGAGCTGGGAGTGGAGAGACAGCAGCCGGGTGGCAAGATTGGACCCCTTGGAGTCGCACAGCCCATTGGCGACATGAACCAGCCGCGAGCCGGAGACGTCGATGATTCCCCACCCCAGGGTCCGCAGACCCGGGTCGATCCCGATCACCCTCGTCATCTGTACTGCCCCACGATCCTCTTGCGTTTTCCGAGCCACTAGCACGAAGCGCGAACATCAACCAAGCCCTTCGTGCCGTCACGTCATTTGCTGCGCCGCAACATTCGCCGCGCAGACCGCAGCACGAAAGCGTCTTCACATGGTCCAAAAACGACTTGCGCGACGTAGATTTTCCCCCTGATTTCCGTCGTTTATCGCAAATCCGGACCCATGCGAAAAACGCATATCAACCTTGCAGGTTTTCATCTTGCTGAAAAATCGGGCGCCACATATCTGCGGGTCACAGGACGACGGGAATGACCGCCGTCACATTCCCCAAGGACGAGACCAATGGCTACCTTTGACACCAACACCACGAACTACGCCACCGCGAGCGCCGCGAACCGCGCCGCCCGCTATGTTGGCGACATCATCGCATCCGTGATTGCATGGAACGACGCTCGCGTGACCCGCAACGTCCTTTCCGCTCTCAGCGACCGCGAACTCGACGACATTGGCCTGACCCGCGGCGACATCGACAGCGTCGCGACCAGCACCTACATCCGTTGATGGCACCGCCGCCCACCCGGGCGGACGCCATCAACCGTCAAAGCCGCACCCTCCGGACAGGATGGCGCGGCTTTCCTGTTTTCAGAACTTGCGTTTTCAGGGTGCGCGGCGCGTACCGGCCTCAGCGCATCAGGCTTCCGAGCTTCTCGGTCGCGGGGTCGACCTGCATAATCCAGGCACCGGCGCGTTCGACAACCGTTCCCTGCTGCAGCGCCTCGACACGCTCCTGATAGGTCAGCGGCCCCAGTGACGCGAGCATGAAGCTCTTGAACGCGACAAAGCACAGCGCGGTCAGCAGGATCGCGCGCACCGGCACACCGTGGCGCGCCCTGGTAGGACGCAACTCGATCAACCCGTCGGGACCGATCAGCGGGGTGTACCCCTCGGCCAGGGCCCGGTGTTTCCGCGTAAGCTCCGCGACACGCCGCTGAAATCTGGTGTAAGAGTCTGCCACGGCAATCTCCCCTCGATCGAGCCCCCACCCGACCTAAAGTTAACGTGTTCTCAGAATGTGGCGAAAACGTGGCAAAGCGTTGAATTGCGGCGAAATTGCGAGGTTCAGGCCGGGGTCTTACGCAAGGTGAGCGTGGTCCAGTCGACAATCTGCTCGCGGTGCTCGAGATTGATGCCATGCGCGGCATAAACGGCAATCACCTCGTCGGCCTGGTCGTTCAGGATGCCCGAGAGAATCGCGTAACCGCCCGGTTGCAGATTCGCGGCCATGTCGGGCGCAAGCGCGATCAACGGCGCCTTCAGGATATTTGCGAAGACCAGATCGAACGGGGCCGCACGCGCAAGTTCCGGCGCATCGAAGCCTTCGGCCTCGACACAGACAACCCGCCCCTCGAGACCGTTGGCCGCGACATTCGTCGCCGCCACCTCGACCGCCACCGCGTCGATGTCCGAGGCCAGCACCGTGTCCGGCCAGATCCGGGCCGCCGCCATCGCCAGGACCGCTGTTCCGCAGCCGATGTCGGCAACGCGGCGCCCGGCGAAACCTGCCTGCGCAAGCCGGTCGAGCGCGCGCAGACAGCCCAGCGTGGTGCCGTGGTGACCGGTGCCGAAGGCCATCGCCGCCTCGATCAGCAATGGCTCGACCCCGTCGGGCACCTTGTCCGCATCATGGCTGCCGTAGACGAAAAAACGCCCCGCCGCGACCGGAGACAGCTCGCGCCGGACATGTGCCACCCAGTCCTTTTCCGGCAGTTCCGAAACCGAGAACGGCTTGGCATCGAAGGCCGCGGCCAAAAGCATCAGCGCACTGTCGTCAGGGGGATCGACGAAATAGCCGCCGACTTCCCAAAGGCCCGAACCGTCCTCGAGTTCGAAGACGCCGACACCGGTCGGCTCCGGCACAAGGGACTCCATTGCAGCGCCGAGGCCTTCAGCCGAGCTCTGGTCTGCGACGGTGGTCAGGGCGGTGAAGGTCGGCATCAGCGTCTCCGGTATCTGTCCGGGTTCGGGTAGGGCCGGATCGGTCCGACGTCAACCGCGGCGGGGTCGCCGGGATCGAGCGACGCCACGTAGCGCCAGCCCCAGAGCGCGGCCAGGCTGCCGGCGACGACCCCGCCCAGCGCCTGGCCGTAGATCACGCCCGGCGCTCCGAAGCTGACGGCCAGCACAACCGCCGCGGGCCAGGCGATCAGCGCATCCTTGGTCCAGTTCACCACCGTGGAGCGGGTCGGCTTGCCGAGGTTGTTGAACGCCGCGTTGGCCACGAACAGGGCTCCGACGAAGACATAGCCGCCGACCCCGACTTTGGTGAAAGCCCAAAGCACCTCCGCGCCCTGACCCGAAAGGCCGAAGAGCGCGATGACCGGGGGCGTGGCCAGCGCCAGGAGCGCCCAGGCCACCAGCGTGTAGACCAGGCAGAAGATCAGCGCGTCGCGGTAGGTGCTGCGCAACCGATCGCAGCGGCCGGCGCCGAAATTCTGGCCGAAAATCCCCCCGATTGCCCCGGACAGGGCGAAGATCCCGCCGAAGACGACGACCGTCAGGCGCCCGACGACCGCCCAGGCTGCGACGGCGTCGTCGCCGAAGGGGGCCACGACCATGGTCAGAAGGTAGTTGCCCGCGGGCGTCGACAGTTGCGTCGCGATCGCCGGCATAGCGACGGCCATGTAGGGGGCGAGAAAGCGCGCCACCTCCCGGCCGGTCGGCCGGGCCACGAGGTTTTCCTGCCACCAGGCGAAATAGAGCGCGAGACCCATCAGCGCGATCCGGAACAGCACGAGGTTGATCGCGGCCCCGTCGAGCCCGAGGCCGAGCCAGAGGATCATCACCGGGTCGAGCACCAGCAGCACCAACCCCGACAGCAACGTCACGTACATCGCCTTGGCGCCGAGCCCCTCGGCGCGCAGCGCGCCCGAGCACACCAGGCCCACGGACATGAAGACCAGCGAGGGGATCGTCATCGCGAGGTACCGTGCCGCCAGCCGCGCAGTTTCGCCGCTCGCGCCTGCGAGCTCCACCAGGGAATGGCGAAAGATCACGATCAGCGCCGCGACCAGCGCCTGCACGCTCATCGCGATGATCACCGCTGCCCCGGCCTGCCGCCGCGCGGCCTCCCGGTCGCCGCGTCCGATGCTGCGCGAGACAAGTGCGGTGGCCGCGATCATCAAGCCCACTCCGGAAGAGACCGAGAAGAACTGGATCGCGAAGGCGAACCCGATGGCCGCGACCAGCCGCGGGTCGCCGAGTTGTGCAAGCCAGACGAGGTTCGCCGCGTCGACGACGAAGACGAAGGTGATGCCGAAGGCGCCGGTCGCCGTCATCCGCACCACGTGGCCCATCGTCGAGCCTTCGAGGAAACGGCCCTGTGCCACGGATTATTCCGCCGGCGCCGGCAGGTTGGGCGAAAAGATCGTCTCGTTGCCCTTTTCCGGGTGACGCGGGATCAGCAGCGCAAGGCACAGCGACACCGCCGCCATCGCGGCGGCCAAGAAAAACACCGCCGCGGGCGACACCAGCCATAGCAGGCCGAGCAGAACCGGCAGGAACACGGCGGCGATATGGTTGATGGTGAAGGCCACCGCCGCGGTGGGCGCGATATCGCCGGGATCGGCGATCTTCTGGAAATAGGTCTTCAGCGCCAGCGCGAGGCCAAAGAACATGTGATCGAGCACATAAAGCGTCGCCGCAACGAGAACGCCCCATCCGAGGAAATAGACCCCGCCATAGGCGAGGAACACCAGCACGAGTCCCGCGTACTCGACGCACAGCGCGTTGCGCTCGCCGAAGTGCCCCACCGCGCGCCCGAGCAGCGGGGCCACGAGGATGTTGATGATCAGGTTGATCAGGTAGAGCGCCGTGATCTCGTGTACATCGTAGCCGAACCGCTCGACCATCATGAACCCGGCGAAGACCACGAAGATCTGCCGCCGCGCGCCCGACATGAACTGCAGCGCGTAGTAAAGCCAGTAGCGCCGGCGCAAGACCATGCGCTTGATCTGCGGGTTCGGCGCCTCGAACTGCGGATAGGCCAGCATCGCGAAGACCGCGATTGCAATCGTCGCCCCGCCACCAATAAGGTAGACCGCGTTGTAGCTCAGCTCGAGCGTCTCCCACAGCGCCATGATGGCGAGATAGGCCACCAGCGTCGCGCCCGATCCCGCTGCCAGCAGCCAGCCCAGCACCCGGGGCGCTTCGGCCTTGCCCAGCCATTGCAGCTGCAGCGACTGGTTGACCGTCTCGTAATAGTGAAAACCGATCGAACTCAGCAGGGTGATGACGAGGATGCCGCCCAGTGTCGGAAACCACGCCGTCACCGCCGTCGCAACACCCAGCAGGATCAGCGAGGTCAGCGCCAGCACCTGTTCGCGCACGAAGATTATGATCGCGATCACGCCCACGGCGAGAAATCCCGGGATCTCGCGCACGGTGTGCAGCAGCCCGATGTCCGACCCGTCGAAATCCGCCACCTCGATGACGAAGTTGTTCAGGAGCGCCGACCAGGTATTGAAGGCGATCGGCATTGCCAGCGCCATCAGGAACAACAGCGCCACAGGCCGGCGCCAGACCGGCAGATGCTTGGCGTCGGACAGGGGAACGATCCGGGGCATGCCCTGCCCATAGGCCTTTTCGCGCCCCTTGGTAAGCCGCAAAAACGCACACTTGCGGCGCGGCCCGACCCCACGCCCCGATTTCTCTGGTTCTCAAATATCCTCGGGGGAGCGCGAGGGGGCAGACAGCCCCCTCGTTCCCGCCCTCACAGAAAGGACTGCGGGTCGATGTCGACGGCGAGCCGCAGGTCGCCCTTGACGCGCAACGGTGCGATCCAGGCCGCGATCGCCTCCTGCAGCGGCGCCTCCTTGCGCGCCTTGACCAGCAGCCGCACGCGGTGGCGGCCGCGGACCCGTGCGATCGGCGCCGGCGCCGGTCCGAAGACCTGCGCACCGATGGCCCGCAACGCGGCGTCCTCGCGCGCCAGACGATTGCCGACATCGAAGGCCAGCGCCGCCTCGGGCGCGCTGAGGATGATGCCGGCAAGCCGTCCGTAGGGCGGCACGCCTGCCGCTTCGCGCTCCCTGGCCTCGGCGTCCCAGAACGCCTCCTCAGCGCCGCCGACGATGGCGCGGATCACCGGGTGCTCGGGCTGGTAGGTCTGCAGCAGCGCCAACCCTGGGCGCTCGGCGCGGCCTGCGCGCCCCGCCACCTGGCGCATCAGCTGGAAGGTGCGCTCGGCGGCGCGCAGGTCAGAACCCTGCAGGCCGAGGTCGGCGTCGATCACGCCGACCAGCGTCAGCAGCGGAAAGTTGTGCCCCTTGGCGACAAGCTGCGTACCGATGACGATATCGGCCCCGCCCGCCGCGATGCCCTCGATCTCGGCCTTGAGCGCCCGGGCAGAGCCGTACATGTCCGAACTCAGCGTCGCGATCCGCGCGTCCGGAAACAGGGCCGCCGCCTCTTCGCCCAGCCGCTCGACCCCCGGTCCGATCGCCGCAAGGCGCCCCTCGGCGCCGCAGGACGGGCAGGCCACGGGCATCGGTCTGGTCTCACCGCACTGGTGGCAGACCAGGCGCTTCTGGAACCGATGCTCGACCATGCGCGCGTCGCACTGGTCGCAGCCGATCTGGTGCCCGCAGGCGCGGCACAGGGTGACCGGCGCGTAGCCGCGGCGGTTTATGAACAGCATCGACTGCTCGCCCGCCTCAAGACGCCGGGTCACCGCCTCGCGCAGCGTGTCCGAGATCCAGCGGTCCGACGGCAGGTCCGCGCCGCGCATGTCGATCGGGCGCATTTCGGGCAGCACGGCGGGTCCGTAGCGCGAGGTCAGCTCCAGCCTGCGATACTTGCCCGCCTGCGCGTTGACCCAGCTTTCCAGCGACGGTGTCGCCGAGGCCAGCACCACCTGTGCGCCGCAGATCGAGGCGCGCAGCACCGCCATGTCGCGCGCGTTGTAAAGCACCCCCTCCTCCTGCTTGTAGGAGGTGTCGTGTTCCTCGTCGACGACGATCAGGCCAAGGTCGCGGAACGGCAGGAACAGCGCCGAGCGCGCCCCGATCACCAGCGGCGCGGCGCCCTGCCCGGCCATCTTCCAGATCCGCCGCCGCTCGGTCATCGTGGCCCCGGAATGCCACTCGGCGGGCCGCGCGCCGAAACGCGCTTCGACCCGGGTCAGGAATTCGGCCGTCAGCGCGATCTCGGGCAGCAGAACCAGCGCCTGCCGCCCCGCGCGCAGGCAGGCCGCAACCGCCTCGAGGTAGACCTCGGTCTTGCCCGAGCCGGTCACCCCGCGCAGCAGGGTGGTTCCGTAGCGCCCGGATCGGACCGCCTCGGAAAGTGCGGCCGCCGCCGCCGTCTGGTCGCCGGTCAACGCCTTGCCCGCGGCCTCGGCATCGAGCCGCGGATAGGGCGTATCGCGCGGGCTGTCCTCTTCGGTGACCGCGCCCTGCGCCGCAAGCCCCTTGATGACCGAGGCCGAGACCCCTGCAGTCTCGGCAAGCTCCCTTTGTGTGAACGCGAGGTCGCCGTAATCGCTCAACGCGGCCAGAACGCGCCGGCGTGCGTCGGTCATCCGGTCGGGCTCGGCGGCACCGCGCCGGTAGATCTTGCGCATCGACGGCGGATCGCCCAGCCCCGGCACCCGGGTCGCCAGACGTAGCATCGCGGGCATCGGCGTCAGCGTGTAATCCGCAGCCCGGCGCAGGAAATCGCGCATCTCCTCGCGCATCGGCGCGGCATCCAGCACCCGGATGACCGAGCGGACCCGGGCGATGTCGAAATCCCCGCGACCCGCCCCCCAGACCACACCCAGCACCTTTCGCGGCCCCAGCGGGACCTCGACGAAGGCGCCGAGTTGACAGCCGCCCTCGGGGGCCTTGTAATCGAGCGCACGGTCCAGGGGCTGCGTGGTCAGGACACTGACCAGATCGCCCTCGTCAAAGAATTGCGGCGCGCCCAAGCGGACTTCTCCTGAGTGTGGGGAGGGGTTTTCAGGGTTCCAGCATCGCAGATCATGCGCTAAATCCAAGCGCAAGACCGACCGGACCGTCCGTGTTCGAAATCGCCCTCACACCTGAAGGACCCCCGCCATGAAATTCTTCGTCGACACCGCCGAGATCGATGCCATCCGCGAACTCAACGACCTCGGAATGGTCGACGGGGTGACCACCAACCCGTCGCTGATCATGAAATCCGGCCGCGACATCCGCGAGGTCACCAAGGAGATCTGCGAGATGGTCGACGGCCCGGTGAGCGCCGAGACGGTGGCGCTCGACGCAGAAGGCATGATCAACGAAGGCCGCAAGCTGGCCGAGATCGCGCCCAACATCACCATCAAGGTGCCGCTGACCTGGGATGGCCTCAAGGCCTGCAAGGTGCTGTCCGGCGATGGCCGTATGGTCAACGTGACCTTGTGCTTCTCGGCCAACCAGGCGCTGCTGGCCGCCAAGGCCGGCGCCACCTTCATAAGCCCCTTCATCGGACGCCTTGACGACATCCACCTGACCGGCATGGACCTGATCCAGGACATCCGCACGATCTACGACAACTACGGGTTCGAGACCCAGATCCTCGCCGCCTCGATCCGGTCGGTGAACCATGTCCAGGAGGCCGCGCTGATCGGCGCCGACGTGATGACCGCACCCCCCGAGGTCATCAAGAAGCTCGCCAGCCACCCGCTGACCGACAAGGGGCTCGAGGCGTTCCTCGCGGACTGGAAAAAGACCGGCCAGAGCATCGTCTGACTCCCCGCCTGCTTCGGAGCCCATGACGCGCATCGGCAACACACGCGTCACGGACCGGTGGCAAGCCGTGGAAAATCGCGGATTTCTCGGGCCGCCCGTGCTATCGCAGCCCCAATAACGAGAGTGCAGGATGAGCAGCAGCCCGAAGATCGAGGACGCCCTTCGCGAGGCCATCATTACCCAACCAGCCGTCATCCTCGATGACGCCGACCTGATGCGGGCGTTGATTGCGGCCAATGAAAAGGCGATGGGCGAAAACATCGTCGACCTGCGCGGCATCGCGATGGAACGTCTCGAGCGCCGGCTCGACCGGCTCGAGGATACACATCGCTCCGTCATCGCGGCGGCTTACGAGAACCTTGCCGGAACCAACCAGATCCACCGCGCCATCCTGAAACTTCTCGACCCGCCGGATTTCCAGGCCTTCCTGCAGACCCTCGACGGCGACATCGCCGAAATCTTGCGGGTAGATTGCGTCCGGCTCGTGCTGGAATCGAAGCTCGACGAGGACGACGCGACGATCCGGCGGCTCGGCAACGTGCTGCGCATCGCCGGACCCGGTTTCATCGACGACTACCTCGGGGAGGCCAGCCGTGCCGCCGTGCGCCCGGTGAGCCTGCGCCGTGTCGACAAGGCCTGCGAACGCGTCTACGCCAGCCGCGCGCCGCTTATCCACTCCGAGGCGTGCCTGCGGCTCGACTTCGGCGAGGGCCGCCTGCCCGGCCTGCTGGTGCTTGGCGCGCGCGATCACGACATGTTCGGCGCACAGCAGGGCACCGACCTGCTGGTCTTTCTAGCCGGAGTGTTCGAACGCCTGATGCGGCGCTGGCTGTCATGAGCCCGCGCGTGGCAGCAGCGCAGGACGGGCTGATCAGCCCGGCGGCGCATGATGCCCTGCAGGCCTGGCTGGCCGCGCAGAGCGCCTTGAAGGGCGCGGCGGAAAACACCGTGACGGCCTACCGCGGCGACGTCGTCGAGTTTCTCGCCTTCATGACCGCGCACAAGGCGGAACCGCAGGGGCTTGGCGCGCTGGCGCGGATCACCGTCAGCGACATGCGCGCCTGGATGGCGCGGATGCGTGGAGCGGGCCTCGGGTCACGCTCGCTGGCGCGCAAGCTTTCGGCGGTCAAGGCCTTCTATCGCTGGCTGGCCGAGCGCGAGGGGTTCGAACCCACTGCCGTGCTGGCGACACGCGGTCCGAAATTCCAGAAAAAGCTGCCGCGCCCGCTGTCGGAAACGGCCGCGCGGGACATCATCGAGCGCGTCGAAAGCCAATCCGACATCTCGTGGATCGCGGCACGCGACGTGGCCGTACTGACCCTGCTCTGGGGCTGCGGCCTGCGCATTTCGGAGGCCCTCGGCCTCAAGGCGGAAGATGCGCCGCTGGCCAGCAGCCTGCGCATCCACGGCAAAGGCGGCAAGGAACGGGTCGTGCCCGTTCTGCCGGTGGCCCGGCAGGCCGTCGACGAATACCTGCAACTCTGTCCGCATCCTGCCCGGACCGGTGATCCGCTGTTCCGCGCGGTCCGGGGCGGGGCGCTCAACCCGCGGACGATCCAGAAGGTCATGGCCGAGGCCCGCATGGCCTGCGGCCTGCCCGCTTCGGCGACGCCGCACGCGATGCGCCACAGCTTCGCCACCCACCTGCTCGACGCCGGCGGCGACCTGCGCGCGATCCAGGAATTGCTCGGCCACGCCTCGCTGTCGACGACGCAGGCCTATACCGCCGTCGATACCGCGCGCCTGATGGAGGTCTATCGCAACGCCCATCCAAAGGCGTGACCCGTTCCGTCCGCCTGCCCGGCAGCACGCGCGCCCGGCGCATTTTCTTTTGCATCCCCGGCAAGCTTGAACCACAAGAGCCCGCATGACCCTCAAGTTCAAAGCGCTTCTCGTCCACCTCTTCACGGCCACCGGCGCAGTCTTTGCGATGCTCGCGATGCTGGCCGCGGTCGCTGCCGAATGGGACCTGATGTTCCTCTGGCTCGTGGTCGCCTTCTTCGTCGACGGCATCGACGGGCCGCTGGCGCGCAAATACGACGTCAAGGTCAACTCGCCGAACTTCGACGGCGTGCTGCTCGACCTGATCATCGATTACCTGACTTACGTCTTCATCCCCGCTTTCGCGCTGTTCCAGTCCGGGCTGATGGACGGCTGGAGCGGCTGGGTGATGATCATCATCATCACCTTCGCCTCGGCGATGTATTTCGCCGACAACCGGATGAAGACCAAGGACAATTCCTTCGCCGGATTTCCGGGTTGCTGGAACATGCTTGTACTGGTCCTTTTCGCGCTCAAGCCGTCTTGGGAGATCTGCCTCGTGATCGTGACGCTGCTTGCCATCGCCATGTTCACACCGCTGAAGTTCGTCCACCCCGTGCGCACCGAACGCTGGCGCGGCATCACGCTGCCGATGGCGATTGCCTGGACGTTCTTCGCGGGCTGGGCCGCCTGGGTCGACTTCCACCCCGAAAGCTGGGCGCATTGGGGGCTGGTCGTCACCAGCCTCTACCTGCTGTTCGCCGGCATCGCGCAACAACTCATCCCGCAAAAGCGCGCGTGACGTCCGCGCAGTCGCAAATAGGAACAAGGGCTCCGCAAGGCTGCCAGAATCCCATATCGGCGGGCCGACGGGTCACGCCGCCGGAACACAATTCCGCAAAATGGCCGAAAAGCGGAACGGGCTGACCGTCGCCGACCATTGATTTTCGGTGATCGAAGACGCAAGTGAGCGGCGGGTTTTTCCGTCGGAGCTGTCATGCTTATCGAGACATTTGATTTCGGCGTCGAGGTGCGCGCGTTGCATCTGCTTTTGGGCCTCGCGCTGGGCGCGATCTTCGGTATTGCTGCACAGATTTCGCGGTTCTGCCTGCGCCGCGCAGTGGCCGGAGCGCCAGGCGAACGCGGCTCGGCCACCGGTGTCTGGCTTGCGGCCTTCGCAACGGCGATGCTGGCGCTGCAGCTGTTTGTCGCGGCAGGGCTTGCGGACCTTGGCGATCATCGCTGGTACGCGGCCGATCTGCCGCTTGTTGGGCTCGTCGTGGGCGGGCTGGCCTTTGGCATCGGCATGGTCCTGACGCGCGGCTGCGTTTCGCGCCTGACGGTTCTCGCCTCTGGCGGCAACCTGCGCGCGTTGGGCGTGATCTTGGTTTTCACCATTGTCGCCCATGCGACACTCAAGGGCGTTCTGGCGCCGCTGCGCACGGCGCTGACGTCCGTTACCGTCAACGCCCCGTATGCGGCGCCGTCCGAGCTGCCGGGCGGGGCGCTTCTCTGGGCCGTGGCTCTGGCGCTGCCGGCCCTGTTTCTCGCCATGCGCTCAACCGCGCGCCGCCGTGACCTCGCCCTGGGCGGATTGATCGGACTGCTTGCGGCGGTTGGCTGGGCCATGACGTCGGTGCTGTTGATGGACGCGTTCGAACCGCAGCCGGTGCAAAGCCTCGCCTTCACCCTGCCGTGGAGCGACACGCTGTTCTGGACCATCGCCTCGACCTCGATCCAGCCCGGCTTTGGCGTCGGCCTTGTCGCGGGGGTGATCGGCGGCGCCTTCCTGTCGGCCCTGGCGCGCGGCGAGGCTAAACTCGAAAGCTTCGAGACCCCGCGCCAGACACTGCGCTACCTTGCCGGGGCGGTCCTGATGGGCATCGGCGGCGTTCTAGCCGGCGGTTGCTCGGTCGGCGCCGGTCTGTCGGGCACCGCGACGCTCTCGCTTGCCGCGTTGATCGTGCTTGCGGCGATCGTCATCGGCGCCAAGGCGACCGGCCTGGCGCTGGAGCGGAACGAACGGGCGCTGCACGCCGCCGCCTGAGCCCGGCGCTCAGCCACGCTCGCACCCCTCGATGCGAAACACGTGCACCGAGACGTGCCGTCGATGCGTGCCGATGTGCGGGTTCCTGCCGTAGAAGAGATTGCGCGTCGTCACCACCGCCACTGCCCCGGCGCCAGGTTTGCCGGCTGACACGTTGAGCTGCGTCGGGGCCGCCATGGGCGCCGCGGTTTTGCCGTAGCATTCCATTGAGTGTCCCGCGGGATGCGCCGGACAGTCGAAGGTCAGCGTCCGACCGGACACCAGGATGATTGCCTGATTCTCCGGCACCAGTTCGCGCAACAGAAGCGTGGTCGAATCTTCTCCCGGAAGCTGCCGCAAGCTGCAGGATGTGTCGGCCTGCGCCGTCGCCGCCCAAATGGCGGACAGGATGACCGGAAGATGTTTCATGCGCGCCCCTTCGCAAGCCCCGCGCCGGCCGGCCGACACGGCCGCCGGCAGAAGTCGGGAGAAAGTATAGCACGGAACCGCGCGGGATGCGCCTGCGGCCCCCGGCTCTCAGATAAGCAACCCTGCCGCCTTCTCGTGGCGCAGGAGCGCGACCTTGGTCTCGATCCCCTGCCCGCCCGAGAAGCCGGTCAGCCCCTTTGCCCCCATGACCCGGTGGCAGGGGATGATGACCGGGATCGGGTTGGCCCCACAGGCCTGACCGACGGCCTGCGCGGTCACGCCGAGATCCTTCGCGATATCGCCGTAGGTGCGGGTCTCGCCAAAGCGGATCGCCGCGATGGCGGCGCAGACATCGCGCTGGAACTCCGAGGCATCGACACGCAGCGGCAGGTCGAAAACCTGGCGATCACCGTCGGCGTATTCGCGCAGCTGGCGCGACGCCTCGTGCAGCAGGGGCGTGGGCTCGTCCTCGAATGCCGCTCCCCAGGTCACGCGCACGATCGCGCCATCCGCCTCGAAGAGGCGAAGCGTTCCGAAGGGTGTATCGACACTTGCGCGGGCCATGGCGTCAGAGTGCGCGTGGCGTGCCATCGCCGCAACCCGGATCCTGCGCTTTTGTCGGGCGGCCCTAAGGCCGCCCGGTCTCAGGCGCTCAGCGCCCCTTCGCAGCGTCCGCAGACGCCGTCATGCGCGTGCGTGCCGACGTCCGGCAACACCTTCCAGCAGCGGGCACATTTCTGACCGTCAGCCTTTGCGAAGACGACCGCCACGCCCGGCACTTCCGGCAGGGTGAAGGCGCCCGTCTCGGCGGGTGCGTCGGTGACGGTGATCTGCGAGGTGATGCAGATGTCCTCGAAGGGCAGCACCGCGAGATCGGCCCGCAGAGTATCGTCGGACACATGCACGACCGGCGCGGCTTCGAGAGACGCCCCGATCACCTTCTCGGTCCGCGCCACTTCCAGCGCCGCCGTGACCACGCGACGCGCGGCACGGATGCCCGCCCAGCGTCTGGCCAGCGCCTCGTCGCGCCATTTGGCCGGCGTCTCGGGGATGTCGACCAGATGCACCGAGCTGCCCTCGCCCGGGTAGCGCGTCAGCCAGACGTCCTCCATCGTGAACACCAGGATCGGCGCCAGCCATGTCGTCAGCCGGTGGAACAGCAGGTCGAGCACGGTCCGTGCGGCGCGGCGCTGAAGCGTATCGCCGTCGCAGTAGAGCGCATCCTTCCGGATGTCGAAGTAGAACGCCGACAGGTCGACCGTGGCGAAGGTGAAGACCGCCTGGAACACTTCCTGGAAATCAAAGCGCGCGTACCCGTCGCGAACCTTGGCATCGAGTTCGGCCAGCCGGTGCAGCACCCAGCGTTCGAGCTCGGGCATGTCGGCAGGCGCGACCCGGTCGGCCTCGCTGAAGTCGCCCAGCGAGCCCAGCATGAAGCGCAAGGTGTTGCGCAGGCGACGGTAGCTGTCGGCGACCCCCTTCAGGATCTCCGGCCCGATGCGCTGGTCGGCGGTGTAGTCGGTCTGCGCGACCCAGAGCCGCAGGATGTCGGCCCCGTACTGCTGCACGACCTTCTCCGGCGCGATGATGTTGCCCAGCGACTTCGACATCTTCATGCCCTTCTCGTCGAGCGTGAAGCCGTGGGTCACCACGTTGCGGTAGGGCGCGCGGCCCATCGTGCCGCAGGCCTGCAGCAGCGAGGAATGAAACCATCCGCGGTGCTGGTCGGTGCCTTCCATGTAGACGTCGGCGATGCCGTCCTCGGTGCCGTCCGCGCGATCGCGCAGCACGAAGGCATGGGTCGAACCACTGTCGAACCAGACGTCGAGGATGTCGGTCACCTGTTCGTATTCCGCAGGATCGACCGTGTTGCCGAGGAACCGATCCTTGGCACCGGGCTTGTACCACGCATCGGCGCCTTCCGCTTCGAAGGCGTCGAGGATGCGTGCGTTGACCTCTTCGTTGCGCAGCAGGAAGTCGGCGTCGTCGGGTTTCGCGCCGACCTTGGTGAAACAGGTCAGCGGCACGCCCCAGGCGCGCTGGCGCGACAGCACCCAGTCGGGACGGACCTCCATCATCGAATGCAGGCGGTTGCGACCCGTGCGCGGCGTCCAGGCCACCAACTCGTCGATCGAGCGCAGCGCACGCTCGCGGATCGTGGTGCCGTAGCTGTCCTGCCCGTCGCCCACGGCGCGGTCGATGGCGGCGAACCATTGCGGACGGTTGAGGCGGATCACCGGGGCCTTCGAGCGCCAGGAGTGCGCATCCGAGATGGTGATGCGCTTCAGCGCCAGCAGCGCGCCGGGTTCCTTCAGCTTCTCGATGACGGCCTTGTTCGCGCCGCCCGGCTTGCCGTTCGGGCGCACGACCTGTTCGCCGCCGAAGAACGGCAGGTCGGCGCGGAAGGAGCTGTCGTCAAGGATGTTGAAGGTCATCGGCAGACCGTTCTTCAGTCCGATCTGGTAGTCGTCGTCACCGTGGCTCGGCGCGGTGTGCACGAAGCCCGTGCCCGCGTCGTCGGTGACGTGATCGCCCGGCAAGAGCGGCACGTCGAAGCCCCATTCACTCTCGGCGCCATCGATGCCGCGCAGCGGGTGCGCGCAGACCAGATTCGTAAGGTCTTCCACCGTCACGTCGCTCAGGCGTCGATACATGCCAGCGTCGAGCCGTCCGGCCGCAAAGATCCCTTCCGCGAGGTCGTCGGCCACGATGTAGCGGTCGCCGATCGAGGCCCAGCACTCCTCGGGCCGTCCGGTGACCTCGTAGAGCCCGTAGGAGATCTCGGGCCCGAAGCAGATCGCGCGGTTCTGCGGGATCGTCCAGGGCGTGGTCGTCCAGATCACCACGTCGGTCCGGGTCTTTGTGTAAAGCGCATCGCCCGCGACGACCGGGAACTTCACCCAGATCGCCTCGGTCTGGCGGTCGTGATACTCGACCTCGGCCTCGGCCAGCGCGGTCTTTTCCACCGGCGACCACATCACCGGCTTGGAACCCTGGTAGAGCGTGCCGTTCATCAGGAAGGTCTGGAATTCCTCGGCGATCACGCGCTCGGCGTGGAAATCCATCGTGAGGTACGGGTCTTCCCAGTTGCCGGTGATGCCAAGCCGCTTGAACTCCTCGCGCTGGATGTCGACCCAGCCTTCGGCGAACTTCCGGCATTCCTGACGGAAATCGACCACGTCGACCTTGTCCTTGTCCTGACCCTTCGCGCGGTACTGCTCTTCGATCTTCCACTCGATCGGCAGGCCGTGGCAGTCCCAGCCCGGCACGTAGCGGGAATCGAATCCCATCATCTGGTGCGAGCGCACGATCATGTCCTTGATCGTCTTGTTCAGCGCATGTCCGATGTGCAGGTGCCCGTTGGCGTACGGCGGCCCGTCATGCAGCGTGAAGGGCTTGCGCCCCGCCTTCTCGCGCAGGCGGTCGTAGATGCCGATGCGCTCCCAGCGCGCCAGCCACTCCGGCTCGCGCTGGGGCAGGCCCGCCCGCATCGGAAAATCCGTCTTGGGCAGGTTGAGGGTATCCTTGTATTCAGGCTTGTCGGTCGTCTCGGCGCACATGGTCTGCGTCCTTCGTGTCGTCTGTCGATGTCGCGGATTCGGTCGGTGCGAGAGGCTCGAACACCTTGTCCCGGCGTCTCAAGTGTCAGAGCGCCGGGGATATAATTCGAATGATGAGCGCAACGTGGCGTTTCATGCCCGCGCTTATAGGCGCCGCACCCCATGGGAACAAGCCAAAACGGGGGCGGCTCAGGCGTGCACGTGGTCCCAGACCGCGGACATCACCACCGACCCCTCGCCCACCGCCGAGGCCACGCGCTTGACCGATCCCGCGCGCACGTCGCCCACCGCGAAGACCCCCGGGCAGGAAGTCTCATAGGTGGTGCGCCCGCCCGCCTGCTGGCCAGTCACCACGAACCCCTTGTCGTCGAGATCGACAAGGCCCGAAAGCCATCCCGTGTTCGGCGCGGCACCTGCCATGACGAAAAGCGCCGAGGTTTTGAGCCGCCAGTCCTGCCCGGAGGCCTTGTCACAGATCGTGACGCCTTCCAGAACCGCATCGCCGTGCAATTCGAGGACTTCGGTGCGGGTGTGCACCGTGATATGCGGGTGGCTCGTCAAGCGCTGCACGAGGTAGTCGGACATCGAGGAGGCGAGCGCCGCGCCGCGCACGAGGACATGCACATGGGCGCATCCCCGGGCGAGGAACATCGCCGCCTGACCGGCCGAGTTGCCGCCCCCGATCACGGCGACTTCCTGATCGCGGCACCAGCGCTGTTCGAGCTCGGTCGCGGCGTAGTAGACCCCGGCCCCCTCGAACCGTTCGAGCCCCTCGAGCGGCAGTCGCCGGTATTGCACCCCGGTCGCCACCACCAGCGCCTTGGCGCTGATCTCGCCGCCGTCCTCGAGCTTGGCGTGAAAGTACTTGTCGCCGCATTGCCGCAAGGCCTCGACGCGACGCGGCACGGCGAAACGGGTGCCGAACTTCATCGCCTGAACCTCGCCGCGACCTACGAGATCGCCGCCGGAGATGCCGGTGGGAAAGCCCATGTAGTTCTCGATCCGACTCGACGTGCCCGCCTGTCCGCCGATGGCGAGGTCTTCCAGCACCAGCGCCGAAAGCCCCTCGGCCCCGGCATAGACGCCGGCGGCCACGCCGGCAGGACCACCTCCGACAATCAGAACGTCGTGGAATGTGTCACCTTGCGTGGACAGGTCAAAGCCCAGCGTCTCGGCCACACCGCGCGGCGTCGGCGGCTCGATCTTGCGCTCCCGCCCGAAGATCACGCCCGGTTCGGCTTCCGCCAGCCCGCATTCGGCGGCAAGCGCCTTGGCCTCGTCGCTGTCCAGAGCAATCTCGCGGAACGGGATCCGGTTGCGCGCGGCGAAACCGGCGACGTGGCGAATGTCCCGGCTCACCTCCGCCCCGATCAGGGTCAGCGCACCGTCGGAATCCTCCAGCGCGCGTCGGCGGCGCGCCGCGAAGACCGTCACGATGATGTCGCCCATCTCGGGGATGTCGGACATGAGCTTGAGCACGGTCTGCCGGGGCACACAAAGCACCTCGCTTTGCTCACAGGCGCGCAGGCCGGACAGCGACAACCCGCCCGAGAGAAACGCCAGTTCGCCCCCGAACTGGCCGGGACCGAGCGTGGCAATGCCGTAGCGTTGGCCGGTGCGGACATCGACGGCCTCGACCTCCCCCGACATCACGTAGTGGAAAAGTTCGATGGCTTCGCCCGGTTCCTGGACGAAATCTCCAGCCTCGAAGCGCCGGATCTCGCCGGCCCGCCTCAGTGCCGCGACATGCTCGGGCTCCAGCGGCGTGCGCACCATCGTGGCGAGATCGGCTGCAAATCGTTCCATCGGACGTTTCCCTACCCGCGGTCGAACAGCCCGGTGAGGCTGCGTTTGACGATATCCCGCACCCGCGGCCTCGGACGATGTGCAAAGGCCACCGGCCGGCAGACTTCCATCGCGGCAACGCCGACGCGGGCCGTCAGCGCGCCGTTCACCAGACCCTCGCCGAAGCGGCGCGAAAGCCGGGCGAGGATCGTGCCGCCCAGGATCGGCTCCAGCATGTCGTCGCCGGCGGCGACCGCCCCGGTCGCGACGAGATGCGTCATCACCGCCCGCGCCAGCCGCCAGTTGCCCAGCGTGCCCGAGCGTCCGCCATAGATCTCGGCGATGCGCCGGATCATGCGCAGGTTGGCGTTGAGTGCCGCGGCCACATCGGCGAAGGCCAGTGGCACCAGCGCCGTGACCGCGGCCACCTGGCGCGCTGCCGCCTCGACCTCGCGCGTGGCCATCGCGTCGAGCGGGCCCAGAAGCTCGGCCTCGGCCAGTTCCATCAGCGCCGCCGGATCGAGCTGATCGCCCTGCAGCGCCGCGAAACGCTCGCGGCCCCATCGCAGCTCTTCGCGCCGCGCGTAGAGACCTTCGAGCCGTTCGGTGACCGCACGGGCATCGGCGAGCGTGCCCGAGGCCAGCGCGGCGTCGGCCTCGCGCCGGATCGCGTCGATGCGCGCGAGGCGTCCGAAGCCCGCGATCTCGCGCAGGGCCAGCGCCAGCACCACAACGAGAAAGGCCATCACCAGCGCCGCCACGGCGTAGCCCAGCAGCGGGGTCGATGCGATCAGACCGGTGACGAACTCCCAAGCCGCGATCGACACCACGGTGCCGACCAGCGCCGCGGCCAGCCCCCAGAACCAGCGCACGAGGCGCGAGCGCGGGCGCGCCGAAAGTTTCGCCGCCATCTGCATCGCCGCGCCGCGCGGCGGCGGGAGTTCGGCCTCGGGGACGGGCGGCGCGTCGGCCACCGACACCTCCGGCGCCGCGTCGGCCTCGATGTCGAACAGGATCGGTCCCTTAGCCATCGTAGCCTCCCGCGGTCCATTCCAGCCGCACGTCGGGCAGCCCGGTGTCGTTGAGCGCCCCGTCGCTGCACGCGGTCTCGACGAACCCGCGGCGCCGATAGAACCGGCGCGCACCGCCGTTGCGCCGATAGCTCCAGAGCCCGAGCCGCGCTTCTTGCGCCTTGGCGCAGGCCAGCAGCGCCGTCCCGATGCCCCGCGATTGCGCGGCAGGCACGAGGTAGAGGCCGTGGATCTCGCCACCGTCGCGCGCCAGAAAGCCGACGACGCCTTCGCCCTGGCGCGCCACGTCGACCCAGCCCGCGTCGATCATGTCGCCGGCGAACCGCACTTCCTCGGCGCGGCTGTGAACACGCGGCAGCCAGTCGAGCGCATCGTTCGCCGCCGACAGTACCGCACCGACCGCTCCTGCATCGAGCACCCGGGCCGGTTCGATCACGAGACCCGTCACAGCCGGTCCCCCAGCAGGAACTGCGCCGCCCGATCGAGCCGGATGTGCGGCGGCCCGTCACCCGGCCGCAAGGTCAGCGGGGCGGGCGCGAAGCTCATGATCCGGTAGTCCTGGTCGAGCCACTTCTCCGCGCCCGCCTTGGCCGGCGACAGCAGGTGACCGGGATCCTGCGGCAACTCGCCCGGATAGAAGGCGGCCTGTTTTCCGGTCTCAAGCAGCGTGCCGCGAACCACGTCGAGCGTGCGCCCGTCGTGTTCGCGCGTCTCCTCGGTCGTCGCCCGGAGCGCCGCGATCGACATCGCCGCGGTTTCGGCCCCGGCGAACTGGGCGCGGTCCACCGCGCCGCGCACCAGCGCCTCCATGAAGGCGGTGAGCCGCGGATGCTGGGCGTGGTGTAGATGATCCGCCTTGGTTGCGGCAAAAAGGATCTTCTCGACACGCTTGCCCGTGAAGATCTGGGTTAGGAAAGCGTTGCGACCTGGCCGGAACGCCCCGAGAATATCGGTCATTGCGCCGCGCATGTCCTCGACGGCGCGCGGTCCCTTGTGGATCGCGCCCAGCGCGTCCACCAGCACGACCTGCCGGTCGATGCGGGCGAAATGGTCGCGGAAGAAGGGTTTGACCACCTGCCGCTTGTAGGCCTCGAAGCGCCGTGCCATCTCGCGCCGGAGCGAGCCGCGCGGGGATGCGCCCTCGGGCAGCGGCGCAAAGGTCAGAACCGGCGACCCGGCAAGATCGCCCGGCAGCAGGAAGCGACCCGGTGTGCAGTCGGAGTAACCGGCGGTACGTGCCGCCGTGAGGTAGTCCGTGAAGCGGTCGGCGAGTGCCCGCGCCTGCGGTTCGTCGAGTTTGGCAGCCGCATCGGTCTCGCCCGCCAGCGCGCGGAACGCCGCGGCCTCGGGCCGGTCCGCCAGCCGGGTCAGAACCTCGGCGGACCAGGCGTCGTAGGTTTTCTCAAGCAATCCGAGGTCGAGCAGCCACTCGCCGGGATAGTCGACGATGTCGATATGCACGGTCCTCGGGCCCTTGAGCCCGGCCAGCAACCCGGCCCGCCGCACCCGCAACGACAGGCGCAGTTCCGAGATCGAGCGCGTGCTGTCTGGCCAGCGTGGCGCACGTGCCGTCAGATCCGCGAGATGGCTCTCGAAATCGAAACGCGGCAGGGTGTCGTCGGGCTGCGGCTGCAGGTAGGCCGCCTCGATCCGGCCCTCGGCGGCGGCGACGAGCTGCGGCATGCGTCCGCGGTCGAGCAAGTTGGCGACAAGCGAGGTGATGAACACCGTCTTGCCCGAGCGCGCCAGCCCGGTCACCCCGAGACGGATCACCGGTTCGAACAATGTCTCGTTCACCGAATCCTGCAGCGTCTCGACCTGCCGCAGCATCGAATCGGCAATCGTGGAAATGACCAAGACCAGTGCGCCCTTGCGAAACCCGTGTTCTCTCTACATAGGCCCCGGTTCGCCGGCTTGCCAGAGGCCCGCGCCGGCCCGCGGTTTGACCCGCGCCGCGCCGCGCGCTAGGGGCATCTCATGCCCCGGTACGCGCTGCAGATCGAATATCACGGCGGCCCGTTCTCGGGCTGGCAGCGGCAGGATGCGCAACCGTCGGTGCAAGGGGCGATCGAGGCGGCCCTCACCAAGCTCGAACCGCGCGCCCACACGATCGCCGCTGCAGGGCGCACCGATGCAGGGGTGCACGCTTTGGCACAGGTCGCGCATTGCGACATGGAGAGGACCTGGGACCCGTTCCGCCTGTCTGAAGCCCTGAACTATCATCTCAAGCCCGCCCCGGTGGCGATCACCGCCTGCGCCGAGGTCGCGCCGGACTGGCACGCACGGTTCTCGGCGCAGGAGCGACGTTACCTTTTCCGCATTCTCGTGCGGCGCGCCCCGGCGACGCACCAGGCCGGACTGGTCTGGCAGGTCAAGAACGACCTCGACGTCGCGGCCATGCAGGCAGGCGCGCAATATCTTCTGGGCCGGCACGACTTCACGACCTTCCGCTCGACCATGTGCCAGGCGCAAAGCCCGGTCAAAACTCTCGATCACCTGACCGTCACGCGCGTCGAGACCCGGGCCGGCACCGAGATCGAATGCGACGTGCGGGCGCGCTCTTTCCTGCACAACCAGGTGCGCAGCTTCGTCGGGACGCTGGAGCGCGTCGGCGCCGGGGCCTGGTCGCCGGAAGACGTGCGCACCGCGCTCACGGCGCGCGACCGTGCGGCCTGCGGCCCGGTCTGCCCGCCCGAAGGCCTATACCTCGCAGGTGTGAGCTACGCGGACGATCCCTTCGCAGCCTGGGGATAAGGCGTTCGAGGGCGACAGCGCGAATTCGGCTCATAGGTTCACGTCGCGCATGGGAATTCATCCCCAACGTCCAAGAGTGTAAAGAAATTTTTGCCTGTGTAAGCTCACCGCGCCGTGACCGAGCCAAGCTGCGCCACGCGGCCGCGGCATTTACCATTTTGCCGTGAGGCGCCAGTTTTTCGCAATGATGCAGGTGTCGCGATGCCGAGTTTGACCGGATCCGATTTGACAGGTCACTTGTCCACAGTGCGATCCGATAAAAACCGGCGGGCCGGGGAATACATTGCCCCCGGCCCGCCCATACTCGATACACGGAATTTCCCAAACTCGTTACCCGACACATGCACCGTCTCCGTCGCGAATGACCACGAGCAGCGCCGGTGCGTCCGGATATACGACGCGGCGGCGGCGCGCCCTGCCGCCTCTGCGTCGCACCCGCGGGTCCTCCGTCCGGTACACCCGCAATCACGTTTGATCGGAGGACCGAGTTTCAGCGCGTCTAAACTTTTTTCGGGTGGGCGCCGCGCGTCAGAGTTCGGAGACCTCGCCGGCGGCGAGCACATCGCCCGTCGGCGCCCCGGTGGGCGATCCGCCGGGCGGTTCGTCACTGACGGCGAGGGTCAGCTGCGAAGCAATCGGTTTGAGATCGTCGGGAAACGGCACGTGGATCATGCCGTCTTCGGGCAGAAGGCCAAGCGAGACCGGCGCGGCGTCGGGCGCGATGGCCCAGACCTCGAGCACACGACCCGGGCGCGCGTCGCCCGCGATTCTGTTCAGCGCGAGCCCGTCGCGCACGGGGTCGTAGACGGCTAGCACGGTGACCTCGTCACCAGCGATCTGCGTGGCGAACAGCGGTACCGATCCCGGCGGCTGGAGCGTCTGCCAACCAAGAAAGGCCGCGAGCGCGAGCGCGGCGAGGCTGACACCCTGCCAAAGACCGGCGCGGCTGAAGACGGGCACGCGCCCGCCGCCGAAAAGTCGCGTGGCGATGGCCCTCTTGACCCGCCGCGGCGGTTTCACCGGCCCGATGTCGTCGGTCATCGCGGCGAGCCGCTCGTGCCAGGCCGCGACCGCGTCGGCGAAGTCGGGCTGATAGAAGGTCCGGTCGCGCACCTCCGCCAGTTCGTTCGGCGGCGTGAGACCCAGCGCGTATTCGGCAGCCAGACCGTCGAAATCCTCGGGGGTATCGGGTGTGTCGGTCATGACGACATGCACTCCCGCAGCGCGATCAGGCCGCGCCGCAGCCAGGTGCGCATGGTGTTGAGCGGCACCCGGAAGCGTTCGGCAAGTTCGGCGTAACTGTCACCGTCGAGATAGGCGCCGCGGATGGCCGCGCCGCGGTCCGTCGGCAGCGCATCGAGGCAATCGGTCAGTTTGCGGGCCTCCGAGGCGGCCACGGCCGACTGCTCGGGCGTAGGTCCATAGGCCACAAGTTCGCCGGGCACCGAATCCATGTCCGTGCGCCCTGCCTTGCGCGCGCGCACGCGGTCGATGGCGGTGTTGCGGGCAATAGTGATCAGCCATGTCATCGGGGACAGGCCGTTCGCGGCATAGCGATCGGCGTTGTTCCAAATTTTGACATAGGTATCCTGCATGGCGTCCTCGGCCGCGGCCCGGTTGTTCAAGACACGCAGGCAAATGCCGAATAGTTTCGACGAGGTGGCGTCATAGAGATCGTCGAAAGCCCTGCGGTCACGCAGCGCGACCCGCGCAATCAGCTGCTCGATCTGCGTTCGGTCCAACAAGCCCGGTCGCCCTCCGAAACCTTTCCAGGTCACTCGGGCCAGTACGTGACAGAACAAATGCGTTTGTCAAACAACACTTTCCGTTGCGCCGAACGCGTGCCCGCGGCGCCACGGCCCGTCAGACCGCGCGCTGGGTGTACCTTGCAAGTTCCGCGCGCGCGACCTGCCGGCGGTGCACGGCATCAGGTCCGTCGGCCAGCCGCAGCGTGCGCTGGTGCGTCCAGGCGCGCGCCAGCGGCGTGTCCTGAGAGATGCCCTGACCGCCGTGCATCTGCACCGCCTCGTCGATCACCTTGAGCGCCACGCGTGGCGCGATGACCTTGATCTGGCTGATCCAGGGCGCCGCGGCGCGTGCGTCGCCCTGGTCCATCATCCAGGCCGCCTTGAGGCAGAGCAGACGCGCCATTTCGATCTCCATGCGCGCCTCAGCGATGATGTCGTAATTCGCGCCAAGCTGCGCCAGGGGTTTGCCAAAGGCCTCGCGGTCGAGGCTGCGTCGGCACAGCAGTTCCAGCGCCGCCTCGGCCTGCCCGATGGCGCGCATGCAATGGTGGATGCGCCCCGGCCCCAGCCGGCCCTGCGCGATCTCGAAGCCACGCCCCTCGCCCAGCAGCATGTTCTCGACCGGCACCCGGACTTTCGTGAAACGGATATGCATGTGCCCGTGCGGCGCGTCGTCCTGTCCGTAGACCATCATCGGGCGCAGCACCTCGATGCCAGGCGTGTCGGCGGGCACCACGATCATCGCGTGGCGCTTGTGTCTGGGCAGGTCCTCCCCGCCGGTGCGCACCATGACGATATAGACCTTGCAGCGCGGGTCGCCGGCGCCGCTCGCCCACCATTTCTCGCCATCCAGCACATATGCGTCGCCGTCCCGCTTGCAGATCATCTCGAGATTCGTCGGATCCGACGAGGCGACGTCGGGCTCGGTCATCAGGTAGGCCGAGCGGATCTCTCCGGCCAGAAGCGGCGTCAGCCAGCGGTCCTTCATCGCGTCCGAGCCGTAGCGTTCGAACACCTCCATGTTGCCGGTATCCGGCGCCGAACAGTTGAAGACCTCGGCCCCGAGCGGCGTGCGGCCCATTTCTTCGGCGAAATGCGCGTATTCCACCGTGGAAAGCCCCAGTCCCCGCGCGCTGTCGGTCAGCCAGAAGTTCCAGAGCTCCGCGGCCCTCGCCTTTTCCTTGAGCCCTTCGAGAATTTCGGTCTGGCGCGCGGTGAACTGCCAGCGATCGCCGGTGTCGATCTCGGCATGGTATGCGGCCTCGAGCGGGATCACCTCGTCGCGGATCATCGCCTTGACCCGTTCCAGCATCTCACGCACCTGTGGTCTGACCGCGAAACTCATTTCCATGTCCGCCTCCCTGCCCGCCGGGTCTTTCCCCGCGGCGCCAGACTTGCTTAGATCGCCCAACCTGTCCATGCCGCCGGGATCGCGATGCACCAGTACGACCAGACCGACCTTCAGGACTACCTGCGCGCTTATGTCGAGGGTTTCGACCGGCTCGACGCTATCGAGAAATTTTCGGACGGCCAGTCGAACCCGACCTACAAGGTGACCAGCGGCGACAGGCGCTTCGTGCTGCGCGCCAAGCCGCCGGGCAAGCTTTTGAAATCCGCCCATGCCGTCGACCGCGAATTCCGGGTCATGCGGGCGCTGGCGGAGACCGATGTGCCGGTTCCGCGCGTGTTGCATCTGAGCGAGGCGGAGAGTCCATTTGGCACGCAGTTCTACGTCATGGACATGATCGACGGCCGCATCTTCTGGGACCCTGCCCTGCCGGAGCTTGATGCGTCGGTCCGCGCACGGATTTACGACGACATGAACCGGGTGCTCGCGGCCCTGCATTCGGTTGATGTGGCGGCGGCGGGTCTTTCGGATTTCGGCAAGCCCGGCAATTACTTCGCGCGCCAGACCGCGCGCTGGTCGGGCCAGTACCGCGACAGCGAGACCGAGCCGCTTGCCGACGTGGACTGGTTGATGGGCTGGCTCGACGATCACATGGTTGAGGACGACGGCACCATTTCGGTCGTGCATGGCGACTACCGGATCGACAACATGATCTTCGCGCCGGACCGCGAAGAGGTGCGGGCCCTGCTCGACTGGGAACTGTCGACCCTGGGCCACCCTTTTGCCGATCTCGCCTACCAGTGCATGCACTGGCGCCTGCCGCACAAGGGCGGCTTTCGCGGACTGGGCGGCGTCGACCGCGCGGACCTCGGCCTGCCCTCGGAAGAGGATTACGTGGCGCGCTACTGCGAGCGGCGCGGCATCGCGGCGCCGGAGAACTGGCGGTTCTACGTGGTTTTCTCGTATTTTCGCCTGCTGGCGATCCTGCAGGGCGTGCTGAAGCGCGCGCTCGACGGCAATGCCTCGAACCCGCGCGACGTCAGCCAGACCCGCGCGGTGGTCGAGCTCATGGCCCGCGACGCCCGGGCGCTCGCCGCGGCGTGAACCCGGCATGAACAGCGTCACCCTCAAACAGCTCGACGCCTTCGTGCAGGTGGCCGATCTCGGCAGTTTCCGGCGCGCGGCGGAACGGCTCAACACCACGCAGCCCAACATCTCGGCCCGCATTGCCGGGCTCGAGGCCACGCTGGGCGTGACCCTGATGGACCGCGATGCCGGGTCGGTCCGCCTGACCTCGCGCGGTCGGACGCTGCTGGACCATGCCCGCGACGTGCTTCGCTCGGTCGAGGCGATGCTGGGCGCGGTCGGGGACGCGGGCCTCGTGCAGGGGGTCATGCGGCTCGGGGTGACGGAGCTTGTCGTACACACCTGGCTTTCGACCTATCTCGGCGCGCTCAGGGAGCGCTTTCCGAACCTGCTCGTGGAGTTGACGGTCGATTTGTCCGCAGACCTGTCGAAGGCGCTGTTCGACAGATCACTGGACATGACCTTCCAGAACGGACCTTTCGGCCGGCAGATCAGCGGAACGGTCGAACTTGGCCTGCATCCCTACGTCTGGGTCGCCGGCGCGGTGCCCGATCTCGGGCAGGGCCGCCGGCTGGCAGCGACCGATCTTCTTGCGCATCCGATTCTCACCCATTCCCGCGGCACCCTGGCTTTCGATCAGATTTCCGCGCATTTCGCCGGAACCGGCGTGCGCCCGCGGCTCGTGCCCTCCTCGAACCTCGCGGCCTGCCTTCAGATGGCGCTCGACGGCTACGGGCTGGCCTGTCTGCCGCGTGCCATGGTTTGGGACGCACTGGCAACCGAACGCCTGCGCGAACTCGACTACGGGTGGACCCCGGACCCGCTCGGTTTTGCCGCGCGGTTCGATGCCGGGCGCGCAAGCGGCTACGTGGCCGACGCCGCGGAATTGGCCCGGGACATCGCGCTTGAAGATCGAAATTCCTGATCCAATCCATAGAATCGAAGAATTGGACGCGATCCTGTGCGCCGCGATAGCGTCGCGCGGAATGGATTCGGAGGCGATATGGGCAAGGCGGACATCCGGCTCGGCGTGGACATCGGTGGCACGTTCACCGACGTGGTTCTCGAGGTCGGCGCGCACCCGTTCTCGGCCAAGGTCCTGACCACCTACGCCGCGCCGGAGGACGCGATTCTCGACGGCATCGCGCAGGTCTGCGAAAAGGCCGGGATCGCGGCCGGGGACATCGGGCAGATAATCCACGGCACGACGCTGGCCACCAACGCGCTGATCGAACGGCGCGGGGCGAAGACAGCGCTGGTGACCACCAAGGGTTTCCGCGACGTGATCGAGATGCGCACCGAAAGCCGGTTCGAGCAGTACGACCTGAACCTCTGCCTGCCCGAACCGTTGCTGCCGCGTCAGCGGCGCTATGTCCTCGAAGAACGCGTCGGCGCGGACGGCGGTGTGCTGATCCCGCTCGACCGGGCGGAGGTCGAAAATCTGGCTGATACGCTTGCAAATGCCGGATACCAGAGCGTCGCGGTCGGATTCCTGCACAGCTATCTCAACGACACGCACGAACGCATGGTGCGCGACGTGCTGGCCAAGCGTCTTCCGGATGCGATGGTCTCGCTTTCTTGCGAAGTGAGCCCGCAGATGCGCGAGTACGAGCGCTTCAACACCACCGTCGCGAATGCCTACATCAAGCCGCTGATCAAGTCCTACCTTGGCCGGCTGGAAGATCGGTTGCGCGATGCGGGGGTCGACTGCCCGGTGTTCCTGATGCATTCGGGCGGCGGGATCATCAGTCTCGAAAGTGCCGCCGAGTTTCCCGTGCGCCTGGTCGAGTCCGGCCCGGCGGGCGGCGCCGTCTTTGCCAGCCACATCGCCGCGCGGCACGGGCTCGACAAGGTGCTCAGCTTCGACATGGGCGGCACCACGGCCAAGATCTGCCTGATCAAGAACCGCACGCCCAAGACCTCGCGCGTCTTCGAGGTCGCGCGCAGCTACCGGTTCAAGAAAGGCTCGGGCATGCCGATCTCGATCCCTGTGATCGACATGGTCGAAATCGGGGCGGGCGGCGGGTCGCTGGGATCCGTGGACGCGCTGCGCCAGATCCGTGTCGGTCCGGAAAGCGCGGGCTCCGAGCCCGGGCCGGCCTGCTATGGGCGTGGCGGTGCGCGGCCGGCGGTGACCGACGCCGACCTCGTGCTGGGCCGGCTCGACCCGGATGGCTTTGCCGGAGGCTCGATCCGGCTGCACCCGGACCGGTCCGAGGCGGCGCTGACCGCGGAAATCGGCGAGACGCTTGGCATGAACGCCGGCGAGGCCGCCTTCGGGCTGGCCGAAGTGGTGGACGAGAACATGGCCAACGCGGCACGCGTCCACGCGGTCGAGAACGGCGAGGACCTGTCGGAATACACCATGATCGCCTTCGGCGGCGCGGCCCCCCTGCACGCCGCCCGGCTTTGCGAAAAGCTCGGCGTGTCGCGCTGTCTCGTGCCCGAAGGCGCAGGCGTCGGCTCGGCGATCGGGTTCCTGCGCGCGCCCTTCAGTTTCGAGGCCAACCGGTCCGTTTACATGCGCCTGTCGCAATTCGATGCCGATGCGGTGCTTGCGTTGTTCGAGGACCTCGAGGCCGAGGCGGTGCGCTTCGTCCGCTCTTGCGACGCGGCGGCCGAAATCGCATCCGAATTCAAGCTATACATGCGCTACACCGGGCAAGGCTGGGAAATCCCCGTGGTTCTCGACGTGCAGGATGCACGCCAACCTGATGGCGGACGCTACCTGCAGCTTTTCGAGACCGCCTATGAAAAGCTTTTCGGTCGCACCGTCGAGGGGATGGATGTGGAAATCACTGTCTGGGCGGTCAACGCCACCACGCCGCAGGCAACCGCCGAGGCGTTGACCAGTGCGAAGCCGGCGGGCCCGGCACAGACGTCCGGAAGCCGCAACCTCTTCGACCCGGCGCTTGCGAGCACCGTCACCGCCGCGGTGATCGACCGCGAAACGCTTGCTCCGGGACAATCCGTCAGCGGACCCGCCGTCATCACGGAGGCCGAGACGACCATCATCGTACCGTCGAGCCGCATCGCGCTTGCGCAACCAGACGGAACCGTCGACCTTTTCGAGAAGGAGAGCGTGGCATGACCTCGGACGTCGCACACCAGGTGATGTGGAACCGCCTGATCTCGGTGGTCGAGGAACAGGCCCAGGCGCTTGTCCGTACGGCCTTCTCGACCTCGGTCCGAGAGGCCGGGGATCTCTCGGCCGGGGTCTACGACGGCGCGGGCCGGATGCTGGCTCAGGCGGTCACCGGTACGCCGGGCCATGTCAACGCGATGGCCGACGCTGTGGGACATTTCATCCGCCGGATCGGACGCGACAACATCTTCGAGGGTGATGTCTACATCACCAACGATCCGTGGGAAGGCACAGGGCACCTGCACGACATCACCGTGGTCACTCCGGCCTTTCACGATTCGAACTTCGTCGGTTTTTTTGCCTGCACCGCCCACATCGTCGATATCGGCGGGCGTGGGTTCGGTGCGGACGCGAATTCGATCTACGAGGAAGGCCTTTACATCCCGATCATGAAGTTCGCCGAGCGCGGTGCAGTGGACCGGACCTTGGTCAGTATCATCCGCGGCAACGTGCGCGAACCGGACCAGTTGATTGGAGATATCCACGCGCTTGCGACCTGCAACGAGATCGGCCAGCGCCGCCTGTCGGACATGATGTCGGAATTCGGCCTCGACACTCTGGAAGGCATTGCCGGATACATTCTCGACAACTCGCGCCGGGCCACACTCGAGCGCATCGCGGCCCTGAAGCCCGGTGGTGCAGACGGGGCGATGCGGATCGACGGCTATTCGAAGCCGGTGGACCTGAAGGTTCGGGTGGAGATCCACGCGGATCACATCTCCTGCGATTTCGCGGGTACCTCGGGGCTCGACCCCAAGGGCATCAACGTGCCGATGGTCTATACCAAGGCCTATGCCTGCTACGCGCTCAAATGCGCCATCGCGCCCGAGATTCCCAACAACGCGGCCTCGCTGGAACCGTTCCGGATCACGGCACCCGAAGGCTCGATCGTGAACGCCCCGCACCCAGCGCCCGTGGCCCTGCGCCACGTGATCGGTCACATGATCCCGGACACGGTCTTTGACGCGCTCGACAAGCTTTTGCCGGACACCGTGCCGGCCGAAGGCGCGGGCTGCCTCTGCAACTTCCAGCTTTCCCTGCGCCCGCGGACGGATGCCACGGCGCCGGCGCAGGCACGACGCGCCGAGGTGCTGACGTTCAATTCCGGCGGCTCGGGTGCGCGCCCCGGGCTCGACGGCATGAGTGCGACGGCCTTTCCCTCGGGCGTGATGACCATGCCGGTGGAGGCGACCGAGCACACCGGACCCGTCATCATCTGGCGCAAGGAATTGCGGCCCGATTCCGGCGGCGCGGGCCAGCGTCGCGGCGGGCTCGGTCAGTTCATGGACGTGGGCGCGACCGAGGGCCACGAATTCGACCTTTCGGCCATGTTCGACCGGGTGTCTCATCCGGCGCGCGGGCGTGCAGGCGGAGGCGCGGGAGCGCCGACCCGCATCGCGCGCAGCGACGGCGCTGGGATGCGCGGCAAGGGCCGGCAGTTCGTGCCGCACGGGGCGCGGGTCGAGATGGCCTTTCCCGGGGGCGGCGGTTACGGCGATCCGAAGGCCCGCGACCGGGCAGAGGTGGCGCGCGACCTCGCGCGGGGCTACATCAGCGAGGGCGCGGCCCGCAGCGAATACGGACTGGGCGACGCCGAGATCGCCGAGATCCGCGAGGCCGTGAACAAGGGAGAGGCCTGAGCATGGCGCCGAAACATGCAAGTTACGACGTCGTCATCGTAGGCGGCGGCATATACGGGGCGGCAGTGTCCTGGTGGCTGACCCGCACTCCGGGATTCCACGGACGCATCCTCGTCGTCGAGCGCGACCCGAGCTACGAGTTCGCCTCGACCAGCCACACCAACAGTTGCATCCGGCAGCAGTTCACCAACCCGCTCAACATCCGCATCTCGCAGTTCGGCGCGGAGTTCATCCGGAACTTCTCCGCGTTCATGGACGATGCGGAAGCCCCGCGGCTCGCGCTGCAATCCTTCGGCTATCTCTACCTCGCGGATCGGCCCGAAACGCTGGCAGCGCTGAAGGACGCGCAAGAAATCCAAGCCGCGCACGGCGCCGGGACGCGGCATCTGACGCGCGACGAGATCGCCGCGGCCTACCCGTTCTACGACCTCGATGGCATCCTTGGCGGCAATCACAACCTGCGCGACGAAGGTTATTTCGACGGCGGCACGATGTTCGACTGGTTCCGCCACAAGGGGCGTGCGAACGGCGTCGAATACCTGCACGACGAGGTGGTCGCGATGACGCGCAATGGCGCGCGCGTCGAAAGCGTGACGCTGAAATCGGGCGCGACGGTCGCCGCCGGTGTCGTCGTCAACGCCGCTGGCCCGCGCGCGGTTCTGACGTCGCGAATGCTGGGCATCGAGATGCCCGTCGAGCCACGCAAGCGCTACACCTACATCTTCGACGCCGCCGAGCCGCTCGACCGCGACCTGCCGCTGACCATCGACCCCTCTGGCGTGCACATGCGCAGCGACGGACGTTACTACATGGCCGGGGGCCATACCGACCATGATCCCGCCGTCGACTACACCGATTTCGGTGCCGACCATGCGCTCTGGGAAGAGAAGTTCTGGCCGGTGATCGCGGCACGGGTTCCGCAGTTCGAGAAGATCAAGCTCGTGAACATGTGGGTCGGGCATTATGCCTACAACACGCTCGACCAGAACGCGATCGTCGGGCCGCACCCCGAAATCCCGAACTTCCTCTTCGTCAACGGCTTTTCGGGACACGGGCTTCAGCAATCCCCGGCGATCGGACGCGGGCTGGCCGAATGGATCGCCTACGGCGAATACCGCAGCCTCGATCTTGCCGATTTCGGTTTCGAGCGCCTAAACACCGGACGCCCGTTCGTCGAAAAGGCCGTGATCTGAACACTTCGGCTTGCGCCGGTCGCGCGCCGGGCCATCATGCCGTAAATATCTGAAAAGGACCTCCTCATGCTGAAGAAACTCGTTCTCACCGGAGCCGCCGGCCGGCTCGGCTCGTACCTGCGCGAACCGCTGAGCGCCATGTGCGAGGAACTGGTCAGCACCGATATCGCAGAGGACATCGGCAGCCTTTATGACACCGAAAGCTACTTCCGGGCCGATCTTGCGAAAATGGACGAGATCGCTCCGGTCATCGAGGGCGCCGAGATGGTGGTGCATTTCGGCGCCATCGTCGACGAGAAGCCGTTCGAGGAACTTCTCGGCCCGAACTTCGTCGGTTCTTACAACGTCTGGGAGGCGGCCTACCGGACCGGGGCGCGCCGGGTGGTTTATGCCTCGTCGATCCACGCGGTGGGCATGCACCCCAAGCGTGACTGCATCGGCATCGACGCAGCCCACCGGCCCGACACGTTCTACGGTCTCGCAAAGTGCTTCACCGAGGATCTCGGCTCGATGTACTGGGACAAGCGGCAGCTCGAGTCCGTGCATCTGCGCATCCTGAGCTGCGCGCAGGTGACCTCGGCCCGCGCACTGGGATCCTGGCTCTCCTACGACGACCTGATCCAGTTGGTGACCCGGGCCGTCGACACGCCCTCGGTCGGGTTCTCGATCGTCTACGGCGTGTCCAACAACGACCGCGCACCGGTGGACAATTCCAAGGCCGCTTTCCTCGGGTACCGTCCCAAGGACAATGCCGAACAGTTCGCCGACACGATCCTCGCCGAGGCGCCCAAGGCCGACGTGACCGATCCCGGCGAGATGTGCCATGGCGGCCCCTTCGCCGCTGTCGATCTCGGCGAATCCGGTCTTGCGCAGATGACCATCGTCGACGACCGCAAGAAAACCTGAGCACCAGGCCTGACGCCTGCGGCACCGGCTTCGCAGGCGTCAGGCGGCCTGAACCGCACGTCCGAAGCGGGGCAGGACAACGGACCAGAACCGCGCGTTGAGCAGGATCGACGCGGCGCCTAGTCCGAAGACAAGCCCGAGCCAGACGCCGATCCCTTCCAGACCCCAGGTGAAGCCCAGAAGGTAGGAGGCGGGGATTCCCACCACCCAATAGCTGAACGCTGCATAGATCATCGGAACGCGCGTGTCCTGCACGCCGCGCAGAAGCCCCAGCGCCACGGCCTGCAACCCGTCGACAAGCTGGAACAGCGCCGCCATCGCCAGCAGCCAGATGCCGATGCTCAGGATCGCGGCGCGATCCGGGTCGCCGTCGAGGATGAACAGCGAGATCAGCGGCTCGGGCCAGCCAAGAAACAGCCCGATGGTCGCCAGCGCCATCAGCACCGACAGCGTGGTGACGACCACCGCCCCGCGCGCCATGTGGCCCGGGTCGGCACGTCCCAGCGCATTGCCGGCACGGATCGTGGCCACGTTACTGAGCCCGAGATGGACCATGAAGGTGATCGAAGCGAGTTGTACGGCGATCCCGTGCGCCGCGAGCGGCACGGTACCCAGCCAGCCCATCATGACCGCGGAGGCCGCGAACAGCCCCACCTCGGACAGCGAGGTCAGCCCGATGGGCAGGCCCAGCCGGAAGACCCGGGTCAGCATGCCCGGATCGGCGCGCCAGAGACGCTGGAAAAGGTTGTGCTGGGGCAGAACAGCCATGACGTAGATCACGAGCCCGACGAGCGAGACGGTCTGGGTGGAGACCGACGCGATGGCTGCCCCGCGCAGCCCAAGTTCGGGCGCGCCCCAGTTTCCGAAGATGAACGCGTAGTTCGCCAGGCCATTCACGACCGCGGCCACCAGCGTAATCCAGAGCACCATCTGCGTCCGCTCGAGCGCCGAGAGGTAGGACTTCAGCACCATGACCAGCAGCGCGGGCACGATGCCGAAACCGGCGATGGAGAGATAGGCCGCGGCGTCCGCCGCCAGCCCATCGCCCTGCCCCATCATCCGCAAAAGCGGCTCGGACCAGATCATCGGTGGTAGCACCAGCAACGCGAAACCCAGCGAAAGCCACATGCCCATTCGGGTGGCGCGGCGCAGGCCGGTCTCGTCGCCCTCGGCGTTGAAGGCGGCGACCAGCGGCATCACCGCCCATGCAAAGCCCGATCCGAAGATGAAGAGCACGAAGAAATAGGTCGACCCGAGCGTGACGGCGGCGAGCGATTCGACCCCGTACCAGCCAAGCATGACCGTGTCGGTCACACCGATCGCCATCTGCCCCAGGTGGCCACCGATCAGCGGCAGCCCCAGCGTCAGGATCGCGCGGACGTGACCCGGGTATGTCATCGACTGGCTCATGCCCTCCCTTAGACCGGCGCGAACGCCTGGGGAAGAGGTGGAATGAACCGGTCCCTCATGTTCGCCAGAGCGAGCGAAGGCGAAGCGAGCCGCGCTGTCCGGTCACCGGCCGAGGTGAGTGTCCTTGAACCCGCTGTCGTATTTCAGCCCGTAACCCAGCGCCCGGTCGGCCCCGATGTGGAAGACCCAGATCAATCCCAATGCCGGCGCCAGGTCGATCCCGACGAGGACACCGGCGACAGTCAGGCTGACGGGGACGACGTAAGTGTGACCGATGTTGTAAAGCACCGCCCCCATACGCGGGCCGCGCAGGTAGCCCAGCATGAAGAGGTCCGGCGCGAGCACTAGCAGTCCGAACAGCAGCCAGCCCGCGCCGGTCTGCGTGTAGGCCCAGAGCGCCAGCGCGGCGACCACCAGCCCTTCGAGGCGCAGGATCGCCGTGACCCGTCCGCGCGTGCCCGTCTGCGTCATGTCCCACCCTCCGCGTCGCGCGTCCACAGTCTGCAAACGCCTTCAAGCCTCGCGGCCAAAGCAGTCTGCACCTGACGATCGTTGCGCAAGTCGCCCGGGTTATCCACCGTCAATCGCCCGGCGTGGACTTTCCCCGTCTGCCCCGCTCTGACATACTCGGCGCCAAACCAACAAGAACGAGCAGCGGCATGAACGATCTTCTCACCCCGCACAGCGATCCCGGCGACTACGACGCTTCTTCCATCGAGGTGCTCGAAGGGCTCGAACCGGTCCGAAAGCGCCCCGGCATGTACATCGGCGGCACGGACGAGCGCGCGCTGCATCACCTCGTAGCCGAGATCCTCGACAACTCGATGGACGAGGCTGTTGCGGGCCATGCTTCGCGCATCGAGGTCGAGCTGCACGAGGACCATGCCGTCACCATCCGCGATAACGGGCGCGGCATGCCCTTCGATCCGCACCCGAAGTTCCCCGGCAAGTCCGCGCTCGAGGTCATTCTTTGTACCCTGCATGCCGGCGGCAAGTTCTCGGGCAAGGCCTACGAAACCTCTGGCGGTCTGCACGGCGTGGGCGCCTCGGTGGTCAACGCGCTGTCGGATTCGATGGTCGTGCAGGTGGCGCGCGACCGGAAACTGGTCGAGCAACGCTTCTCTCGCGGCAAGCCGCTGGGACCGGTGCAGGAGATCGGGGCCGCCCCGAACCGGCGCGGCACAACCACGACCTTTCACGCCGACGAGGAAATCTTCGGACATCACCGCTTCAAGCCCGCGCGGCTGTTCAAGATGGTGCGTTCCAAGGCCTACCTTTTCTCCGGCGTCGAAATCCGCTGGAAATCCGCCATCTCAGACGGCGAGACCCCGCAGGAGGCGACCTTCCACTTCCCCGGCGGTCTTGCCGACTACCTCAAGGAGACGATGGGCGCGGCCACGACCTACGCCGAGCAGCCCTTCGCCGGGCTCGTGGATTTCCGCGAAAAGTTCGGGGTTCCGGGCAAGGTCGAATGGGCGATCAACTGGACGCCCTCGCGCGACGGGTTCATCCAGTCCTACTGCAACACCGTGCCGACACCCGAGGGCGGGACCCATGAAAGCGGATTCTGGGCCGCGATCCTCAAGGGCATCCGCGCCTACGGCGAGCTGTCGAACAACCGCAAGGCCAAGGACATCACCCGCGAGGATTTGTTGACCGGCGGCTGCGCGCTGGTCTCGTGTTTCATCCGCGAGCCGGAATTCGTCGGCCAGACCAAGGACCGGCTCGCCACCAACGAGGCCAGCCGGCTGGTCGAGAACGCGGTGCGCGACCATTTCGACCACTGGCTCACCTCCGATACCAAGTCGGCGGGCGCGATCCTCGACTTTCTCGTGCTGCGCGCCGAAGAGCGCATGCGCCGCAGGCAGGAAAAGGAGACCGCGCGCAAGTCGGCCACCAAGAAGCTGCGCCTGCCCGGCAAGCTGACCGACTGCACCGCGAAGAACCGCGAGGGCACCGAGTTGTTCATCGTCGAGGGCGACAGCGCGGGCGGCTCCGGCAAGGGGGCGCGCAACCGCGAAACCCAGGCGCTGCTGCCGCTCAAGGGCAAGATCCTGAACGTGCTGGGGGCGGCCTCGTCGAAGCTCGGTTCGAACCAGGAGATCTCGGACCTCTGCGAGGCGCTCGGTGTCGGCATGGGCACGAAGTTCAACCTCGACGACCTGCGCTACGACAAGATCATCATCATGACCGACGCCGACGTCGACGGCGCGCATATCGCCTCGCTGCTGATGACCTTCTTCTTCACCCAGATGCGCCCGCTGATCGACCACGGCCACCTCTACCTCGCCTGCCCGCCGCTCTTCCGCCTGACGCAGGGCGCGAAGCGCGTCTACTGCCTCGACGAGGCGGAAAAGGACGCCTGGCTCGAGAAAGGGCTCGGCGGCAAGGGCAAGATCGACGTCTCGCGTTTCAAGGGCCTCGGGGAGATGGATGCCAAGGACCTCAAGGAGACCACGATGGACCCGGCCACGCGCAAGCTGATCCGGGTGAGCATCGACGAGGACGAACCCGGAGAGACCGGCGACCTGGTGGAACGCCTGATGGGCAAGAAGCCGGAATTGCGGTTCCAGTACATCCAGGAGAACGCGCGGTTCGTGGAGGAGCTGGATGTTTGAGGAGATTTTAAAGTGGGTAGTGTCGTAAAACCATTTACCGTTTTCGAAAAAACCACACAAAGGGCGATTGACTTAATCAATTATCATAAATCTGGCACAAATCTTACAGAGGGTGACGACCTAGTTCGCGGTGCGGTAGTGATTTCGGTTGCCGGATTCGATCGGCACTTTACGGCAAAATTTTGCGATGTTCTGGTTCCACATTTGAAAGAGGGAAAAGCTCCTTCCTCCGAAATTTGTAAGCTTTTGAATGACGCCGGGCTGGATACACGATTTGCTCTAGAATTGGCCGTTTCCCGACGCCCCTTTCGAAAGATCAGAACTATCGTTCAAAACTCTCTGTCACGACATACAACTCACAGGTCAGACGCAATTGACAGTCTATTTCTGCATTTTGGACTGAAAAATCTCAGCAAATCCGCCGAAGCCAAGGCAAATAGGAAAAGTCTGGTCAAAAGAATAATGAAGCTCGTGGACATTCGAAACGAAATTGCACATGAAGCGCACGTAGACGTAAGCGGGAATGCTAAATCTATTGACGCAGAAGACACCTTGAAAAGAATAAATGACATCCTTTTGTTTGTGACGAACTGTGATCAGATTATCGACAACCGATTCGGCATTAAGCAACCAGTATCGGCTTAAATTTCAGACCGGTTGCCGCGAATTTTTGTATTCGTTGTAAGGTTACTGGCGCTGCGAGTTTCACAAGTCGCTTCCCGTCCGCCGTCAACGCCTCGCAGCACTCGCCTCGCCTCAAGGGCACGCATTTCACGCCCACACTCGGACAAAAAAATTCACACGGGGGTCTAGGCAAGACGACGTCCTTCCGACGCTCCAAGTTGACGCAACGACGGCGTTGGATGATAGAGTCGGCGGATAGAGCATATTGGTAAATTGACACGTTAGCGGCTGAAACGTTCTGGTAGGTCGTATAGCGACCTCCCTCACTCCTGCAACCCCGCCAGATAGGCCACGAGGTCCGCCACAGGCCGGCTGGTCATGATCGGCTGGCCGGTTTCGGCCTTCAGGGCCACATCCTCGCCTTCGAAAAATTCGCCGTAGACCGGCATCGGCGAGCCGTGGCTGACCAGCGGGTCGCGGCCGTCGATGCGCATGACGACGCGGATCATCGGAAAGACGCCGGCGTTGCGCGCCTGCAGCGTGGTCAGGTCAGGCGGCTGCAGCAACAAGGCCGAGGCCATAGGCCCGCTGCCGCGTGCCTCGGCACCGTGGCATGTCGCGCAGTGTCGCTCGAAGAGGTCCGCCCCTCGGGCGGCGTCCTGCGCCTGGACCGCTCCGCCAAGGCACAGTGCAACACCGAAAATCATCGCCTTCATCACCGGTCTCCCATTGCTCGGGCGGAACTTCGCACATTGCCGGGCGGCCTGCTCTGACCTCGATCAAATCCGCACGCCCGGGCCTTTTCTTTTCCGCGCAAACCGGGTGAGACTGCGGTCATGACCGAGACGCTCACCCCCGAGACCGCGCAGGCTTTTCTCGAGGCGAATTTCGCCCCGTGGATCCGCGCGCTCGAGTTGCGGATTGCGCAGATCGACGCCGAGCGCACGGTGCTGGAGATGCCCATCACCGACGAGATCAACCGCACGGGCGGCATCGTCTCGGGGCAGGCGCTGGCAGCACTTGCCGACACGGCGATGGTGTTTGGCTGCTGCGGTCATCTGGGCGAGATGCACCCCGTCGGCACCGTCACGCTCGACACGCAGTTCCTGCGCCCGGCCTCGGGCGCGGCGCTGCGGGCCGAGGCCGAGGTGACGCGGGCCGGACGCTCGATGATCTTCGCCCGCTGTGCCATCCGCGAAGAACCCTCCGGCAAGACCGTGGCGCCGGCCACGGCGACCTTCGCGCGATGAGGCGCTGGGTCGCGGCCCTGCTGGTCTTGTCGCTGACCGCCGCCTGCGGCCGGCCCCTGACGGAGGGCGAGCGCGCCTTCGCCCAAACCGTGCAGGGTAATGAGATCGACCTCGACCGCGTGCGCCTGCACGATGGCGCGCCGACCCGAGCCGTGACCTTCAAGTTCAAGGCCCGCCCCCGTACCACCTGCCGCGAACGCATCCTGCCGCCACCGCAAGGTGACACCATCACCTCGAAACCGGCGGCGGTGGCGCTGTTCAACACGGTGCTCTTCGACCGCGATTGGTATCTCGACGATTACCTGCCCGCCTATCCAGGCCAGATCGGGCTGATCGAGGCCATGCTGCTTGCCCATGAGCTGACGCATGTCTGGCAGTGGCAGAACCGCGCCAAGACCGGTTATTCTCCGCTGCGCGCGGCCTTCGAGCATCAGTACACTGACGATCCCTACCTCTTCGAGCTGACCACGGGCCGCAAGTTCGGCGACTTCGGCTTCGAGCAGCAGGGCAACATCGTCGAGGAATTCGTCTGCTGCCGCGCGCTCGATCCCACCGCGCCGCGCACCAAGCGGCTGCACGCGATGATTTCCGAGGCGATGCCGGTGGCGCCGCTGCCGCACTCGCGCCCGGACGACGTGCGGATGCCGTGGAGCGGCGTGAAGGTCGAGGGCATCTGCAGTTAGGCTACTGCTGGATCGACTCGAGATAGGCCAGCACCGCGGCCAGCGGGCGCGGCGTCGGCGTCATGGTGCCGTCGACCTCGACCGGCACAAGCTCGGCATCCGTCATCAGCGCGCCGAACTCCGGCATCACCCGGCCCGGGTTGGTGCCCTTGGAATAGCCGTCGATGGTCGACATCACCTCGGCGCGCGGGAAGGTGCCGCCGTTGCGTGCCGCGATGGTGGTCAGATCCGGCGGGCGCCTGGGCAACTCGTCGGCGAGCGGCCCGTCGCCGGTTCCGGTGATGCCGTGGCAGGCCGTGCAGTTCTCGGCGAAGAGCATCGCGCCGGCATCGGGGCCGGGCATGGTTTCACGGTTGCAGGCGGTCGTCGCCAGCAGCACGCAACCGGCGGCCAATACGTTGATCTTCATGGATGTTGTCCCCTTCTGCCCGATCATCCCGCCGCCCTTGCCGTTGCCCGGCTTCACGGCCATGATCCGATCATACCGGCTTGGCGGCGCAAGGACAGACCGAATGGCACAATACGCGATCATCATGTTCCTTGCCGGGGTCGGCATCCCGCTGCTCGCCGCGCTCAACGCCGCGCTGGGGACGCGCATCGGCTCGCCCGCAGCGGCAGCGACGGTGCTTTTCGTCGTGGCCTTCGCGGCCTCGCTTGCGGTGGCGCTGTGGACCGGCCCGCAGGCCTTCGCGCGGATGGCGGGCGCGCCAAAGCACCTCTATACCGCCGGGCTGCTGGTCGCCTTCTACGTGCTGTCGATCACCTTCATCGCGCCGCATTTCGGGGTCGGCAACGCAGTCTTCTTCGTGCTGATCGGCCAGCTCTTCAGCGCCGCGGCAATCGACCACTACGGGCTGTTCGGGGCGCGGGTCTCGCCGCTGGAGTTCAAGCGGGCGCTGGGGATCGGGATCATGGCGCTTGGGGTCTGGGTGACGCAGCGCGCCTGATCTCAGACCGAAACGAGATGGCCCGCGTCGAGCCGCACCTGCCGGTCCATGCGCGCGGCAAGTTCGAGGTTGTGGGTGGCGATCAGCGCCGAAAGGCCGGTATTGCGCACCAACGCCATCAGCGCGTCGAACACCTGGTCCGACGTCGCGGGATCGAGATTGCCTGTGGGCTCGTCTGCCAAAAGCAGCTTCGGCGCGTTCGCCAGCGCCCGGCAGAAGGCGACGCGCTGCTGTTCGCCGCCCGACATCGCCGCCGGACGGTGCCCGGCGCGCCCGGCGATGCCGACTTGGCTCAGCAGGTCGCGGGCGCGGGTCTCGGCGTCCTTGCGCGCCGTGCCGTTCGCAAGCTGCGGCAGGACGATGTTCTCCAAGGCCGAAAACTCGGGCAGCAAATGATGGAACTGGTAGATGAAGCCGACGTCCGCCCGGCGCACCCCGGTGCGGCGTCCGTCGCCAAGCCCGCTCATATCCGCGCCGCCGATCTCGACCCGGCCGCGGTCGGGCTGGTCGAGCAGCCCCGCGATGTGCAGCAGCGTCGACTTGCCCGCACCCGACGGCGCGACAAGCGCCACCACCTCGCCGCGCCCGATCGCAAGATCGACACCGCGCAGCACGGCGACCTCGGCGGGCGTGCCGGGATTGTAGGACTTCTCGACGTCGGCAAGGCGCAGCACCGCGTTACTCATAGCGCAGCGCCTCGACCGGGTTCATGAGCGCCGCGCGGCGGGCCGGGAAGATGGTGACGATGAACGACAGACCCAGCGACAGGCCGACCGCCTTCAGCACGTCCTCGAGATGCAGCTGGGCCGGCAGCGCGTAGATGCCGCGGATCGCCGGGTCCCAGACCCCGCCGCCCATCATCACGTTCACGAAGGAGAAGATCGGGTCGATGTAGATCGCGAAGAGGCATCCGAGGATTACCCCGATGACGGTTCCGACGATCCCGGTGAACGCGCCGCAGAGGAAGAAGACCCGAAGGACCGATCCTTCGGTCAGGCCGATGGTGCGCAGGATGCCGATGTCGCGGCCCTTGTTCTTGACCAGCATGATCAGGCCCGAGACGATGTTCATGGTCGCGATCAGCACGAGGATCGACAGGATGATGAACATCACGTTGTCCTCGACCTCGAGCGCGCGCAGGAACCCGCCAGAGGCATCGCGCCAGGTCCAGACCTGCACCGCGCCCCCGGCCTCTTGCAGGTAGGGCACGAGGCTTTCGACCTCTTCAGGGTCCTCGACCAGAACCTCCAACTCGTCCGCGACGCCCTCGCGGTTGAAGAAGGACTGCGCCTCGGCGAAGGGCAGATAGACCCGGGTGCGGTCGATGTCGTAGCGACCGGCGGTGAAGATGTAGACCACGTCATAGGCATTGACGCGCGGGGCGGTACCCATCGCGGTCCGCACGCCGTTGGGCGAGACGATCTTGATCCGGTCGCCGACTTGCGCGTTGAGCGCTTGGGCCACGCCCGATCCGATGGCGATGCCCTGAGGGAAGTCCGCCAGATCTCCGGAAAAGGCTTCGGGACTTGCGATGCGCGGAATGTTGGCCAGGTCCTCGGCCGCGATCCCGTAGACCTCGACCCCGGTATTGGCGCCCCGGTAGTTCGACAGCACCTGCCCTTTCACCAGCGGCGCGACCTGCGCGACGCCCGGCACGGCGGATATGCGTTGGGCGAGGTCCTCGTAATCCTTGATCGTCCGGTCGACCGTGCCCGCCTGGGTGATCTCGCCCAGCCCGTAGACGGTGACATGGGCATTGGCCCCGAGGATGGTGTCGACAAACTCGGCCCGGAAACCCGAGCGCACGGCAAGCGTCGCGATCAGGGCGAAAACCGCCAGCGCGATCCCGATGAGGCTGATCCAGGTCATCACGCTGACGCCACCCTCGGCGCGACGCGCCCTGAGGTAGCGCCAGGCGATCATCCATTCGAACGGGGAAAAGGGGGCCGGGCTGCGCGCCACGCGGGTCACCTGTCGCCTGCGATCAGAGGCGCGCGCGATGCGGCGCGTAGATCTCGACCAGCCGCGCCACGGCGGCCTCCGGCGACATCTCCTCGCTTTCGCTGCTGCGTCGGCTGGTCAGTTCCACGACGCCGTTCTTGAGCCCGCGCGGCCCGACGGTGATGCGCCACGGCAGGCCGATCAGGTCCATCGTCGCGAACTTCCCGCCCGCACGTTCGTCGCGGTCGTCATAGAGCGGCTCGAGCCCGTTTTCGGTCAGCGCGGCATAGATGCGCTCGCAGGCGGCATCGGCCTCGCCGTCGCCCTGCTTGAGGTTGACGATCCCGGCATGGAACGGCGTGACGCCCTCGGGCCAGATGATGCCCTTGTCGTCGTGGCTCGCCTCGATGATGGCACCGACGAGGCGGCTGACCCCGATGCCGTGCGAGCCCATGTGCACCGGCACGGGCTTGCCGTCGGGGCCTTGTACGGTCGCTCCCATCGGTTCGGAATACTTGGTGCCGAAATAGAAGATCTGCCCCACCTCAATGCCACGCGCCTTGCGGCGACGCTCTTCGGGGACCTTTTCGAAGACCGCTTCGTCATGGGTCTCGTCGGTGCGGGCATAGCGCGAGGTGAACTCTTCCAGAACTGCGCGGCAGGCGTCGTGGCTGTCATGGTCGATCTCGCGCTCGCCGAACTTCAGCTCGGTGATCTCGCTGTCGTAGAAGACCTCGGACTCGCCCGTTTCGGCCAACACGAGGAACTCGTGAGTGTCGTCGCCGCCGATGGGGCCGCTGTCGGCGCGCATCGGGATCGCCTGCAGGCCCATGCGCTCGTAGGTGCGCAGGTAGCTTACGAGGTGACGATTGTAGGCGTGCAGCGCGTCTTCTTTGGTCAGATCGAAGTTGTAGCCGTCCTTCATCAGAAACTCGCGCCCCCGCATGACGCCGAAGCGCGGGCGCATCTCGTCGCGGAACTTCCACTGGATGTGATACAGCGTCAGCGGCAGGTCCTTGTAGCTGCCGACATGGCTGCGGAAGATGTCGGTGATCATCTCCTCGTTGGTGGGCCCGTAGAGCATGTCGCGGTCTTGCCGGTCGCGGATGCGCAACATCTCGGGGCCGTAGGCGTTGTAGCGACCGCTTTCCTGCCAGAGATCCGCCGGCTGCAGCGTAGGCATCAGCAGTGGGATATGTCCCACGCGCTGCTGTTCCTCGTGCACGATGCGTTCGACGTTGCGCAGCACGCGGTAGCCCAACGGCAGCCAGGAATATATTCCGGCCGAGGCCTGCTTGATCATCCCCGCGCGCAGCATCAGCCGATGGCTGACGATCTGGGCCTCGGCCGGGGTCTCGCGCAGCACGGGCAGGAAATAGCGGGTCAGGCGCATCGTGTACCTCTTCAACGTTCGCCGCCACTGACTATGCCAAACGCCGCGCCCCCGCAATCTCGATTGCCGGGGTGCCCAAAGCAGACGGAGCAGGCCGCTTGCACGCACGGTCGGCCCGCGTCGCGCCGGAGGATGCCCCTTGAAACCGAACCGTCTATGGGCGATTTCACTAGGACGGGAAGAAAAGGAAGTCTCATGGCGCTGCCGATGCGCGTCCAACTGAAGTACTGGGGCGTCGCGGCGCTCGTGTTCGGGCTCCTGCTGTGGTCGCTCGGAAATGTCCTGCTGCCCTTTGTCCTCGGCGGCGCGATCGCCTATTTCCTCGACCCGCTCGCGGACCGGCTGGAACGGCTCGGGCTCAGCCGGATCGCGGCGACCGCCGTGATCACCATCAGCGGGATTCTGATCTTCATCGTCATGGCGCTGCTCGTCGTGCCGACGCTGGTCAACCAGACGATCTCGCTTGTCGACGCCGCGCCGCAATACGCACGCGAGTTCACGGCCATCATGACCGAGCGATTCCCTTCGATTCTCGAGGAAGGCTCGACCCTGCGCACCTCGATCAACACGGTCGGCGAAACGATCAAGGCGCGTGGCGGCGAGTTCCTGGATACCGCCGTGGCCTCGGCGGCCTCGCTGCTCAACGTCGTGGTGCTGCTTGTCGTCGTGCCGGTGGTCTCGGTCTACCTGCTGCTCGACTGGGACCGGATGGTCGCCCGCGTCGACGAGCTTCTGCCGCGCGAACATGCCCCCACCATCCGCCACCTTGCCGCCGAGATCGACCAGACGCTGGCGTCGTTCATTCGCGGCATGGGGACCGTCTGCCTGATCCTCGGAACCTACTACGCCGTCGCGCTGATGGCCGTGGGTCTGCAATTCGGGCTGGTGGTCGGTTTCGTGGCCGGGCTGGTCACCTTCATTCCCTACCTCGGCGCGCTCATCGGAGGCATGCTGGCCATCGGCCTTGCGCTGTTCCAGTTCTGGGGTGACTGGCTTGCGATCGGTCTCGTCGCGGGGATCTTCGTTCTGGGACAGGTGGTCGAGGGCAACATCCTCACCCCCAAGCTCGTGGGCGACTCGGTCGGGCTGCACCCGGTCTGGCTGATCTTCGCCCTGTCGGTCTTCGGCGCGCTCTTCGGCTTCGTCGGCATGCTTGTCGCCGTGCCCGTCGCCGCCGCGCTCGGCGTCATCGCCCGCTTCGTCATCGGTCTCTACAAGGACAGCCAGCTCTATCGCGGCGGTCCGGCCCATGACGCCGCGGAGCCCTACGACATCTCGCACGGCGACTGACATGGCCCGCCAGCTCGGTTTCGACCTGCCCGGTGTTCCGGCGCTCGGGCGCGACGATTTCCTTGTCGCGCCGTCGAATTCCGTGGCGATGGCGATGATCGACGCCTGGCCGGACTGGGCCGGCGGCAAGCTGATCCTGACCGGCCCGGAAGGCGCCGGCAAGACCCACCTCGCACACGTCTGGGCGGCTCGGTCCGGCGCCCGGATCGTTGCCGCCACCGATCTTGCCGGAGGCGACGTCGCAGCGCTTGCCCGCGCCCCGGTCGCCGTCGAAGACGTGCCCGGGATCGCGTCCGACGACGTGGCGCAGACGGCGCTGTTCCACCTTCACAACCTCGCACTGGCCGAGGGGCACTCGCTGCTGCTGACAGGCGCCGATCCGGTTCCGGCCTGGGGCCTGACGCTGCCCGATCTCGCAAGCAGGTTGTCTGCAACGCCGGTCGCGGCGCTGGAAGCGCCCGACGACGCCCTACTGGCCGCGGTTCTGGCCAAGCTTTTCTCCGACCGGCAACTGACACCGCCGGCCACGTTGATCCCCTACCTCATCGCGCGCATGGACCGATCCTTCGCCGCAGCGGGCGACCTCGTGGCCGCTCTCGATGCGGCCTCGTTGGCAAGCAAGCGCCCACTCTCCCGTGCGCTTGCTGCGCGCGTTCTGGACAATCCCGCGGAGGACACGCGATAACGAAGGCATGACCAAGCCTCTTCGCGTTCCGGACCAAACTGCATTCGCTTCGGATTTCCTCGCCGCCGACTTCCCCCCGGCGACGAAGATGGCCGAAGCCGACACCGCCGGCCCACGCCGCTTTTTCAACCGTGAACTCAGCTGGCTTGGTTTCAACTGGCGCGTTGTCGAAGAAGCCGAGAACCCGCGCGTGCCTCTGCTCGAACGGTTGCGCTTCCTGTCGATCTCGGCGGCGAACCTCGACGAGTTCTACACCGTCCGGGTCGCCGGCCTGCGCGAACTGGCCCATGCCGGCAACACGACGCCCGCCGCGGACGGGCTCACCCCGTTGGAACAGCTGGTCCTGATCGACGAAAACGCGCGCCGGTTGATGAACACGCAGCAGCGTATCCTGGTCGAGCTGCTCGACGAGATGGAGCAGCAGAACATCTCGGTCCTGTCGCCGGAAGACCTGAGCGATGACGACCGCGCGTTCCTGTCGGACGTGTTCCTCGAACAGGTGTTTCCGGTTCTGTCGCCGCTCGCCATCGACCCGGCGCATCCCTTCCCGTTCATTCCCAACACCGGCTACGCGCTGGCCCTGCAGATGGAACGCACCTCGGACAAGCGCCCGCTGCAGGCGCTGCTGCCGATTCCGGCGCAGATCCCGCGTTTCGTCGCCTTGCCCGCCGAGAATGGCGCCGCGCGGTTCCTCGCGCTCGAGAACCTGCTGATCCTCAACGTTCCCGGCCTGTTTCCCGGCTACCGCCTGAAATCGCATTTCGGTTTCCGCGTGCTGCGCGACAGTGATCTCGAGGTCGAGGAAGAAGCCGAGGATCTCGTGCGCGAGTTCGAGGTGGCGCTGAAGCGCCGCCGCCGCGGCGAGGTCGTGCGCCTGACCCATTCCGCAGGCGCGTCCGGCCCGCTCAAGGAAGTCATCATGCGCGAACTTGGCGTGGCGCTCGACGAGGTCATCGAGATCGACGGCATGATCGGGGTCGCGGACCTGTCCGAGCTGGTGCTCGAACAGCGGCCCGACCTGCTCTGGCCGCAGTTCACGCCGCGGATTCCGGAACGGGTCTCGGACCACGAGGGCAACATGTTCGCGGCGATCCGCAGCAAGGACATGCTGTTGCACCATCCTTACGAGACCTTCGACATGGTGGTGCGCTTCCTGCAACAGGCCGCACGCGACCCGAACGTCGTGGCGATCAAGCAGACCCTCTATCGCACCTCGCGCGACAGCCCGATCGTCGAGGCGCTCTGCGAGGCCGCCGAAGAGGGCAAGTCGGTCACTGCGCTGGTCGAACTCAAGGCGCGTTTCGACGAAGCCGCCAACATCCGCCAGTCCCGCCGGCTGGAGCGCGCCGGGGCGCACGTCGTCTACGGCTTTCTCGATCTCAAGACCCACGCCAAGATCTCGACCGTGGTCCGGCGCGAAGGCAGCCAGCTTGTCACCTACACCCATTACGGCACCGGCAACTATCACCCGATCACCGCGCGCATCTACACCGACCTGTCGCTCTTCACCTGCGACAAGCGCCTCGGGCGGGATGCCACGAAGGTCTTCAACTTCCTGTCGGGTTATGCCCAGCCCGACAGTCTCGACAACCTCGCGATCTCGCCCACGACGCTGAAACCGCGCCTGCTCGAACTGATCGCTGCCGAGGCCGAGCACGCGCGCAACGGCAAGCCGGCGGCGATCTGGGCCAAGATGAACTCGATCATCGACGAAGAGGTCATCGACGCGCTCTATGCCGCCAGCCAGGCAGGCGTGAAGATCAGCCTCGTCGTGCGCGGTATCTGCGGCCTGCGCCCGGGCGTGAAAGGGCTGAGCGACAACATCCGCGTCAAGTCCATCGTGGGGCGGTTCCTCGAACACAGCCGGATCGTCTGTTTCGGCAACGGTCACGACCTGCCGCACAAGAAGGCGCGCGTGTTCATCTCGTCCGCGGACTGGATGGGACGCAACCTGAACCGGCGCGTTGAGACGCTGGTCGAAATCGAGAACCCGACCGTCAAGGCGCAGATCGTCAGCCAGATCATGGCGGCGAACCTCGCTGACGTTGCGCAAAGCTGGGTGATGGGCGCCGACGGCACCTTCACGCGGCCGCCGATCCCCGATGGCGCCTTCGCGTTCAACTGTCACCGCTTCTTCATGGAAAACCCGTCGCTGTCCGGCCGTGGCTCCGCCGGTGCCTCGGACGTGCCCCACTTGACCCACACCGAGGACTGAAGCGCGCTGCCTGTCGCGGGCAGTTGACCGCTTGATGCGATTGCAACAGGGTGAGCGCGGCCAGAGCAGAGCGAGGAGCCTTTGGATGCAGATCGTCGATCCGTCGCAGGCAGAATCGGTGGACTTGTCGCATCCGGATGCGAATTTCTTTGGGAAACCCCTGTTCGAGGATCCGTCCGCGCGCGCGCTGTCGCGCGTTGGTGTCGTCGACGTCGGGTCGAACTCGGTGCGCCTCGTGGTCTTCGACGGCGCCGCGCGCTCTCCGGCCTATTTCTACAACGAGAAGATCATGTGCGCCCTTGGCTCGGGCCTGTCCGAGACCGGACGGCTCAACCCGGCGGGCCGGACCCGCGCGCTCAACGCGTTGCGCCGGTTTCAGCGCCTCGCGCAGGGCATGGATCTTCCCGGCCTGTCGGTGGTCGCCACGGCAGCGGTCCGCGATGCCGACGACGGGCCGGCCTTCTGCGAGGAGGTGCGCCGGGAAACCGGGCTGAAGCTGTGGGTGATCGACGGCCGAGAAGAGGCGCGGCTCTCGGCGCAGGGCGTTTTGCTGGGCTGGCCGGGATCCTACGGTCTTGTCTGCGACATCGGCGGCTCGTCGATGGAACTCGCCGAGATCAGCCAGGGCCGCGTCGGCCGGCGCGTGACCTCGCCGCTGGGCCCGCTGAAACTGCAGGACGTCAAGGGCGGCAAGAAAGGGCGCACCGCGCATATCAAGGAGGTCATGAACGGGTTGCAGGACGAGATGGGCGCCCAGCGTGACCGGCTTTTCCTCGTCGGCGGCTCCTGGCGCGCCATCGCCCGGATCGACATGCACCGCCGCGGCTACCCGCTGCATGTCCTGCACGAGTACCGGATGAGTGCGCGCTCGGTCGCGGCGACGGTCAAGTACATCGCCGAGGCGGACCTTGAAGACCTGCGCAGCGCCTGCCGGATCTCCTCGGCCCGGATGAGCCTCGTTCCACTGGCCACCGAGGTGCTGAGCCGGCTGGTCAAGACCTTCAAGCCCAAGGATATCGCGATCTCCAGCTACGGCATCCGCGAGGGCATGCTGTACGAGCAGATGCCGCAACGCTTGCGCGACCGCGACCCGCTGATCGAATCCTGTCGCTTCGCCGAGGCCAAGGACGCCCGCATGCCCGGTTTCGGCAAGCAGCTCTACGGGTTCATCCACCCGATCTTCAAGTCCGCGCCGCTGGCCAAGAAGCGCCTCGTCAAGGCGGCCTGCCTGCTGCATGACGTCAGCTGGCGCGCGCATCCGGATTATCGTGCGGAGACCTGTTTCGACAACGCCACGCGGGCCAACCTCGGTGGTCTCAAGCACTCCGAGCGCGTCTATCTCGGACTGGCGCTGCTGCACCGATACACCAACAAGCGTGAAGGCACGCGGTTCGAGGATCTGCTCGGCCTGCTCGACGAGAAGGAGCAGAAGGAGGCCGAGGTCCTCGGCAAGGCGATGCGGTTCGGCGCGATGCTCTGGATGACGCAAGGCGCGCAGCGCGGCACCATGCGCTGGTTCCCGAAGAAAAAGCTGCTGGAACTGCGCCTGACCCCGGACATGGTTCCGCTGTATGGCGAGGTTGCCGAGGCACGGTTCATGTCGCTGGCCGGCTCGCTCGGCGCCGAGGTCGACGTGAAGGCCGCGCGCTAAAGCTCGATCGAAGGTTTCTCCAGCGGGTCCTCGACCGGATCGTCGTCCGGCGCCGCTTCGGGTCGGTTTTCCGGGTCCAAAGGTGTCTTGCGGCGGATGATGATGTCACCGTTCGGCAGCATCTCGGGCTTTTCGTACTCGGCCCAGTTCTCGACCCGAGTCATCAGCTCCTGCAGCGCCGGACCCATCTCTTCGGCAAACTGCCGCATGCCTTCCAGCGCCGGTCCCATCTCGTCGATCAGGCCCTCGAGAAAGAGATCCGCGCCGCGTTCCATCAGCGACGGCCCCTCTTCCGGGTCAGCATCCTGAGCAATGGCCGCCGCGCCGACGCCGGTCGCAAGAACAATGGAGAGGATCACGGTACGCATGGGTCGAATATAAGCCCTTCGTCGGGAAATTCGAGATCAGATCTCGATATCGAGCGTGACCGGGAAGTGGTCCGAGGCGGTCAGCAGGGCATCGCGCAGATCGGCGTCTTCCCAGCAATCCGGATCGTCGAACGGGTGCCAGATTCGCCACCGCGGCCCGTGCGTGAGAAAATCCTGGCTGACCATCACGTAATCGAGAAGTGCCTGAAGGTAGCGCTGCTCCGGCTCGACCCAGAACCGTGCCGAGGTCGGCGCGGCCCCGATGCGCCGGCTCAGCGCCAGACGGGCATGCGGGTCGAACAGATGCGGCTCGTTCTCGCCGCCCATGACGATCTCGACCGAGGAGCGCCCGAAAAGGTTCTCGTACTCGTCGAGCCCCGGGCCGTCGTTGAGATCGCCCAGCACGATCAGCGGCGTCCCTGCCTCGAGGTGCCGCTCGATGCGCGCCCGCAGCCAGACCGCCTGCGCCAGCTGCTTGCGACGGTTGGCGATGGCAAGCTGCATCACCTGGTCGGGATTGCGCGCGCCGTGCGGCGCCTTGGATTTCAGATGCGCGCCGATCACGTTGAAGGCAAAGCCGCCGGAGGTTTCTACCGACAGTTCCAGCGGCGGCTTGGAAAACACCACCTCGTCTTCGGTCGCATCGATGTCGAGGTCGATACGGAAGACACCGTCGAAACGTGGCAGGTCGACGTGACCGGGTTCGGGAGCATGGCGCGGCAACAGCCGGTCGGGATCGAACAGGAACGCGATTTCCTGCTGGGTGTCGTTGGTGAAACCGGTCACGCATTCGCGCGCCCGCAGGTCGAAAGTCGCGGCAAAGTTCTCCAGCGCCATCCCGGTGCTGCGGTTGTGCAGCGCATCCGGAGCCTCGACCACAAGGACACCGTCCGCATCCAGCGCGCGGAACACGCGCCCCAGCGCGGCGGTCTGCGCGCGGCGGGTCACCTCGTGACGCCCGGACCAGCCGTCATCGTCGAAAAGCCGCCCGTTCCGGTCGAACAGTGCGTTGAACCACTCGACGTTGTAGGTGGCGATGCGCATCAGGCTGCTTTGCCGGAGATCGCCTCCCAGGCGATGTTGATGTCGGCCATCCGTTTCTGCGCTAGCCGCAATGCCTCTTCCGGCACGCCGCGGGCCATCATTGCGTCGGGATGGTTCTCGCGCACCAGCTTGCGCCAGGCCTTGCGGATCTCTGTCAAAGGCGCGTCCGGATCGACGCCCAGGACCGCATAGGGATCCTTGGGCGCGTCGGGTGCAAAGCGCATCCGCATCCGGCTGAACTCGCGCGGCGGCACCGCGAAGATCTCGGCGACGCGTTCAAGAAACGCGTCCTCGTTGGGATGATAGAACCCGTCCGCCGCCGCGATGTGAAACAGCCCCTCCAGCAGGTCATGCAGGGTCTGCGGCTGGCCGTCGAACATCGCTCCGATCCGTCCGGCGTAGGTCTCGAACCCCGCAACGTCCTGCCGGGCGAGGTTGAAGACCCGCGCCGCCTGCTCTTCGGCCTCGTCGGGGATATGGAACACCTGCCGGAAGGCGCGCACCTCGTCGCGGGTGACCTGCCCGTCGGCCTTGGCCATCTTCGCGCCCAGCGCAATCACGGCAATCGTGAAGGCAATGGACCGTTCGGGCGGCGTGCGCAGCTTGTCGAACACCGTCGACAGGCTTTCGCCCGTTGCGAGCGCCGCGAGAGCGTCGGAGATGCGGGACCAGATCGACATGGCGCGATCATACCCGCTGCACCGCAGCGTGTCAGGCGGCGAATGGTTGCATCAGAGGATTTTCTGCATCAGCACGAGATCGAGCCATTGGCCATGCTTGTACCCGACTTCGGGCAGGCGCCCCGTTTCGGCATATCCCATGCTGGCGTGAAACGCCTGAGCCGGGGCGTTCTGGCCGCTGATCGCAGCGACCATGACGTGATGGCCAGCCTGCCGCGCTGCCCCTTCGGCCTTGTTCAACAGCGCGCGTCCGATGCCTCTGCCTTGCGCCGCCTCGCTCAGCATGATCGACAGTTCCACGCTGTGGGCATAGCCGGGGCCCGGGCGGAAACGGCCGAAGGTGACGAAGCCTGCAAACCGGGCTTCGGCCTCGGCCACGAAAAACCCGTCCTTGCGCTCGGCGATCAGCGCGGCGATGCCGCGCTCGGTCTTCTCGATTGTCGTGAAGGTGGACAGCGTGTCGCGGATCATCACGTTCCAAAGGTCGCAGATGTCGCGGGCGTCGCTTGACCGGGCGGGCCGGATCACGCCTCAAGCTCCCGCGGACCGCGCGGCGTCTCGAAGGCCGCGTGCAGACCTGCGGAACCGGTCTCGTATGCCACCCGGTCATCGCCGAGCGCAGGCGCGACAAGGGCTTTCAGCTTCTCGGCCTCAGGATGGCGGACCGTCAGCCGTGTCAGGCGGATGCCGCTTGGCACGAGGCGTTTGGCGGGATGCACCGGCGTCTGCCATTCGATCAGCGCCGGGGCGCAGTTGTCGAACGGCAGGATGCCGTCGTCCGGCACCGCCATGCGCCAGCGCAACGTGTCGCGCTGCAGGTCGACGGGCCTCCCGAAGCCCAGCGGCAGGCGCCGCAACTCGGTGTCGAGATCCTCGCAGCGGCAGATCCAGTTGGTCAGCCGCGGCGGCCCCGAAAAGCGGTCGAGATCGAACCAGCGCGGGCGGTCCGGTTGCGGCGCCTCCGGGTTGATCGCGATGGCCTCCAGATAGAGCCCGTCCGCGAGCCCCAGAACCCGGTTGTGGGTGTGAAAGACGTCATGCGCGCCGCCCGTCTGCAGGCGTACGCCGAGCGCGTCCTCGACCCAGGCGGCCGCTTCTTCCAGATCTGTTCCGGAAATGGCAATATGGTCGAATTGCACGGCAGTTTCCTTCGCTCACAAGGGGTGACGCGCACCGGACGTGCCGCGAGAATGCCCCCGCTTCGGGGCGGTTACCAGAGCCGATCTGGCCTGCGGGACAAGCAGCGGCCTCAGCGACGCGCGGCGCGGATCAGGTCGAGGATGTCCTGCGCGGCATTGGGGATGTTGGTGCCCGGACCGAAGATCGCCTTGACGCCGGCATCCCGGAGATACTGGTAGTCCTGCTGCGGGATCACCCCGCCGCAGATAACCAGCACATCCTCGGCCCCGGCGTCTTTGAGCGCCTTGACGAGCTGTGGCGCCAGCGTCTTGTGACCCGCCGCCTGGCTCGAGATCCCGACCACATGCACATCGTTGTCAACCGCATCCTGTGCCGCTTCCGCAGGCGTTTGGAACAGCGGACCGACGTCGACGTCAAAGCCGATGTCGGCAAAGGCGGTGGCAATCACCTTGGCGCCGCGGTCATGACCGTCCTGGCCCATCTTCACCACCAGCATCCGCGGACGCCGGCCCTCTTCCTCGGCGAAGTCCTCAACCGACTTCTGGATCGCCGCGAACCCCTCGTCGCCCTCGTAGGCCGCGCCATAGACGCCCGACAGCGTCTTGACCTCGGCGCGATGCCGCCCGAACGCCTTTTCCATCGCCATGCTGATCTCTCCCACCGTTGCGCGCGCCCGCGCCGCCTCGACCGCGGCGTCGAGCAGGTTGCCGCCCTCGGCCGCCCGGCGACCGAGCTCGTCGAGCGCCGCCGTGCAGGCCGCGTCGTCGCGCTCGGCGCGCACCCGCTCAAGCCGCGCGATCTGGCTCTTGCGTACGGCGGCGTTGTCGATGTCGAGGATGTCGATCGCATCCTCCTTGTCGCGGCGGTACTTGTTGACGCCCACGATCACTTCCGTCCCGCGGTCGATGTTGGCCTGCCGCTGCGCCGCGGCCTCCTCGATCCGGAGCTTGGGCATGCCGGACGCCACCGCCTTGGTCATGCCGCCCATCTCCTCGACCTCCTCGATCAGCGCCCAGGCCTTGTCGGCCAGTTCCGCCGTCAGCGCCTCGACGTAGTAGGAGCCCGCCAGCGGATCGACGACCCGCGTCACGCCGGTTTCCTCCTGCAGGATCAGCTGCGTGTTGCGCGCGATGCGGCTGGAGAAGGCCGTGGGCAGCGCGATCGCCTCGTCAAGCGCGTTGGTGTGCAGCGACTGGGTGCCGCCCAGAACCGCGCTCATCGCCTCGTAGGCGGTTCGGATCACGTTGTTGTAGGGGTCCTGTTCCTGCAGGGAGACGCCCGATGTCTGGCAATGCGTGCGCAACATCGACGACTTGGGGTTCTTCGGCTCGAACTCGGACATGATCCGGCTCCAGAGCAGGCGCGCGGCGCGCAGCTTGGCGGCTTCCATGAAGAAGTTCATGCCGATGGCAAAGAAAAACGACAACCGCCCGGCGAACCGGTCCACGTCCATGCCGCGCGCGATGGCGGCGCGCACGTACTCGCGCCCGTCGGCCAGGGTGAAGGCGAGTTCCTGCACCAGGTTCGCCCCGGCCTCCTGCATGTGGTAGCCGGAGATCGAGATCGAGTTGAACCGCGGCATGTTTTCGGAGGTGTACTCGATGATGTCCGCCACGATCCGCATCGAGGGTTCGGGCGGATAGACATAGGTGTTGCGGACCATGAACTCCTTGAGAATGTCGTTCTGGATGGTGCCCGACAGCACCGACCGGTCATGTCCCTGCTCTTCGCCCGCGACGATGAAATTCGCCAGAATCGGAATCACCGCCCCGTTCATCGTCATCGAGACCGAGACCTGGTCGAGCGGGATTCCGTCGAAAAGGATCTTCATGTCCTCGACCGAATCGATTGCGACGCCCGCCTTGCCGACGTCGCCCTCGACGCGTTCGTGATCGCTGTCATAGCCGCGATGGGTGGCGAGATCGAAGGCGACCGAGACGCCCTGCTGACCGTTGGCCAGCGCCTGCCGGTAAAAGGCATTGCTTTCCTCGGCGGTGGAGAACCCGGCGTATTGCCGGATCGTCCAGGGTCGGCCGGTATACATCGTCGCGCGCACGCCGCGGGTGAACGGCGCCTCGCCCGGCACGGAACCGAGGTGGTCCAACCCCTCGATGTCGCCTTCGTCGTACATCGGCTGCACCGCGATGCCTTCGAGCGTGTGCCAGGTCAGCGACTCGAGCGGTTTGCCGCGCAGCTCCGCCTCAGCCAGATCGCGCCAAGTATCCTTTTTCGGGCTCATCATCCTGTCCTTTCACATCCGCGCGCGGCGGCGTGTCTGTCCCTGCGTCCGACCGCGCAAGATCCTCCGTCAATACCGCGAGGCCCTCGGCCCCGGACCGCAGCCAGGACATATCTTCTGCGTAGCGCCGTCTCAGGTCCGACCTCAGTGAAGCCGGCACTGTCACCCGGCCATCGCCGGCCTCGACAAGCCCCGCGTCCCTCAAGGCCGAACCGCCAGAGACCTCGCCCAGCTCGGCCGCTGTCGGTGCGCGATTCAGCCAGATGTCCGAGCCTTCGCCCGGCATGTCCAAACCCGTCGCGTGTTGCAGCAGCGCCTGCGGCCGACCGGCCACGCGCTCGAAGGGCATCACGAGGATCCGCACGCCCGGCGCCGCGCATGCCAGATCGGTCACGACATCGCGCCAGCCGCGCCGACGGGCCGCGATTTGGCGCAACCGGAATGCACTCGGCGGCGCCATGCCCTGCATCACGACCCGGCCCGCGGCCGATGCCCAGTAAAGCTCGAGGCTTCTGACGCACAGCAGGATCGTCGACAGCCTGCCGTCGAAAGCCCGTGCCAGCCGCGCCATGCGCTCGCCCGCGGCGGGATAGAGCGACCGGGCGCGGAAATTGCTGCGCAGCGAACCGAGCATCGCCGCATCGCTGATCACCAGCGTGCGGATGCCACGACGCTCCGCCTCCGCCAGATGCAGCCTGATCCGCCCCTCGGCCCTGCGCCGGGGATCGCGGCACAGCCCCCTCCAGCCCGGCTTCTGGTCCAGTCGGGCAAACAGCCCGGCCCGCCGCCGTTCGGGGCCCCAGAAACCGACTCCCATCTCCGCCAGCGCGCCTGCATTGGTGCGCATGTAGTCCTGTAAGGTCGCGGTGCCCGTGCGATGCGCCCCGACGTGAAGGATGACTTTCATGGCCCGCCCCGCCCGGCAAAGTATGGCCGCCCCGATCGGCCGTTTCGTCCGGGGATCGGGGCATCATCTCACGCGATCCATTGCCGCGGCGCTAAAGATAAAATTGCACGTGAGCGGCATCGCATATCGCGGGCCAGAGGCTATATTGAAAGCGACAGGAGACCCGATGACCGCTTTACGACCGCTTGTTCTCGCTTGCATTTTGGCAGTTCCGCTCGGGGCGCACGCCACCGATGCGACGGTCACGGACGAAATGTTCGTCACCTCCGACCAGGTCGATTTGAACCAATTCAAATGGAAGAAGCGGCCGCTGGTCGTCTTCGCCGACACAGCCGACGATCCGGCCTTCGCCGAGCAGATGGAGTTGCTGCGCGCCCTGCCGGAAGAACTTGAACGCCGCGACGTCGTGGTGATCACCGACACCGATCCCGACGCGCGTTCGGACCTGCGGCTCAAGCTGCGCCCGCGCGGCTTCATGCTGGTCATTGTCGGCAAGGACGGCGGTGTGAAACTGCGCAAGCCGTTTCCCTGGCACGTGCGCGAAATCAGCCGCAGCATCGACAAGCAGCCCGAGCGCAAGCGCGAGATCCGCGAGATGAAGGAACGCGCCCGGGGACGGTAGGCCGGGCGCGCCATGGTCATCCGCGATATCCGGCCGACAGCGGTCACGGGATCATTCGAACTCCATGATGATGTCATCCACCGCGAGGCTGTCACCAGGCCCCGCATTGATCTTCGCGACCACGCCCTTGCGCTCGGCGCGCAGGATGTTTTCCATCTTCATCGCCTCGATGGTGCAGAGCGCCTGGCCTTCCTGCACCTCGTCGCCCTCGGCCACGTCGAGATTGACGACAAGCCCCGGCATCGGGCACAGCAGCATCTTGGACGTGTCGGCCGCCACCTTTTCGGGCATGAGCCGCGCAAGTTCCGCCTGGCGCGGCCGGCGCACGTGGACGCGGAGGTCGGCCCCGCGCGTGCGGATGCGGAAACCCCCGCTGATCTTGCCTACCTTCAGGATCAGCGGTTCGTCGTCGACGGTCATCGTCGCCAGCTGCATGCCGGGCACCCAGTCGCCGCTCACGCGCAGGCTGTCACCACCGTCGAAATGCACGGTAGCGCCTTCGGGATCGGCGGCGATGCGCAGGTCGTGGGATTGCCCCTGAAGCGTCACGTTCCAGTGGTTGCCGACGCGCCGTTCGTGGTTGTCCATCCGGCCCGAGACCCGCGTGCGCCGGATTTCGGCGACCCGGTGCATGGCGGCACAGGCGGCAGCGATACGGGCCAGTTCCGCGTCCGGCAGTTCGACGCCATCGAAGCCGTCGGGCCACTCCTCGGCGATGAAGGCCGTGGTCATGTCGCCCGACACAAATTTCGGATGGTCCATGACGGCCGAGAGGAACGGCAGGTTGTGTCCGATGCCATCGACCTCGAAGCTGTCGAGCGCCACCCGCATCGCCTCGATTGCATCGCTGCGCGTCGGCGCCCAGGTGCAGAGCTTTGCGATCATCGGATCGTAATACATCGAGATCTCGCCGCCTTCGTAGACGCCGGTGTCGTTGCGCACGACCCGCTCGGACGTCGCCTCTTCTTCGGGCGGACGGTAACGGATCAGGCGCCCGATCGAGGGCAGGAACCCGCGATAGGGATCTTCGGCGTAGAGCCGGTTCTCGATGGCCCAGCCGTTGAGCTTCACGTCCTCCTGCGCGATCGACAGCTTCTCGCCATTGGCGATCCGGATCATCTGTTCAACCAGATCGACGCCGGTGATCAGCTCGGTCACCGGATGCTCGACCTGCAATCGCGTATTCATCTCGAGAAAGTAGAAGTTCTTGTCGCCGTCGACGATGAACTCGACGGTGCCGGCCGAGGTGTAGCCCACCGCCTGCGCCAGCGCCACGGCCTGCTCGCCCATCGCCTTGCGGGTCTCGGGGTCGAGAAACGGGCTCGGCGCCTCTTCGACGACCTTTTGGTTGCGCCGCTGGATCGAGCATTCGCGTTCGCCGAGGTAGATGCCGTTGCCGTGGCTGTCGCACAGCACCTGGATCTCAATGTGGCGCGGCTGGGTGACGAACTTCTCGATGAAGATCCGGTCGTCGCCGAATGAACTTGCCGCCTCGTTTTTCGACGACTGGAAGCCCTCGCGCGCTTCCGCATCGTTCCAGGCGATGCGCATGCCTTTTCCGCCGCCACCTGCGCTGGCCTTGATCATGACCGGATAGCCGATCTCGGTCGAGATCTTCACCGCCTCGTCGGCATCCTCGATCAGGCCCATGTACCCCGGCACGGTCGAGACGCCGGCCTCCTGCGCGATCTTCTTCGACGTGATCTTGTCGCCCATCGCCTCGATCGCGCCTTTCGGCGGGCCGATGAAGGCCACGCCGGCAGTGTCCAGCGCCTCAGCGAATTTCGGGTTCTCGGACAGGAACCCGTAGCCCGGATGCACCGCCTCGGCGCCGCTGGCCTTGATCGCCTCCATCACCTTGTCGATGACGATGTAGGACTGGTTGGCAGGCGGCGGCCCGATGTGAACCGCCTCATCCGCCATCTGGACGTGCAGCGCCTTCTTGTCGGCGTCCGAGTAGATCGCCACCGTGGCAATCCCCATCCGCTGCGCCGTCTTGATGACGCGGCAGGCGATCTCGCCACGGTTCGCGATCAGGATCTTTTTGAACATCGGGCGGTCCTTTGTGGCGTATCAGTTCGCAGGGAAGAGCGTGCGCGCATGCACGCAAAAAGGCCGCGCAAAACGGGTTTGCGCGGCCTTAGCGACGCCGAAGCGCCAAAATGTCAGACGAGTGTCAGCAGCGTCCGGGGTTGAGTTGGCAGAACGCGACGTTGCCACCAGCGCCGATTGCGGCCCCTTCGACCAGGTCGCCGCCGGTTGCGGCCGCGACGCCTGCGCCCACTGCGCCTCCGCCCAGAGCCTGTTCACCGATGGTGTCGCCGCAGGCGGCGAGACCGGCACAGGCTGCGATGGAAAGAACGAATGTCCTGAGTGACATGACTGATTACCTCGTCTTTTGTTTGGTTCAAAACCGTGCCCTTCAACGCGCAGCGGCCCGAAACGGTTCCCGTTTCTGTTGATTGCACGTTCCGGCCAGCAATTTCCGTCGCCGCCGGCCAAGAAAAAGGCGGACAGCCAAGCTTTTAATGTGCCGGGCCGCCCGCCAAGGGAAGGGGTACGAAAATGGAGCGCAGATGCGATTCGGGGATAGACGACCGCACCCACGAATCGAAGAATACTCGCTCGAGTTGAATCTCCAAACGGTTTTTGCGAACCGAAGCCGGAATGGGCGCTCTGCCGCCGTTCGGCTCGGAACCCGGGCGAAATCATGCCGAACCTCCAAAAACGGCCGGGAAGGATGCGCGGGCTGCGTCCTCATCGATCACCAGAAGCGACTCGTAACTGGTCGCATCGAACGGATCGGTCGCAGCCACGACCTCGCGTCCGAAAAGCCACGAGAGTCGCCCCGCGTCGAGATTGCCGCGCTCGAACGGCTCGGTCCCGAATTGCTGCCAAAGCGCCGCCATGAAGGCTTCGTCGGCGTGCCGGTCCACGGCCTTGCGATCGGCGAAACGTCTGCGCTCGACGAGGGGCGTTGCACCCCGCGGGTTGGCACGTCTGACTGTGAATTGAAAATCTGTCCCCGAAAGGCGGCTCGGGAAGCCCCGGTGCTTCAGCATGGCCCACCTCGCAGGGTGGCTGCGGCCCGGGGGAGTGGGGCAGGCGTTGCCGCCCGCCCCGGTATCAGGGTCTCAGAGCTTGCCGGTGTAGGTCGGCTCGACCGTGACCGGTTCCGGCACGATGACCACTTCCTCTTCCTGCTGTGCGCAGGCTGCGGCAAAAGTGACAAAGCCGAAAGCGGCCAGCAATACCATCTTCTTGGACATCCAAGTCTCCTGTTAGTTCTTGGTCGGGACGCATCCGCGAGAAACATTCTCCCGGCGCAATTCCCGGTTGCGTAGTGTTGGGTATTCCCCAACAGAATCATAGGGCAAGTCACTGGCGAATGATACTTGGGCACCACTATTGCTTTGGGCTGTGACGGCAATGTCGCACAATTCCGGGCAACTTTCCGCCGCTCCACAATATTTTGTAGAGACATCAATAGGCCTCCCAGATGCAGTCGCCCGTATCGATGCGGAAGGCGTCGATGTATTGCGTCGCGTCGGGGTCGGACTGGCCGAATGCGACCGGCCTGTCCTGCAGCGTGACGATGACAAGATTGCCCGCAAGGTCGAATTCCTCGATGTATGGAAGGGCCAGCCGCGAGCAGAGATACTCAAGGTCGTCCTCGACATCGCCGAAGGCCAGACCACCGGTGTCGGCTGCGATTTCGGGGGCGAGAAACCGGAATCGGAGCCAGGTCTCCTCGCCCACGGTCTCCACGAGAACCTCGGAAAGTTCGACATCCTGTCCGGAGGGCACGTCCATCGCGTGCAGCGGACCGCAGCTGACGCCCGCGACTATCACAAGTGTCGCGGCCGCGCGCCGGATCAGTGGTTGCGCAAGGCCTCGATCAGCGCGTCCTTGTCCATCTCCGAGCGCCCGTCGATGTCGAGTTCCTGGGCGCGTTCGTAAAGCGCATCCCGCGTCCACTCCTCGTAGGGCGGCTGCTTGCCGCCCTTTTTCGATGGCTCCATCGACGGGTTCGCCTTGGCGTTCGCGATTCGCGCCGCCTTTTCCTTCGAGGCGCCCTGCTTGCGAAGCTCCTCGTAGGTCTCGTCGTCCTTGATGCTCTTGCCGTGATCTTTCGTCATGACGCACTCCTTGCGGAGCCAATGCCCAACCGATCATCCCGGTTCCCCTCACAGCGGAATGTTGTCGTGTTTCTTCCAGGGAAGGTGCGTCGTCTTGTTGCGCAAGGACGCAAACGCACGCGCCACGCGCTTGCGCGTTGTGCGTGGCTGGATCACCTCGTCGACAAAACCGCGCTCGGCCGCGACGAAGGGATTGGCAAAGCGCGCCTCGTAGTCGGCGGTGTGCCGGGCGATCTTCTCGGGATCGCCGAGATCGGCGCGATGGATGATCTCGGTTGCGCCCTTGGCACCCATCACGGCGATCTCGGCCGTGGGCCAGGCGTAGTTGAAATCGGACCGCAGGTGCTTCGAGGCCATGACGTCATAGGCCCCGCCGTAAGCCTTGCGGGTGATCACCGTGACCATCGGCACCGTCGCCTGCCCGTAGGCAAAGAGCAGTTTGGCGCCGTGCTTGATGACGCCGCCGAACTCCTGGCTGGTGCCGGGAAGAAAGCCCGGCACGTCGACCAGCGTCAGCAGCGGGATCTCGAAGGCGTCGCAAAACCGCACGAACCGCGCCGCCTTGCGCGAGCTGTCGATGTCGAGACAGCCGGCCAGCACGAGCGGCTGGTTGGCCACCACGCCCACGGTGCGCCCTTCGATCCGGACGAACCCGGTGACGATATTCTTGGCGAACTCGGCCTGGATTTCGTAGAAATCGCCCTCGTCTGCGAGCTTCAGGATCAGCTCTTTCATGTCGTAGGGGGTGTTGGCGTTCTCGGGAACCAGCGTGTCGAGCGAAGGTTCGATCCTGTTGGGATCGTCGAAGAAGGGCCTGACAGGCGGCTTCTCGCGGTTGTTCGACGGCAGGAAATCGACCAGCCGCCGCACTTCGGCCAACGCTTCGACGTCGTTCTCGAAGGCGGCATCGGCGACCGAGGACTTGCGCGTGTGGGTGGCCGCCCCGCCAAGCTCTTCGGCCGTGACCTGCTCGTTGGTGACCGTCTTGACCACGTCGGGGCCGGTCACGAACATGTAGGAGGTGTCCTTCACCATGAAGATGAAATCGGTCATCGCCGGGCTGTAGACCGCGCCGCCTGCGCAGGGCCCCATGACCACCGAGATCTGCGGGATCACACCCGAGGCCTCGATGTTGCGCTGAAACACCTCGGCATAGCCGGCAAGGCTCGCCACGCCCTCCTGGATCCGCGCGCCGCCGGAATCGTTGATGCCGATGACCGGGGCGCCGTTCTGCACCGCCATATCCATGATCTTGCAGATCTTCTGGGCATGGGTTTCGGAGAGCGAGCCGCCGAAGACGGTGAAATCCTGGCTGAAGACGTAGACCAGTCGCCCGTTGATCGTGCCCCAGCCGGTCACCACGCCATCGCCGGCGGGCTTCTGCTTTTCCATGCCGAAATCGGTGCAGCGGTGGGTGACGAACATGTCGAATTCTTCGAAGCTGCCCTCGTCGAGCAGCAGATCGACACGCTCGCGCGCGGTCAGCTTGCCGCGGGCGTGTTGCGCCTCGATCCGCTTCTGCCCGCCGCCCATGCGGGCCGCCTCGCGACGGTCCTGCAGTTCCGCGATGATGTCCTTCATTCCGCCCCCTCCGACCATTTCGGCGCACCTTATCGCCGCGCGGGATACAACCGAAGCGGATTCTCGCAAATTTGCAAATCCTATGCACACCTAAAGATGCTAAGTGCAAACTTGCGAACTCAAGCATCGTGAAGGATGGACAGTTCTCACGGCGGCGGATACTTGCGTTTGCATGGAACACGCGACCCGGGTCCGATTTCTCGACCGTTCGACAGCTCCGCACATTTCGACGTTGATCCTGCTTTCGGGCATGTCGGCGATGGTCATGAACATGTACCTCCCGAGCCTGCCGAAGATGACGGAGCATTTCCAGACCGAGTACGGCACGATGCAGCTGTCGGTCTCGCTCTACCTTTTCGTCAGCGCCATCCTGCAGATCTTCATCGGACCGATCTCGGACAACGTCGGGCGGCGGCGCGTCATCCTCTGGGGGCTCGGCATCTTCCTTGTCGCCACCTTGGGCTGCGTCGTGGCACCCACCGCCGAGACGTTCCTGATTGCGCGCATGTGCCAGGCGATGGTCGTCGTGGCGATGGTTCTCAGCCGCGCCGTCGTGCGCGACCTCTACACGCAGGACAAGGCCGCGTCGATGATCGGCTATGTCACCATGGGCATGGCCGTGGTGCCGATGATCAGCCCGATGATCGGCGGCGTCCTCGACGAGTTCTTGGGATGGAAGGCGAACTTCTGGGCGCTGTTCATCATGGGGGCGCTGACCTTTGCGCTGGCCTGGGCGGATCTCGGCGAGACGGCCGCCACCAGCAGCAAGAGCCTGCTGGGACAGTTCGGCGAGTATCCCGAGTTGCTGGGCGCGCCGCGGTTCTGGGGTTACTCGCTGGCCGCGGCCTTCTGTTCGGGCTCGTTCTTCGCCTATCTGGGCGGGGCGCCGTTTGTGGGATCGGTGGTATTCTCGCTCTCGCCGGCTCAGCTCGGCCTCTTCTTCGGCGCTCCGGCGATCGGCTATTTCGCCGGCAACTTCCTGACCGGGCGTTATGCCACGCGGTTCGGAGTCAACCAGCTCGTGTTCTGGGGATGCATCTTCAACGCACTTGGCGTCGCGATCTCTCTGGCGATCTTCGTGTTCGGCACTGGCACACCGCTCAGCTTCTTCGGCCTGATGACCCTGGTCGGCGTCGGCAACGGCCTGGTCATACCCAATGCCACGGCAGGCATGCTGTCGGTTCGACCGCACCTTGCCGGCACCGCTTCGGGTCTCGGCGGTGCCATAATGATCGGCGGCGGCGCGGGCCTGAGCGCGCTCGCGGGTGCCTTGCTTGGCCCCGACACCGGCGCCTTCCCGCTTCTCTACATCATGTTCAGCACCTCGATCGCGGCGCTGGTGTCGATCCTCGTGGTCTACTGGCGCGAACGCCGGCTCGGCGTCGGGGCCTGACCCCGCGCCTTTGCACGACCTTAACCACGATCGGGTAGCTTGCCGCGCGAAGTTTGCAAAGCTAGCCTCGCGCGAAGCAAATTTGCAAATCGCAGCGGGACGAAGCGGATGGCCACGCAAAAACTCTACGCCGGGGCGAAACTGCGCGAACTGCGCACCCGGCTCGGACATACGCAGAAGGATTTCGCGGCCAAGCTTGGCGTGTCGCTGCCCTACCTGAACCAGATGGAAAACAACAATCGGCCGGTGTCGACCACGGTCGTCCTCGCACTGGCGCAGGAATTCGGGCTCGACGTGACCGAGCTGAGCGAAGGCGACAGCGAACGCCTGGTCAGCGACATGCGCGAGGCGATGGCCGACCCGGTCTTCGGCAGCAGCCTGCCGCCAATGGCCGACCTGCGCCTCGCGGCATCGAACGCGCCCGCCTTCGCGCGGGCCTTTCTGGAACTGCACCGCGGCTACCGCGAAATGCAGGAACGCCTGGCCTCGCTCGACGAGGCGCTGGGCCGCGAGGACGCGCGCGCAACACCCTCTCCCTGGGAAGAGGTGCGCGATTTCTTCCACTACTGCGACAACTACATCGACGCGGTCGACCGGGCGGCCGAGCATTTCGCCGAAAGGCAGGGCGGGTTTCGCAACATCCGCGTCGCGGCCTCCTCGGCGCTTGGCAACGCCGGGGTCACGGTCGAATTCGTCGACACGGATCGGCTGCGCCACTTCGATCCCGAGCGGAAGCTGCTCACCCTGTCGCGGCGCGTGGCACCGGAGACGCAGACCTTCCAGATGCTGCTTCAGGTAGCGCTGGTGCGGCAGGATGCGCTGCTCGAGGCGACGCTCGACCTGGCGCGGTTCCACAGCCCCGAGGCGCGCGCGATCGCCAAGATGGGGCTTGCCAACTACTTCGCCGGCGCCGCGCTGATGCCTTACGGAACCTTCCAGCGCCGCGCTTTCGAGTGCCGTCACGATCTCGAGATCCTCGCCAACGACTTCGGCGCATCGATCGAGCAGGTTGCGCACCGCCTGTCCACCCTGCAGCGCCCCGGCGCCAAGGGTATTCCCTTCTTCTTCGTGCGCGTCGACCAGGCCGGCACGATCACCAAACGCCATTCGGCGACGCGGCTGCAGTTCGCGCGCTTCGGCGGGGCCTGTCCGCTCTGGAACGTGCACCGCGCATTCGAGACGCCGGGCCAGTTCCTGCGGCAACTGGCCGAGACCCCGGACGGGGCGCGCTACATCAGCCTGGCGCGCGACGTGTCCAAGGCGGCGGGGCATTTCGGCGCGCCGGTTCGGCGCTTTGCGATCGCGCTCGGCTGTGAGGTTCGGCACGCACGCGATCTCGTCTATGCCGACGGCATGGACATCGCCCGTGCGTCTGCCTTCGAACCGATCGGGATCTCCTGCCGGATCTGCGAGCGTCCGGATTGCCACCAGCGTTCGGTTCCGCCGCTGGAACGCCGGCTCAGCGTCGATGCCAATCGCCGCGACGTGCTGCCCTACCAGGTCGGTTGAGCCTCAGCGCTGGGCCCGGCGCCAGCCCGCAGCCTCGGCCTCGGCGGCGCTGCAGAACCAGCGTTCGCCCTTGTCCGTGCGGATGCTCGTGCGCGCATAGTCGCGCTGGCCCGGCATGTGGTAGATCCTGCCGTTCTTCGAGATGTTGCCCTTGATCGCGCAGGACCCGTCGGCGGGTGTGCCGCCCTGCCCGCGGGATTGCCGGAACTGGGCCGGCGACTGCACCTGGCTGGCGTGCAGCCCGCGATCGTTCACCGCCGCGCGCTTTTCGTCGAGATCGTATGCCATCGAATAGCGGCGATAGGCGAAGGCAAGGCCGTCCGAGACGATCTGCCGGCCCATGTCCGCCCCGCCGACCGCGCAGCGCGCGACGATGCGCTTGTAGCGGTCGATGTCGACGGCCGTGCAGGTCGCCGCCTGTCCCTGGTAGCGCGCGCGGACCTGCGCCGTGACCCAGGCTCCGCATTCCCATTCCACGCCCTGCCGTGTCCGGCAGGTCTGATCCGCCTCCGGCGCGTCGATCCCGTGCAGCCGCACGCGACGCGCGCCCACGTCGAAAGTGTCGCCGTCAATGACGCGCAGACGGCCCGAGAACTCGCTCGCCGACGCGGCAAAAGGAAGGACAAGAAGCAGGAGGCAGAAAATACGGACCATGCCCCGGTATGAACCGGGCGCCGGGGCAAGTTAAGGCCGACGTTAGGGAAAGTTAACGCAGGTGACTCATCGTTGCGCGATCTGCCAGTTCGGATGGACCCAAGGCTCGTCATTGGCCGGGGCCAGCGGATCGCGGCCCAGCAGGTGATCCGAGACCTTCTCGCCGACCATGATCGAGGGCGCGTTGAGATTGCCGTTGGTGATCCTCGGAAAGATGCTGCTGTCGGCCACGCGCAGCCGGTCGACGCCGATCACGCGCGCCTGCGGATCGACGACGGCTTCCGGGTCGTCGGCGCGACCCATCCGGCAGGTGCCGCAGGGATGGTAGGCGCTTTCGGCATGTTCGCGGATCACCGCGTCGAGTTCGTCGTCGCTTTGCGCTTGGACCCCGGGCTGGATCTCGTGCTTGACATAAGGCCGGAAGGCTTCCTGCGCGAAGATCTCGCGCGTCAGGCGGATGCAGCGCCGGAAATCCTCCCAGTCCTCCTCGGTCGACATGTAATTGAAGAGGACGCGCGGATCGGCGGCGGGATCCCCCGAGCGCAGCGTCACCGCGCCGCGCGAAGGCGAGCGCATCGGCCCGACATGGGCCTGGAATCCGTGCCCCTCGGCCGCGGCCTTGCCGTCGTAGCGCACCGCCATCGGCAGGAAGTGGTACTGGATGTCCGGATATGGCACCCCGGCCCGGCTGCGGATGAAGGCGGCGCTCTCGAACTGGTTCGAGGCGCCGAGGCCCGTCTTGGTGAAAAGCCACTGCGCCCCGATGAGCCCTTTCGAGACGAGGTTCCAGTAGCGATAGAGTGTGATCGGCTGGCTCGAGGCCATCTGGATGTAGAGCTCGAGGTGGTCCTGCAGGTTCTGTCCCACGCCGGGCCGGTTGGCAACGATGTCGAGCCCGTGTTCGGCCAGCTGCGCGGCCGGACCGATCCCCGAGAGCATCAGCAGCTTGGGCGAGTTGATCGACGAGGCGGCCAGCACCACCTCGCGGCGCGCGCGGACCACCTCGGTCGCGCCGCCGCGGTCGATCTTGACGCCGATGGCCGCGCCATCCTCGATGATCACGCGCCGCGCCAGACCGCGCACCAGCGTGCAATTCTCGCGGCGAAGCGCCGGGTGGATGTAGGCGTTGGCCGCGGACCAGCGCCGTCCTTTCCAGACCGTCTGCTCCATCGGGCCGAAGCCTTCCTGCTTGCGCCCGTTGTAGTCGTCGGTGACTTCGTAGCCCGCCTGCCGCCCGGCCTCGACGAAGGCGGCATAAAGCGGGTTGAGGCGCGGGCCGCGGCTGACGTGAAGGGGACCGTCGGTGCCGCGCCAGGACGGGTCGCCGCCATGCCCGTTGGCGTGCCAGGTCTCCATCCGCTTGAAATACGGCAGCACGTCGGCAAAGGCCCATCCGTCCGCGCCCTGCTCGGCCCAGTGGTCGAAATCCATCGCGTGGCCGCGCACGTAGACCATGCCGTTGATGCTCGACGAGCCGCCGATGACCTTGCCGCGCGGACAGGCGAGGCGGCGACCGCCCAGATGCGGTTCCGGCTCGGAGGTGAAGCCCCAGTCGTAGCGGCGCATGTTCATCGGATAGCTCAGCGCCGCCGGCATTTGGATGAAGGGTCCCACGTCGCTGCCGCCGTATTCGATGACGATCACCGAGGCCCCGGCCTCGCTGAGCCGGTAGGCCATCGCGCAACCGGCGCTGCCGGCGCCCACGATCACGAAATCCGCTTCCATCACGTTCCCAACCTTGTCGCGCTCAGAACGGCGCTTCGACGTCGCCCATGCGTACGAAGACGGTCTTGAGCTGGCTGTAATGCTCGATCGCCGCCTTGGAATTCTCGCGCCCGACGCCCGAGGCCTTCATGCCGCCGAAAGGGGCTTCGACCGGCGCGTCGTTGTAGCTGTTGATGTAGCAGGTGCCAGCCTCAAACCCGGCGACGACCCGGTGCGCGCGGGCGAGATCGCGGGTGAAGACCCCGGCGGCGAGCCCGAAGGGCGTGTCGTTCGCGCGGCGCATCGCCTCTTCCTCGGTGTCGAAGTCGAAAACCGCCATGACCGGTCCAAAGATCTCTTCGCGCGCGATGGTCATGTCGTCGGTAACGTCGGCGAACACCGTGGGTTCGATGTAGAACCCGTTGCGGTTCAGGCGCTTGCCGCCGCAGACCAGCCGTGCGCCTTCTGCCTCGCCTTTCGCGATGTAGCCCAGCACGATGTCCATCTGGCGCTCGGACACCATCGGCCCGAAGCTGGTCTCGGGCTCCATCGGGTCGCCAATCACCGCCTTCGAGAGGCGTTCGGCCATGCGGTCGAGGAAGGCTTCGCGGATGCCGCGCTGCACGAAGACGCGGGTACCGTTCGAGCAGACCTGCCCCGAGGAATAGAAATTGCCGAGGATGGCGCCGCCGACGGCGTTGTCGAGATCGGCATCGTCGAAGACGATCAGCGGCGACTTGCCGCCAAGCTCCATGGTGACGTGTTTCATGCCCTGTGCCGCGGCGGCGTAGACCTTGCGCCCCGTAGGCACCGAGCCCGTCAGCGAAACCTTGGCCACGCGCGGGTCGTTCACCAGCGCGGCCCCGACCTCGCCCAGGCCTTGCACGACGTTGAAAAGCCCCGCGGGAAGTCCGGCCTCGTACAGGATCTCGGCCACCTTCAGGGCACAGAGCGGCGTGGTCTCGGAAGGTTTGAAAACCATCGCATTGCCGCAGGCCAGCGCCGGCGCGCCCTTCCAGCAGGCGATCTGGGTCGGGTAGTTCCAGGCCCCGATGCCGACGCAGACGCCCAGCGGTTCGCGCCGGGTGTAGGCCCAGTTCTCGCCGAGTTGCACATGCTCGCCCGTGAGACTGCCGGCAAGGCCGCCGAAGTACTCAAGCGCGTCGGCGGCGCTGGTGGCATCGGCGACGGAGGTTTCCTGGTAGGGCTTGCCGGTGTCCTGGGTTTCAAGCACCGAAAGCTCGTGGTTGCGCGCGCGGATGATGTCGGCGGCGCGGCGCAGAATGCGACCGCGCTCGGTGCCCGTCATAGCGGCCCAGGCGGTCTGCGCGCGTTTGGCCGAAGCGAGCGCACGCTCGATCACGTCGGGCGTGGCCGCGTGCACGGTGGCGATGCGTTCGCCTGTCGCGGGATAGATCACCGGGATTTCGGCGCCGGCGGTATCCTCGAGATAGGCGCCATCGATGAAATGGCTGGCGGTGGGCTGGGTGGGATAGGTCATCTCGGAACTTTCTTGCCTCCGGCGGGGATATTTCGAAACCAGAGAGGGATCATTCGCCGCGCGGGAAGCGACGGGCGTCTTCGAGGACGTTGAGGTCCATGTGGTTGCGCATGTACTGCTCGGAGGCCTGGCGCAGCGGCTGGTAGTCCCAGGGGTAATAGCCCCCTTGGCGCAGGGCCTCGTAGACGATCCAGCGCCGGGCCTGGCTGTGGCGGACATCGGCGTCGAAAGCGTCGAGATCCCAGGACGCCTCGCTCTCGGCGCGCAGGCGCGCGAGGGTGTCGGCATGGGTCGGGTCGCCGGCGAGGTTGGTCCGCTCGTGCGGGTCGGCGTCGAGGTCGAAGAGCTGGTCGGGATCGAGCGCGCACCGGTTGTACTTCCAGCGCCCGGTGCGCAGCGAGACCATCGGCGCCTGGGAGCCTTCGGCGGCGTATTCCATGCGCACCGGCTCGCGCCGCTCCGCCCCCTGCCCCAGCGGGACCAGCGAGGTGCCGGTGGTCCAGGGCGCGACCTCGTCCATCGAAACGCCGGCGAGATCGCAGAGCGTGGGACAGAGGTCGATCGTCGAGACCGGGGCGGTGACCAGCTCCGGCGTCATGTCCGGGGCGCTGATCATCAGCGGAACCCGCGCGGAGCCCTCGAAGAAGGACATCTTGAACCAGAGGCCGCGCTCGCCCAGCATGTCGCCGTGGTCGGAGACGAAGACGACGATGGCCTTCTGCCGGGTCGCCTCGAGCGTGTCGAGCAGTTCGCCGATCTTGTCGTCGAGATAGCTTATGTTGGCGAAATAGGCCCGGCGCGACCGGCGGATGTCGTCTTCGGTGATGTCGAAGGCGCGCCAGTCGTTGGCGTCGAACAGGCGTTTCGCGTGGGGGTCCTGATCCTCGTAGGAGATCGCGGGAACTTCCGGCAGAAGGTGCTCGCACTCCGCATAGAGATCCCAGTACTTGCGGCGGGCGACGTAAGGATCGTGCGGATGGGTGAAGCTGACCGTCAGCATCCAGGGGCGGGCATCGGCCCCGCGCGACAGGTCGTAGAGCTTGCGCTGCGCGTTGTAGGCGACCTCGTCGTCGTATTCCATCTGGTTGCTGATCTCGGCCACGCCGGCGCCGGTGACGCTTCCGAGGTTGTGATACCACCAGTCGATGCGCTCTCCCGGCTTGCGGTAATCCGGGGTCCAGCCGAAGTCGGCCGGGTAGATGTCGGTGGTCAGGCGCTCCTCGAAGCCGTGCAGCTGGTCGGGGCCGACGAAATGCATCTTGCCGGACAGACAGGTCTGGTAGCCGGCGCGGCGCAGGTGGTGGGCGTAGGTCGGCACGGCGGAAGGAAACTCGGCCGCGTTGTCGTAGACGCCGGTGGCCGAGGGCAGCTGGCCGGACATGAAGGAGGCGCGGCCGGGGGCGCAGAGCGGGCTGGCGGTATAGGCGTTGCGGAACCGCGTGGACCGCTTTGCCAGCGCCTTGAGGTTGGGCGCGTGCAGCCAGTCGGCGGGACCATCGGGGAACAGGGTCCCGTTGAGTTGGTCGACCATCAGGATCAGGATGTTGGGACGGGTCATCCGGTCTTTCCGGTCAGCACGTTCAGGATCGACAGCGCCGCGGCGCGTGCGGTGTCGGCGCTTTCCGAGCGTGCCAGGGCGGCGCGCAGGTAAAGCCCGTCGATCAGAGCGGCGATGGTTTCGGCGTGGCGTTCGGGGGCATCGCTGATCGGGCGCAGGGCGTGGGTCAGGTTCGAGCGCAGGCGGCGCTGGTAGAGCCGGAGCAGGCGCAGGGTTTCGGGATGAGTCTGGGCCTGTGCGTAGAGCGTCATCCAGGCGCCGATCGTATTGGGCGCGAAACAGGCCGGCGCGAAGCTGGCGGCGATGATCGCCTCGGCGCGCGCGCGCGGTCCGTTTGCCACTTTCAGGCCGCGCACGATCTCGGCCTCGAAATCGCGCAGGATCTGCCGCATGGCGGCGAGGAAGATCTGATCCTTGCCGCCGAAATAGTGATGCGCGAGCGCGGTCGACATGCCGGCACGGCGCGCGATCTGGCCCACGGTCACGTCGAGCGTCCCGCGCGCGCCGATCTCGGCGATGGTCGCCTGCACCAGCGCGGTGCGGCGAATGACTTCCATTCCCACTTTCGGCATGTCCCCGGGTCCCCGATCGATGACAGCCGCAACCCTAGAGCAGGCTTGATTGACTCGTCAATCAACTAAAGCGGCGTCATGTCTTCGTGGCTGGCATCGGCGGGGTCACCGGGCGGCGGTTCAGCACCGCCTCGCGCCAGGTGATGAAGGTGACCGAGCCGAGGATCACCACCCCGCCGACGACCACCCAGATGTCCACGGCCTCGCCGAAGGCGAAATAGCCGAGCAGCACGGCCCAGACGAGCTGGGTGAAGGTGACGGGCTGGGTCACGGTCACGGGCGCGGCCGCGAAGGCGAGCGTCATGGTGTAGTGGCCGGCGGTAGCGCAGCAGGCGACGAGGAACAGGATCCCGAGTTGGCGCCAGGTCGGCATGACCCAGTCTGCGACGGCGAAGGGAAAGAGCGCGATCGTGACAAAGATCGACAGCATCGCGACGACGACGGCGGGGTGAACCTCGTCGGCGACGATCTTGGCCAGCAGGTAGGAGCCGCCGAACAGGATCGCCGTGCCGATCATGGCGAGATGGCCGGAGCTGACCTCGCGAAACCCCGGGCGCAGGATGATCATCGCGCCGACAAGGGCGAAGACGATGGCCGCGATGCGGCGCGCAGCGAGCCGCTCGCCGAGAAACAGTGCGGCGCCCAGCGTGACGTAAACCGGTGCGAGGTAGTTCATCGCCGTCACGTCCGCGAGCGGGATGCGCGGCATGGCGTAGAACCACAGGATCACGCCCATCGCGTGGCAGAAACCACGCAGCGCGAAGAGCCGCCACTGCCGGGGCGTGAGGTGCGCGGCACGCAGCTGACCAAGGGCCGGCACCAGGAAGACAAGCCCGATGACATAGCGCAGGAAGGCCGATTCCGCCGGCGGGATCTCGGGGCCTAGCAGCTTGACGAGGGCGGTCACGCAGATGAAGCAGACCCCGGTAACCAGCATCCAGAAGACACCGGTGACCGGGCGATTGGGTTTGACCGTGCTCATGCGCCCTCTTGATCGCAATTGCCGGGACACCGCAAGGGCGGGCCGTTCTCAGCCCACAAGCAGCTTGACCGCGATGGCCCACATCGTCAGGGCGATGATCCCGTCGAGCACCTGCCAGCTGCGCGGCCGCGCAAAGAGCGGCGCGAGGATGCGCGCCCCGTAGCCGAGGCCGAAGAAGAAGGTGAAGCTCGACAGGATCGCGCCGGACCCGAAGATCCAGGGGTCCGCGTACTGCGCCGAGATCGAGCCGATCAGAAGCATCGTGTCGAGGTAGACATGCGGGTTCAGCCAGGTGAAGGCCAGCGCCGTGAGCACCGTCGCGCGCAGCGTCGGCGCGGCGCGGCCCTCGGCTTCCATCCTGTGGCCGCCCTTCCAGGCCGATCGGGCGCTGCGCGCCCCGTACCAGATCAGGAAGGCCGCACCCCCGTAGCGCATCAGCGGCTCGAACCACGGTAGGGCGCGGGTGATGACACCGATGCCCGCGACCCCGGCGGCGATCAGCAGCGCGTCCGAGACCGCGCAGATCAGGCAGACCTGGAATACGTGGAGGCGCATCAGACCGTGGCGCAGGACGAAAGCGTTCTGCGCGCCGATGGCGAGGATCAGCGAAAACCCGAGCGCGAAGCCGGCAAGAAACGTGGTGATCATGCCCCGGGCCCCAGGTCGCAATTCGTCATCATTGCCTGCGCCGCAGCCGTTCCGAAGTTACTGGGCATGATTTCTTGCAACCAATCACGCTCAAGTGAATGCACGCTGAGCTAGAATCCAAAACTTTTCGTCATTGGGCTGCGTATCTCCTTCAATCCTGCAGGCCAAGTCCCATATACACACCGTCCGCACGAAGGAAGATTTGAGATGCCGAACGATAACCATACACTGGAATTGAACCAGAAGGACCTCGACCTTATCGAGGCTGCGCTACACACGCAGCAAAAGATTCTCTCCGTCCAAAGCGAGGCCGGCGGCATGGGCGCTCAGGAACGCCTGAGCGCGCTGAAGCATCTGATGAAGCGTCTGAGCCGTCAGAAATCCGCCGCGCGAAGCGATACGGCGATCGTGAACGCAATGCCCGCCGGACAGGCTGCCGCCGACAACCCGCCCTGCCAGGGCTTCGGGGTGATTGCACGCAATATTTTCTGCTGACACGCGCAGCGGACCGTGGCGCAAAGTCGGCCGCCCCCTCGGGGGGCGGCTTTTTTTGTTGCGTGACCCTTGCCGTCAGAGCTGCGCCATGACCTCGTCGGTGGCTTCGAAGTTCGTGGTCACCCGCTGCACGTCGTCGTCGTCCTCGAGCGCCTCGACCAGCTTCATCAGCCGCTCCATGCCTTCGAGGTCCATTTCGGTCGTGGTGGTCGGCTTCCAGACCAGCTTGGTCGAGTCCGATTCCCCCAGATCCGCCTCGAGCGCCGTCGCCACGTCGTTGAGATCGGTGTCGGCGCACCAGATCACGTGCCCGTCCTCGCCGCTTTCGACATCCTCGGCCCCGGCCTCGATGGCGGCAAGCATGACCGTGTCGGCGTCGCCGGCGTCCGCGGGATAGGTGATTTCGCCCTTGCGCTCGAACATGAAGCCAACCGAACCAGTCTCGCCGAGGTTGCCGCCGTTCTTGGTGAAGGTCGACCGCACGTTCGATGCCGTGCGATTGCGGTTGTCGGTCATCGCCTCGACGATGACCGCGACGCCGTTGGGCCCGTAGCCTTCGTAGCGGATTTCCTCGTAATCGTCGCCCTCGCCGGCCTGCGACTTCTTGATCGCGCGTTCGATCACGTCCTTCGGGACCGAGCTCGACTTGGCTTCCTTGACCGCGAGACGCAGCCGCGGGTTCTTTTCGGGATCCGGGTCGCCCATCTTGGCGGCGACGGTGATTTCTTTGGAAAGCTTCGAGAAGAGCTTGGCCCGCACGGCATCCTGCCGGCCCTTGCGATGCTGGATGTTTGCCCATTTGGAGTGGCCTGCCATGGATCTCTCTCCGGCTGAATTGAATGACAGGGTCCTATACGTCAGGCGCGCTTGCAGCCGCAAGCCTCTTGCCGCGGCACGCGCCGGGCCGACGTTGCCTTTGCCGCGAAATCGTGGTCAGGACGGGCATCGCCTCTGACCGGACCCCGCCATGACAAGCGACTTTTTCGAGCAATTCGTGATCCTCTGGGTGGTGATCGACCCGATCGGCACGATCCCGGTATTCGTCGCCGTCACCGCGGGCTATTCCGCCGCCGCACACCGGCGCATCGCGCTGCAGGCGGCCGGCGTCGCGGCGCTGGTTCTCGGCTTCTTCCTGGTGCTGGGCCAGTTCCTGATCGACGCGCTCGGCATTTCGCTGCCCGCCTTCCAGATCGCCGGTGGTCTGGTGCTGTTTCTTTTCGCGTTGACGATGATCTTCGGCACAAACGACACCGGCATGGGATCGCGCGACGGCGACAATCCGGCGATCTTCCCGCTTGCGGTGCCGTCGCTCGCCTCGCCCGGCGCGATGCTCGCCATCGTCCTGCTGACCGACAACAACCGCTTTTCGGTCCCCGAGCAGGCGGTGACGGCCGGCGTGATGCTGCTGGTGATCCTCTGCGCCCTGATCGCGATGCTCATGGCCGGGCCGATCCTGCGCCTGATCCGGCGCAGCGGGGCGGCCATCGTCAGCCGGGTGATGGGAATGGTGCTGGCCGCGGTGGCGGTCGACAACGTGATCGAGGCGATCTGGCAGCTGATCCGATCCTACCAGGGAACCTGAGACCGCGACAACGCATTGGTGCGCGGCACGAAACCGCGATAGCTTCGCCGCATGACCACCGACCAGATCATCCTTTTCTGCCTCTTCGCCGCCGTCTTCGGCCTGCTGCTCTGGGGCCGTTTCCGCTATGACATCGTCGCCTTTTCGGCGCTGATGGTCGCCGTCGTCGTCGGCGTGGTGCCGACCGAGGACGCCTTCGTGGGCTTCGGGCATCCCGCCACCATCGTCGTGGCGCTGGTGCTTGTCGTTTCGGCCGGGCTTGTCCACTCCGGCGCGGTCTTCCTGATCACCCGGACGCTGGTCGACTCGGCGCGCGGCCTCGGGGCGCATATCGCGCTGATGGGCACCGTCGGCGGCGTGCTCTCGGCCTTCATGAACAACGTCGCGGCGCTGGCCCTGCTGATGCCGGTGGACATGCAGACCGCGCGCAAGGCCGGGCGCAGCCCGGGGCTGTCGCTGATGCCGCTCAGCTTCGCCACCATCCTCGGCGGCATGGCGACGCTGATCGGAACGCCACCAAACATCATCATCGCGACCTACCGCGGGGAGGCTCTGGGCGAGCCCTACCGCATGTTCGACTTCGCCCCGGTCGGCGGTGCCGCGGCGATCGCCGGTCTGGCCTTCGTGGCCCTGATCGGCTGGCGCCTGATCCCGGCGCGCGAGGACGCCACGATCCGTGCCGAGGATATCTCGCAATACATCGCCGAGCTCAGCATACCCGAGGACAGCGACCACATCGGCAAGCGCCTTGGCGAACTCAACGAGGCCGCCGAAAAGAACGACGTGGCGATCCTCGGGTTAATACGGGACGGGAAGCGGCTCTACGGCCAGTCCCGCAACGTGGCGCTGAAAGCCGGCGACGCCATCGTGCTCGAGGCAACGCCCGAGGCGCTCGACGAGTTGCGCTCGGCGCTCGACCTGCAACTGGCCGACAGCAAGCGCGAGGAGAAGCTGCGCGCCGAGGGCGAAGGCGTCGAGATTATCGAGGTCGTGGTGCCCGAAGGTGCGCGCATCGCCGGGCGCACGGCGATGTCGGTGGGCCTCAACTGGCGCCTGCGGGCGGTGCTGCTCGGCATCTCGCGGCGCGGGCGCAAGATCACCGAGCAGGTCCAGAAGACGCGGATCCAGAGCGGCGATATCCTGCTGCTTCTGGTGCCGCGCGACACCGGGCCGGACGTCACCGACTGGCTCGGCGCGCTTCCCCTGGCCAGCCGCGGACTGACGGTGACCGCGAACGACAAGGTCTGGCTTGCCATCGGGCTTTTCGCGGGGGCTGTCGCTACGGCGTCCTTCGGGCTGGTTTACCTGCCCATCGCGCTTGGCCTGGTGGTGATGGCCTACGTGCTCAGCGGCATCCTGCCGCTTGCCGAACTCTACGACCACATCAACTGGCCGGTGGTCGTGCTGCTGGGCTCGATGATCCCTCTCGGCAACGCGCTCGAAAGCTCGGGCGGCACGGAACTGATCGCCGGCTGGCTGATCTCGGCCACTGAAGGGTTGCCAGCCTGGGCGGTGCTGACCGCCCTCATGGTCGTCACGATGACCCTTTCGGACGTACTCAACAACACCGCCACGACCATTGTCGCGGCCCCGGTGGCGATCCAGATGGCGCGCGTGCTCGAGGTTTCGCCGGACCCGTTCCTCATGGCGGTGGCTGTCGCGGCCTCGTCCGCCTTCCTGACCCCGATCGGGCACAAGAACAACACTCTCATTCTTGGTCCCGGCGGCTATGCATTCGGGGATTACTGGCGCATGGGCCTGCCGCTCGAGATCATCGTCATCGCGGTCTCGATCCCGGTGATCCTCGTCGTCTGGCCGTTGTGACATGACCATCGGCCCGGCCCTGGAACATTGCAATTTTCCGGCACGGAATTTTTCAAAATTCCGCGCCCGCCCCGGCCCGTCCGCAGTTAGCGCTTGCGAGCGCCGGCGACCGGCCCTAGGCATCGCGCCATGAAGCTGCTTTTTCTTGGCGATGTCATGGGCCGCGCCGGCCGCCGCGCGGTCACGGAACGTCTGCCGCGACTGCGCGACAGCTGGAAACTCGATTTCGTCGTGATCAACGCCGAGAACGCCACCTCTGGCGTCGGCCTCAGCGGCGCACATGCAAAAACGCTTCTCGAGGCCGGGGCCGACTGCCTCACGCTCGGCGACCACGCCTTCGACCAGAAGGACATGCTGCAATTCATCGAAAGCGAGCCCCGCGTGATCCGGCCGCTCAACTTCTCCAAGGCAGCACCCGGCAAAGGATTTCGCCTGTTCACCGCACGGTCGGGCCGGAAGGTGCTGGTGACGCAGGCCCTGGGACAGGTGTTCATGAAGCGCCCCTTCGACGATCCGTTCTCGGCGCTCGAACCCGTGCTCAAGGCGCATCCCCTCGGCGGTCTGGCCCAGGCAATCATCGTCGACGTGCATTGCGAGGCCACCTCCGAGAAGATGGCGATCGGCCATTGGTGCGATGGCCGCGCGAGCCTTGTCGTCGGCACCCACACCCATGTCCCGACCGCGGATGCGACGATCCTGAAGGGCGGCACGGCCTACCAGACCGACGCCGGCATGTGCGGCGACTACAACTCCGTCATTGGCATGGAAAAGGACGAGCCGATGCGCCGCTTTGTCACCGGCATGCCGCGCGACCGCTTCACCCCCGCCAACGGCGAGGCGACCCTTTCCGGCACCTATGTCGAGACCGATGATCGGACCGGCCGCGCGACCCGGGTAGCGATGGTCCGCGACGGCGGCCTGCTGGAGGCGGCCGCACCGTGACACGCCGTGAGGTGCTGTTCTACACTGCAATCCTCGCCGTACTCGGCGCAGGCTGGGGCATCACCCAGCCGCTCAGCAAGATCGCGGTCTCTACCGGCTACAAGCACTTCGGGCTGGTCTTCTGGCAACTGGCGATCGGCGCCGCCGTGCTGTCACTGATCGCCGTCGTACGCGGCACCGGCTTTCCGCGCGAGGCGCGGCACATCCGCCTCTACGTGATCATCGCCCTGATCGGGACGATCCTGCCCAACTCCGCCGGCTACCAGGCCGCCGTCCACCTGCCCTCGGGCATCCTGTCGCTGCTTTTGTCGATGGTTCCGATGTGGGCCTTTCCCATCGCTCTCCTGCTTGGCAACGACAGCTTCTCGCCACGGCGGCTCTACGGACTGCTGGCCGGTCTTGCCGGGGTCCTGCTGATCATGACACCGGGTCTATCGCTGCCCGATGGCGTGGCGCTGCACTGGGTGCTCGTCGGCCTCGTGTCCAGTGTGTTCTACGCCTTCGAGGGCAACTACGTCGCCAAATGGGGCACCGAAGGGCTCGACACCGCGCAGGTGCTGACCGGCGCCTCGCTGGTCGGCACGGTTCTGGCCTTTCCAATTGCCGTCTTCAGCGACCAGTTCATTGCACCGGTAAACCTCGCCGTGACGACCGCCGGCCAGGCGCTGGTGGTCACGGCGCTGGTTCATGTGGCCGTTTACACCGCCTATGTCTGGCTCGTCGGGCGCACTGGGGCGGTCTTTACGGCCCAGGTCAGCTACCTCGTGACCGGCTTCGGCATTCTCTGGGCCAAGTTGATCCTCGACGAGAGCTATTCACCGTTTGTCTGGGTCGCACTGGGCAGTATGTTCCTCGGAATGTACCTCGTTCAACCGAGACCGAAAGCTGCCCTCGCGGCCCTGTCGCCCACCGGTGACACGCGCCGCTAGCCCGATTTGCCAGGATTCCGCCAATGCCGTTCCTCGAGCTTTCGCCCATGGTCAGCCCGGTCCTGACGATTCTCGTCGTCGCCGGCATGTTCGTCCTCTTCATGCGCGAGACCTACCCCACCGAGGTCGTCGCCATCGGCGGCGCCGCCCTGCTGCTCGCCCTCGGCCTGCTGCCGTACGAAAAGGCACTGCCGGTGCTGTCGAACTCCGCGCCCTGGACTATCGCCGCGATGTTCATCGTCATGGGCGCGCTGGTGCGCACCGGCGCGCTCGACGTGCTGACCCAGATCGCCGAGCGCTATGCCCGGACACATCCGAAAACCGCCGTTGCCGGTGTCATCATCGCGGTGATGGTCGCTTCGGCGATCATGAACAACACGCCCGTCGTCGTAGTGATGATCCCGGTGCTCGTCCGGCTTTCCGAGACCCTGGGCACCAAGGCCTCAAAGCTCCTGATCCCGCTCAGCTACGCCGCGATCATGGGCGGGTTGCTCACGCTCATCGGCACCTCGACCAACCTGCTGGTCGACGGCGTCGCGCGCTCGCAAGGGCTCGCGCCCTTCGGCATTCTCGAGATCATGCCGATCGGTCTCGTGGTCTGCGCCTGGGGCCTCGTCTACATGACCGTCTTCGCCCCGCGCCTGCTGCCCGAGCGCGACAGCATGGCCAACATGCTCTCGGACCGCTCGCGCATGAAGTTCTTCACCGAGGCCGTCATCCCGCCCGACAGCAACCTGATCGGCCGCGAGGTCCTCGGCGTGCAGCTCTTCAGGCGCGACGGTGTGCGGCTGATCGACGTGATCCGCGGCGACCGCTCGCTGCGCCGCGATCTTTCGGGCGTCAGCCTGCAGGTCGGCGACCGGGTGGTGCTGCGCACGAAGATGACCGAGCTTCTGAGCCTGCAATCGAACAAGGAGTTGCGCCGCGTCGACCAGGTCTCGGCGGTCGAGACCACCACCGTCGAAGTGCTGATCACGCCAGGCTGCCGCATGGTCGGACGCTCGCTGGGCGCGATGCGCCTGCGCCGGCGCTACGGCGTCTACCCGCTCGCCGTGCACCGCCGGAACCAGAACATCGGCCGCCAGCTCGACGATCTCGTCGTCAAGGTCGGCGACACGCTGCTGCTCGAGGGCGCACCCGAGGACATCCAGCGCCTTGCCGCCGAGATGGACATGGTCGACGTCTCCCAGCCTTCGGCGCGCGGCTTCCGGCGCTCGCATGCCCCGATCGCAATCGCGGTGATGCTTGGGATCATCGTGCTCGCGGCGCTCGAGGTCGCCCCGATCCTGCAGCTTGCCATCCTCGGCGTCGCCATCGTGCTGCTCACCGGCTGCATCGACGCCGACGAGGCGTTCTCTTACGTCGAGGGCAGCCTGCTGGCGCTGATCTTCGCGATGCTCGCCGTCGGCGTGGCCTTGCAGGAATCCGGCGCGATCAGCCTTCTGGTCGAGGCCATCGCCCCGGGGCTCGCCGCGGTGCCACCCCAATTCGTGGTCTTCGCAGTCTTCCTGCTGACCACGATCGTGACCGAGCTGGTTTCGAACAACGCCGTTGCGGTGATCATGACCCCGATCGCCATCGGCCTCGCCCAGGCACTCGGCCTCGATCCGCGCCCGCTGGTCGTTGCCGTGATGGTCGCCGCCTCCTGTGCCTTCGCGACCCCCATAGGATACCAGACGAACACGCTGGTCTACGGTCCCGGCGGCTACAAGTTCACCGACTTCATGCGCATCGGTATCCCTCTCAACCTCTCCATGTCGGTGATCGTCTCGGCCGTGATCCCGCTGATCTGGCCGCTCTGAGCGCTCCCCCGCCCCGTCCTTCTCTGGTTCGGAAGTATCCCGGGGGAGTCGCGCGCAGCGCGGCGGGGGCAGAGCCCCCTCCGTCGGCTCGTCACAGGCGCCGGTCGCCCGCCACCCAGACCGACGCCACGGCGCGGTCGTCGCCCATCATGATCGTCGCAAAAAGTGCCTCCCAGACGGTCTCAGCCCGCGCCGCGCGCTGCCCGATGGCCGGGGTCGAGGCGAGGTCGAGCACGCACAGATCCGCCTCGAGCCCCGGCGCAAGCCGCCCGACCCGGTCCGACAGGTGCAAGCTGCGCGCCGAGCCCGCCGTGGCGAGCCACATCAGCTGCGCTGCATGCAGCGCCGCGCCGCGCAGCTGACCGATCTCGTAGGCCGCCGCCATCGTGCGCAGCATCGAGAACGACGATCCGCCGCCGGTGTCGGTCGCAAGCCCCAGGGAGATGCCCCGGGCCGCAAGCCTTGCGACATCCATAAGCCCCGAGCCGATGAAGGTGTTGGACGTCGGGCAATGCACCAGCGCCGCACCTGTCTCGCGCAGCCGGTCGATCTCGCGCGGCTCGAGATGGATGGCATGGCCATAGACCCCGCGCGCGCCCAGCAGGCCGTGGGTCTCGTAGGTGTCGAGATAATCGCGCGCCTGCGGGAACAGTTCCTTGACCCAGGCAATCTCGTCGGTCTGTTCGCTCAGGTGGGTCTGCATGAGGCAGTCCGGATGCTCGGCCCAGAGGCTGCCCAGCGCCTCGAGCTGCGCCGGTGTCGAGGTCGGCGAGAAACGCGGCGTGATCGCGTATTCCGCACGTCCGCGCCCATGCCAGCGCTCCAGCAGCGCCTTGCTGTCGTCATAGGCCGATTGCGGCGTGTCGCACAGGCCCGGCGGCGCATTGCGGTCCATGCAGGTCTTGCCCGCGATCACCCGCCGGTTCTCCACCGCCGCAGCCTCGAAATAGGCCGTGACGCTTTCGGGATGGATGGTGGCATAGGAACAGACCGTCGTCGTGCCATGCGCAAGTGTCAGCGCGAGATGCCGTTCGGCCACCTCGCGGGCATAGGCGGGGTCCGAAAACCGCATTTCCTCGGGAAAGGTATAGGTGTTGAGCCAGTCGATCAGGCGCTTGCCCCAGCTCGCGATGATCGCGGTCTGCGGGTAATGCGCATGGGCGTCGACAAAGCCCGGGCAGATCAGGTGATCGCCGTGGTCGATCACCTCGGCGCGCGGATGCGCCTGGCGCAACGCCGCGCCGTCGCCCACCGCGCGGATCACCCCGTCCGACACCAGCACGCCGCCCCCGGTGTCGATCCGCACCACGTCCTGCCAGGCATCCGCAAACGGATCGCCGTCGATTTCGAGGACCTGGCCGAGAAGAAGTTTTTCGTTGCTCATGACCTATCTCTAGGCCCAGCGCGGTCGGAGGTAAATTGCCAGTCCCGCGCCGGCTTGCGACCATTGTAACGGCGCGGCGGGCTGCGTAGTGTCCGCCACGCGCGAAAGGAGATCCCGGCATGTCCGACCAGACCGAAGACCTGGAGCAGGAGATCGAAGAGGCCGGCGAGGAGGACGCCTACTCGCTCACGCCCCGGGTGATCGCGGCGATCCTCTACGCAGTCGAGATCGAGGATCGCGAAAAGCTCGTCGAGCTGATGGAGCCGTTGCACGCGGCCGACATCGCCGACCTGCTCGAGCAGATCAACGCCTACGACCGGGCCCGGCTGGTGCGGCTCTACGACCGCGAGTTCGACGGCGAGATCCTCTCCGAGCTCGATCCGGCGATCCGCGAAGAGATCATCGCGATTCTCACGCCGCAGGTCCTCGCCGAGGCGGTCCGCGAGATGGACAGCGACGATGTCGTCGATCTGGTCGAGGATCTCGAGGACGACCAGCAGACCGCGATCCTCGGCGCGCTCGAGGAATCCGACCGCATGGCGGTGCAGCGCGCTTTGTCCTACCCGGAGTATTCCGCCGGCCGCCTGATGCAGCGCGAGGTGGTCATGGCACCCGAATTCTGGACCGTGGGCGAGGCCATCGACCATTTGCGCTCGACACCGGAAGAGGAATTGCCGGACCAGTTCTACCATATCGTCCTGGTCGATCCGCGCCTGCATCCGGTGGGCAACGTGACGCTGGGCAAGCTGATGCGCTCGAAGCGCGAGGTGAAGCTGGCCGACATCCAGGAAGAGACCTTCCGCGTGATCCCGGCGATGCAGGAAGAGGCCGACGTCGCCTACGCCTTCAACCAGTACCACCTGATCTCGGCCCCCGTGACGGACGAGGAAGGCCGCCTGATCGGGATCATCACCATCGACGACGCCATGGCCGTTCTCGACGAGGAGCACGAGGAGGACATCCTGCGCCTTGCAGGCGTCGGCGAGGAAAGCTCGCTGTCGGACCGGGTCATGGAAACCACCCGGCAGCGCCTGCCGTGGCTCGCGGTGAACCTGGTGACGGCCATCGTCGCGTCGATGGTGATCTCGCTCTTCGAAGGCGCGATCGCGCAACTGGTGGCGCTGGCCGTGCTGATGCCGATCGTCGCCTCTATGGGCGGCAATGCCGGCACGCAATCGCTGACTGTGGCGGTGCGGGCGCTGGCCACGAAGGATCTCACCGGCAACAACGTCTGGCGCGTGATCCGGCGCGAAACGCTGGTCGGGTTGATCAACGGGCTCGTCTTCGCGGTCGTGATGGGCGTCGTCGGCGTGATCTGGTTCGGCTCGCCCGCGCTGGGCTACGTGATCGCCGCGGCCATGGTGATCAACCTGCTGGTGGCGGGACTGGCCGGAACCTGCATCCCGATCGTACTGGAACGGGTCGGCGTCGACCCGGCGCTGGCCTCTGGAACCTTCGTGACCACCGTGACCGACGTGGTGGGCTTTTTCGCCTTCCTCGGTCTCGCCGCGGCGCTGCTGCTGTGACCCGGCTTGCCGGCGACAAGGCGGCGGCGCGCGCCGCGGCCTTCGCGCGCCGCAAGCAGGCTCATGCCACTGACCGCGGCACCGGTGCCGCACTGCTATCGTCGCTGCTGGCGGGCTATCGCGGCGTGCCTCTCTCGGGCTACCTCGCGATAAGGACCGAGATCGATCCGCTTCCTGCGATGGCCGAGGCGGCCGCGCACGGCCCCGTGGGCGTACCGGTGATCGAAGGCAAGGGACAGCCGCTGAAATTCGCGGCCTGGGAGCCGGGGATCGCGCTTGTGCCCGGGCCGTTCGGCGCGCAGGTGCCCGAACGCCTGGAGTTCTTCGAGCCCGAGTTGCTGATCGTGCCGCTGGTGGCCTTCGAGCGAAACGGCGGACGGCTGGGCTACGGCGGCGGCTTCTACGACCGCACGCTCGCCCTCCTGCGGGCACGCCGACCGACCGTTGCGGTGGGCTTTGCATACGCCGCTCAGGAAGCGCGGGACCTGCCCCTCGAAGCGACGGATCAGCCGCTCGATCTCGTCGTGACCGAAACCGAGATCATCGAACCGTCTTGACAGGACGCGCGGCGCTCTGGCGTTCTCTGGCAGGCGCGCGGCACCTCTGCCAGCGCGGGAAGGATGCATCGCTGTGAGGATATGCCCATGTCGCGTTTCAAAGTTTACCTTGCCGCTCTCGCCAGTGTTGCCGGGCCGACGCTGGCCGATCCGGCAACCGAATGCGGCGGCGCCAGTCAGGTAGAGATCGGCGCCTGTGTCTCCGACACGCTTGCGCGCGTCGATGCCTCGGTGGAGATCATGTTCGGGTTCGCCAAGGGCGCGGCGCAGGAACTCGACGAGGTCACCGGGCGCGCGTCCGCCTTGCCTGCGCTCGAGGCGGGGCAAACGGCGTGGACGGCTTATCGCGACAGCCATTGCGACTATGTCGGTGCGATGTTCGGAGGCGGCTCAGGCACCGGGATCGGCATCGAGTCGTGCAGGATCGAACTTGGCCGGGAGCGCGAGCGGGAACTGCGGCGCTACGTCCAATAGGGTTGCGACATTCCCGCCCGGCGGTGCTGACGGGGGCTCTGCCCCCGCCGCGCGCTGCGCGGCTCCCCCGGGCTATTTGTGAACCAGAGAAAGCCCGTCAGCCTCAGCAGCCGGGATCGGCAAGGACCATGACCCAGATATCGCCCGGCGCCTTTGCCAGCGCGAATTCGCGGACACGGGGTTTCATCATGTTGCGCCGGTGCGGGCGCGACTGCCACCAGCCCTGCATCACCTCGCCCAGCGAGCGCTGCCCCATGGCGATGTTCTCGGCGACGAAACAGTAGCTGTACCCGTGCGCGCGGGCGCGGCGCGCGACGTTCGAGCCGTCCGAGCCGCGATGCGAGAAAAATTTGTTCTGTGCCATGTCTCTCGCATGCCGCCGCGCCACCGCTTCGAGCGACCTCGAGTAGGCAAGCGATGTCAGGCCATTGGCGGCGCGCAGCTGGTTCACGGTGGCCGCGACCTGCGGGTTGGCGCGCGTCGGCACCGGCGCGGCGAGGGCCACTGCAAACAGCAGGATCGGCAGGATGCGCAACATGGTCATTCCCTCAAGGTTAGGGCCAGCCGCTCCTGTTTTTCAACCAATGATGGCAAATCTACGGTCATCAGGTGACCGTCGGCGACGACCTGCCGTCCCTCCACGAAGAGGTCGCGCACGCGGGACGGGCCGGCCAGCAGCAGCGCCGCCTTGTCCCAGCTGCCTGCGGCCTCGATGCCGGACATGTCCCAGACGGCGATGTCGGCGCGCTTGCCGGTCGCAAGGCGTCCGGTATCGGAGCGGCCGAGGACGTCGGCGCCGCCGCGGGTCGCGATCTCGAGCGCTTCTCGGGCGCTCATCGCGTCGGCGCCGCGGGCCACGCGCTGCATCAGCATGGCCTGGCGCGCCTCGGCCACGAGATTGCCGGCGTCGTTCGAGGCCGAGCCGTCCACGCCGAGCCCGACCGGGACACCGGCGTCGCGCATGGCGCGCACCGGGGCGATCCCGCTGCCGAGCCGGCAGTTCGAGCAGGGGCAATGTGCGACGCCGGTCCGGCTGCGCGCGAAGAGGTTGATCTCGCCGGCATCGAGCTTGACGCAATGGGCGTGCCAGACATCCGCCCCGGTCCAGCCGAGTTCCTCGGCATACTGGCCCGGACGGCAGCCGAACTGCGACAGGGAATAGGCGATGTCCTCGTCGTTCTCGGCCAGGTGGGTGTGCAGCATCACCCCTTTGTCGCGGGCCAAAAGCGCCGCGTCGCGCATCAGTTCGCGGCTGACCGAGAACGGCGAACAGGGCGCGATCCCGACGCGGCACATCGCGCCGTCGGCAGGATCGTGGAAGCGGTCGACGACGCGGATGCAATCCTCGAGGATTGCGGCTTCGCTCTCGACAAGGCTGTCGGGCGGAAGACCGCCGGCGCTTTCACCGATGCTCATGGCGCCGCGGGTCGGGTGGAAGCGCAGGCCGATCTCGGCCGCGGCGTGGATCGTGTCTTCGAGGCGGGAACCGCCCGGGTAGAGATAGAGATGGTCGGAGCTTGTCGTGCAGCCCGACAGCGCAAGTTCTGCGAGACCGGCCTGAGCGGAGACGAACATGTGTTCGGGCGTGTAGCGGGCCCAGATCGGGTAGAGCGTGCGCAGCCAGCCGAACAGCAGCGCATCTTGCCCGCCCGGCACCGCGCGGGTCAGGGTCTGGTAGAGGTGATGATGGGTGTTCACCAGCCCCGGCGTGACCAGGCAGCCCCGCGCGTCGACGACCTTCCCCGTGGTTTCGAGACCGGTGCCGATGGCGGCGATGCAGCCCTCGCGCATCAGCAGATCGGCGTCTTCGAGTTCCCGGCGCGCGTCGTCCATGGTGACCAGCAGCGCAGCACCGCGGATCAGCAGCTCGGTCACGTCGGGACGTTCCGCAGGAGTTCCAACGCCCGGGCGTGGATGTCGCGGTTGGCGGCGGCCAGCGCGCGTCCGCCTCCGTGCGCGGGTCCGCCGCGCCAGTCGGTGACGATCCCGCCGGCAGCCTCGATCACGGCGATGGGGGCCTGGATGTCGTAGGCTTGCAAGCCGGCCTCGATGACAAGCTCGATCTGCCCGGCGGCGAGCAATGCGTAGGCATAGCAGTCCATGCCATAGCGGGTCAGGCGCACATGCTGCGACACGGCACGGAAGGCCGCACCCTCCTCTTGCGTGCCGACCTCGGGGAACGTGGTGAAAAGCGTCGCTTCGGACAGGTCGCGGATGCCGGAGGTCTTGAGCGAACGGTTGCCGTGCGGCCCGGACATATGCGCCATCCCGCCCGCGCCGACGAAGCGTTCTCCGATATAGGGCTGGTCGATCATGCCGTAGATCGGTCCGGTTTCGTCGGACACGGCGATCAGGACCCCCCAGGTCGGCGTCCCACTGACAAATCCACGGGTTCCGTCGATGGGGTCGAGCACCCAGGTCAGCCCGCTTGTGCCGGCGCTGGCGCCGAACTCTTCACCGAGGATGGCGTCGTCAGGCCGCGCCTTCGCCAACACCTCGCGCATTGACCGCTCGGCTGCCCTGTCGGCCTCTGTCACCGGGTCGTATCCCCCGGCAAGCTTATTTTCTTGGAGAAGGCCCGTCGCACGGAAGTGCGGCAGGATCGCAGTGCGTGCCGCGTCGGCCATTCGGTTGGCCACGCTGTCGATGTCTTGGAGGCGCTCGTTCATGGAGAAGCCGTGCCACCGGCACGGCGTCGAGGCAACCCCGTTCGTATCAGGCGACGTCGCTCAGGACCCGCGCGAGTTCGAACAGCCGGCGGCGCTGGTTCTCGGGGATCGCATAGTAGCTGCGCACCAGTTCCATCGCTTCCTTGTCGCCCATCATGTCGTCCGGAACGGAAGACGACTTGCGCTTGTCAGCCTTCTGGTCGGTTCGGAGACCTTCGAAGAAAAACGACACGTCGACCTCGAGGGCATCGGCAATGTCCCAGAGGCGCGAGGCGCTGACCCGATTGGCACCGGTCTCGTACTTCTGAATCTGCTGGAACTTTATGCCCACCAGTTCAGCCAGTCTTTGCTGGGTCATCCCGACCAGCCAGCGACGCTGACGGATCCGCTTGCCAACATGCACGTCCACGACATGTGTCATTCGAAACTACCTCACACCCCTCGGGATACATGGTCCCAATTTTGCAACGCTACACGGTACTGAAATGTGTACCGAAGCGATCTCTGGCACCAAATCAACATACAGCGATGTAGACATCTATCAACACCTCGACCGGGCGAATGGTTCGCTCGGAATGATCCCCGATACACTTCTAGCGCGCGTCGGCAGGCTGTTTTCCACGCGGCCGCGGTCGAGATGAACTGTTGAAAAGAGGCGGAAATCAGCCGCTTGACCCAAAATCAATCAACTATAGCGTGCTGTTGGCTGGTTTATGGCAAACAAATCAGCAGAGAGTTCTCGCTTGGCGGGAACCCAACGCAGCGTGAGGAAACGTCGCTTTTGGTACGGCCAGTTTCCGCCGATGCGCGAAAAATTCTCCGACATTATTTTTTCGAAAATGTCGTTTATTGTAAAAATCCCGGAGGTTGAACCACCATAACGCGAATCTCTGCGTGAAGCCCGGCATCCCGTCAGACGGCTTTCAGCCGGGCTTGTGGTTGACCGGGACCGCCGAAGGCGCGGCGCAGGAATCCGGCAAGCGCATCGTGAACCACGCCCCGACCCTGGTGTCCGCCGTAAAGATTGACCAGTTGCCATGGCAATTCCGGCAGTGCCCCACCGTGATCGATCCGCTCGAGATGCGGCGGTTCGGTGCCGTCAAGCATCGTGTGGACTGCGAGGTCGGCGCTGACCGTCGCCTCGATCGTCCGGTCGCTTTCGGTCTCGACGATGACTTCCCAGGCGATGTCGGCCTCGTCCAGCGCCTCGATCACCCGCGGCCGGAACACGCATTGGCGTCCGAATGCGAGCTTCAAAGGCGAACTCCGCCAGACCGCGCCGCCCGGGGCGCCCACCCAGCGCAGCGGTTTGGCCGACAGCGTTTCGCCGCCGGGCTCGAGGTCGGCCTCGGTCGTCAGTATCATGTCGCAGGCGCCGCGGGCGAACTCGGTCTTCAGGTTCACCGTGTTCCACGACACGAGCTGGACGCGGACGCGCGGGAAGGCCGCGTTGAACTGCTTCAATACCTGCGGGATCGCCGGGTAGACGATGTCGTGGGGCACACCCAACCGGATCTCGCCTTCGTAGTCCTGGTCGGTCAGCCGCGTCACGACTTCGTCGTTCAGCGCGACGATGCGCCGGGCATAGACCAGCAACTGCTCGCCGGCAGCCGTGAGGGCCACGCGGCGACCGCTGCGGTCGATGAGGTCCACTCCGAGAAGCTCTTCGAGCCGTTTGAGCTGCATCGACACGGCTGACTGCGTCAAATGCAGAAAGCCTGCCGCCCGGGTGACCCCGCCAGCGTCGGCCACGGCCACGAAGGACCGCAAGGTCGTGACGTCCAAATTACGCATATCAAGAATCCTGATCCCAAGCCCTACAAACATTCGTTTCCGCAATCTCTCACAACGGCATAGATACATCAAGATAATTGATGCGGATGCTGTGAACATTCGCGAATCGTGAAAGGATACGACCAATGGCTATGCTTGACCTGATCTCTGGAAGGACCCGGACCCGCAGAACGCCGAAGTTCGTGGGTGGACTGATCTCGCGCATCGCTTTGCAGAAATCGCGCCGGCGGCTAGGCGAACTGGATGCAAAGGCGTTGCAGGACATCGGTGTCAGCCCGGAGGACGCGAGGCGCGAGGCGTCCCGCGGGTTCTGGGATGCACCGTCGACTTGGCGCCATCGCTAGGCGCGAGGTTACGCCGCGCAGGTCACGTTCGGAGCGCGCTTGCGCGGCGACTCGGTGCCGAGCCTGCGCGGAAACGGTCCGTTGCCGCTCATTTCCGATCAAACCCGCGAAATCGCGTCCGAATATTCTTGAATTGGGCCGCCATGATCCCGATATTCGCAACAAGTCCCGCGGACCCGCGGGAAAGCGTCTTAACTTGGAGGGATAAATGGCTGACGTGAATACAATCCGGACTGCGGCAGGGACGCGCGCTGCCCAGATTGACGAGGGTCTGCGCGCACACATGAACAAGGTCTACGGCACGATGTCCGTGGGCATGCTCATCACCTTCGCAGCTGCCTGGGCCATCTCGGGCCTGGCGGTCACGACCGACCCGGCTGCCGCCGTGGCCCAGATCGGCACCGACAAGTACCTGACACAGCTTGGCGCCACGCTTTACACCTCGCCGCTGAAGTGGGTCATCATGTTTGCTCCGCTGGCGTTCGTCTTCGGCTTCAGCGCCGGCATCAACCGTATGTCCGCCGCCACGGCGCAGACGGTGTTCTACGCCTTCGCGGCGGTGATGGGTCTGTCGATCAGCTCGATCTTCCTGGTCTTCACCGGCTACTCGATCGCGCAGGTCTTCCTGATCACCGCGATCGCCTTCGCGGGCCTCTCGCTCTGGGGCTACGTGACCAAGCGCGACCTGAGCGGGATGGGTACTTTCCTGATCATGGGCGTGATCGGCCTGATCGTGGCGTCGATCGTGAACATCTTTCTCGCCTCGTCGGCGATGGCCTTCGCGATCTCGGTGATCGGCGTGCTGATCTTCGCCGGCCTCACCGCCTATGACACGCAGACGATCAAGAACAACTACCTCGCCCACGCCCATCACGGCGACAGCGAGTGGCTTGGGAAGTCCGCGATCATGGGCGCGCTGAGCCTCTACCTGGACTTCATCAACATGTTCATGTTCCTGCTGCAACTGTTCGGCAACCGCGAATAAGCGCAGGATCCTGACCTGATGATAAGGCCGGTCCCGGTTGGGGCCGGCCTTTTTCGTGCGTGGAAACAGGAGCCTTGGATCCGGCGCGATTGCGCGACCCGCGGCCGAGACTCGACGCAACGCTGCCACGGCGCTAGCCTTGCAGGCAGCGGCCAGCAGAGCCGTGCCAGAAATGCAGCAACGGTTCATAGCCATAGGACCGGCTGCGCGGGGGGAGGAGCCGGAGGAATGCCAGTAATCAAGGCGGGCACGGCCCGGAAGAAAGAAGCCGGTCCCGAGGATCCGCTGGGTGCCTATTCCGCCGAACTGCTCAGCGACAGCGGCGGGCTCACCCAGTTCGGGGCCCTGGTCGAGGAGCTCGCACCGGGATCGCAGAGCTCGTTGCCGCACTGGCACCGAGAGGAGGACGAGATGGTCCTGATCCTGTCGGGCGAGGTGATCCTGCGGGAGGACGGTGAGGAGACACCGCTCGAACCCGGTGACGCGGTCTGCTGGCCGAAGGACACGCCGGTGGCGCATTGCCTGCTCAACCGCAGCGACGCGCCCGCGCGCTATGTAATCGTAGGGACGCGCGCGCCGCTCGACCGGGTCACATATCCCGAGCACGACCGCGTGCAACATGTCGATCGGCTGCACGACGAACGGCGCTTCACGACGCTGGCCGGCGGCCCCGCGGAAAAGCCCGAGCCCTGAGCGTCAGACGGCAACCCCGAAGAGCCAGCCCACGCCCGAGCTGACGGTCATCGCGAAACAGCCCCAGAACAGCACCCGAAGCACGGAGGGTCGCACAGGTGTGCCGCCCAGCCGCGCGCCGAGCGCGCCCAGCAGGCCGAGCGCCAAAAGCGCCACGATGGGGATCACAAGTGCGGCGCGACCGGGCGTGGCCAGGAACGCACCGGTCACCGGCATCGCCGCGCCGGCGGCGAAGGCGAGCCCGGATGCCGCTGCCGCTGTAATCGGGTTGGCGTTTCCGGCCAGCCCGTTCATGCCGAGTTCCTCGCGCGCATGGGCATCGAGCGCGTCGTGGTCGGTCATCTGCTGGGCCACGGTCAGGGCGAGATCCTCGTCGACACCGCGCTGCGACAGCCCATCGGCAAGTTCACCAAGCTCGTACTCGGCATCTTCGTGAAGGGCGAGACGCTCGCGCTCGAGATCGGCGGCCTCGACATCGGCCTGCGTCGAGACCGAAATGTATTCCCCCGAGGCCATCGACAGCGCGCCGGCCGTCAGTCCTGCAAGCCCGGCGAGCAGCAGGTGGGTGCGGTCCATGCCGGCGGCGGCCACGCCGACCAGCAAGCTTGCCGTCGAGACGATCCCGTCATTGGCCCCGAGCATCGCCGCGCGCAGCCAGTTGGAGCGATTGATGTAGTGGCCTTCCTTGGGCATCGCCGTTCCTGACACTCATTCGCAGGGGCCCCGAGACGCGAAAAGCCACGCGGATGCGTGGCTTTCGGCACTCGTCGAACGAGGGAAGGGAAGATCTTACTTGATCTTGCCTTCCTTGTACTCGACGTGCTTGCGCGCGACGGGATCGTACTTCCGGATGACCATCTTCTCGGTCATCGTGCGCGCGTTCTTCTTGGTCACGTAGAAGTGGCCGGTCCCCGCCGAGGAATTCAGGCGGATCTTGATGGTTGTCGGCTTCGCCATGGTCTGTCTCCTGCGGCACCGCTCCGCGGTGGGAGGGCTGCGTGAATTCTGAGCCTCGCCTTCTAGCCATCTGCCGAGGCGAGTCAACCGCTATTTCCCGACCGTCGCGCGACGCCCCGGAAAATTCGAATTTTCCGGGCCGGATTTTTGCAAAAATCCGGGGCCCGGAGGTCAGGGTGCACGGAAGGCCTGTAAGCCGGATTCTGTCCAGGGGCTTGCGCCCCCTGGATGACCATTCCTCTGGCCGCCCGGTTGCCCGCACGGCTCAAGCTGCCAACCCGGACCTGCTGGGGCTGAAGCGGCCCCGCCGCCGGTTGCCCGGCAGCGCGCGGTCCCTATTCGGCATTGCTCCCGGTGGGGCTTGCCATGCCGCCCCTGTTGCCAGCGGCGCGGTGGGCTCTTACCCCACCGTTTCACCCTTGCCGCGCCCGAAGGCGTGGCGGTCTGCTTTCTGTGGCGCTTTCCGTCAGGTTGCCCTGCCCGGGCGTTACCCGGCACCGTCGCTTCATGGAGTCCGGACTTTCCTCGACCCCGCGAGCGGGGCCGCGGCCATCCGGCCTTCCGTGCGCGGCCACATCTGCGCCGGAATGCCGCGCGGGTCAATGCCCCGGGTGGGTCAGAGGTTGTGGGACAGGTCGAAATCAGCGCGCGACAGCGGCCCACGCCGCCACGGCGCGAAGCGCAGGCGCACGGCCTCGAGCAGCACCTCGTCCGGTACTTGCGCCGTGTAGCCGATGGCGTGGACCGCGCGGCGAAAGGCGTCGACGTCCGCAACTCCGTCCTCCGCGTTCTGCGCCGGCGCGTCGGTGTTGCCGGCAAGTCCTTGCCGTGCAAGCCGCACCCAGTCGAAACGCGGGCCCGGATCGTGCTTGCGCCCCGGCGCCATGTCGGAATGTCCGATGACGCCCTGCGGTGCGATCCCGTGACGCGAAAGGATATCCGCCAGCAGGCGCTCCAGCGCGTCCATCAGCGGGGCACTGAAGGGCGCGACGCCATCGTTGTCGAGTTCGATGCCGATCGAGCGTGAGTTGATGTCATCCTGCCCCATCCACTCTCCGGCCCCGGCATGCCAGGCCCGTTCGGCCTCGGGCACCATCCGGGTGATGCGCCCATCGCGCGCCACGAGGTAATGCGCCGAGACTTCCCAGCGCGGGTCGCACAGGCGTTCCACCGCCGCCTCGGCGCTGGCCATGGCCGTGTAATGCAGGACCACGAGGCTGGGGGTCAGGCCGTTGCGCCGCGCGCCGCGATTGGGCGACAGGTGCTCGGCAATGACCGGGCCGCCGTCAGCCAAGTCTCAGCCCTGCGACGCCCGGCGGAAGGGGCGCGGATCCCACGAACAGGCATAGCCGTCGCCGTCCGGGTCGAGCCCTTTGGCGTCGCGTTCCGGTCCGCCCCGGCTGAGGAAATCCATCTGCGCCTTGTCGGGCGAGGCGTATTGCGCGCAGTTGCGCGCCGCGCGTGAGGCCGCCCCGAGGCTCGACCGGCTGTAGACACGCTGGCCCACCGGGTTCGATGTCTGCAGCGCATAAGCCACGATATTCGGCCCCTCGTTGCCGGTGCGCTCGGGCAGCGCCTCGGGTGCTATCACCTCGAACTGCGCAGCATTCTCCTGCAGCCGTGCCGCGTCGGATTCGATGGTTTCGCGCTCGGCCACCGCGCCGAAATCGTTCTCGTCGGAAATGCCGACCTCGCTTGCGCCGCTTGCGGCAGGTCGCTGCGGTGTCAGCGTCACCGGCGATGCGGGCGCCTCAGTCGCGGGAAGCTGCGATCCAAGCTCGGGACGGGTTTCGACGAGGATGCGCTGGGTTTCGGCCGCCGTCGCCGCGGCACTGCCCGGCACCGCACCGGCTCCAGCGCCGATCCCAGTCGCATCGAGCGGGCCCGAGGATACCGGCGCGGCCGGCGGAAGCACCGTCTGCGGTTGCTGCGCGTCGATCCGCGAGCGGGCGAGCGCCTCGTCACGGGCGCGCTGGGCCTCGGGCGAATTGTCGAAGCCCACGCCTTGGCCCGAATCGGGAATCTGCGGCGCGCAGGCGGCGAGCCCCGAAAGAGTGAGTGCGATCAGAAGATTGCGAAACAGCATGGCAAGATCCGGTTTCAGGAGAGAGGAAGACCTACCACCATTTTCCGGGTTTTGCCACAAAACCCGCCGCCGTTTCGAGCGCATGAGCGGCGGTCAGCAGGTCCGCTTCCTCCCAGGGACGTCCGATCAGCTGCAGTCCGAGCGGCAGGCCGTTTCGGTCGAGCCCCGCGGGCACCGAAATCCCCGGCAGGCCGGCGAGGTTCACGGTCACCGTGAAGACGTCGTTGAGATACATCTGCACCGGGTCGGCATCCGCCATCTCTCCGAGACCGAAGGCCGCCGAGGGGGTCGCCGGGGTCAGGATGCAGTCCACGCCTTGCGCGAAGACCTCTTCGAAGTCGCGCTTGATCAGCGTGCGCACGCGTCGCGCGCGGTTGTAATAGGCATCGTAGAAGCCTGCCGAGAGCACGTAGGTGCCGATCATCACCCGGCGCTTCACCTCGTCACCGAAGCCCTCGGCGCGGGTCTTTTCGTACATCTCGGTGATGCCATCGCCCTGCTCGAGCCGGGCCCGGCGCCCGTAGCGGACCCCGTCGTAGCGCGCCAGGTTCGAGGAGGCCTCGGCGGGCGCGATCACGTAATAGGCCGGCAGCGCGTATTTCGTGTGCGGCAGCGAGATGTCGACGATCTCGGCGCCGGCGTCCTTCATCATCGCGATGCCGTCCTGCCAGAGCGCCTCGATCTCCTCCGGCATGCCTTCCATGCGGTATTCGCGCGGAATGCCGATCTTCTTGCCGCGCACGTCGCCGGTAAGGGCTGCCTCGAAGTCGGGCACGGCAAGCTCGGCAGAGGTGGAATCCTTCGGATCGTGGCCAGCCATCGCCCCGAGCATGATGGCCGCGTCGCGCACTGACTTGGTCATCGGCCCGGCCTGGTCGAGCGAGGAGGCGAAGGCGACGATGCCCCAGCGCGAGCAGCGCCCGTAGGTCGGCTTGATGCCCACGGTGCCGGTGAAGGCCGCCGGCTGGCGGATCGAGCCGCCGGTGTCGGTGCCTGTCGCGGCAAGGCAGAGATCGGCCGCAACGGCCGAGGCCGAGCCGCCGGACGATCCACCGGGGGTAAGCTCCGTCCCGTCGTTGCCGCGCCGCCAGGGGTTCACGGCATTGCCGTAGACCGAGGTTTCATTGGACGAGCCCATCGCGAATTCGTCCATGTTGAGCTTGCCCAGCATGACGGCCCCTGCGTCCAGCAGGTTCTGGCTCACGGTGGATTCGTACTGCGGAAGGAAGCCTTCGAGGATGCGGCTGCCGGCCTGGCTCGGCACGCCCCTGGTGCAGAACAGATCCTTGATGCCGATCGGCAAGCCGCACATAGCCGGCGCGTCACCTGCCGCGATGCGCTTGTCGGCCTCGGCTGCGGCGGCGCGTGCAATCTCGGGCGTGTGGTGCACGAAGGCGTTGAGCGCACCGGCGCCATCGATGGCCGCGAGGCAGGCTTCGGTCAGTTCTACGGAGGTGGTTTCGCCCTTGCGCAGAAGGTCGCGCGCCTCGGCAAGACCCAGGGTATTGAGATCGCTGGCCATGATTTACTCCACCACCTTTGGAACCGCGAAAAAGCCCTCGCGGGCATCCGGCGCGTTCTTCAGCACCGCGCCCTGCTGGTCGCCGTCGGTCACCACGTCCTCGCGGCGCTTGAGCTTCTGCGGCGTGACCGAGGTCATCGGCTCCACCCCTTCGACATCGACCTCGTTGAGCTGCTCGATGAAGCCGAGGATCGCGTTGAATTCCTGCGCGATGGCCGGCAGGTCGGCCTCCTCGACGCGGATGCGGGCAAGCTTGGCGACGCGGGCGGCGGTGGACTGGTCGATGGACATGGGGGCAAGCCTCCTTCTTTGCGCGCCGTTTAGCGCCCCGCCCTGCGGCCTGCAAGCCTCGGCTGGGGTTCAGCCGTGCTGGCCTTGCGGTGCCGGCCCCTTTGCGGGCAGTGTCGCCGGAACAGGGATCGTGAGGCCCGGCCGTGAAACTGACGCTGCACCATGTCAACCTCTGTACCGAGAACGTCGACCGGATGGACGGCTTCTATCGCGACGTGCTCGGGCTGGAGCGCGAAAGCCACGGCCTGCCGGTACTGGAAAAGGACAAGGGGTATTCGGGCGACGTGGCTTTCGTGACCGATGGGCGCATCCAGACCCATCTTGCGCGGCGCGACGTGCTGGCGGGCTTTGCGACCGGGCAGGTGGTCAACCCCGTCGCGCGCGGCCACATCGCCTACCGGACGGATGATCTCGCCGCCTTCAAGGCGCATCTCGAGGCGAAAGGCGTGCCCTATTCGGACTGGGGTCATGCCGCGGTCGCGGGCTGGCACCAGATCTTCTTTTTCGACCCGGACGGCAACGTGATCGAAGTGCACGAGGTCACCGAGGCAGCGACCGACTAGCCCGCCTCTTCTGTTGCCGCCGATGTCCGCTTTGCGCCGCGCGATGTCGGTTTCCGGTCGGCATCGGGCGGCGCATTCTATATGACCGGCCCATGACGCCCTACCGCCTTCACTATGCGCCCGACAACGCCTCGCTGGTCATCCGTCTGGCCTTGGAGGAATTGCGCGCGCCCTATATGACCGTGCTGGTCGACCGGTCCGCCCAAGGACAGCGGACCCCGGCCTACCTGCAGCTCAATCCGAACGGGTTGATCCCGGTTCTCGAGACCCGCGACGGCCCGATGTTCGAGACCGCCGCCATCCTGCTCTGGCTCGCCGACCGGCACGGCGGCCTCGCCCCGGCACCGACGGAGCCCGAGCGCGGGGCGCTGCTGAAGTGGCTGTTCTTTCTGTCCAACACCCTGCATCCAGCGCTGCGCATGCTGTTCTATCCCGCGCGCTACGTGGGCCCGGAACCCGTGGCACACGAGCAGTTGCGTGATACCCAGCGCGGTCGGATCGCCGAGTACCTCGCCGCGCTCGACAACCATTGGGCAAAAGCCGCGCCGCCGTTGCTGCTGGCGCTCTATCTTGCGCCGATGCTGCGCTGGCTGGCGCTCTATCCGCGCGGCAGCGACACCACATGGTTCGACCTTGGCGCCTATCCGGCGCTGCGCGTCATGGCGGAAAGTCTCGAATCCCGCGCCTCGGTCGCCGCGGCGCAACGCGCGGAGGGTCTTGGCCCGACGCCGTTCACAGCGCCGCGACAGCCACAACCCCCCGAAGGAAACGCCACCTGATGTTTCTCTCCGTCTTCGACATGTTCAAGGTCGGCATCGGCCCATCCTCATCGCACACGATGGGGCCGATGGTCGCCGCCGCGCGTTTTCTCGACGCCTTGCGTGTCTCACCATTCCACGCCACCGGACTGCGCGCCTCGCTGCATGGCTCGCTTGCGTTTACCGGCGCGGGCCATGCCACCGACCGTGCCACGATCCTGGGGCTCGCCGGCTTCGATCCCGAAAGCTACGACGCCGAGAAGGCCGAGGCGGAGCTGTCGCGGATCCGAGAGCGCCACGAAGTGACACCCCCGGACCTGCCACCATTGCGCTTCGATCCCGAGACCGATCTGGTTTTCGACTACGACACGGTGCTGTCGGGCCATGCGAACGGCATGATGCTGATGGCGACCGACGCGCAAGGCGACGTGATCCTGCGCGAGACCTACTATTCCATCGGCGGCGGCTTCGTCATGACCGAGGCCGAGCTTGCCGCAGGCAAGAACACCGACGAGGGCGCGCCGGTGCCCTTCCCCTTCAAGTCCGCCGCCGAGATGCTCGAGATGGCGCGCAGCTCAGGCAAGACCATCGCCCAGATGAAGCGGGCCAACGAGGAAACGCGCGGCGGCGCGGATCGGCTGAAATCCGGAACCCGAAGGCTCTGGCAGGTGATGAACGACTGCATCGACCGCGGGCTTGCCGCGGATGGCGTGCTGCCCGGCGGGCTGAAGGTCAAGCGCCGCGCCAAGGCGATCCATGACGCGCTGCTGGCCGAGCGCGGGCGCAACCTCTCGGCGCCGCATGCGATCAACGACTGGATGAGCGTCTACGCGATGGCCGTGAACGAGGAGAACGCCGCCGGCGGCCAGGTGGTCACCGCGCCGACGAACGGCGCGGCGGGGGTCCTGCCTGCGACCCTGCGCTACTATATCGACCATGTGCCCGGCGCCTCAGAGCGCCATATCGAAGATTTCCTGCTGACCGCCGCCGCTATCGGCGGGCTGGTCAAGTTCAACGCCTCGATCTCGGGCGCCGAGGCCGGGTGCCAGGCCGAGGTCGGATCGGCCGCGGCGATGTCCGCCGCCGGGCTCTGCGCGGTGATGGGAGGGACGCCCGAACAGGTCGAGAATGCCGCCGAGATCGCGCTCGAGCATCACCTCGGCATGACCTGCGACCCGATCCGCGGGCTCGTGCAGGTCCCCTGCATTGAGCGCAACGGCCTCGGCGCGATCAAGGCGGTGTCGGCGGCGAGCCTCGCGTTGCGCGGCGACGGCACGCACCTCGTGCCCCTCGACGCCTGCATCGAGACCATGCGCCAGACCGGGGCCGACATGTCGGACAAGTACAAGGAAACATCCCTGGGCGGCCTTGCGGTCAATGTTCCGAACTGTTGATAAAGCGTTAACCCTGTTCTGGGATAGGGTTAACGGAACCCGACGCCGCAGATCGAACCTGACTTGGGGTCCGCCTGAATGACACTCGACCGCCCGCTGTTCGGCATCGTCCTGATGCTTGGCTTCTGCATCCTCGCGCCGATGGGCGATGCTGTCGCCAAGATTCTGGGCGAGACCGTTCCGGTGGGTCAGATGGTCTGGGTGCGGTTCGCGGTTCAGGCCCTTGTGCTTGCGCCGATGGTCTGGATGACCGGGCGCGCTTGGCGGATGCGCGGCCGTGTCCTGTGGCTCACTGTACTGCGCACGATCCTTCATATCATGGGCATCGGGATGATGGTGACGGCGCTTCAGTACCTGCCGCTGGCCGATGCTGTCGCGATCGCCTTCGTGATGCCCTTCATCATGCTTGTCCTCGGACATTTCGTCTTGGGTGAAACTGTCGGTACGCGCAGGATCGCGGCCAGTGCGGTCGGTTTTCTCGGCACGATGCTCGTGGTCCAGCCGAGCTTTGCCGAGGTCGGCTGGCCGGCACTGCTGCCGCTTGGTGTCGCCGTCAACTTTGCCTTCTTCATGCTGGTGACGCGACAGATCGCGAAGGAGACCGACCCGATCGGTCTCCAGGCCGTGTCGGGCGGGATCGCGCTGGTGATCATGACGCCCGTGCTGCTTGTTGGGCAGGACAGCGGTGTCGCCGCGCTGGACCTGGTGGCGGGCACGCGCCGGGACTGGGTGCTGATGATGACGATCGGGGTCATTGGAACGCTTGCGCATCTGCTGATGACCTGGTCGCTGCGCTACGCCCCCTCGGCCACGCTGGCACCGATGCAGTACCTCGAGATTCCGGTCGCCACCATCATCGGACTGGTCGTTTTCGGCGACCTTCCGAACCCGGTCGCGGGTCTCGGCATCCTGATCACGATCGGGGCGGGCCTCTACGTGGTTCTTCGCGAGCGGGCCACCGCGCGTGCGCTGGCAGTTCCAGGAGTGACCGCGCAACCGGTGCAATGAGATCGCGCGGCAGCAGGCAGATCATCCCCGGCCCGTCCATCTCGATCCGCACGGGACCGAGTGCGCGGTTGGAGGTGCCGACCCGATACCCCGGCGCAAAGTCGAGCCCTTCGATCGGCCATTCCAGCCCCGCCGACCGCCCCGTGACCGGCTGCAGCGGAAACAGCGAGACGACGTCGCCGACCCGTGTCGGCAGGTCCAGCGCCGGCGGGCACACGAAGGCGATCTCGAGCGCGCCGAGCAGCAGGCAGGCGCGGTCCGCGCGGCGTACCATGGTGTTGAGGACCGAGAGCTGGTGATCCATGCGCAGCCCGGTGAAACCCGCCGCGATCACCAGCGGTGCCGCGACGCTGCGCAGCGCCTTGTCAAAGTCGGTGCTGTCCTGTTCGGCGATCCGGTGAATGCGGTCGGGCGGAACCCGCGCAAGGGCTTCGGGCCGCACCGAGTCCATGTCTCCGATCACGGCCGCGAGATCGATGCCCGCCTCGAGCGCCGGCTCGGCCCCACCGTCTGCCGCAATGCAGAGCGGGGCGAGACCAAGAGCCAGCGCCAGGTCGCCCTCGCCCAGGTCCCCTCCGCCCAGCAAGGTGACCGGAGATGGGCTCGATAACCTCTTTGTTTTCATTGGATATTAATGCCCTTTCTGCAGCACGGCCACAATGCTGCCACGAAATGATACGTATATGTGCACAGAATCGGGCCGGTTTGGCCCCGTCCCCGATGGTAAACAGTTTGTTGAATAAATCGCAGAGGACGCATACTCCGATGATGAGCAACAACAAGATCCTGACCGTTTCCTACGGGACTTTCTCCTGCACGCTCGAAGGCTTCGACGATTCGTTCGGGACCATGAAGGCGATCGCGGAGTATTTCAGGGATCTGGCCGCGGACGACCGCTATTTCGGCGCAGAACCGCCGCAGCCCGATGCCGACATGCTCGCCCGGATCGCGCAACGCGAGATCTCGCGCCGGGTCGAGGCGCGCGAACAGGATGGCCGGATCATGCTGCGCGCCGAGGAAGCCCGCGAAGAAGCCGCGCGCCCGGGCCCGGTTCGGGAACCGGTCTCGGAGCCGGTTCAAGTCACGGTGCCGGAAACACCAGTGCGGGCGGCGCCCGGCCCCTCGGCCGCGGCGCTGGTTGCCGCTGCCGCCCCGGCCGCGACCGAGGTGATGCCGACCGGTCCGGACCTCGAGACGCCAGCTCCGTCGTCCGAAATCGTTGCCGAGGTCATGCCGGCCGCCGAGGTCGAAGCGCATCGGCCCGAGCCCGAGATCGAAGACCCGGCAGAGCCCGAAGTCGAGACCTACGAAGCTGATGAAGCCGCATCCGAGGTCGACGTGGCGGACGAGAACGACCAAGATGACGCGATTGTCGACGCCATCTCTATCGGGGTCGCCGAGGATCACGCGGTCGAAGATTTGCCCGTGACCGACGATGTCGTCGCGACCGAGGACGAGGGCTTTGCCGCGGCAGAGGGGATGGACGTCCCCGCCTATGTCGCGGACGAACCCGTCGAACACGACTTCGCCACCGACGAAGCCGAAGCAGAGACCGCCGCGAATGTCTCCACCCCTGACGGGGTCGAGGAGACAGCCGAGCCGGAAACACTGGCGGACTTCGACGGCGAGGATGCGGTCGCTGTGGACCCCGCCCCGGCGGCAGCGCCGCAACGCGAGGGAATCGCCGCCAAGCTCCAGCGCATCCGCGACGTCGTCATGAAGCGCCATGACGCTGTCGAGACGCCGGCGTCCCGCGAGGACGACACTGTGCAGGACGACCTCGACGCGGCCCCTGCTGGCGCGATCGCGGACGCCAACGACACGCTGACCGCAGCCGCGCGCGACATCGAGGATGCGCTGAACGCGGACGACGAACTTGACGCGATGCTGATGTCGGGCACAGCCGAAGATGCGGAGGTCTTCAGAGCGGAGGACATGGCCGAAGCGGACTCGTCGGAAACCGACGTGGCGGAGATTTCGGATGACACGGACGCGCCGCATGCGGCGGCGGTCTCCGCCCTGTCGCTCGATGCCGAGGTCTACGAGGAGGACTACGACGACGGCATGGACCTCACGGCCATCCGCAGCCAGCTCAACGACGCGATGGGCGTGACGCCCGGAGCCTCCGACAATGTCTTTGCCGAACCGGAGACGCTCGAGCACGGCTCGACGGATCACGCGATGGGCGAGGACAGCATCGTCGCCGACGTCGCCGAGGACGACTGGGCCGAACCGGGCGAGGCCGTCGCCATCGGCTACGACCAGGACGACGAGGACAGCTTCGACGACGCCGATTTCGAGGATGATTTCGATGACGAAGTCGCCGACGAGCCCCTGATCCTCGAAGCGCGCATTGTCGAGCCGCAAATGGATGACGGGGCTGACGTGGCCGAGACCGAAAGCCTCGAGGCCGAGGCCTCCGAGTCGGAGATCGAGGATGTCGTTCTCGACGATGCGGAAGTCTCCGGATCGACTCTGACGCCCGAAGAAGAGGAGGCGCTGCGGCGCGAACTCGCGGATGTCGAGGCCGAAGACGACATGGTCGCCGAAGCAGCACCTCGGTCGCGCCACCAGCGCCACGCCGACGACGAGGACGTCACGCGCCTCATGGCCGAGGCCGAAGAAAAGATGGGCGACCCCGAAACCAGCGATCGCCGCCAGGCCTTCTCGCATCTGCGCGCCGCCGTGGCCGCCAAGAAGGCCGATGAGGCGCTCGGAACCGAGGAGCCCGAGACCGAGGACCAGAGCGCCTACCGCAACGACCTTGCCGAAGCGGTGAAGCCGCGTCGTCCGGTCCGCAGCGAGGAGCGCTCAGAGTCGCGCCCGGCACCGCTCAAACTGGTCGCAGAGCAACGAATCGACGCCGAGGCGCCGCGTCCGGCGGGCCCCGTGCAGCCACGCCGCGTCGCCAGCCTCGCCGCGGAGGACAGCGCTGACGAGAGCGGCGAGGGCTTCGCCGAGTTCGCCGAGGCGAAAGGGGCCGTGGAACTGCCCGAAGTTCTCGAGGCGGCCGCGGCCTACCTCTCCTTCGTGGAAGGCCGCGACGACTTCTCGCGCCAGCAGCTCATGCAGCGACTGCGCCAGGTCAAGGCCGGCGACGCGTTCAGCCGCGAGGACAGCCTTCGCTCTTTCGGGCAGCTGATCCGCTCCGGCAAGATCGAGAAAATTCGCGGCGGCCGCTTCTCGGCTTCCGAGCGCATCGGCTTCAAGCCCGATCACCGCGCCGCCGGCTGACAACCGGTCGCCATTTGCATTCGGACGGCGAGCCCCGGCCCGCCGCTTTCATTTTCATGCGGCGGCAGCCCGCTTTGGCCGTCGCTGCCGCCGGACGCCGAGCCAGGATCCAATAAGGGCGTTAAGCGCCGACGTCAGTCCTGCGACGCGTCGTCCCGCTCGTCCTCGGGCTCGGCCTGGCCAATCCCCCGAAAGACGAACCGCAGCGGCAAGGCCCATAGGATGCCGAGACCGACGTAGACCAGCAGTTCGACGAACAGCGACGGGCGGTCCAGCGCGTTCACCACGCTCACGCAGACGACGATATAGGCCGGCAAACCTAGCAGCAGGATGACCAGTGCCCAGCGGCGACGCGCTTTCCAGCTCAGCGCCATCGCCTCAGTCCTGGAACGGATCTGTGACGAGAATGGTGTCGTCGCGTTCCGGCGAGGTCGACAGCAGGGCCACCGGGCAGTCGATCAGTTCCTCGACGCGGCGCACGTATTTGATCGCGTTGGCCGGCAGGTCGGCCCAGCTGCGCGCACCCTCGGTGCTTTCCGACCAGCCCGGCATCTCCTCGTAGATCGGCGTGCACCGCGCCTGGTGATCGGCCGCGGTGGGCAGATGGTCGATGCGCTGCCCGTCAAGCTCGTAACCGACACAGATCTTCAACGTCTCGAAACCGTCGAGCACATCGAGCTTGGTCAGCGCGATGCCGTTGACGCCCGAGGTCGCGCAGGTCTGGCGCACCAGCACCGCGTCGAACCAGCCGCAGCGGCGCTTGCGCCCCGTCACGGTGCCGAACTCGTGCCCGCGTTCGCCCAGACGCTGGCCGTCGGTATCCTCGAGCTCGGCCGGAAACGGACCCTCTCCCACGCGGGTGGTATAGGCCTTGACGATGCCGAGCACGAAATCGATCGCCCCGGGTCCAAGACCGCTGCCGGTCGCTGCCTGCCCGGCGATCACGTTCGAAGAGGTCACGAAGGGATAGGTGCCGAAATCGATGTCGAGCAGTGCACCCTGCGCGCCCTCGAAAAGAATGCGCCGCCCGGCCCGGCGCTTTTCGTTCAGCACCTTCCAGACCGGCGCCGCGTATTCGAGAACCACCGGCGCGATCTCGAGAAGCTGCGCCACTAGCGCGTCGCGATCGACCGGATCAAGCCCGAGCCCGCGCCGCAGCGCGTCATGGTGCACCAGCGCGCGGTCGACCCGTAGCTCGAGCGTCGCACGATCGGCAAGATCCGCCACCCGCACCGAGCGACGGCCGACCTTGTCCTCGTAGGCCGGCCCGATGCCACGGCCGGTGGTGCCGATCTTGGCGACCGAGGCCTGCTGCTCGCGCGCCCGGTCGAGCTCGCCGTGGATCGGCAGGATCAGCGGCGTGTTCTCGGCGATCATCAGCGTCTCGGGCGTGATCGAAACACCCTGCGCACGCAGCCCCTCGATCTCCTGTTTCAGATGCCAGGGATCGAGCACCACGCCGTTGCCGATCACGCTCAGCTTGCCGGGCCGCACGATGCCCGAAGGCAGCAGGCTCAGCTTGTAGACCTCGCCGTCGATGACCAGCGTATGGCCCGCGTTGTGCCCGCCCTGGAAGCGCGCGATGACGTCGGCTCGCTCGCTTAGCCAGTCGACGATCTTGCCCTTTCCCTCATCGCCCCACTGGGCGCCGACGACGACAACATTGGCCATGACAAGTCTTTCCGATGCGGTTGAAACCCGCGCCCGTATACCGATCCCGCCGAGGCGGCGAAACCGAAAACTTGGCGCGCCGCCCAGCCGCGCCCCGCCCTCTCTGGTTCGAAAATATCCCCGCCGGAGGCATGAAGTTCTTCTGTCCCTCCGCCGCGGCCGTCGCCAGTCCGCGACGGGTCAGCCCTGGAGCCGTACCGGCGCGCCGTGGGGCGTACGCAGATAGGCGGATCGCCAGCCTTCCTTCAGTTTCGCCAGCCGCGCCGCATCGGCGATACCCTGTCCGCCGAGTAGTCCCTCGAGGGTCTCGAGCCAGGCGAGAAAGTAGTCGTCACCACCGTTAAGTTCACGTGCCATCCCATGCCGCGCGAGCGTCACGCCGAAGCGCTCGGCCCAGTCCGCCCATGTGAACAGACCGCTTTCGTTCAAGTGGACCGTCAGAGCGAAGAGCTGCGCGTGCCACGGTTCCTCGAAGGCGGGCTCGGGGCGGGTCACTCCACGCGCTCCAGGTAGCTTTCCCATAGGTCCAGCACCACCTCGTCCCGCGGATCCTCCGGGTGCGCCCAGAGTTGCGCCGCCGGGAAGGCCACCGCGTAGACCGGTTGCGGCGCCTCGCCGAGCCCGTGGCCGTTGCTGTCCGGCAACACGTGGCAACCATGACACCGCAGGATGCGCCCCTCGGCCCCGGCGGCGTAACCGGGCAGCCGGGTGTGGCCGCCCGAGACCAGCCTGTTCCCGGCTATCCTTCGGGTCCGGACCGCATCACCTGGCACGAAAGCGGGCGCGCCGTCGCAAGGCCGATCGACAGGGCCGCCTCGCGCCAGCGTCTCGGCAACCCGATCCGCCGCAAGCGCCCGCGTGCCCAGCGCGCTCTTTTGCGGCGCTGCGCCGGAAAGCTCCTCGGCCGTTATCACACCGGTCTCGACAAGCAGGTCCGACAGCCCGGCGAGCCATTTCTCGTAGTAGGAGAACCGCGCGTAATCGGCGGGCGCGAGGCTTTCGCGCGACCGCCGCGACATGTCGATGCTCCACTGGCCCAGCGCCCCGGCAGCCAGCGTCAGCGCAAGGGCCCGCGGGTGCCAGTCGGCGTGAAACCGGACCTCTTCCGGCTCGGGCCGGACCGGACCGTCACCGAACCGTCCGCCCATGTCATGCACCCGACTCATGGCGCGCTCGCCAGGCCGCAGCCGATCATGCTGTCGCGGGTGACGAGCGCCGCAAGCGCGGCCTCGTCCATGCCTTCGGTGTCTTCCGGGCGACGCGGGATCACCAGGTACCGCACCTCCGCGGTCGAATCCCAGACCCGCACTGCGATATCGGGGTCGAGCGTCACCCCGAACTCGGCCAGCACCCTGCGCGGCTCGCGCACGGCACGGGCGCGATACGCGTCCGACTTGTACCAGCCCGGCGGGATGCCCAGCAGCGGCCACGGGTAGCAGCTGCACAGCGTGCAGACGACCATGTTATGCACATCCGGCGTGTTCTCGACCGCGACCATGTGCTCACCCTGCCGGCCGTAATAGCCCAATGCCGAAACCGCCGCGGTCGCATCCTTCAGAAGGGCTGCGCGGAACTCCGGATCGCTCCAGGCCTTTGCCACGACATGGGCGCCGTTGCGCGGCCCGATGCGGTTCTCGTAGGTGTCGATGATCGCGTCGAGCGCTGCAGGATCGACCAGCCCCTTGCTCACCAGCAGGGTCTCGAGCGCCTTGACCCGCAGCGCCGGGTCGGAGGGCAGCAGGCTGTGCGGATGCTCGGGGTCGGAATGGTCGTGTGGCATGGCGGCAGTCTGGAGCGGCGACGCGGCGTTTGTCCAGCGCCGATGCCGCAACCGCCCTTGCCCCTTCCGGCAATCTTGCATAGATACCGCCAAACGCCGAAAACCAGCCCGCAGGTTTCCATGGAAAACGTCGTCCTCATCGTCCACCTCATCCTCGCGCTGAGCCTGATCGCCGTGGTGCTGCTGCAGCGCTCCGAAGGCGGCGGTCTGGGCATGGGCGGCGGTGGCGGCGGCGCCGTATCGGGACGTGCAGCAGCGACGGCACTCGGCAAGCTGACATGGCTGCTGGCGATCGCCTTCATCTGCACCTCGATCACCCTGACCATCTTCGCCGCCGAGAACGCGGCGGGCACCTCGGTCATCGACCGACTGGGCACCGCGCCTGCCTCGGACGACGAGACCCTGACGCCGAGCCTGCCGTCGGACGACAGTCTGCTGCCGCCCGGTCCCGAGGGCAGCGAGCCACTGGTGCCGTCCGCCGACTGACGACCGACCCGCGCAATACAAGACCTTGAGGGCACGGCGTTCTGCCCCGCAGCATGTTGCGGCACGCCTTGCCTTCGTATTTCGAATCCTGCTATGATTAAGTCCCGTGGTGCTGCGGAAACTCGCAGCCGGATCGCGCGGCTTTTTTCAAGGCGCAAACCTGAAACCGCAACGATACACGGGGGATACCGACCGCCATGGCCCGATACATTTTCATCACCGGTGGTGTGGTCTCCTCGCTCGGCAAGGGTCTCGCCTCGGCGGCACTGGGCGCGCTGCTGCAGGCGCGCGGCTTTTCGGTCCGGCTGCGCAAGCTCGATCCCTATCTCAACGTCGATCCCGGCACGATGTCGCCGTTCGAGCATGGCGAGGTCTTCGTGACCGACGACGGGGCCGAGACCGATCTCGACCTCGGCCATTACGAACGATTTACCGGGGTCGCGGCACGGCGCACCGATTCCGTGTCCTCGGGGCGGATCTATTCCGACGTGCTCGAGAAGGAACGCCGCGGCGACTATCTCGGCAAGACCATCCAGGTCATTCCCCACGTCACCAACCAGATCAAGGATTTCATCTCGATCGGCGACGACGAGGTCGATTTCATGCTCTGCGAGATCGGCGGCACGGTGGGCGACATCGAGGGCCTGCCGTTCTTCGAGGCGATCCGCCAGTTCAGCCAGGACCGCCCGCGCGGGCAGTGCATCTTCATGCACCTGACCCTGCTGCCCTACATCAAGGCATCGGGCGAGCTGAAAACCAAGCCGACGCAGCACTCGGTCAAGGAGCTGCGCTCGATTGGGATCGCGCCCGACATCCTGGTCTGCCGCTCCGAGGGACCGATCCCCGAGAAGGAACGCGAAAAGCTGGCGCTGTTCTGCAACGTCCGGCCCGACTCGGTGATTGCGGCGCAGGACCTGAAGTCGATCTACGAGGCGCCGCTGGCGTATCATCGCGAGGGACTGGATCAGGCCGTGCTCGACGCCTTCCAGATCACGCCCGCGCCGAAGCCGAACCTCGAGCGCTGGGAAGACGTCGCCGACCGGATCTACAATCCCGAGGGCGAGGTCAACATCGCCATCGTCGGCAAGTACACGCAGCTCGAAGATGCCTACAAGTCGATCGCCGAGGCGCTGACCCACGGCGGCATGGCGAACCGGGTCAAGGTCAACATCGAATGGGTCGACGCCGAAATCTTCGACAGCGCCGAAGACGTGGCCCCGCGGCTCGAGGGCTTCCATGCCATCCTGGTGCCGGGCGGTTTCGGTGAACGCGGGACGGAAGGAAAGATCAAGGCCGCGGAGTTCGCGCGCACCCGCAAGGTGCCCTATCTCGGCATCTGTCTCGGGATGCAGATGGCGGTGATCGAGGCGGCGCGCAACGTTGCGGGCCTGGCCAGCGCGGGGTCCGAGGAATTCGACCACGAGGCGGGCAAGAAACGCTTCGAACCGGTGGTTTATCACCTCAAGGAATGGGTGAAGGGCAACGCCAAGGTCGAACGCAAGGTTGGCGACGACAAGGGCGGCACAATGCGGCTCGGGGCCTATGACGCGGTTCTGACGCCCGGAACACGGGTTGCCGAGGTCTACGGCAAGACCGACATCGACGAACGACACCGACACCGCTACGAGGTCGACATCAAGTACCGTGACAAGCTCGAGGAGAGCGGGCTGTGTTTCTCGGGCATGTCACCCGACGGGCGCCTGCCGGAGATCATCGAATGGCCGGATCACCCGTGGTTCATCGGCGTGCAGTTCCACCCCGAACTCAAGTCCAAGCCCTTCGACCCGCACCCCCTGTTCAAGGATTTCGTGCGGGCCGCGAAAGAAGTCTCGCGCTTGGTCTGAGCCGGCGGCGGTTACCGCGCGCCGGGCCGCCGGCGCGCAAACCCGAAGGCCGCCAGCCCCATCGGCAGCAAGACCAGCCCCGCCGGGACAGGAACCGGCAAGAGCGGATCGGCAGAGAGCTGCGGGCCGGTGACGCGGAAATCGAGTTCGATCAGGTTGGCAAGAACAAGCACGTCAGGGTCCGAAAACAGGCTCGTCGGACCCGCGTCGAACAGTGACAGGCGCAGTCGGTCGCCGACTTCCGTGCCGCCAGAGATGCTGGTGTAGTCGTAGCCTGTTATCCCTTCGAGGATGTCGAACGCGACGCTGTCGGCGTCGGCTGTCACGAATGGATTGACGTCACCCGCTGCGCAGTCGAAGCCCGCGAAACTGCAACCGGTGAGCGATTCCAGGTAGCCGAAGCCGTCCGTCACGAAAGTCGCGACGAAACGGCTCGCGTCGCCGACGGTGAGACGCGGAAGCCAACGGTCGAAACCCCAGACATAATCGGCCTGATCCACTGTGCCGTAATTGACGGCACCGCTGTCGTCGAAGACTTCGACGTCGACGAACCGGACGGCTTCGAGGCGCGTCGCCAGGTCATATGATGTCGTGACGGGTGAGGACTGGGCGGCGGACGCAACCATCAGGCCAAACCCGACGATTGCGGGAAAACGCAGGATTATCGACATCATACTCTCCGGAACCTGTCGACTTCAGGGATGTCCGGGCAAGACCACAACCGGACATCGCGATTTGTTCAGCAAGACAGCGGTCATGCCAACTTCATCCTCTGAGGGAGGCAATCCGCGCCGAATTCCGCCCAAAACGCCACGTCATGCGCGCTTTGTCGCCTTCTCGCCTCTCGGGTCGTGCCCACCGCGCCACAGGTCCGAACAAAAAATCGGGCAAGGTCAAGGTCGCACGTCGCTTGCCGGACAGCGTCGAGCTGTTGCATCCTTCGGCCAAGGATCGCCATGCATCGACGCGGCGGCAAGGGACAGGGATGCAAGACAAGCCGCGAACGACGAAACTGACGATTGCGCCCAAGCATCTGCTGATCCTGCTGCTGCCGGTCGTCGTGCTGACAGTCTCCGAGATCATGCTGGCGAGTTTCGCCGACACCGACATGGATCCCGGCCCGGTCGCCATCGTCGAGGCCGGGCGGATGGTCGAACTTGCCGGGCGCTATAGGTTCATGGCTGTCTGGTTCTTCTACAGCGCCGTCGCCTTCACCTTCATCGCGGTGTTCGTAGCCGATCTGAAGGCTCGCCACACCTGGCAATCCTGCTGCATGACCATCGTCGCGCTGATCGTCGTCATCTTCATCTCGCTGATCTTCTCGGTGTTCGAGCCGGCATGGATGGGAAGCTTCGAAGCCTACGAATTGCTCGGGGCAGAGATTTTCACCGCGGCGCTCGGCGTTGGCCACCTGCCGATCTGTGCCCCGGGCGCGCCGATGGAGCCACGCTGCGGCCCGCATGGCGCCTTCTTCGCGATGACCTTCCTGCTCGACAAGACCAACTTCATCGCGTCGTTCTCGACCGCCGCGGTGATCGCCGGCATGGTGCTCGCGCTGGCACGGGCGCATCCGCCGGAGCTTTCGACACCGGACGGGCTGATGCGCGAGGCGCAGGCGCTGGAGACCGCGCAACGGACGGTGCGGCGCTATCTCTATTGCTCGGGAATCCTGCTGACGGTGGGCATGATGATGGGGCTGGCGTGGATGAACTGGCCCGCCGACCTGATCGCGGACAAAGCCCAGCGCGAAGAGTTCCGCGCCCTGGTCGACTCGGTCTCGCTGTTCCGGGGTGTGAGCTACTCGGTGCTGATTTTGTCCTTCTACATGCCCGTGAGCCTGATCCTGATGGTCCGGATCGAACGCTTCCAGACCGCGGCGGAGGGCAAGTCGATCCCCGAGGCGGCGCGCAGCATCGACGGGTTCGACATCGGGCGCATCGGCTCGATGGACGCGTTCAAGGCGGTGCTGTCGATCATCGCTCCGATCATCGCCAGCGCCGTGGGATCCTTCGCGGGCGTCAATCCGTTCGGGTGACCGGGCATGAAACCCATTGCATCGCGGGCGCGCTGCGATAGAGGCTGAGAACATGCTCAGCTACCAGCATATCTACCACGCCGGGAACCTCGCGGATGTCCACAAGCACGCGATGCTGGCTTGGATGCTCGACTACCTGACGCGCAAGGACAAGCCGCTCAGCTATATCGAGACGCATGCCGGCCGTGCGCTCTACGATCTCGGCGATGCCGCGGCGGTAAAGACCGGCGAGGCGGCGCAGGGCATCGGCAAGGTCGCGAATTGGTTCAAGGCCGAACACCCCTATGCCCGGGTGCTGGACGAGGTGCACGCGGCGCATGGGGCGCAGGCCTATCCTGGCTCGCCGATGATCGCCGCGCGGCTTCTGCGCTCGACTGACCGGATCGACCTTGCCGAACTGCACCCCGCCGAAGAGGCCAGTCTCAGAGCTGCGCTTGCGGATTGGCCGGTACGGGTGCATCGCCGCGACGGGTTCGAGCTGGCGCATGCCCTCTGCCCGCCCACGCCTCGGCGCGGCCTGCTGCTGATCGACCCGAGCTACGAGATCAAGTCGGATTACGAGACGATCCCAGGCCACATCGCGCGCATCGCACGGGCCTGGAACGTCGGCATCGTGGCCCTGTGGTACCCGATCCTGACCTCTGACGCGCATCGCGGAATGCTGCGCGCCCTGACCAAGGCGCATCCCGAGGCGATCCGTCACGAAGTCACGTTTCCCCCCGCGCGTCCGGGGCATGGTATGATCGGGTCCGGCCTGTTCGTCCTGCGCGCGCCCTACGGGTTCGAGGACGCGGCGGCGAATCTTTCCAGACATTTCGACAGCCTGAAAGGATAGTGTGATGGCAAAAGGATACTGGATCGTCCATGTCGAGGTTCGCGATGCCGAAACCTACGACAGGTACCGGGCCGCCGTCGGCGCGGCGCTCGACGACTTCGGCGGCAGGTTCCTCGTGCGCGGCGGCGGGTCTGAAATCCGCGAAGGGTCGCTCAATCCGCGCAGCGTGGTGATCGAGTTCCCCAGCCTTGCCGATGCGACGGCCTGCTACGACAGCCCCGCCTACCGTTCGGCCAAGGCGATCCGGGACGCGGCAGCCGAGGCGCAGCTTGTCATCGCAGAGGGTTATGACGGCTGAGCGAGAATCGGGCATAGTCGCGCAATGCGGTCCGCCCTCGCCCTTGCCCTTGCCTGCCTTTCCAGCGCGGCGCTTGCCTGCGAGGACGCGGTCTGCGTCGTCGATCCCGATGCGCTGGCGCTGACGCGGATCATCACTTTCGAAGAGACCCAGTCGGCCAGCGGGCCCGGGCGGCTCATCGACGATCTGCTGGTGCTGGACGGGGCGAGCTTTGGCGAGCGCTTTGCGGGACAGGCTCTTGAGCCCCGCGGGAACCATGACAGCGTGACCGGAGATGCCCTGCGCCCGCTTACGCTGATGACCGGGGAGAAGGGCCGCAACCTGTCTATCGTGTTCATGTCCGGCGAGAACGTGCTGAACGGCTATGGGCCCGCCGGGTTTCCCAAGCGCGACGGCCAGGGTGAGGGAGCGATCGCGGTGCTGTTCGACGACGATCAGTCCGAGCTCTCGTTCCAGATCCGCGGCGGCGAGGCGGGCTATGCACACGCGCTTTTTCTTCGGCGTGACGGCTCGATCATTGCCGGGATCACATTGCAGGAAACCGGCGAAAGCGCCATCGGATTTGCCCGCGCGGGCGGCAAGTCCGACATCGCAGGCATCGTGATCACCAACGAGGATCCGCAGGGGCTTGCGATCGACAATTTGCGCTTTGGACGCGCGCCGGATCTGAGCTAGAACCCGGTCATGCTCTCGAGACTGTTCCCGCGCCGTGCGCCTGACCCAGAACCCCTTCCGCAACCCAATGCCCAGCTTGCCCTCGGCGCCCTGCTGGTGCGTGTGGCGCTTGCCGACCGCCAGTATCGCGCGGCCGAGATAGGCCAGATCGACAAGATCCTCGCGCGCACCTTCGATCTCAAGCCGCTCGAGGCGGCCAAGTTGCGCGCCAGCTGCGAGGCCCTCGAACGCCACGCGCCCGGAACGCCCGAGTTCGCCGAGATCCTGCGCGAAGAGGTCCCCTACGAGGACCGAAAGGCGCTCGCGGACGCGATGTGGTCGGTGGCGCTTGTCGACGGCGAGCGTGATGCCAGCGAGGAGATCCAGCTGATCGCTATCGAGACCGCACTCGGCCTGTCGGACACCGACATCGCGGTTGCGCGGGCGACGGCGCTGGGCCGGTATGCGCGACCATGACCCTGCGCGCTTGGAACTCCCCGCCCGCCGGAATATATCACCCCCATGCTCGGTGATCTTCTCAAGCGGCTCACGCAGCCCGAACCTCCCCGCCTCGACGACACGGATGCCCGCCTCGCGCTTACCGCGCTGCTGGTGCGCATCGCGCGTGCCGACGAACAGTACGAAGCCGACGAGGCCGCGCGGATCGACCGCATCACGCAGCGCCGTTACGGATTGACCGAGTCCGGCGCGCAGGCGCTGCGGTCCGAGGCCGAGGCGCTGGAATCGCAGGCCCCCGACACGGTGCGCTTTACCCGCGCGATCAAGGATGCCGTCCCTTACGAGGAACGTCTGAGCGTGATCGAGGTGCTGTGGGAAGTCGTTCTTGCCGACGGCGAGCGCGCCGAGGAGGAGGATGCGCTGCTGCGCATGGTGTCGAACTTCCTCGGGGTCAGCGACCGCGACTCGGCGCTGGCGCGCCAAAGGATCGAAGACGGCGCATGATCGCCAGCCTGCCGATGTACGACCGCCCGACGACTGTCGCGGCGAACGACCGCTACTGGAAGGCGATCCGCGAGGATATCGGAGACGGCCCGGACCGGCTGACCCGCGACCATGATCTTTTCGCGCAATGGCTGGCACCCGATCTTGTCTTCTCGCAAACCTGCGGCCTGCCGTTTCGCGCGCGTCTGCATGACAAGGTCACCTATGTCGGAACTCCGGACTTCGGCCTGCGGGGCTGTCCACCGGGCTACTACCGCTCGGTGATCGTGGTGCGGAAGGACGAGCCGCGCAGCCGACTCGCCGATTTTGCCGGGGCCACCTGCGCGCGCAACGACGCGCTGTCGCAATCGGGCTGGGCCGCGTTGCTCGGCCACCTCGAGATGGACGACGCCACGGGTTTCTTCGGCGCAGTTCGCGACACCGGTGCGCACGGGCGGTCGGCCGAGGCGGTTGCCTCGGGCGCGGCCGATATCGCGGCCATAGACGCCGTGACCTGGCTGCTCCTGAAACGCGAGACCGACGTCGCCGGGCAACTACGGGTGATCGCGCGCACCCGCCCGACCCCGGGCCTGCCATACATCACGGCCCGCGGGCGGGATCCCGAGCGTCTGTTCGAGGCCAGTGGCCGCGCGCTGGAAAGGCTGTCGGGTCATGACCGCGCGCGACTGCTGATCAAGGGCGTGGTGCGAATCCCCGTCGACGCCTACCTCGCCGAACCCATACCTGCGCGCGAAAACTAGGCAGGGACGCGACTTCCGTCCGGTCACTTGCGGCGTGCGTGGGTGCAAAACGGCGCTTTCCAAGTTGCAAATCGGCCGATTTTCCCGCCTTATACCGGCTGGAAACAGACAGAAGACCTGCCCCTTGACCCCGACCACACCGGTTATCGAGATCAAAGACCTGCACAAGGCCTACGGCGCGCTCGAGGTGCTCAAGGGCGTCGACATCACCGCCCCCAAGGGTCACGTGACGTCGCTGATCGGCTCTTCGGGGTCCGGCAAGTCCACGCTGCTGCGCTGCTGCAACCTGCTCGAGGACAGCCAGCAGGGCGAGGTGATCTTCAAAGGCGACCCGGTGCGCTGGAAAGGCGAAGGCCATTCCCGGCGCCCGTCGGACGCGGCGCAGGTGACCCGCATCCGCACCAACCTCTCGATGGTCTTCCAGCAGTTCAATCTCTGGGCGCACATGACCATCCTGCAGAACGTGATGGAGGCCCCCCTGACCGTGTTGCGCCGCGACCGTCACGAGGTCGAGGAGGCCGCGCGCGGCTATCTCGACAAGGTCGGCATCGGCGACAAGTGCGACGTCTACCCCGCCCAGCTTTCGGGCGGACAGCAGCAGCGCGCCGCGATCGCACGGGCGCTGTGCATGGAACCCGAGGCGCTGCTCTTCGACGAGCCGACCTCGGCGCTCGATCCGGAACTGGAACAGGAAGTGGTGCGCGTCATCAAGGCGCTGGCCGAGGAAGGCCGGACCATGCTGATCGTGACCCACGACATGAAGATGGCCGCCGACGTGTCCGATCACGTCGTCTTTCTTCACCAGGGCCTGATCGAGGAAGAAGGAGCGCCGCAAGACCTTTTCGGCGCTCCGAAATCGGAACGACTGCGCGGGTTTCTTTCCGCGACCCAGGCAGCGTGACAGCAATGACAACGGGAGTAAGATCAATGAATAAACTCATCCTGACCACGGCCGCACTGGCCCTGGCCGCGGGAGCCGCCATCGCGCAGGACAAGACCGTGCGCATGGGCACCGAAGGCGCCTACCCTCCGTACAACTTCATCAACGATGCCGGCGAGGTCGACGGCTTCGAGAAGGAACTTGGCGACGAACTTTGTGCCCGTGCCGAGCTGACCTGCGAGTGGGTCAAGAACGACTGGGACAGCATCATCCCGAACCTGGTGTCGTCGAACTACGACACGATCATGGCCGGCATGAGCATCACCGACGAGCGTGACGAGGTCATCGACTTCACGCAGGACTATTTCCCGCCGACCGCCTCGGCCTACGTCGCGGCCGCTGAAGGCGTGGATCTCGAAGGCGGCGTCGTCGCGGCCCAGACTTCGACCATCCAGGCCGCGCATGTGGCCGAAAGCGGCGCGACCCTGGTCGAGTTCGCCACGCCCGAGGAAACCGTCGCCGCCGTGCGCAACGGCGAGGCCGACGCGGTCTTTGCCGACAAGGACTACCTCGCACCGCTGGTCGAGGATTCCGGCGGAGAGCTGATGTTCGTGGGCGACGAGGTTCCGCTGGGCGGCGGCATCGGCATGGGCCTGCGCGAAAGCGATACCGAGCTGAAGGAAAAGTTCGACGCTGCCATCACGGCGATGAAGGAAGACGGCACGCTGAACGAAATGCTCAAGAAGTGGTTCGGCGACGATACCGCCACCTACTGACACGACTGTCCGGGGCGGGTTGAACCCGCCCCGGGCACGACCCGCGCACCGATCCGCGGACGCCAGCGACGAGGCCCCCCATCTTCAGCTTCTGCACAGATCCGAGCACCCTGCCCGACTGGCAGTGGATGGCCTGCTACCTGACAACGGGCGTGCACCTGTCGCTCTACGGATCGGTCATCACGGTGCTGCTGTTGCTGGCCGTCACCGCCCCGGTGGCACTTGCCTTCGGGTTCGCCTTCGCCTCCGCCGCGCGGTCGCAGATCCCGCCCCTGCGCTGGATCGCCAAGGGCTACATCGCCATCGTGCGCGGCGTGCCCGACATCGCGTTTTTCCTGTTCTTCGTCATCGCGCTTGACCAGGCGATCGAGTTCCTGCGCCACAAGGTGCTGTGCCCCGGATGGGAACAGCCGGTCTGGCAGGGCAACGACTTCGTGGTCTGCCAAGCCGCCAAGATGCCGCTGAGCACGGCCCCGCAATGGGTGCATGAAGGGTACGGCTTCGCGGTTGCGGTCTTCACCTTCGCCATCGTCTTCGGGGCTTTTGCCGCCAACGTGCTCTTTGGCGCCATGCGCGCGGTGCCCCACGCCCAGCTCGAGACCGCAGAAGCCTACGGCATGTCGCGCCGACAGACCTTCTGGCGCATCCTCGTGCCGCAGATGTGGGTCTATGCCCTGCCCGGCCTGTCGAACCTCTGGATGGTTCTGATCAAGGCGACACCGCTGCTGTTCCTGCTTGGGGTCGAGGATATCGTCTACTGGGCGCGCGAGCTTGGCGGCACCAAAACGCCGCGCTTCACCGATTATCCGCACGGCGACTGGCGCATGTGGTATTTCCTCGCTCTGCTGGTCTTCTACCTGGCCTTGACCTGGGTGTCCGAGAAGGCGCTGAACCGCCTGATGGCGCGACTGACCTTCGGGCAGGCCACGGCAGGCGGCGAGCGCCAGCGAAAGGCGCCGGCATGAGCTGCTGGCAGACGGTACAGGACTATGCCTTCCGCTCGCTGGGCTTCGGTGAGCGTCTGCTGCCGCGCGACGACTTCACGATCTGCCAGCAGGTGACGCTGATCGGGTCGGGCATGATCTGGAACGTCTATTTCGGTGTCATGGCCCTGGCGCTTGGCTTCTTCATGGCGACGCTCATCGCGCTCGGTAAGGCGTCTCCGAACCGCTGGCTGCGCAAGCCCTCGGAGTGGTTCATCTTCATCTTCCGGGGTTCGCCGCTCTTCATTCAGTTCTTCTTCGGCTACTTCCTGTTTCTCAATCTCAAGAGCGTGCATCCGTTCTTCGATCCCTTCACCGCCGCCTGGCTCGGCGCGCTGATCGTGCTGTTTCTCAACACCTCGGCCTATTCCGCCGAGATTTTCTACGGCGCGCTACAGTCGATCCCGAAAGGCGACACCGAGGCGGCGGACGCCTATGGCATGACCGGCTGGCCGCGCTTCCGGCGTATCGTCTGGCCGACGATGCTGCGCCTCGCCTGGCCCGCCTATACCAACGAGGCGATCTTTCTGTTCCACGCCACGGCGCTGGTGTTTTTCTCGGGGTTTCCTGCCTGGCAGCAGCGCGGCGACGCGCTTTATTACGCCAACTACTTCGCGGACAAGACCTTCAACCCCTTCGTGCCCTACCCGATCCTTGCCGGCTACTTCATCCTGCTGACACTAGTGGTGATCTCGGTCTTCGGCCTCATAAACGCCCGGCTCAACCGTCACCTGCCGCGGCAGACACGCAGCAAATTGCGGTTGCGTCCGAACCTGATCCGGTAGTATCAGGAATTTGATCAAATTACGCGTGGCGCTGGCCATCGCAAGGGCCGAAACGCCCGCAAGCCAGCCCGCCAACAGGTGACCAATGAAGAACTGGCTTCGCAAGAATCCGCAGGTCCGCACGATCCGTGTGGCCGCGGCAGACCTCAACGGGCAGGCCCGCGGCAAGCGCATCCCCAGCCGCTACGCCGACAAGGTGGTCGAGGACGGCACCCGGTTCCCGATGTCGGTGCTGAACCTCGACATCTGGGGCGAGGACATCGACGACAGCCCGCTGGTCTTCGAATCCGGTGACCGCGACGGTGTCCTGCGACCGACCGAACGCGGCTTCATGCCGATGCCCTGGCTCGACGCGCCGACCGCCCTGCTGCCGATCTGGATGTTCCGCGAGGACGGGCGGCCCTACGAAGGCGATCCGCGCCACGCCCTCCGCAGCGTTCTGGAACGCTACAAGGACCGCGGCCTGACGCCTGTTTGTGCGGTCGAGCTCGAATTCTTCCTGATCGACGACTCGGGCCGCAACCTCGAGGTGCCGGTCTCGCCGCGCTCGGGCAAGCGGCGCAAGGCGGCCGAAACGCTGTCGATCCGGGCGCTCGACCAGTTCGACACCTTCTTCACCGATCTCTACGACGCCTGCGAGGAAATGGACATTCCCGCCGACACGGCGATCTCCGAGGCCGGGCTGGGCCAGTTCGAGATCAACCTGATGCACTGCGACGACGCGCTGCGCGCCGCCGACGATGCCTGGCTCTTCAAGATGCTGGTCAAGGGCATGGCACGCAAGCACGGCTTCGCGGCGAGCTTCATGGCCAAGCCCTACGAGGACTACTCCGGTTCCGGCCTGCATACGCATTTCTCGGTGCTCGACAAGAACGGAAACAACGTCTTCGACAACGACGGGCCCGAAGGCTCGGCGCTGCTGCGCCACGCGGTCGCGGGTTGCATGAACGCGATGGTCGGCTCGACGCTGGTCTTCGCGCCGCATCTGAACAGCTACGACCGAATGGTGCCCGGCGCGCACGCGCCCACCGGCATCAGCTGGGCTTACGAGAACCGCACCTCGGCGATCCGCATCCCCTCGGGCAGCCCCAAGGCGCGGCGGATCGAGCACCGGGTCTCGGGCGGCGACGTGAACCCCTACCTGATGCTGGCCGCCGTCCTCGGCGCCGCGATCAACGGGATCGAGGACGGGATCGAACCACCCGAACCGATCACTGGCAACGCCTATGCCGCCGACCTGCCGCAGGTTCCCGGCGACTGGGACAGCGCCATCGCCGCCTTCGAGGAGTGCGACCAGATCAAGCGCATCTTCCCGACCGAGCTCATTCGCAACTTCGTGCTGACCAAGCGGCAGGAGCTGCATTACATGCAGGAACTCACTCCGTCCGAGCAGGTCACGATCTATCTCGACACGGTCTGACGGACGACAGGAAAACCAACGGAACGCCCCCAATGAAGATCGGCATTCTCATCACCGGGCACCCGCCCGAAGAACTCAGCGACAAGGGTGACTACGACGCCTATTTCGAGCGCCTTCTGGGCGACGAATTCAGCTATGCCAGCTGGTCGGTGGTCGACGGCATCTTTCCCGACAGCATCGAGGACGCCGACGGCTGGCTGATCACCGGCTCCAAGCACGGCGCCTACGAGCCGCACGACTGGATTCCGCCGCTCGAAGACTTCATCCGCGTAGTTCACGCCGATGGGCGGCCGATGATCGGCGTCTGTTTCGGGCACCAGATCATCGCGCAGGCTCTGGGCGGACGGGTCGAGAAATTCGACGGCGGCTGGTCGGTCGGCCGTACCGCCTATGAGCTCGATGGCCGGGAAGTCACGATCAATGCCTGGCACCAGGACCAGGTGGTCGAAAAGCCCGAAGAGGCCGAGGTCATCGCGCACAACGACTTCTGCCGCTATGCCGGGCTGGCCTACGGCGACCGGATCTGGACGATCCAGCCGCATCCCGAATACGATTCGGACTTCATCGACGGGCTGATCCGGACACGCGGACAGGGGCTGGTCGATCCCGGAATTCTCGCCGCGGCGACCGCACAGCTCGACACGCCCACGGACCGCATGGACGTGGCCCGCCGGATGGCGGAATTCTTCAGGAAAGAGAGGGCCTGATGGCCGACTGGATGGAACAGCTGCCGCAGGCAGCGAAGGATTTTCTCGAAGGCCGCAGGCTCGACGAGGTCGAATGCATCATCTCGGACCTTCCCGGCATCGCGCGCGGCAAGGCGGTCCCGGCGTCGAAATTCGCGCGGCAGGATTATTTTCACCTGCCGGACAGCATCTTCTACCAGACCATCACCGGCGACTGGGGCGAGGCCGCGGGCGAGGACGGGTTCATCGAAAAAGACATGATCCTGCGCCCCGACATGAGCACGGCGACCGCCGCGCCCTGGACCGGAGACTGGACGCTGCAGGTGATCCACGACGCCTTCGACCGGACGGGCGCACCGGTGCCCTGCAGCCCGCGCAACGTGCTCAAGCATGTCTGCAAGCTATACAACGACCAGGGCTGGAAGCCGGTGGTCGCGCCGGAGATGGAATTCTTCCTCGTCGGGCGCAACCTCGACCCCGCGCACGACATCAAGCCGATGATGGGCCGGTCCGGCCGCCCGGCGGCGGCGCGCCAGGCCTACTCGATGACCGCGGTCGACGAGTTCGGGCCGGTCATCGACGACATCTACGACTTTGCCGAAGCGCAGGGATTCGAGATCGACGGCATCACCCAGGAAGGCGGGGCCGGACAGCTCGAAATCAACCTGCGCCACGGCAGCCCGGTGCGACTGGCCGACGAAGTGTTCTACTTCAAGCGCCTGATCCGCGAGGCGGCGCTGCGGCACGATTGCTTTGCGACCTTCATGGCTAAACCGATCGCGGACGAACCGGGAAGTGCCATGCATATCCACCACTCGGTGCTCGATCTCGAAAGCGGCGAGAACGTGTTCTCCGATGCCGAGGGCAACGAGACCGAGGCCTTTTACCACTTCATCGCCGGGCTTCAGAACCACATGCCCGCGGCCCTCGCGGTGATCGCGCCCTACGTCAACAGCTACCGGCGCTACGTGAAGGATCACGCCGCGCCGATCAACCTAGAATGGGGCCGCGACAACCGCACCACCGGCATCCGCATTCCACTGTCGAGCCCGGTTGCGCGCCGCGTCGAGAATCGCCTCGCCGGGATGGACTGCAACCCCTACCTCGGCATCGCGGCCAGCCTTGCCTGCGGGTATCTCGGGCTGATGGAGGGCAAGCGTCCGAAAGCCGAGTTCAAGGGCGATGCCTATGTCGGCGAGGGCGACATCCCGCGCGTGCTCGGCGAGGCGCTGGATCTTTTCGAGGATGCGACCAGCCTGCACGAAGTGCTGGGGTCGGAGTTCGCCCGGGTCTACGGCATCGTGAAACGCTCGGAATACGAGGAATTTCTGCAGGTGATCTCGCCCTGGGAGCGCGAGCACCTTCTGCTCAACGTCTGATCTTTGGATCCTTTTCTGCGAGGCCCCGTGAACCTGCTGCACGCCAACGACACGCGCGGCGCGTACCCCGAAAGCTGGTACGCCGCGAGCACCGAACACCTGCCGCCCTTTGCCCCGCTCAAGGGTGCGGCAAAGGCGGATGTCTGCGTGATCGGCGGCGGCTACACGGGGCTTTCGGCGGCGCTGCATCTCGCCGAGGCCGGGCGGTCGGTAATCCTGCTCGACGCCCATCGCGTCGGCTTCGGAGCGTCCGGGCGCAATGGCGGACAGCTTGGCAGCGGTCAGCGGCAGGACCAGGTGACGCTCGAGAAGATGGCCGGCGAGGCGCAGGCACGCGCGCTCTGGGAGCTTGGCGAAGAGGCCAAGGCGCTGGTCAAGGACCTGATCGGGCGGCACGAGATCGACTGCCACCTCAAGCCCGGCGTGGCCTGGACCGGATCGACGGCGTCGGAGGTCCGCGACCTGCACGGCTACGCCGCGCATCTCGAAAACCGCTACGGCTACGACAAGCTCGACGTGCTGGATGAAGCCGCGTGCAACGCGCTTTGCCCCTCTCCCGACTACAAGGGCGGCATCCTCGACCGCGACGCGGCGCATCTGCATCCGCTGGCCTTCGCGCTGGGCCTGGCCCGTGCCGCCGAAAAGGCCGGCGTGCGGATCTGCGAGCGCTCCGAGGTGCATCGCATCGACCACGGCTCGCCCGCCGTGGTGCGGACCGATGCCGGACAGGTCACGGCGGATCACGTCATCCTCGCCTGCAACGGCTACCTGTCGTCGCTCGACAGCAAGGTCGCGGCGCGGGTCATGCCGATCAACAACTTCGTCGTCGCCACCGAACCGCTCGGCGAGGGGACGCAGGAAGTCCTGACGCAGGACGTCGCAGTGGCCGACAGCCGCTTCGTGGTGAACTACTTCCGGCTCAGCCATGACGGGCGGCTGCTTTTCGGCGGCGGCGAGAGCTACGGCTACCGCTTTCCCACGGATATCGCCGCCAAGGTGCGCAAGCCGATGAGCGTGGTCTTCCCGCACCTCAAGGACGTCAAGATCGACTACGCCTGGGGCGGGACACTCGCGATCACCATCAAGCGGTTCCCCTACCTCGCACGTGTCGCGCCGAACGTGCTGTCGGCCTCGGGCTATTCCGGCCACGGTGTCGGCACGGCGACCCATGCCGGCAAACTGATGGCGCAGGCCGTCGAAGGTCAGAGCGACGGCTTCGACACGATGGGAGCAATTCCGACGCCGGCGTTCCCCGGCGGTGCGGCGCTGCGTTCGCCCCTGCTGGTGCTGGCGATGAGTTGGTATGCCATGCGTGACCGTCTGGGCGTCTGATTCACGCGGCATCTCGTCACGCAAGTTTCACTTTCGAACCGGGCGCGGCTGATTTAGTATTTCGAAAACCTTGTATAAGGAAATCGAAATATGCCCCTTCCCGACATGCATGCCGCCGAACCGATCCCCGACGCGGTGCGCGGCGAGATCGACCGGCTGCTGCAATCCGGCGACCTGTTCCGCTACACCGCGGCGAAAGACGCGCCGGTGTCGCTGCTGGAAGCCGAGTTCGCCGAGATGATGGGCATGAAATACGCGCTCGCCGTGTCGTCCTGCTCGGCCGCGCTGTTCCTGTCGCTCGAAGCCTTGGGCCTGCCCCAGGGCGCGCGAGTTCTGATCCCGGGGTTCACCTTTGCGGCCGTGCCGTCGTCGGTCATCCATGCGCGCTGCAAGCCGGTGCTTTGCGAGGTGGGCGCGAACTACCGGATCGACCTTGCGGATTTCGAAGCGAAACTCGCACAGGACATTTCGGCGGTGATCGTCAGCCACATGCGCGGGCACACCTCGGACATGGATGCGATCATGGCGTTGTGCGATGCGGCGGGCATTCCGGTGATCGAGGATGCCGCACATTCGCTCGGCACGCTGTGGAAGGGTCGCAAGATCGGCACCATCGGGCGCGTCGGCTGCTTTTCCTTCCAGTCCTACAAGATGATCAATGCCGGTGAAGGCGGCATCCTCGTCACCGGTGACGCCGATCTCGTGGCCCGCGCGATCATCATGTCCGGCGCTTACGAGCACAACTGGAAGAAACATCCCGTCCTGCAGGACGCCTTCGCCAGATGGCAGAACCGCCTGCCGCTTTACAACCTGCGCCTGTCGAACCTCTCTGCCGCGATCATCCGCGCGCAACTGCCCGAACTGGACCGCCGGGTCATGGCGGGACGGAGCAACCATGACCATGTCGCGGAACGGCTGAACGCCTCGCCGTGGATCGAGGTGCCGCAGCCGCTGCCTGGCGAAGAGCGCGCACCGGACTCGATCCAGTTCAACCTGGTGGGTCTCGACGACGACGCCGTGACGGCGTTTGCGGACGCCGCCGGTGCCTCGGGCGTCAAGGTTCAGGTCTTCGGTGCCAGCCCGGACAATGCGCGGGCATTCTGGAACTGGCGGTTCATCGAGGATCTGCCGGACCTGCCACGCACGCGGGCGATGCTGATGCGGGCCTGTGACGTGCGCCTGCCCGTTCGGCTGGAACGGGCGGAACTCGACGCGGTTGCCGACGTGCTGCTGACAGCCGTCGAGAAGGTCGCACCGGCCCGCGCGGTGGCCTGAGGCGCGGACGCTATTTCAGCTTCGACAACTTGTCCTGGAGTTCGGCGAGCTGCTTCTTGATGGCGTCGAGGTCTTCCTTGCCGGCGCCCTCGTCCTCTTCGGGCTGCGGGCCGCTCGCGCCCCAGCCGACGCCGCCGGACACCGCCTTCATGAAGGCCTCCTGCTGCGCGCGCATCAGTTCGAACCCCGGCATCTTGGCCATCGGATTCAGCGCAGACATCTGGTCCAGCATCTGTGACTGCCCGTTGCGCAGCATCTCGAAGGACGCCTGCAGGAACTGCGGCACGACGCTCGCTCCGGGCGTCATGTAGCTGCGCACCAGATCGTTGAGCACGTCTACCGGCAGAACGGATTCTCCGCGGCTTTCATGCTCGGCGATGATCTGCAGAAGGTATTGCCGGGTCAGGTCGTCGCCGGATTTCAGGTCGACGATCTGGACCTCGCGCCCCTCGCGAATGAAGCCCGCGATATCCTCGAGCGTGACGTAATCGCTCGTCTCGGTATTGTAGAGCCGTCGGCTGGCGTAACGCTTGATGAGCAAGGGTTTCTTGTCACTGTCGGTCACCGGCCATCTCCCCGCCTGAACGTGCTGCAGCGCAGCTTAGGACAGCGTTTTGCAAAAAGAAAGGGCGGGCTTTTGCAAGCCCGCCCGTCGCGATCGCGCCGGCGTGGGAGGCCGTCGGCGCAGGGTCGCGGAGGATTACTTCGCTGCCGAAGCTTTCTTGACGGCGGCGGTCGCGTCGTTGGCGGCCTTCTTGACGGCAGCAGTCGCGTCTTCGCTCATGTCCTTGCCGGCGGCCATCATCAGCTCGACGGTTTCCATCTGCGCCTTCTTCACGATTTCAGCGTAAGCGGCCATGTGCTCGGCGGCACCTTCGGCATAGGCGGATGCGAAGTCGGCAGCGGCCTTGGCGTAGTCTGCCGGCTCGGCTTTGGCCTTGGACATCTGGCCCAGCTTGGTCAGGGTGTCCTGGGTCCACTTGGTCGACAGTTCGGTCGACTTCTCGGCTGCGTTCAGGGCAACGCCGCTCAGCTTTTCGTTCAGCGTCGCGGTGGTCTTGAAAGCCTCTTCCATCGCCTTGGTGTCGACCGGGAAGGCGCCCATGACGTCCTTGAACATGACGGTCATATCGGGGGTCTTGCTCATTTCCAAATTCCTTTTCTCTCGCCGGCAGGTCGATCCCGCCTCATTGCGTCTGTCGATTACATACATGCTGCGGTGCGGCATTTCAAGGTTTTTTCTGCAGCGCAGCAAACAGGCGCAAGATGCGGGAATGTATGGAAATTCAACCGCCGGTCTTTGACCTTACGTAAGTTCCGGGCGCATCGCACAGGGGGGGATGCGTGGAATCACCCGGTTCGCGCGATTCGACCTTGGTGCCCGATCGCTTCCTCAACCAGGCTTCCCAGGTCGGCCACCAGGACCCGTCGTGGAAATCCGCGCCGGCACGCCAGTCGTCGTGTTCGAGGTCGAGGTCCGGGTTGGTGTAGTGGCCGTACTTCTTCTTGGTCGGAGGGTTGACGATGCCGGCGATATGTCCCGACTGGGCGAGAATGAACGTCCGGTCCTTCGAGCTCATCTGCTGGACACCGCGGTAGCAATCCTTCCAGGCCGCGATATGGTCGCCCTCGCAGGCGATCGAACACAGCGGCACGTCGACATCCGAAAGCTGCAGCTTGTGCCCCAGCAGGTCGAACCCCTCGCGCGCGAACTCGTCGCGTTGGCAGAGCCCGCGCAGGTACTGCATCGCCATCTTCGCCGGCAGGTTCGCGCCATCGCCGTTCCAGTAGAGCAGGTCGAAGGCCGGCGGAGTCTCGCCCATCATGTAGCTCTTGATCGCCGGGCTGTAGATCAGATCCGTCGAGCGCAGGAAGGAAAAGGTTCGCGCCATGATCGCCGAGGGCAGAAGCCCCTTCTCATCAGTTTCGGCCTCAATGCCGTCGATGAAGTCGTCAGTCAGGAAGGGCGTGAATTCGCCCTGGTCGGAAAAGTCGGTCAGTGCGGTAAAGAAGGTGGCGGACTTGATCGACTTGTCGCCCTTCTGTTTCAGCAGAGACAGCGTCAGCGAAAGGGTCGTGCCCGCGATGCAGTATCCAATGGCATTGACCTGCTTCTCGCCGGTGATCTCCTTCACTTCGCGGATCGCGGCGAGGTAGCCATCCTCGATGTAATCCTCCATCCCGATCTCGCGGTAGCTGGGATCCGGGTTCACCCAAGACACGACGAAGAGGGTATAGCCCTGCTCGGTGATCCATTTCACGAGACTGTTCTGGGCCTTGAGATCGAGAATGTAGAACTTGTTGATCCAGGGCGGAAAGATGATCAGCGGGGTCTTGTAGACCTTCTCGGTCGCCGGTGCGTACTGGATCAGCTCCATCATCCGGTTGCGGAATACCACCTTGCCTGGCGTGGTCGCGATGTTGCCGCCAACCTCGAAGGCGGTCTCGTCGGCGAGTTTCACGATCAGCTCGCCGTCGTTGGCCTCGAGATCGCGGATCATGTTCTCGAGCCCCTGCACGAGGCTCTGCCCCTCGGTCGCCACCGCGCGCTCCAGCGCGTCGGGGTTGGTGGCGAGGAAGTTGGTCGGCGACATCATGTCGACGATCTGGCGCGAGAAATAGGCCAGCCGGCGCTTTTCCTTCGGGTCCATGTCGGACACGTCGTCGACCGCCTGCATCAAGGCCTGTGCGTTGATCTGGTACTGCTGTTTGACGAAGTTGAAATAGGGGTGCGTGTCCCAGAGCGGGTTGGCAAAGCGGCGGTCCTTTGGGCCGGGATCCTCGGGGGCCGCCAGACGCCCCTTGGCGAGCGTCTGCTGGGCCTCGACGAAATGCTTCATCGTATCCGACCAGTAGGACATCTGCCGTTCGATGACGCGGGCGGGGTTGTTGATCGCCTCCGCCCAGTAGGCCTGCGCGGCCCTTCCGAACAATTCCTGATTCGGGCCGTCGAGCGCCGGGTTATGCGGCTGGCGGTTTGTCAGGACACGCTGCAACCGCTCGGTGAGTTCCTCAACCTTTTTTAGATTCTCGGTCATCCGTTCCAGGGATTCCGTGGAAGCTGGGGAGTCCACCTTGGTTTGTGTTGTCATGTTAATGTTTCCTCCCTATCTTCGCAGGTGCAGCATTCCGCCGTTGGCTTCAGGGGGCGAAACGTCGGAGGCCGGATAAATCCGGATTGTAACAAGGAGACCCCCCATGCGCCAGTTGGCGACTTATGACCTCATCGAGACGATCCGCAACACCAACCAGTGGCTCGGCGCGACGGCCCAGGCCATCGGCGGCTACCCCGCGTTCGCACTGATGCCGAACCCCGCCCTGACCTGGCTCAGCGCCTGGGGCGAGGTGACCGAGAGGACGTTCCAGCGCATGGTGGTCAAGCCGGACTGGAACATTCCGCCGATGGTCCGCGGCGACGGCAAGGAGACCCCGGTCCGGACCGAGATCGTGGTCGAGCGTGCCTTCGGCGACCTGCTGCAATTCGTGGTGCCCGGTCGCAAGACGCAGGCGCGCAAGATTCTGCTTGTCGCACCCATGTCGGGCCATTACGCGACGCTTCTGCGCTCGACCGTGATCAGCCTGCTGCCGGATGCCGATGTCTTCATTACCGACTGGCACAACGCCCGCGACATCCCGGTCAGCGAAGGCAAGTTCGACATCGAGGATTACACGCTCTACCTCGTCGATTTCCTGCGTGAACTTGGCCCCGACACCCATGTCATCGCGGTCTGCCAGCCCGCGCCGCTGGCGCTGGCCGCAACCGCCTACCTCGCCGACGAGGATCCCTCGGCACAGCCGCGGACGCTGACGCTGATCGGCGGTCCGATCGATCCCGGCGCGGCCCCGACCGAGGTGACCGACTTCGGCCACAGCGTGACGATGGGCCAGCTCGAAGAGATGATGATCCAGCGCGTCGGGATGAAGTACCCGGGCATCGGGCGCATGGTCTACCCGGGCTTGCTGCAGCTGCAATCCTTCATCTCGATGAACGCCGAGACGCATTTCAAGGCCTTCCGCGACCAGATTAACCGGGTCGCTCAGGGCAAAGCCGCCGATCACGACAAACACAACAAGTTCTACGACGAATATCTCGCGGTCATGGACATGACGGCGGAATTCTACCTGTCCACGGTCGAACGCATCTTCAAGAACGGCGAGATCGCCAGCAACAGCTTCACCGTCGCCGGCAAGGCGGTGGACATCGGCAAGATCACCACGGTGGCCGTCAAGACGGTGGAAGGTTCCAAGGACGACATCTCGGCGCCCGGACAGTGCGTCGCCGCGCTCGACCTGCTGACCGGCCTGCCCGACGACAAAAAAGCCAGCCATCTCGAGGAGGGTGCCGGGCACTACGGCATTTTCGCCGGCAAAAGCTGGCGCAACAACATCCGCCCGCTGGTACTGGAATTCATCGACGCAAACGGCGCCGGCAGCAAGCAGGGGTCCGGCGGCAGATCGAAGACCGTGAACAAGGACAACGTCCGCGAGCTGCCGACCGTCGCCGACGCCGCGCCGAAAGGTGCGCACGCCTAGCGCAGCAGCATCGGCGCCTTCATCCAGCGCAGCAGAGCATCGGTGGTTTCACCGGGCTGCTCGAGACTTGGCAGATGTCCCGAGTGGTCGAGGACCACCAGTTCGGCGGAGGGGATGAGCTCTGCCATGAAGCTGTGGCGCTGGACCGGGCAGATGGTGTCATGCACGCCGCAGAGCACCAGCGCCGGCACCTTGCAGGTTCGCAGGGTCTTCTGCTGGTCGCGCTGCCGCTGCAGCGCCCGGGACTGGCGCACGAAGACATCCGCGCCCAGGGTCTCGGCCATGTCGAGCATCAATGCCACGACCTCGTCCCGGTAGGCCCCAGGCGCCAGCGCGCTTTTCGGCAACCGCTCCTGCACCGCCGCGACAAGTCGGCCGGTGCGCGCCGCGATGATCTGGGACTCGCGTTCGCCGGCGACCTGCGGCGTCTCGGCCAGCGGACTGGTCGCGATCAGGGCGATGCGGCTGACCCGCTCGGGCGCACGGCGCAGAAGTTCCATGGCGACGTTGCCGCCCAAGCCGGCTCCGGCGAGCGCGAAACGCCGCGGCAGAAGGTCGAGCAGGCCCGAGGCGATCTCCTCGATCCGCTCGCCGCCGGTGATCGGCGCGACGGTCACGGCGATATTGGCCGAAAGCTCTGCGATCTGCGGGCCAAAGAGCCGCGCGTCGCACATCATGCCAGGCAGAAGGACAAGCGGTTCAGCCATGCTCGAGCACCGTCTCGACCTGATCCGTCGCGGGTTTCACGTGTCGCCAGCCTTTGAATTCCTGCCCGCGGCAACACTATCAGGCCGCGGATGCCCTGCAAGCGGGAGCGCCGGATTTCCGCCGACGTACCGCGTATCAGGGCAGATCGATGCCCCGGAACGGCGGAAAATCCGCGTAGCGCCTGCGCCGGGCCTCGAAAGGTTCATCTGGTGTTTCACCCGCCCGCAGCAGCATTCCGCGCGGGGCGATGTAGCTCGAAATCGTGCGCAGCGGTTTCGGGCGCCAGACGAGGTTGAAGGCGGCAAGCTTGGGAAAGAACCACATCTCGGAAAAAGGCAGATGGTCGTGCACCCACCACGCCAGATCGCGCCAGTCGCGACCTTCGGCGTAGCGGTCGGCGAACCACGGGATCACAAGCGAGGTGCCCGCGATGGCCATCTCGCCTTCATCCCGATCCCAGATGTGGCACTCCAGCGGGTTGTCGTTGCGCGCGCAGTTGAGCCTGTTTTCATTGCCGAAGGCATTGAGTTCTGGCGAGCGGTACCCCGAGCGGATCGCGATACGCCCGAACGTTTCTTCCAGCGGATCGAGCAGTTCGGTGCAGAGCATCCGCCCGTTTGCGATGGCGAGATCGGGGTTTGCCGGCACATTCGGGACGCCGTGAAATCCGTTGATCTCGGAATAGAGGAAGTCGCGCATGTAGAAGTGTCGCGACAGCCGCACCCGACCCAGTGTCTCGAGGCTCCACATGCTTGCCGGGCGGCGCATGGCGTCAGCCTCCGTAACCGTTCCAGCGGAACCGGTTGCCGGGTCCCAGGGGCGAGAACGGGTTGTGCGCGATCTCCCAGATGTGTCCCTCGGGGTCGGCGAAGTAGCCATGATAGCCGCCCCAGAACGCCTTTGCCGCCGGCTTGACGATGCGCGCCCCGGCGGCTTCGGCGCGCGCCATCAGGGCATCGACCTCTTCGGGCGTGTGCAGGTTGTGCGCCAGCGTGACGGCCCCGTGGCCGAGCGTTTCGACCCGCACGCCCATGTCCGCGGCCAGGTCCTCAAGCCCGAACAACCCCAACGTCTGGCCAAGCAGGTCGAAGGCCACGACCCCGTCGGGGCTGTCGACGCGTTGCCAGCCGAGCGCTTCGTAGAAGCTGGCGAGCGCCGCAACGTCGCGGGCGCCAAGCGTGACGAGGCTGATCCGCTGCTCCACGTCTTCAGCCCGCCATGTCGATGATCTCGGCCACCGCATCTTCGATGAGGCCAAGGCAGGGTGGGTCCGAGAATCGATGATCGGCATCCTTGACCAGCGTGAGACGCATGTCCGGACAGCGCGCGTGATCGAGCAGTCGCAGGGCGGTCTGAGTACTGACTGCCGTATCGGCAGTGCCTTGCAGGCAGCGCACCGGAAACGGCAGTGCCAGCGGATCGCGCAGCACAAGGTTGCGCCGCCCGTCCTCGATCATGCGCGGGGTGACGACGTAAGGCTCCATGTAGTCCGAGGGCAGTTCCACCGTGCCGCCTGCTTCGATCGTGTCTTTCTGCTCTTGGGTGAAGCTGGCCCAGTAGCCGTCTTCGGTGAAATCTGGCGCCGCGGCGATGGTGACCAGCCCCGCGATGCCTTCGGGAATGCGCCGGGCGAGCAGCAGCGCCTGCCAGCCGCCCATCGAAGACCCCACCGGGATCAGCGGCCCGTCGGTCAACGCATGCACGGCCTCGAACGTGTCCTCGGCCCAGCCGCCGATGCAGCCGTCTTCGAACGTGCCGGATGAGATTCCGTGACCCGAATAGTCGAAGCGCAGGAAGGCCTGGCCGCGCGCCCGGCACCAGGTTTCGAGATGCAGCGCCTTGGTGCCCTCCATGTCGGACTTGAGCCCGCCAAGGAAGACCACGCAGGGTGCTTGGCCATCGCTGCGGTGATAGCCGATGCGCCGTCCCTGCGGCGTGTCGAGGTAGTTCGGTTCTGGCATGGGATCTCCTTTGAAGGCGATCATGCCCACGAGTTCTCCGGGGCTTCAATCCCCGGCAGAAGATCGGCTGCCAAAGCCTGTCAGCAGTTTTCAGCCACCGATGTAGGTATCCGCGCCCGGCCGGAAAAATGTCTTCTGGTTGTGCAGCCGTCCCAGCAGGTCGTGGATCTGGCGCAGCGGGTCGGCATCGGCATCCGCCGGCAGTTCCGGGTTCTCGATACGATCAATCGACAGGTCGCGGATGACCGTATGCAGCGCGGCCTCGATCAGGTCGATATCGCGGATGCTGAGGTCGAAGCTGGGATTCGGCTTGGGCATTGTGGCTCCTTCCGGGGCGCGGGGAAGGTGTCAGCATAACACGCGCCGGACCCTGAACCACAAGGAACCGACCGCTTGGGTTGACTTGCCGCAGGCGTGGCTGCACATAGACCGCGCACATAACCCGCAACCGGGCGTCTCGTAGGCGCCAAACCGACGAGGATGGCCGATATGGCACAAATCTCCCTGACCTTTCCCGATGGCAATGCGCGCGAATTCGACGCCGGGATCACCCCTGCCGAAGTCGCATCCGGTATTTCGACCTCGCTGGGCAAGAAGGCGATCAGCGCCACGGTCGACGGCAAGCATTGGGATCTCGCCTGGCCAATCGAGGCGGACGCCAGCATCGCGATCCATACCATGCAGGACGAGGCGCAGGCCAACGAGTTGGTGCGTCACGACCTCGCACATATCATGGCCCGCGCCGTGCAGGAGATCTGGCCTGACACCAAGGTCACCATCGGCCCGGTGATTGAGAACGGCTGGTACTACGATTTCGACCGGGAAGAGCCGTTCACGCCCGAGGATCTCGGCCTGATCGAAAAGAAGATGAAAGAGATCATCAACGCCCGCGACCCGGTCCGGACCGAGGTCTGGGACCGTGCGCGCGCGATCAGGCATTACGAGGACAATGGCGAGCCCTACAAGGTCGAGCTGATCGAGGCGATCCCGGGCGACGAGCCCTTGCGCATGTACTGGCACGGCGACTGGCAGGATCTCTGCCGCGGCCCGCACCTGCAGCACACCGGGCAGGTGCCGGCGGACTCCTTCAAGCTGATGTCGATCGCCGGCGCCTACTGGCGCGGCGACAGCTCGCGCGCGATGCTCCAGCGCATCTACGGCGTGGCCTTCACCGGGAAAGAGAAGCTGAAGGCCCACCTCACAATGCTCGAGGAGGCCGCCAAGCGCGACCACCGCAAGCTGGGCCGCGAGATGGATCTCTTCCACATGCAGGAAGAAGCGCCGGGACAGGTGTTCTGGCACCCCAATGGCTGGACCATCTACACCGCCCTGCAGGACTACATGCGCCGCAAGCAGCGCGCCGGGGGCTACCGCGAGATCAACACGCCGCAGGTGGTGGACCGCAAGCTTTGGGAGGCGTCCGGCCACTGGGAGAAGTATCAGCACCACATGTTCCTCGTCGAAGTCGACGAAAGCCGTGATGGCGAGACCGACGATGCTTCGGCCAAGAACAAGGACCAGACCCGGATCAACGCGCTGAAGCCGATGAACTGCCCCTGCCATGTGCAGGTCTTCAACCAGGGTCTCAAGTCCTACCGCGACCTGCCGCTTCGGCTGGCCGAGTTCGGCTCCTGTGCGCGGTTCGAGCCGTCGGGCGCGCTGCACGGCATCATGCGCGTGCGCGGCTTCACCCAGGACGACGCGCATATCTTCTGCACCGAAGAGCAGATCCAATCGGAATGCGCGCGGTTCATCGACTTCCTCGCCAATGTCTACGCGGAACTGGGGTTCGAGTCGTTCGAGATCCGCTTCGCCACCCGGCCCGAGAAACGCGTCGGGACCGAGGAAAGCTGGGATTACGTCGAGGCGGCGCTGGAGAATGCGATCAAGGCGGTGGGCCGCGACTACGTGCTCGAACCCGGCGATGGCGCGTTCTACGGTCCGAAGCTCGACTTCTACCTTACCGACGCAATCGGACGGGTCTGGCAATGCGGGACCTTCCAGGTCGACCCGAACCTGCCCGAGCGGCTGGGTGCCAATTACATCGCCGCGGACGGCGACCGGCACCGCCCGTTCATGTTGCATCGCGCCTGCCTCGGCTCGTTCGAACGTTTTATCGGCATCCTGATCGAGAACTGGGAAGGCAAGCTGCCGTTCTGGCTGGCGCCGCGGCAGGTGGTCGTGGCCTCGATCGTTTCGGATGCGGACGACTACGTGCAGGAGGTCGTCGATACCCTGCGCGCCGCCGGTATCCGGGCCGAGGCCGATACGCGGAACGAAAAGATCAACTACAAGGTCCGTGAGCATTCGGTGGGCAAGGTGCCGGTCATCCTGGCCGTCGGCGCGCGCGAGGTCGAGGACCGGACCGTGACCGTGCGGCGCCTTGGCGAAAAGCGCACCGCGGTAGAGCCGCTCGACGATGTTACAGCGGCCCTTGCCCGAGAAGCGACACCGCCGGATCAGTTGTAACAATCCCGCGGTTTGCGCGACGCGCTTGCGCAACTGCCTCGCGCGATTGTAACATTTCTCACCTCTCGGGCGTGCACGCGGTCGGTTTCAAGCGCTATGCGACACGCAGTGCTGACGCGAGCGTGACTCACCCGGTCGTGAGTAGCGACGCGCATGCCCGGCGAGTTACAAATGTCCACACGAAAGAACCGTGCAAGGGAGCTAACCATGTCCAATACTGTAAAAACCGTTGCTGTCGCCGGTGCCGTTGCCGCGGCCCTCGTCGCGCATTCCACGCCGGCACAGGCCGCCGCGAAAGAGAAATGCTATGGTGTGTCTCTGGCTGGCGCGAACGACTGCGCAGCCGGACCGGGCACGACCTGCGCCGGCACTTCTGTGACCGACTACCAGGGCAATGCCTGGACGCTGGTCGACAAGGGCACATGCACCGAGATCGACCTGCCCGAGATGGCTGATGGCACGCCGCGCGAAGGCTCGCTGGAGCCGCTGGACCGCGATCTGCCGGCCTGACCCGCGTTCGAACCGGCGGGCGGACCACCGCCCGCCGCTGCGATCCCGCTGGTCTTGCGCGCGAGCTCCCCATCGCTGGATGGTCGGAATGAAAGACACCCCGGACAGATTCGAACGGCTGCCCAATGCTGCCGGCGTCGGCTACAAGCCGCAGCATTTCGCCGACCTCATGGCCGACCCCGGCCCGGTCGCGTGGCTCGAGGTGCATGCCGAGAACTACATGGGCGACGGCGGACGTCCGCAGGCGCAGCTGCGGGCCTTGTCCGAACGCTTCGTGCTGTCGGTCCACGGCGTCGGTCTGAGCATCGGTGGAGAGGGTCCGCTCGACCCCGAGCATCTGGCGCGGCTGGCGCATCTGGTGAAGACGGTCCAGCCGGCATCGTTTTCGGAGCATCTCGCCTGGTCGACCCACGGCGCGGAGTATTTCAACGACCTGCTGCCGCTGCCCTATACCACGGCAACGCTGACGCGCGTGGCGAGGCACATCGACGAAGTGCAGGAGGCGCTTGGGCGCCGAATGCTGCTGGAGAATCCGTCGAGCTACCTGACGTTCGCCGAAAGCACGTGGTCGGAAACCGATTTTCTGTCTGAACTCGTGGCGCGCACCGGCTGCGGACTCCTGCTTGACGTGAACAACGTATTCGTCTCGGCGGTGAACCTCGACCAGTCGCCGCAAGATTACATCGACGCTTTCCCGCTGGAGCATGTCGGCGAAATGCACGTCGGCGGGCATGACGAGGATGCCGACGACACGGGGGCGCCGCTTCTGATCGACAGTCACGGCAAGCCGGTGGTCGAACCGGTCTGGGCGCTTCTCGACTACACCCTCGCCCGCTCCGGCCCACGTCCCGTTCTGCTCGAGCGCGACAACGACGTGCCGGACTGGGCCGGGCTGCGCTCCGAAGCGGGCCGAGTCGCCGCCAGCCTGTCGCGACAAGAGGCCGCATGAGCGTTTCGCAGAGCGATTTCAGGGCCGCCCTGCTGAACCCCGAAACGCCCGTGCCGGAAGGGCTGCACGATGCCGCGGACCGCACCGCCGGACGGCGTTTCTCGGTCTATCGCAACAATGTCACGGTTTCGCTGCTGGACGCGTTGCGTGTCGCGTTTCCGCTGCTGCGCAGGCTTGTCGGGGACAAGTTCGACCCGCTGGCGCTGGCCTATCTGCGCACGTCGCCACCAAGTTCGCCGGTGATGATGTTCTACGGGGATACGATGCCCCGCTTTCTGGCGTCCTACGAACCGCTTGCGCACCTCGGATACCTGCCCGACTGCGCCCGGCTCGACCTCGCCCTGCGGCGCTCCTACCACGCGGCGGATTGCATGCCGCTGGCGCCCGAGGACCTGCATATCGATCCCGACACCCTCGACGATCTCCGGCTGAAGCTGGCCCCCTCCAGCATCGTTCTGCGTTCTGACTGGCCGCTGTTCGACATCTGGCGTTTCACGATGCAGCCGGGCGCGCCGAAACCGCGCGCCGTGGCGCAGGACGTTCTGGTGGTCCGGACCGACTACGACCCCGCGCCGCATCTTCTGCGGAATGGAGCGGCGGCGTGGTTTGAGGCATTGGAGGACGGGAAGACGCTTGGTGCCGCGCAGCAGGCGGTGCTGTCTGGACATCCGGACTTCGACCTTGCCGCGACCCTCACGCTCGCGCTCGACACGGGCGCCCTGAAACTCGAAGTGGAATCGGAAACGCCATGAATTCAGTCTACCTTCACATCGCCGATCGCCTGAACCGGTCCGACTGGCTTTTGAGCCTGCTGGCGCGCTTCGTCTTCGCGGCCACCCTTTTGTTCTATTTCTGGGTTTCCGGCGTCACCAAGCTGGGCGACGGGATCTTCGGCCTCTTCCGGCCCTCGGTAGGCGCCTATGCGCAGATCTTTCCCAAAGCGATGGAGGCCGTCGGCTACGACACCTCGCAACTTGCCTTCTGGCACTGGGCGGTGGTGTTCGCCGGAACCGTCGCCGAGTTCGTGCTGCCGCTTCTGATAGTCATCGGCCTGCTGACCCGCCTCGCCGCCCTCGGCATGATCGGCTTCGTCGTGGTCCAGAGCCTCACCGACATCTACGGCCACGGCGCACTCGAAGACCCGGCGACAATGGGCGCCTGGTTCGACCGGTTCCCCGACAGCGTGATCATGGACCAGCGCACGTTTTGGGTCTTCGTCCTGCTGGTCCTCGTCCTCAAGGGCGCCGGGCCACTCTCGGCCGACCGCGCCCTGCGCCGGTTCGCCAGCTAGGTCAGACTCCCAGCGCCGCGCGCGTCTCGTCCGTCCAGCCGAGGTGCAGCGTTCCGCCAGCATCGATCAGCGGCCGTTTCATCAGCGCGGGGTGTTGCGCGATCAGATCGGCGGGCGGCAAATCGCGCTCTGCCGGATCGAGCCCGCGCCAGGTTGTCGAGCGCGTGTTGACCAGCGCCGGTCCGAATTCATCCAGCGCACGGCGAAACACCGTTGCGGGCAGGCCGTCGGCCCTCACGTCGACCAGTTCCGCCTCGGGAAGCGCCTTCAGCGCCTTCCGGCAGGTGTCGCATGTCTTCAGACCGTAGAGTTGCACTCGATTTTCCCTCCCTCCGGTTGCGCATCGCGAATCTCCGCAACTTTCATCCTGTTTGCCTTGATTTTTCAATCCGACGTGCAATCTCCTTACGTGGGGGAGGGTTGCTGACCGCGTCTTCCTCCGCACTTGAATGCCCGCACGCGACTTGTCGTGCGGCAAGACTGTCTAAAGGAGGCACGGAAACCATGCCAAATGGCACCGTGAAATGGTTCAACACGACGAAAGGCTACGGCTTCATCGCGCCCGAGAGCGGAGGGTCGGATGTTTTCGTGCATATTTCGGCCGTCGAACGCTCCGGTCTGACCGGGCTGGCCGACAATCAGAAAGTCAGCTTCGAGCTGTCCGAGGGACGCGACGGTCGCAAGATGGCGACCGACCTGAAACTGCTCTGACGGTTTCACGGGTCGCCTGACCCGCTTCATCGCAATTCGAAGGCCCGTCAGAGACGGCTCCCGGAAGAATTCGCCTCGTCCGATCCGCCAGGGTCGGACACCAATCGCAGGGCCGACGCGCGCGGTCTAGCCGAGACGCGCCTCGAGCGACGCGTAGCCACGAAACCGCACGCGCCCACCGTGCCGCCGGGCAGCAATCTCGTAATCCGGGTATCGCTGTAGGAAACTTGCGACAGCGATCCGCCCTTCCATCCGTGCCAGCGTCAGCCCGACACAGACATGCGGGCCGCCGGCGAAGGCCAGATGACGGTTCGGGCGTCGCGCGATGTCGAACCGGTCGGGCGCCTCGAACACCTCCGGATCCCGGTTTGCCGCCCCGATGCACAGGTGCAGGTTGGTGCCCGCGGGGATATACACGCCGCCCAGCGTCACCGCCCGCGCAGTTTCGCGATTGCCGAACTGGTTGGGCGAGTTGACCCGCAGCACCTCTTCGATCGCACTGTCGATCTGCCCGGGCTCTAGCTGCAGCCGCGCCTTCTGGTCCGGATGGTCGTGGAGCAGCGCCAGCGCGTTGCCGATCAGGTTGGTCGTGGTCTCGTGCCCGGCGTTGAGAATGAAGATGCAGTTCTGGATCAGCTCGATCTCGGACAGCTTGCCGTCGGCGTCGCCCGCGATCAGCCGGGTCAGAACGTCGGTCTCGGGATCCCCCGGAGCGACCCGTCGCCGCGCGATGAGATCCGCAAGGTAGGCCTTGAACCCCCGCACGGCTTCATGCCCCCGGTCAAGCTCTTGCCTGCTCAGCACCGGCTCGAGGGCGCCGAGGATCGCCAGGGACCAGTCGCGCAGCGGCCCGCGCTCGGCTGTAGGCACGTCGAGCAGGTTGCCGATCACCTGGATGGGGATCGAGGCCGCGAAGTCCTCGATCAGGTCCGGTTGGTCCGGCATCTCGTCGAGCAGCGCGTCGATGGTCGAGATCAGCCCCGGCTCCATCCGCTGCAGCGCCCGCGGGGTCAAGGCCGAGGTCATGATCCGCCGGACCCGCGTGTGCAGCGGCGGGTCGTTGAACACGAGGCTCGTGGTGTGGTGCTCGTAGAGCGGGCTGCCGGGTCCGAACTTGGGTGCGAAGACCGCGTGCTTGTCCGAGATGTAGGTTTCGGTATCGCGGTAAATCGCGGTCAGGTCGGCATGGCGCGCCACCAGCACAGAGCCGTCGGGCTGCGGGCAGACCGGCGCCTCGCGCAGCAGCCGGTCGTAATGCGGAAACGGGTTCTCGGTGAAGTCGTCCGGCAGAGCGTCGAGGATGAGCATGGGCGCGAGTGTCACCGACGCGCCCGCGCTGTCAAAGGGTTATCGTCCCCCGCCATGAAAACAGCCGCCCGGAGCGACCGGGCGGCTGGCGCATCGCGCTGCCCCGGGGGAGGTCAGGAGTTCCGTCGGTTGTTGCCCTTGCACGCCCCCGAGGGCGGGCAGGCGCGAACCGGCGAAGCGCGCAATGCCGCCGGACCATTCGGAGCCGCGTGAGGGTGCGCGCTCCGGCTGCAGGGCCCGGCCGGGAATGTCACTACCACCGATAGAATTCTAGCACCGGCGGTCGCGCCACGCCAGCGATTTCACGGCGCTGCGTTCCGGGGGCCGCGCAGTCGACGGGTGACGGCACCGTGATCGCGCGGCGCGCGGCGACATGGAACCTCGCGCCACGATGCCCGTTGTGCGGGTGATCCCCGCGCCGCGGGGCGACAGAGAAAGGAGCATGACATGACCGAGATCACCAATGCGAAAATCCTGATCATGGCTACCGACGGGTTCGAACAGTCCGAACTGCAGGTGCCGCTGACGAAACTGCGCGAGGCCGGCGCCGAGGTGCATGTCGCCTCGCCCGAAGGCCGCGAGATCACCGGCTGGGATGACAAGAACTGGGGCGAGAGCGTTCCGGCGGACCTGTCGATCTCGGAGGCGTCTGTCGAGACCTACGACGCGCTGGTCCTGCCCGGCGGGCAGATCAACCCCGACATCCTGCGCATGAACGAAGAGGCCATTGCGCTGGTGAAGGGCTTCGCTGACTCCGGCAAGGTGCTGGCCGCGATTTGCCACGGACCGTGGCTGCTGGTCGAAGCCGGCGTCGCCCGCGACCGCAACGTGACCTCTTGGCCGTCCCTGCGCACCGATCTCGAGAACGCCGGCGGCAAGTGGACAGATGCCGAGGTGGTGACCGACCATGGCATCATCACCAGCCGCAACCCCGGAGATCTCGACGCCTTCGTGGCGAAGATCATCGAGGAAGTGAAGGAAGGCCGCCACGATCGCCAAGCCGCCTGAGTTTTGAGACCTGCCTCGACTGCCGCGCCTTCGGGCGCGGCTTTTTTCTGCGATGCGGCAGATCGGCATTCTGCGTAGGTCTTTTGCGCCCAGCGCCGGTTCGGAAGGTTTTCGGGTGCGCCGGAGTTCGTCTACGCGATGAGGGTAGCGCCGGACCCGAGGGTGGGCGAGAAGCTTCCGCCCTGAGGGGCGGGTCGGGTGCTGCCCGGCGTTGCCGAGCGAGAAACACCGAAGTCGGGCTAATTTTCCATACCTTTGTGGGCAGACATAGCGTCGATGAGTTCCTGCTTCCATGTCCCGTAGTTTACGTTACGACCTTCAACTATCCAATCAGTTCGTCCATTACGAGATGTTCCAAAGAGAAAAACAGCTGCTGCGCTAGGGCTCCCAAAAGAAACATCCTCACAAAGGCGAAAATTCCTCTCACCCTCGTGAACCATAATTCCAAAATTCTTCGCTTCATCACGGAATGATTTAACTTTTTCATTAAATGAAACCTTTTCCTTGAGCGAACCTACAGACCCCGCCATCAGAACGAACTCACCTTCGCTCTCCACTGCGCGCGCAGATATTCCGGCGCCCTTGTTTTCTAGAATGAAGGTAACTTCCGCTAGCTCTGGCTCAAGTTGAGTCGCCGTATGCCTTATGGCGGTTCCACCAGCCTTACTCTTCTGTTGTTTCAGGAGATCAAAGCCAATGACCGGGAAAATCAACTGCATTTCTTCTAAGAAAGTATGCATATCTGAGATGTCTGCCTCAGGAAGTAATTCAAACGATGGCGCTGTGGAATTATCGATTACCGATCTTTTAGCGGATTCAATCAACCCAATTACTCGTCCCTCGAGAAAACGCACATGCGCCTTGGTCAAGTTCATATCCTTGCTCGTAACAGCAATAAAATGATCCCAATAATCTTTAGACTTATTGTGCTCATACAGGCGCTTGCCAATCTCATCACCCTCGCCAACATAAACTCTTGTCAGACTGCTCCCCTGATCATCGGGGCCGTAAAGCAAATACACACCTGTTCGTTTCAGTTCGGATCTGCCAAGTGCATCTTCGAGGCGAGTGCGAGGCGCAGCGAGTACATGACCAGTCCAATTCATAATTTCAGCAGTGAGAATTCCAGTCGCAGTACCGTCTGCGAGGTAGAGTCGAACGGACCGACCATTCGCCATTACCCAATCACCCCCTCAAACTCCCGCCATTCCCCCTTGCTCATACCGGACGTCTCCTGCGTGACCTCCTCACCCTTGAGCATCCGCCGGAGGCACTCCAGCGCCTTGCCCGAGAGCGTCGCCCCACCCAGGCGATAATCCTCGAACGCCCGATATGCCGCCGGAACCCAGTCGGCGACCATGTCGCAGATCGCCTCGGCGTAGACCCGGATCTCGTATTGGGCGTGGGTGTCGGCGCGAAGCCGCAGGAAATGGAAAAGGTTGTGCAGGTCCACCTTCCAATACCATTGGGTGTAGACGTTCGCGGGCAGGTTCATGCGGGCGAGTTCGCGCGCCAACCCGTTCTGCCCCTCCTGCGAGATCATCTCTTCGTAATGGTCGTAGCACCGGTTGCTGTCGGCCTTCAGGATCTCCAGCACCCGCGCCGCCTCGGCGCCTTCCAGCGCCGCACCGCGGCCCTGGTTGTTGACGGTCGATTGCGCGGCCAGCGCATCGGGCGCGGGGATATAGAATTCGCGGTCGAGGATCGAGTAGCGCGCGGAGTATTCGTTGACGTTGGCGGTGCGGTGCCGGATCCACTGGCGGGCGACGAAGACCGGCAGCTTGACGTGCAATTTCAGCTCGCACATCTCGAACGGAGTCGAGTGCCAGTGGCGCATGAGATAACGGATCAGCCCCTCGTCGTTGGAGACCGATTTCGTGCCGCGGCCATAGCTGACCCGCGCCGCCTGGCAGATCGCCGCGTCGTCGCCCATGTAGTCGATGACCCGCACAAAACCGTGGTCAAGCACCGGCACGGCCTTGTAGAGATGCGCCTCCATGCCTTCGCTCACCGCACGCAGGGTGGGCCGGGGCTCGGCCCGCAACGCGTCGATTTCGGCCTGCTGGTCGGGGCTGAGCGGCATGGGACGGTCCTTTCTACCAGATGAGTCGTGTCGCACTATATCTGGCAGGTCGGCAGGCGGGAACCGCGATATGCGGTATTGCGCATCGGCAAGGCTGCAACACACGCCGTGCGCATCGCTTTGGTGTAATTGACAAAAGGCGGCGCGGAAGGAAACTGTCGAAAAAATTCGAGACAGAGGCAGTCGAGCATGAAACTTCCAACCCTCAGCCTTGTGCTGTGCCTTTCGCTTGCGGCCTGCGGCGACGGCAACCCGTTCGAAGAGGACAGCGCGTCCGAAGGCCCCGGCACGGAAGAGCCGACCGGTCCGGATATTCCGGAAGAGCTGTCCGGCAACCTGCGCGGCTTCAGCTACAACCCGAACAAGGAAACGCTGACCATCCGCGGCGTCGACCTCGAGGACAGCCCGTTCCGTGCCAAGTACCGCCGCCGCGCCAATCTCGACCGCGCGGGTTACGAGGCCTACACCCAGCAGGACGGGTCCCTGGACCGGCACAGCACGGCCTACGTCAAGGATATCCGGGGCACCCGGGCCGCGGTCGTGGTCACCGGCGGCCAGTTCGAGGAGTTCTTCGCCGGCGGTCGCTACTCCGCCAAGACCTATTCCGCCCCGGTCGACGAGGGCAGCAACCGGCAGCGCGGCCTGATCAGCTATGCCGGGCGCTATGTCGGCATGCTCAACATCGAGGGGTCGGGCGAGGACCTGATCGAGGTCAAGGACGGCACGCCGCAATCCTTCCGCTCGAAACAGGCCGCCGAGGTCACGGGCCGGGCGCTGGTGACCGGCAGTTTCTCGGACCGGCGCGTCGATGGCATCATCACCCGCCGCAAGGTGGTCGATTACGTCGACGGCGACGGCGACACACTGCGGGTCCGCGATCTTGCACTGGACGCGGGCAACATCGACGACAACGGCAGCTTCACAAGTACCGTCTCTCAGGGCAACACCGTCAAGGGAAGCTACGGCGGCGTCTTCGGCGGCAAGGGCGCCTCGGAGGTCGCGGGCGTCCTGAAGGCCGAAGAGCACATCAACGGCTTCGACGGCATCATCGAGCACGGCGTGTTCGTCATGGGAGCCTGTGGCAAGAAGGGGCAGGACCGCCTCTGCAAACAGCCCAAGCCCTAGGTGCTCTTGCGCGCGGCAGCCCGGGCCATGCGCCACGTCCCGAGGGCCGTGGCGCTTTGTCTTTGCCTGAGCGCGGCGACCGCCGGCGCTGACACGGAACCGGACGAGGTCACGCTTTCGGTCGACGAGGCCCGTGGCATCGCGATCGAGGCGGCCGCAGCCGGCGACGCGCCGGAGCTGGTGGTGCGGCTCGGCGAGGCGCTGCTGGCCGCCAACCCCGACGACGCGGTCGTCCACTATCTCGTCGCCGAGGCACAGGGGCAGTTGGGCCGGCCCGGCAGGGGGCGACGCTCGGCGGCGCGCGCCTACCGGCTTTCCGGGGACGATCTGAGCCGGTTCCAGTCGGCCGAGCTCGCCGCGCGGCTCGCATTTGCCGATTCACGACCGACCACGACCCAGATCTGGCTGCGGCGCGCGGCGCAATACGCGCCGAGCGTCGAGATCGAGCAGCGTATCGCCGAGGACTATGCCCGGGTGCGGCGGATCAACCCGTTCAGCTTCTACCTGCGGACCGCCGTGCGGCCGTCGGACAATGTCAATGACGGGGCGGATTCCGCGTTGCAGGTGATCGACGGCATTCCGTTCACCGGCGTGCTGAGCGGCGCCGCGCTCGCCCTGCCCGGAACCGTTTTCGCGACCGACTTCAATCTCGGCTACAGGCTGCGGGCCGATGATCGCAGCCAGACCTCCGCGGGTCTCCGCGTCTACATCCAGCGCGTCGCCCTCAACGACGAGGCGCGCGACAAAGCGCCCGAGGTCTCAAACAGCGATTTCGGCTACACTTACCTCGCCGCTACGCTCGACCATGCGTTTGCGGTGGGCGAGGCAAAGGGCGTCGCCCGCGTCGGCGGGGCGGTCGGGCGGCTGTGGTACGGTGGCGATCCGAGCTACGACTTCATCGAGCTCAATGCCGGTCGAAGCTGGAGACTGGGCGATGCGACTGCGCTGTCTCTCGACGGATCTGTCGAGCGACAGTTCAACGATTTCGCCTCGCTGTTCAACGCTACCGAATACGAACTCGTGGGCGCGGTCGATCACGAACTTGCCAACGGCGACGCCATCGGCATGTCGTTGAACCTGCAGCGCATCACCTCGGACTTCGAGAACGCCCGTTACGACTCCGCCGCGCTCCGGGCGGTCTACGGCTTCGACCGCAAGCTTGGCCCGGCCCGGGTCACGGCTGGTCTGACGCTCGGCTATTCGGATTACCCGGACTACATCGCGGTCTTCGAAGTACCGGGCGGTCGCCAGGACAAGTCGGTCTACGGGGACGTGAACTTCTTCTTTCCCGACATCGACTACGCGGGCTTCGCGCCCAACCTGCGGATCAGCACGGGGCGCAAGTATTCCAACGTGAGCCGTTTCGACACGCGCGAGACCTCGGTGTCGGTCGGCATCGAATCGAAGTTCTGATCGCGCTGGCAACCGTGGCGGGGCATGCTAGGTTCCGGCGCGATGGAACGTGAAAGGAACGCGCAATGAGCCTGAAGTATCTGCACACGATGGTCCGGGTGAAGGATCTGGAGAAGTCGATGGCCTTCTACGAGTTGCTCGGCCTGAAAGAGACGCGCCGGATGGAGAACGACAAGGGCCGCTTCACGCTGGTGTTCATGGCACCTCCCGGGCAGGAGGAGTGTCCCGTCGAACTGACCTACAACTGGGACGGTGACGAGGGGCTGCCCTCGGACAGCCGGCATTTCGGGCACCTCGCCTACCGCGTCGACAACATTTACGAAACCTGCCAAAAGCTGATGGACAACGGCGTGACGATCAACCGTCCGCCGCGCGACGGGCATATGGCCTTTGTCCGCTCGCCCGACAACGTCTCGATCGAATTGCTGCAGGAAGGCGACGATCTGCCGTCGGCGGAACCTTGGCAGAGCATGGAAAACACCGGCCACTGGTGAAGCGCGCGGCGGCGACCTTGCTCGCGCTGGCCCTCGGCGCGAGCGCTGCAGAGGCGCGGCCGTGCCGACTCGCGCTGCTTCTTGCGCTCGACGTGTCGAGCTCGGTCGATGCTGCCGAGGACCGGTTGCAGCGCGGCGGCATGGCCGCGGCGCTGGCTGCCCCGGAGGTGCGCGCCGCCTTCTTCTCGTCCGACATGCCGGTGGCGTTGGCCGTTTACGAATGGTCCGGGCGCTACAATCAGGAAGTGCTGCTTGACTGGGTGCTGATCGACAGCGATGCCAAGCTGCTCGATGCCGCGCTCACGATCGCCGAGAGCCGGCGGAGCCACAACGACTTTCCAACGGCGATGGGATATGCGCTGGGGTTCGGCGCGGGCCTGCTGGCCGAGGCGCCGCCCTGCCTGTCGCGTACGCTGGACATCGCCGGGGACGGACAGAACAACGAAGGTTTCGCCCCGGCGCTCGCCTACGCTGAGTTTCCCTTCGACGGCGTTACCGTCAACGGGCTGGTGGTCAACGGCGCGGACTTCGAGGTCGAGACCGGGCTGATCGCGTTCTACCGGCAGGAGGTGATCCGGGGCGCAGGCGCCTTTCTCGAGATCGCCGACGGGTTCGAGGATTACGAACGCGCCATGCGCCGCAAGCTCGAGCGCGAGTTGACCGCGCCCGTTGTCGGCGCGGCGCCGGGTGCCGGCCCCGGCGGGCGGGGCTGAGCGGGTGCTGCGCGCGGTCGGCGTCTTTGTGGCGTTTCTGGGCCTTTGCGCACAGGCGCAGGCCGATTGCCGGCAGGCGCTCGCGCTCGGCCTCGATGTTTCGGGATCGGTCGACCTGCGCGAGTACCGGATGCAGCTTGACGGGGTGGTGACTGCGCTGAACGACGACGGCGTGGTGCGCGCCCTTCTGAGCCGCCCCGATGCACCGATATCGCTGCTCATCTTCGAATGGAGCGGCCCCGAAGACCAGGCGACACTGGTTCCATGGACGCCCGTGACCTCACGTGGCGACATTGCCGCGATCAGCGCCGTGCTTGCCGCGACCAGCCGGCGCGACGCGACGCCCGGAACAGCGCTTGGCGAGGCGATGAGCGTCGGCGTCGCCTATCTTGCGCAACAGCCGGGTTGCGCGCGGCACACGCTGGATCTGTCCGGTGACGGGAAGTCCAACCTCGGGCCGCGGCCGCGCGACGTGAAAGCATCGGTCGCGGCCTCCGGCGTGACGGTCAACGGTCTCGTGATTGGTACCGAAGCGCGCCGGACTGGCGAGGGGCGCATGGGCGAGATCGCCGAGCTGTCGGCCTATTTCCGGGCCGAGGTCATCGTGGGACCGGACGCCTTCGTCGAGACCGCGCTTGGATACGAGGCCTACGCCGAGGCGATGACGCGAAAGCTGCGGCGGGAACTTGACGGGGAGTTGGTCAGCCGGCTCGATCTGCCCGGCGACGCCCGACTGGTCGCGGCGGACGAAGACGCGGTAGCGCCCGAACGTCAGTAGATGTAGCGGATCTGTTCGCTCCAGTACCGTTCCATCCGCTTGAGCGAGCGGGTGATGTCGTCGATGCCTTCCGGGCCAAGCACCTGCTTTTGTTCGAGCCCGTCGGCATGCCTGGCAAAAAGTGCCGCGACGACATCGCGGATCTTGCGCCCCTTTTCGGTCAACCTGACCCGGACCGAGCGGCGGTCGATGTCGCAGCGCTGGTGATGCATGTAACCCATGTCGACGAGTTTCTTGAGATTGTAGCTGACATTGCTGCCCTGGTAGTAGCCGCGGGTCTTGAGCTCGCCCGCCGTCACTTCGTTCTCGCCGATGTTGAAAAGCAAAAGCGCCTGCACCGCGTTGATCTCAAGCACCCCGACACGCTCGAACTCGTCCTTGATGACGTCGAGCAGCAGGCGGTGCAGCCGTTCGACCAGCGACAAGGCCTCGAGATAGCCGAGCATGAAACCCCGGCTTTGACCGGCCACCTGAATCCCGGCGGGAATTGGATCTTGCACGCTCATCTTGCACTCCGACTCGTTGCGGTCGGGGGCAACCTGCGCCGGAAAGCACAAGATTTCGTTAAAAGGCGGCAAACGCAGCGCGCGCTGCCCGTCAGCCCCGCGCGCGCGGCAGTTGTCGGACGATGTCGTCGATGAGCGCGGCATGCGGTCCCGGTGCCGGCGTCTGCCCGGAGATCCACTGGTAGAGGTCGTGATCACTCTCGTCGAGCAGCGCCTCGAAACGGTCGAGCCCCTCGGCGTCCATGCCGCCGAGGTTGCGACCGGCATAGGCGTCGAGGATGAGGTCCATTTCGCGGATGCCCCGGCGCATCGAGCGCATCCGTAGCCGCTTGATCCGGTGTTCGCGCGTCTCCCCGGTCAACCGCTCAGCCCCGCAGCGCGGCGCGCAGTTTCTTTTCGAGACGGCCGAGCTGCTCGGCGCGGTTCAGCATGTCCGAGCGCAATTCGCGCAGCTCGTGCAGAAGCGGCATGGCCTCGGGCGTATCGAGCCCGTCCGGCGCCTCGACGCCGTCGCCCTGCCCGGTCAGCAGCCAGCGCATTGACACGTTGAGCAGGCCCGAGATCATCGACAGGCGGTTGGCACGCGGTTCGCTGACGTCCTCTTCCCATGCCCGCAACGTCTCGAGCCGCACGCCAAGGCGCCGGGCGAGGTCGGTCTGGTTCATGCCTGCCGCCTCCCGCGCGCCGGTCAGCCTGTCTCCGAATGTCGCGGTGTCGGGTCCGTACCAGTCCTGCTCGGTGGTCATGGTCATCCTTTCACTTAATTCCGATCCCGCTTGAACGCTGCGGGAGGTGCCTCTAAGAGGAGGGCAAACCTTCGATTTCCCTATCCGACCGAGGCCGCCATGGAACTGCTGTCAGCGACGCTTGCACGTGTCAAACCGTCCCCGACCATCGCCGTCACGACGAAGGCAGCCGAACTCAAGGCGGCCGGTCAAGACGTCATCGGGCTGGGCGCGGGCGAGCCGGATTTCGACACGCCGCAGAACATCAAGGATGCCGCGATCGCCGCGATCGACCTCGGGAGGACAAAATACACGCCTGTCGACGGAATTCCAGAGCTGAAACGGGCGATCTGTGAAAAGTTCAAGCGTGACAATGGGTTGGACTACACACCGGCGCAAGTGACGGTCGGGACCGGCGGCAAGCAGGTGCTCTACAACGCACTGATGGCCACGCTGAACCCGGGCGACGAGGTTGTGATCCCGGCGCCCTACTGGGTCAGCTATCCCGACATGGTTCTGCTGGCGCAAGGCACGCCGGTGATCGCCGAGGCGCAGCTTCAGACCGGCTACAAGCTGACCGCCGAGCAACTCGAGGCGGCGATGACGCCGAAGACCAAGTGGCTGATCTTCAACTCGCCGTCGAACCCGACGGGCGCGGGCTACAACCGGGACGAACTCAAGGCGCTGACCGACGTGCTGATGCAGCACCCGCATGTCTGGGTTATGACGGATGACATGTACGAGCATCTGGCTTACGACGATTTCCGGTTCTGCACGCCTGCCGAGGTTGAACCACGGCTTCATGACAGGACGCTGACGGTCAACGGGGTGTCGAAAGCCTACGCGATGACCGGCTGGCGCATCGGTTACGCGGCCGGACCCGAGAAGCTGATCGCGGCGATGCGCAAGATCCAGTCGCAGTCGACCTCGAACCCGTGCTCGGTTTCGCAATGGGCGGCGGTCGAGGCGTTGACCGGCCCGCAGGATTTCATCGCCGAGAACAACGCGGTCTTCAAACGGCGGCGCGATCTCGTGGCGTCGATGCTGAACGAGATCGAGGGCGTGACCTGCCCGGTGCCGGAAGGCGCGTTCTACGTCTACCCCTCGATCGCCGGGCTGATCGGCAAGACCTCGGCGGGCGGTGCGGAAATCGGTTCGGACGAGGACTTCGCGACGGCGCTGTTGGAGGAAACCGGGGTCGCGGTTGTCTTCGGCGCGGCCTTCGGCCTGTCTCCGGCCTTCCGGATCAGTTACGCGACCTCGGACGCGGCGCTGACAGAGGCCTGCACGCGGATCCAGCGGTTCTGCGCCGGGTTGAGGTAGCGCAGACATGCGCGCCGGGGCGCGCTGCCTCCGGCGGGGATATTTCCGAACCAGAGAAGACCCGCGCGGCCATTGACTTGCCGCGCGGGGTCTGACGATCTGGAAGAGCAGCCCGAGGAGGACCGGTGCGCGATCTGCCCGAATACTATTTCCGAACCCGCGAAAACGGAGCGACGGTGTTTCGTGTCGGCACGCAGGCCCGCGATCAGCGCATCGAGTTGACGCAGATCGCCGTCGTCAACATCCGGAACGGGGAGATCCGGCCGCATGGCGGCAGCGAATTGTCCGAAGCCGACCAGGCCGCGATCCGCGGCTGGATGAGCGAACGCCGCGCCACGCTCGACCGGCGCGAGACCGACGACATTCAACGCACAGTGGATCGGCTGAAGCTGGTGGCGCATTGGGCGCAGTCCAGGGCCACGCCGGATGAGCTCGACGAGGTGGGCGAGGCGTTGCTGCTTGCGATGCACGATCTGCGCTCGGTCCTGCTGCGAAAACGCGCCGATCGGCTGCGCAAGGACTGAACGCGGCAGGCGCCGGGACCAAAACGCGAGGGGAAGACCACCGTGCCAGATCACTCCGAACCGGATCCGCTCGTTCTGGGCTACGATGTGCCCGCGCTTGTCGGCCAATCGGTTTCCGAGGTCATCACGCCCTGTCTCGTGCTCGACCTCGACGCGCTGGAACGCAATATCCGCAAGCTCGGGGCGTTCATACGCACCGCCGGCGTGCGGCATCGGGCGCATGGCAAAATGCACCGCTCGGCGGATGTGGCGCGTCTTCAGCAGGAGATCGGCGGGGCCTGCGGGGTCTGCTGCCAGAAGGTGAGCGAGGCAGAAGCCTTCGTGCGGGGTGGCATTCGCGACATCCTCGTGACCAACGAGGTGCGCGACCGCCGCATGATCGCGCGGCTGGCGGACCTTCCGAAACTGGGCGCGCGGGTGACCTGCTGCGTCGACGACGCCGCCAACGTGGCCGAACTGTCGGAGGCGGCCACCGCGGCGGGGACGACGATTGGCTGCCTTGTCGAGATCGACGTGGGACAGGCGCGCTGCGGCGTGGCCGCGGGGCCTGAAGCGGTGGCGCTTGCGCAGCTGATCGACGGTGCCGACGGGCTGACATTCGAAGGGGTGCAGGCCTACCAGGGCGCGATGCAACACATCCGCGACCACGCCGAGCGCGCGGCGGCGGCGCGCAGGATGATCGCCACGACTGCGGACTGCGTCGAGACGCTGACCGAGGCGGGTCTTGCCTGCAACACGGTGGGCGGCGGCGGCACCGGCTCGTTCCGGCTAGAAGCCTTGTCGGGGCTCTACAACGAGCTGCAATGCGGCTCCTACGCGTTCATGGACGCCGACTACGGGCGCGTGCGCGACGCAAAGGGCGACAGGCTCGATGCAACCGAGTTCGAGAACGCGCTGTTCCTGCTGACCTCGGTGATGAGCCATGCGCAACCTGACCGTGCGGTCGTCGATGCCGGCCTCAAGGTGATGTCGCTCGACAGCGGGCTGCCGGAGATCTTCGGGCGCGACGACGTGGTCTACGAGAGCGCCTCGGACGAGCATGGCACGGTGTCGGACCCCGGCGGCGCGCTTGCGGTCGGCGACCGGCTCTGGCTGGTGCCGGGGCATTGCGACCCGACCTGCAACCTGCACGACTGGTACGTCGGGATACGCGACGGGCATGTCGAAACGCTCTGGCCGGTGACCGCGCGCGGCAAGTCCTGGTAGCGGAGCCGCGCGGCCCTAGTCCAGGGCGACCAGCGCACCGCGATGGCGAATCACCTCGCCCGAGACGGCACAGCCGCGCGCGACAGCCGGTGCCACGGCCCCTTTTTCGATCCATTCGGCAAGGAAGGCGGCGTTGAAGCTGTCGCCGGCGGCGGTGGTATCGACCGCATCCTCGACCGGGCGCGGCGTGTGTTCGGCCGTTTCGCCCTCGTGCAGCGTGACGAGCGCGCCGGCACCGTTCTTGACCACCACCAGAGACGCGCCCTGACCGGCGTAGCGTTGCGCCGTGGCGGACCCGTCGGCGTCATTGAAAAAGCTCGCCTCGTCCTCGAAGGAGGGCAGCACGATGTCCGAATGGCTGGCCGCGGACATCACCGCCGCACACATCTCTTCGTGGCTGTCCCAAAGACCGGGCCGCAGGTTCGGATCGAAGGCCACCGTTGTGCCGTGACGGCGCGCCTCCTCGACCGCCGTCAAAAGCGCATGGCGCCCGGCGGGATCGAGGATCGCCAGCGTGATGCCTGAGAAATAGACCAGACCCGTGTTGCGAACCGCATCTGCCAGCCGCTCGGGATCGTCGGCAAGGCAGCGCGCGGCGCTCTGGCCACGCCAGTACGAGAAATGGCGTTCAGCGCCTTCGAGCTCGATCAGGTAAAGCCCCACCGTCCGGTCCTGGCGCATTCGGATCTGGCCGGTCCCGATGCCGTGCTCCTCCATGAAGGCGCGCATCTTGTGCGAGGCGGAATCCATGCCGATGTCGGTCAGGTATTCGACCGAGAAACCCTGCGGCAGCAGCTTGCGCAGGTACCAGGCCGTGTTGAGCGTGTCGCCGGCGAAATTCATCGAGAACTGACCCGGCGTGCCGGACGGGGCCATTTCGATCATGCATTCTCCGATGGAGAGGATACGCGTGCTCATTCAGTCTTCCTCGACGAACCATTCGTGATTGTCGAGCCTCAATCGCTCGACCAGCGGCTCGATGCGCCCCAGATGCAGCCGCAATGCCGCTTCCGCCTCGTTGGCATTCCCCGACCGGATCGCCGCGAGGATCTTCACATGATCCTCCAGCGCCGATTGCGAAGCGAAGCCGAGCGACAGAAACCGCACCCGGTCGGTATGGGCCTTCTTCTCGCGGATCACGTCCCAGCAGAACCCGACACCGGCTTCCTCGCAAATGCTGCGGTGGAAGGCATCGTCGAGTTCGTGAAAGCGCTTCTTGTCTCCGGCGTCTAGCGCGGCGCGCTGCGCGTCGATCAGCGCCTTGAGCGCGTCGAACTGCGCGCCGTCGAGTTCGCGGCAGGCGCGGCGCACCGTTTCCACCTCGAGCGCGGTCCGGATGTAGCGCGCCTTGAAGATGTCGGCGGCCGAGATCTGGCTTACGACCGTGGCGCGCTGCGGGCGGATCAGCAGGAAGCCCAGCTGCGACAGACGCCAGAACGCGTCGCGCACCGGTTGGCGCGACACGTCGAGCTGCTTTGCAACCTCGGCTTCGGAGATCTTCGTTCCGGGCGCGAGATCGAGCGACAGCACCTGAGCGTACAGCGCCTCGAACACCTGGTCCGAGACAGACGGTCTGTGCACCGGCTCGACCGGTCTGAGTTGCGGCGCGTCCGCCATGCACGCTGCCCCGATTGCCGTTGACAAGATCTGATATGCTAACATACTAGATTGCCAAACTTGGCCTGTCACGCCTTTTCGTGACGCCGGAAAGGACCCATGGCGCGCCTCGACCCAGATCGACTGTTCCCGCTCGACCCGCGCAGCCGCGACATCGCCCGCGCGCTTTACGGCGACATTCAGGATCTTCCCATCATCAGCCCGCACGGTCACACCGACCCTCGCTGGTATGCGCAGAACGACCCTTTCCCCGATCCCGCGCAGCTGTTCGTCACGCCGGATCACTACGTTTTCCGGATGCTTTACAGCCAGGGCGTCGGGCTGGAGGATCTGGGTGTGCCGCGCGTCGACGGCGGCCCGGTGGAAACCGACGGGCGCAAGATCTGGCGCTTGTTCGCCGCCAACTTCCACCTCTTCCGTGCCACACCCTCACGGATGTGGATCGAACACGCCTTCCAGGACGTCTTCGGCGTCACGGAAGCATTGTCCGCCGAGACCGCAGACGGGATCTACGACCAGATCGCCGACTGTCTTGCAAAGCCCGAGTTTCGCCCGCGCGCGCTTTTCGAGCGCTTCAACATCGAAGTCATCGCGACGACGGAAAGCGCACTCGATCCGCTTGACCACCACCGCACCATTCGAGAGTCGGGCTGGGCGGGCCGCGTCGTGACCGCCTATCGCGCGGACGCGGTGATCGACCCCGAGTTCGAGGGGTTCGCGGACAACATCGCCCGGCTGGGCGATCTGACCGGCGAGGACACGACAAGCTGGACAGGTTATCTTGCCGCGCATCGCGCGCGGAGGGATTACTTCAAGAGCTTCGGGGCCACCTCCTCGGATCACGGTCACCCAACCGCGCGGACCGAGGATCTTTCGCAGGCCGAAGCCGCCGCGCTCTTTGCCAAGGCGCTGGCCGGAGACTGCACGTCAGAAGAGGCCGACGCGTTCCGCGGCCACATGCTGACCGAAATGGCCCGCATGAGCCTCGACGACGGGCTGGTGCTGCAGATCCATCCCGGATCGTTCCGCAATCACTCTGAGCCGACGATGGCGCGCTTCGGACGCGACAAGGGTTTCGATATTCCGACGCGGACGGATTACGTGCGCGCGCTGAAACCGTTGCTCGACGCGGTGGGGACAGACCCGCGCCTTGCGGTGGTCCTCTTCACCCTGGACGAGACCGCCTATTCGCGCGAACTGGCGCCGCTGGCCGGCGTCTACCCATCGCTCAAGCTCGGGCCGGCCTGGTGGTTCTTCGACAGCCCCGAAGGCATGATGCGCTACCGGCAGATGACCACCGAAACCTGCGGATTCTACAACACCGTCGGGTTCAACGACGACACCCGCGCCTTCTGCTCGATCCCCGCACGCCACGATGTCGCCCGGCGCGTCGACTGCGCCTACCTCGCCACGCTTGTCGCCTCGGGCCGCCTGTCCGAACCGGATGCCTTCGAGGTCGCCCATGATCTGACCTACCGTCTGGCCAAGGACGCCTATCGCCTCTGACCTGACGCCTGCCAAGGAGCGTACCATGCCTCAGGATTTCCCCGTCGTTCCGGCCGATCCCGGTGTGACCCGACAGGTGCTGGCCGACGATCCGGCGCTGATGGTCGTCGCCTTCACCTTCGAAGACGGCGCCGAGGGCAAGCTGCACCGGCACCCACATGTGCAGTCGTCTTTCGTCGCGGCGGGCCGCTTCGTCTTCAGCATCGACGGCGAGGAAACCGAGGTCGGCCCCGGCGATTGCTTCGTGATCCCCTCCGAGGCGCTGCACGGCTGCCGCTGCCTCGAGGCGGGTCGCCTGATCGACAGCTTCTCGCCACGCCGCGACGATTTTCTCTGAAAGGACCGAACGACATGTTGACCGTCGACACCCGTTACGCCGTGGACCCCGAAACCGCCAAAGGGTTCGATACCGCCGGGCTGCGCCGGAACTTCCAGGTCGCGGGCCTGTTCCTGCCCGGCGAGATCCGCCTGACCTACGCTCATTACGACCGCCTGATCCTGGGCGGTGCCGTGCCCAACGGGCAGGAGTTGACGCTTGATCACGTCAAGGAATGCGGCACCGACAGCATTCTCGAACGACGCGAGATGGCGGTGCTGAACATCGGCGCGCCCGGAACCGTCGCCGTCGGCGGCGAAAGCCATGCGCTCGACAAGGGCGAGGTGCTCTACATCGGGCGCGGTGCGGGCCCCGTGACCTTTGCCGGTGATGGGCGGTTCTACATCCTGTCGGCACCCGCCCATTCGACTTTCCCGACGCGCCGCATAACCATCGACGAGGCGAACCGGGTCGATCTCGGCGCGGCCAAGACCGCGAACGAACGGACCATCTATCAGTTCGTGCATCCCGAGGTCATGGAAAGTTGCCAGCTTGTCATGGGCTACACGATGTTCCACGGCGGCTCGGTCTGGAACACCATGCCCTGCCATGTCCACGACCGGCGGATGGAGGCTTACCTCTACTTCGATGTCGATCCCGCCCAGCGCGTGTTCCACTTCATGGGCAAGCCCGAGGAGACCCGGCATCTCGTGATTCAGAACGAGGAGGCGGTCATCTCGCCGCCGTGGTCGATCCATTGCGGTGCGGGCACCGGGCGGTATAGCTTCTGCTGGGCGATGGCCGGGGACAACGTGGATTTCCGCGACATGGACATGGTCGGCATGGAGGAGCTTCGGTGAACCCGTTTTCGCTCGACGGACGAACGGCGCTGGTCACCGGGGCCAACACCGGCATCGGGCAGGCGATTGCCCGCGCCATGGGCCGTGCCGGTGCCACCGTGATCTGCGCCGGACGTTCGTCCTGCGCCGAAACGCTGGAGGACATCGAGAACGGACGCGAGCTGCGCCTCGACTTCAGCGATCCGATGGCGGCACGCGATGTGTTCGCGGAAACGCCCGTGGACATTCTCGTCAACAACGCCGGAATCATCCGGCGTGCCGATGCCATCGCGTTTTCCGAGACGGATTGGGACGACGTGATGGACGTCAACCTCAAGGCGCTGTTCTTCACCTGTCAGGCATTCGCGCGCGCGGTTCTGGATCGCGGCGCGGACGGGCAAATCGTCAACATTGCCTCGCTGCTCTCGTTCCAGGGCGGTATCCGCGTTCCGTCCTACACCGCTTCCAAGCACGGCGTCGCCGGGCTGACCAAGCTGCTGGCCAACGAATGGGCGGCCGAAGGCATCAACGTGAACGCCATCGCTCCCGGCTACATCGAGACCAACAACACCGAGGCGCTGCGGGCGGACGCAGAGCGCAACAAGGCGATCCTCGACCGCATTCCCGCCGGACGCTGGGGCCGGCCCGACGACATCGCCGAGGCAGCGGTGTTTCTTGCCTCACCAGCCGCGCGCTACATCCACGGCGCGGTGCTGAACGTCGACGGAGGCTGGCTTGCCCGCTGATGCGCCCCGTCTGACCCGCAACGGCGACGCCCCGGCGCATGGGATCGTGCACCTGGGCCTCGGCGCCTTCTTCCGGGCCTTCGGTGCGGTTTACATCGACGAGTTGATGAAAGCGCAGGGGGGCGACTGGGGCATCACAGGCGTCAGCCTGAAAAGCCCCGGAACCCGCGACCGGCTGGCCCAGCAAGGCGGGGTCTTCACCAGCGTCGCGCTTGGCCCCGACGGCCGCCACCGGCGGGTAATCGGCTCGGTCATCGACGTGCGCGTGGCCCCGGAGGATCCCGAGGCGGTGCTGGCCCTGATGGCCGATAAACGAACAAGGCTCGTCACGCTGACGGTGACCGAAAAAGGTTACTGCCATAACCCGGCCACCGGCGGGATCGACCCCGACCATCCCGACATCCGCCACGATATCGAGACTTCGCTCCCGAAAAGCGCACCCGGTTTCATCGTCCGGGCGCTGGCGCGGCGCAGGGAGGCGGGTCACGCCCCCTTTACCGTGCTGTCCTGCGACAACCTGCCGGACAACGGGAAACTGGTCCGGGGCGTCGTGACGGAATTGGCGCGGGCGATCGACCCTGCCCTCGCGAAGTGGATCATCGACGAGGGTCGGTTCCCCTCGACGATGGTCGACAGGATCGTGCCTGCGACCACAGCGGACGATATCGCGAAACTGACAGCGGAAACCGGCGTCGAGGACGCCGCCCCGGTCCTGCACGAGCCGTTCCGGCAATGGGTGATCGAGGACAATTTCGTCGACGGCACGAGGCCCGCGCTCGAGATGGTCGGCGTCGAGATGGTGCGCGACGTGACGCCTTTCGAGCACATGAAGCTCAGGATGCTCAACGGCACCCATTCCGCGCTGGCCTACCTCGGATATCTCGCCGGTCACGAAACCATCGCCGAAACGGTCGCCGATCCGGTGTTCTCGTCTTTCGTGAAACATCTCTGGGCGCACGAGATCATCCCGGCATTGACGCCGCCGCAGGACACGGATCTCGAAGACTACGCCGAGACATTGCTCGCGCGGTACGAGAACCCCGCCATCCGGCACCGGACCTGGCAGATCGCGATGGATGGCAGCCAGAAGCTGCCGCAGCGCATCCTGTCAACGATGGCCGAGAACCACGCGGCGGGTCGCCTCAGTCCGGGCCTCACACTCGCCGTGGCGGCGTGGATGCGCTACGTCGGCGGCACCGATGATACCGGCGCGGCGATCGAGGTGAAGGACCCGCTGGCGAACCGCCTGCGCGCACTGTCGGACGACGCAGGTTGGCCGGCAGCCAAGGTGGACGCGCTGCTCGGCGTGCACGAGATCTTCGCGCCGGGCTTCGCAGAGGCGCATCGCAACGATCTTGTCGCGGCCTATGCGTCGCTGGTCGAGAACGGCGCGCGCGGCGCCACGGAAAAGGTGATGACAGGATGATCGAAAGCTGGCGCTGGTACGGACCTTTCGACCGGATCGCACTCGACGAGATCGCCCAGACCGGGGCCTCGGGCATCGTGACGGCGATGCACGAAATCCCTTCGGGCGAGGTCTGGCCGCGCGAGACCATCGCTGCGCGCAAATCCGAAATCGAGGCCGCCGGGTTCGACTGGGTGGTGGTCGAAAGTCTGCCGGTCCATGAGCGGATCAAGCGTGGCGACGGCGACCTCGAACCGCTCTTCGACAGTTACCGTCAGTCGCTGGCCAACCTCGCCGCCGAGGGCATCCGCACGGTGTGCTACAATTTCATGCCGCTGCTCGACTGGACGCGCACCGACCTTGCCGCGCCCGTGCGGCGCGGCGGCACCTGCCTGCGGTTCTCCGCACCGCGCATGGCCGCCTTCGAAGTGCACATGCTGGGTCGGGCCGAAGCCGAGGACGACTACCCCGCCGACGTGCTGCGTGCGGCCAGTGCATGGTTCGAAGGCTCGGACGAGACTGAGCGCGAGACGCTGCTGGCCAGCATCATGGCGGGGCTGCCCGGCGCCTTCGACCGCTACGACGTCGATGGCCTGAAGCAGAACCTCGCGCTTTACAAGGGCATCGACGCCGACACCCTGCGGGCCAACTTCGCGCGATTCCTGACCGAGGTGGTGCCCACGGCAGAGGAGCTTGGCATGCGGCTGTGCGTGCATCCCGACGATCCGCCGCGCGACATCCTCGGCCTGCCGCGCATCGTGTCGGACGCCGAAGACCTCGCCCACGTACTCGGCAGCGTCGAAAGCCCCGCCAACGGGCTGACGCTCTGCTCGGGATCGCTCGGCGCGAACCCCGCCAACGACGTGCCGGCCATCGCCGCGCGCTTCGCCGACCGGATCCACTTTGCCCATCTGCGCAACGTCGCCAAGGAGCCGGACGGCTCTTTCGAGGAGGCCGCGCATCTCGAGGGCGACACTGATATGGTGGCGCTGGTGCGCGTGCTGCTCGACGAGGAAGCGCGGCGCAGAACCGAAGGCCGTGCGGACGCGGAGATCCCGTTCCGTCCCGACCACGGGCAGGAGTTGCTGAGCGACGCCGCGCGCGGTACCCATCCCGGGTATCCCCTTGTCGGTCGCCTGCGCGGGCTCGCGGAGCTGCGCGGCGTCGTCCGGGCCCTGAGCCATAGCGGAGCCGCCCATGCCTGACGCCATCGTCCTCAATGCCCGAGACACGGTCGCCATCCTGCCGCGTCGCACGGACGCCGGGGCCGATCCGCTTGGCATCGGCGTGCCGCTGCCCAAGCCGGTCGCCGGCGGGCACAAGATCGCGCGGGCCGAGATGAAGGCCGGCATGCCCGTCATCAAGTTCGGCCAGGTCATCGGCACGGCAACCGAGGACATCGTTCCGGGCACGCATGTCCACACTCAGAATTGCGTCTTTTCCGACCACGACACGGATTACCGGATCGGCGTGGACCTCGATGCCGCCAAAGCGGCGGTCCCGCGGATGGAGCCGCGCACCTTTTTGGGCTACCGCCGCCCCGGCGGACAGGTCGGCACACGCAACTACATCGCGCTCTGCGCAACGGTGAACTGTTCGGCCACGGTGATCCGCCGAGCGGCGCTCGAGGTCGAGTTGAGCGGCGTGCTGGCGGACTTCCCCAATGTCGACGGGATCGCCGCCTTCGCCCACGGCACCGGCTGCGGCATGGCGATGGACGGGCCGGGCTTTCCGATCCTCGACCGCGTGCTTTGGGGCCATGCCACGCATCCCAACACCGGTGCCGCGATCTTCGTGGGCCTCGGCTGCGAGGTGATGCAGGTCGCGCGGATGCGCCAGAACGCCTCGGAGACAGGCTCCGAGCGGTTCCACTTCCTGACCATCCAGGACACCGGCGGGACCCGCGCCACGATCGACGCGATCAAGGCCAAGGTGCTCGAGTTACTGCCGCAGGTGAACGACGTCAGACGCGAACCCTGCCCGGCCTCCGAGCTCAGGCTCGCCCTGCAATGCGGTGGCTCGGACGGGCTTTCGGGCATCACCGCGAACCCCGCGCTGGGTATCGCCTCGGACATGCTGGTGGGTCTCGGCGGCACCGTGATCCTGTCGGAAACCTCCGAGATCTACGGCGCCGAGCAGCTTCTATTGCGCCGTGTCGCCGACGAGACGACCGCCGAGAAGCTGATCGAGTGCATCCGCTGGTGGGAGCGCTACACCGAGATGAACGGCGGCACGATGGACAACAACCCGTCGCCCGGAAACAAGCAGGGCGGTCTGACGACGATCCTCGAGAAGTCGCTGGGCGCCGCGGCCAAGGGCGGCAGCACGCCGCTGACGGCGTTCTATGCCTATGCCGAGCGGGTCACCGCCCCGGGCTTCACCTTCATGGACACACCCGGCTACGACCCGGTTTCGGCGACGGGGCAGATCGCCGGCGGCGCGCAGGTGCTGTGCTTCACCACCGGGCGCGGCTCGGCCTTCGGCTCGAAGCCTGCGCCGACGATCAAGCTTGCCACCAACGACTCGCTTTTCGCGCAGATGCCCGACGACATGGACATCAACTGCGGCGACATCCTGAGCGCCGGGGTCAGCCTGGAACAGAAAGGCGCCGAGATTCTCGACCGGGTGATCGCGGTGGCCTCGGGCGAGGCATCGAAGTCCGAAGCCCTGGGGCTTGGCGACAACGAGTTCGTGCCCTGGCAACTCGGCTGCGTGATGTGAGGTCGCACTTACTGCCTGTCGCCTGACAGCGCGGTCTCAGGTGAATTTCCGGAACAGCCGGGTCTCGTCGAACATCTCCTCCAGCCGCTGCATCCGGTCGCGGGTCTCTTCCCAGGTCAGATCCTGCACCGCCGAGATCACCGTCTCGACCAGCAGCAGGGTCGTCGCCGCTGAATCCCAGGCCGAGGGCACCACGATGCGGCTCGAGAAACAGACATCCGCAACCACATGCGCGGGCGAACGCCACTGGTCGGTGAAGAGCACGATCCGCGCGCCGCGGGCATGGGCCATCTCGGCCAGCTTGAGCGTGTTGGACTCGTAGCGCCGAACGTCGAAGATCACGAAGACGTCGCCTTCACGCACGTCCAGCAGGTAATGCGGCCAGGCGTTCGAGGTCGACTGGATGTGGGTCACGTCGCGCCGGATCATCTGCATGTGCAGGAACAGGTATTCGGCCATCGTGTGGGTGATCCGGCCGCCGACGATGTAAAGCCGCCGCTCGGTGTCCGCGAGCATGGCACAGGCGGCGTCGAAGGTCGCCGTGTCGATCTGGCTCAGCGAATGGCGGATGTTGTCGATCACCGCCTCGGTAAAGCGGTTCAGGACATGGCCCGAGGGCGCCCCTTCGGCCCAGGTGTCGTGCTTGGCGATCGGGCTCTTGACCTTGGCCTTGAGCTCTTCGCGCAACTCGGCCTGAAACTCGGGGTATCCGCCGAAGCCCAGCTTGGCGACCATGCGGACCACAGTGGGCGTGGAGACGTCGGCGTCCTTGGCCAATGCCGAGATCGTGCCGAGCCCCGACGCCGGGTAATTGTCGAGGATCGACTGCGCCAGCTGCCGCTCTGCGCGCGTCAGATCGTCCAGCCGGGACTGGATGCGGTCCGCGATTGTCTGAGTGTCCTGAGGCAGATCGGCCCCCCGATTGATCGCAAAAATTACAGAAGCGTGGCGACTGTTCGTTTCGTTACAGTATTCTGTTGACAGGCTTTCCCGAACTCAAGTTAATTATTTCGAACCGGGGGACGCATGAGCGATCTGAACCACTACAAGGGCCGTCCGGCCAACGTGATCCGCCCGGACGGCGCGTCCGGCATCGTGCTGGTTTGCGAACATGCCTGTAATTTCATCCCCAAGGATCTGCGCTGTCTCGGGCTCAGCCCCGAAGTGCAGGTCAGCCACGCCGCCTGGGACCCCGGCGCTTTCGCCGTGGCCATGCGCCTCTCTGAAAGTCTCGATGCGCCGCTGATCTTTTCGGGAATCTCGCGGCTGGTCTATGATTGCAATCGCCCGCCCGATGCGCCGGGTGCGATGCCGGAGAAAAGCGAGGTTTTCGACATTCCCGGCAATCGCGGCATGAGCACCGAAGAGCGGCTGTCGCGCGTCGCCTCTTTCTACGAACCCTTCCGCGCGACACTGGCCAAAACCATCGTGGATACCCGGGCGCAGGCGCTGGTCACCGTGCACAGCTTCACGCCGGTCTACATGGGCGCGCGCCGGGAGGTCGAGATCGGTGTTCTGCACGATGAGGACGCTCGGCTGGCCAATGCCATGCTGGACGCCGCAACGGCGCATACCGATCTCGCGGTGCGCCGCAACGCGCCCTACGGACCGGAAGACGGCGTAACGCACACGCTTCGCGAGCATGGTCTCTCGAACGATTTGCCCAATGTCATGATCGAGGTCCGCAACGACCTGATCGCGGACGCGCCGGCACAGGACGGCATGGCAAGCATGCTGTCGGGTTGGATCGCGGCGGCGCTGGCCGGTCCGGCGGCGCAAGAGGTGCGGGCGTGAAGGCAGCGCGCGGTTTCATCCGCGCCGTGGACGCGCTGAACTACCGCGTCGGCCGCATCGTGATGTACGGCATCTTCGTTCTGATCGGCATCCTGCTGTGGTCCTCGGTCAGCAAGACCTTCTTTCTGCCTTCGCTCTGGACGCTGGAGATGGCCCAGTTCGCAATGGTCACCTATTACATCCTCGGCGGGCCGTACTCGATCCAGATGGGCTCGAACGTGCGCATGGACCTGCTTTACGGCGAATGGAGCGACCGCAAGAAGGCCTGGGCCGACCTGTTCACCGTGCTTCTGCTGATCTTCTACCTCGGGGTTCTGCTCTGGGGCGCGGTCAGTTCCGCGGCCTATTCCCTGGGCTACTGGGGCGGCACGCCGTTCCTGTTCTTCGGCGGCCTGCTGACCGGCGTCGAGGAGATCGGCACGATGGAGCGGTCGCCCACCGCCTGGCGGCCCTACCTCTGGCCGATCAAGGCGATCATGATCCTCGGCATTCTTCTGATGCTGCTGCAATGCCTCTCGGAGTTCCTCAAGGATCTCTTGCGCCTGCGGGGCGAAAACATCTGATGTCCTACGAGATGATCGCCACGCTGATGTTCGCGTCGATGATGCTGATGCTGCTCACAGGGCAGCGCGTCTTCGGCGCCATCGGTTTCGTCGCCGTGGTTTCTGCGCTGCTGCTTTGGGGCGACCGGGGCGGCTACGACCTCGGCTTCGCGGCGGCGATGAAGCTGATGAAATGGTATCCGCTGCTGACCCTGCCGATGTTCATATTCATGGGCTACGTGCTGTCGGAATCGAAGATCGCCGACGATCTCTACCGCATGTTCCACGTCTGGATGGGCGGCCTGCGTGGCGGGCTGGCCATCGGCACCATCGGCCTGATGGTGCTGATCTCGGCGATGAACGGGCTTTCGGTCGCGGGCATGGCGATCGGGTCGACCATCGCGCTGCCCGAACTGCTCAAGCGCGGCTACGACAAGCGCATGGTGACCGGCGTGATACAGGCGGGATCGAGCCTCGGCATTCTCGTCCCGCCCTCCGTCGTGCTGGTGCTCTATGCCATGATCGCACGCCAGCCTGTGGGCCAGCTGTGGCTTGCCGGCGTCGTGCCGGGCCTGATGATGGCGTCGATGTTCATTCTCTACATCATCATCCGCTGCCGGGTGAACCCGGTTCTGGGCCCGGTTCTCGATGCGCAGGAACGCGATATGCCCATGGCCGAGAAGCTGCGCCTGCTGCGCGCCGGCATCCTTCCCGTCGCCATCTTCCTCGTGATGATGGTGCCCTTCGTGAACGGCTGGACCTCGCTGGTCGAAAGCTCGGCAATCGGCGCGCTCGCTGCCTTCGCCGCCGCTGTGCTCAAGAGGCGAATGACGCGCGAAGTGTTCGAGAACTCGGTGCGTAAAACGCTCGGGATCACCTGCATGTTCATGTGGATCATCCTCGCCGCCTTGGCCTTCGGCGCGGTCTTCGACGGGCTCGGCGCGGTCAAGGCGATCGAGTCGCTGTTCACCGAGAAACTGAACCTCAGTCCCTGGATGATCCTGATCCTGATGCAGCTCAGCTTCATCCTGATGGGCACATTCCTCGACGACACCGCCATGCTGGTGATCGTTGCTCCGCTTTACGTGCCGCTGGTTGGTGCGCTCGGCTTCGACCTGATCTGGTACGGCATCCTTTATACGATCACGACCCAGATCGCCTATATGACGCCGCCCTTCGGCTACAACCTCTTCCTGATGCGCGCCATGGCCCCGCCCGAGATCACCCTGCGCGACATCTACGCGTCGATCACGCCTTTCGTGGCAGTCATGGTCCTGGCGCTGGCTCTGGTGATGATCTTCCCTTCGATCGCCACCTGGCTTCCCGAATACGTCTATTCACAACCCTAGAAGAGCCGCCACGAAGCGGCCGAATTCCAGTCCAGCAAAGGAGACGCACATGACCTCAAGACGCAAGTTCCTGAAAGGAGCCGCGGTAATCCCGGCGGCCGGCCTCGCCACGCCGGCGCTCGCCCAGAACAAGATCACCTGGCGCCTGCAGACCTACGCCGGGGCGGCGCTGGCCGAGCATGTCATCAAGCCGGCCATCGACAGCTTCAACAAGATCGCCGACGGCCAGATGGAGATCGAGCTCTATTTCGCCGACCAGCTTGTGCCCACGGGCGAGCTGTTCCAGGCGATGCAGCGCGGCACCATCGACGCGGTGCAGTCCGACGACGACTCGATGGCCTCGCCCACCGAGGTCACCGTCTTCGGTGGCTACTTCCCCTTCGCCTCGCGGTATTCGCTCGACGTGCCAGTTCTCTTCAACCAGTACGGTCTGAACGACATCTGGGCGGCCGAGTACGAGAAGGTCGGGGTCAAGCATATCTCGGCCGGCTCGTGGGATCCGTGCCACTTCGCCACCAAGGACCCGATCCGGTCGCTGAAGGATCTCGAGGGCAAGCGCGTCTTCACCTTCCCAACCGCCGGGCGTTTCCTCAGCCAGTTCGGCGTCGTGCCGGTCACCCTGCCCTGGGAGGACATCGAGGTCGCGGTGCAGACCGGCGAGCTTGACGGCATCGCCTGGTCGGGGATCACCGAGGATTACACGGTCGGCTGGGCCGACGTGACCAACTACTTCCTGACCAACAACATCTCGGGTGCCTGGATCGGGCATTTCTTCGCCAACATGGAGCGCTGGAACGAGGTGCCACCGCACCTGCAGGAATTGCTCAAGGTCTGCTTCGAGCAGTCGCACTACTATCGCCAGTGGTGGTACTGGGGCGGCGAGGCCAGCCTGCGCGTCAACGGCACCAAGATGGAGCTGACCACGATCCCCGACGCCGAATGGGACCAGGTCGAGGCGGCGGCCCAGACGTTCTGGGACGAGATCGCGGCCGAAAGCGAGACCAAGGCGAAGGTCGTCGAGATCTTCAAGCAGTACAATGCCGACATGGTGAAGGCCGGCCGGCCCTATCGCTACGGCGACGCCTGAGGCAGACTGTCCGGGCGCGGCAGATGCGCCCGGCGAAACCTGACAACCGGGGGCGCCGTCTCGGCGCCCCTTGCCCCTGACGAGAATGGATGACGCGATGCCCGGAACGCTCAGCTTCGAGGACCTCAAGGCCCAGGTGAAGGACGGAACCATCGACACGGTGCTGGTCTGCGCCGTCGACATGCAGGGCCGCCTGATGGGTAAGCGGTTCCACGCGGCGAACTTCGTCGAGCATTCCCACGAAGAAACCCATTGCTGCAATTACCTGCTGGCCACCGACCTCGAGATGGCCACGCCCGACGGCTACGCCTCGACCAGCTGGCGCGCGGGCTACGGCGACTATGTGATGAAGCCCGATCTTTCGACGATCCGCCCGGTGCCGTGGCTTGCGGGAACGGCGATGGTGCTGTGCGACCTGCTCGACCACCATACTCACGAGGCGGTCCCGCACAGTCCGCGCGCCGTGCTGAAAAAGCAGGTCGCGCGGCTCGAAGCGATGGGCTTTACCGCGATGATGGCGACGGAACTCGAATTCTTCCTCTTCGAGAAGAGTTTCGACGAGATTCGCAAGGAGGGCTTCCGCGACCTGCAGCCGATCTCGGGTTACAACGAGGATTACCACATCCTTCAGACCACCAAGGAAGAGGCGGTGATGCGCCCCCTGCGCAACTGCCTCTACGCCGCCGGCATCCCTGTCGAGAACACCAAGGGCGAGGCCGAGACCGGGCAGGAAGAGCTCAACATCCGCTACGCCCCCGCACTGGATTGCGCCGACCACCACACCATCGCGAAACACGCGACCAAGGAGATCGCCTGGGCGCATGGCCGCGCGGCAAGCTTCCTGCCGAAGTGGCACCACGACAAGGTCGGCTCTTCCAGCCATGTCCACCAATCGCTCTGGAAGGACGGCAAACCTGCCTTCTTTGACGGCGACGACGATCTGGGCATGTCCGAGCTGATGAAGCATTACATGGCCGGGCTGATAAAATATGCGCCCGACTACACCTGGTTCCTCGCGCCCTACGTCAACAGCTACAAGCGCTTCTCCAAGGGCACCTTCGCGCCGACCAAGACCGTCTGGTCAGTGGACAACCGCACCGCGGGCTTCCGGCTCTGCGGCGACGGCACCAAGGGCGTGCGCGTGGAATGCCGGATCGGCGGGTCGGACCTGAACCCCTATCTTGCGCAGGCCGCGATGCTGGCCGCCGGGATCAAGGGCATCGAGGACGAGATGGAGCTTGCACCGCCGACCAAAGGCGATGTCTACGACGCCGAGAAGGCGCCCGACGTGCCGCGCACGCTGCGCGCGGCGACCGAGACCCTGCGTGCCTCGGAGATGCTGCGCGCGGCGATGGGCGATGACGTGATCGACCACTACACGCGCTGCGCCGAGTGGGAGCAGGAAGAGTTCGACCGCGTCGTCACCGACTGGGAAATCGCCCGCGGATTCGAAAGGGCCTGACATGATCCGATGCATCTCTCCCGTCGACGGTTCGGTTTACGCGGAGCGTCCCACACTTTCCGCCGCCGACGCGGGCGCCGCCGTCGAACGCGCCCGCGTGGCACAATCGGTCTGGGCCGCGCGTCCGCTGGCGGAACGCATCGAGCTGGTGCTTGACGGCGTCGCGCGCGTCGGTGCGATGAACGACGAGATCGTGCCCGAACTCGCGTGGCAGATGGGCCGCCCGATCCGCTATGGCGGCGAATTCGGAGGCTTCGACGAGCGCGCGCAATACATGGCGCGCATCGCAGGCGAGTCGCTGGCGCCGATGGTGCTGGAGCCGGGCGACGATTTCTTCGGGCGCATGATCAAGCGCGTGCCGCACGGCGTGGTGCTGGTCGTGGCGCCCTGGAACTATCCCTACATGACAGCGATCAACACCGTCGCCCCGGCGCTGATCGCGGGCAACACGGTGATGCTGAAACACGCCTCGCAGACCCCGCTTGTGGGCGAACGCATGGCGTCGGCCTTCCACGCGGCTGGCATCCCCGACGACGTTTTCCAGAACGTGTTTCTCGACCACCAGACCACCTCGGACCTGATCGCCGCGCGGTCCTTTGGCTTCGTCAACTTCACCGGCTCGGTGGCAGGAGGCAAAGCGATGGAAACGGCGGCCTCCGGCACCTTCACCGGCCTCGGCCTCGAACTTGGCGGCAAGGATCCGGGGTATGTCATGGAGGACGCCAACCTCGAGGCGGCGGCGGCCACCCTGATCGACGGGGCGATGTTCAACTCGGGCCAATGCTGCTGCGGGATCGAGCGCATCTACGTGGCCGAAAGCCTCTTCGATGCCTTCGTCGACAAGGCGGTCAGCATCGTAGAGGGGTTCAAGCTGGGCAATCCGCTGGAGCAGGAGACGACGCTGGGACCGATGGCGCAGGAGCGTTTTGCCGACCTCGTGCGCGCGCAAACCTCCGAGGCCGTCATGGCGGGGGCGAAAGCGCTGATCGACCCGAAAAGTTTCCCCGAGGACGGCGGCGCCTACCTGATGCCGCAGATCTTAACGGACGTGGATCACTCGATGCGGGTCATGCGCGAGGAAAGCTTCGGTCCGGTGGTCGGCATCATGCCGGTGAAGAACGATTCCGAGGCGATCCGGCTAATGAACGACAGCGATTACGGTCTGACCTGCTCGCTCTGGTCTTCTGATCCGGAACGCGCCGAGCACATCGGCGACGCCATCGAGACCGGCACGGTCTTTCTCAACCGCGCCGATTACCTCGACCCCGGCTTGTGCTGGACCGGCTGCAAGGACACCGGGCGCGGCGGCGGGCTGTCGGTGATCGGCTACCACAACCTTACCCGACCCAAGTCATACCACTTCAAGAAAGCCTGAGCCTCATGTCTCCCAGAGCCAACTGGTCCTACCCCACCGCGATCCGCTTCGGGGCCAGTCGCATATCCGAGATCGCCGACGCCTGCGCCGCGGCCGGGATCTCGAAACCGCTGCTGGTCACCGACCGCGGCCTTGCCGGACTGCCGATCACCATCGCCACCCTCGACATGATGGAGAACGCGGGCCTGGGCCGGGCGAAGTTCTCCGAGGTCGATCCGAACCCGACCGAGATGAACGCCGCCGCCGGGGTCGAGGCCTACCGCGCCGGCGGACATGACGGCGTCATCGCCTTCGGCGGCGGCTCGGGTCTCGATCTCGGCAAGGTCGTGGCCTTCATGGCGGGCCAGACCCGGCCGATCTGGGATTTCGAGGATGTCGGCGACTGGTGGACCCGCGCCGATGCCGACGCCATCGCCCCTATCGTCGCGGTGCCGACAACCGCCGGCACCGGATCGGAAGTCGGGCGCGCCAGCGTCATCACGAACTCCGAAAGCCACGAGAAGAAGATCATCTTCCACCCGCGCATCCTGCCCGCAGTCGTCATCTGCGACCCGGAACTGACCGTCGGCATGCCGCCCGCGATCACGGCCGGGACCGGCATGGACGCCTTCGCGCATTGCCTCGAGGCGTTCTGCTCGCCCCACTACCACCCGATGAGCCAGGGCATCGCGCTCGAAGGCATGCGGCTGGTCAAGGAGAACCTGCCGCGCGCCTTCGCCGATGGCTCGGACATCGAGGCGCGCGCCAACATGATGTCGGCGGCGGCGATGGGGGCTACGGCGTTCCAGAAGGGCCTCGGCGCGATCCATGCGCTGTCGCATCCCATCGGGGCCGTGCACCATACCCACCACGGCACGACGAATGCGGTCGTCATGCAGCCGGTGCTCGACTTCAACCGGCCGGCGGTCGAGGACCGTCTGCGGCTTGCCGCGAACTACCTCGGCATCGCAGGTGGGTTCGAGGGTTTCCGGGCCTTCGTGGGCGCTTTGAACGCCGAATTGAAAATCCCCGAGAACCTGACTGCGCTCGGCGTCACCGACCCCGACATCGAGGCGCTGGTCGCCTCGGCGCTGGCCGATCCCAGCGTCGGCGGCAACCCGGTCGAGATGACGCGCGAGAACGCGACGGCATTGCTTCGGGCCTGCCTCTAGGCCCGGCGCAGCACCTCGGCGAAGCGATCCGCAACGAGGTCGGGGGCGACCTCCTCGGTGGCAACCTGCTGCAACGCCAGTTCGGCAAGGGCCGGGTCGATCGACTTGCCCGAGGCCTGCCGAATCTCGTGGTCGAAGAAGTCGCGGGTGAACTCGGGATGGAACTGGACCGAATAGGCCGGAAATTCGTAGTCGAGCGCCCCGACCGGGCAATAGGCGGCCTCGCCGCTGACCTGCGCGCCCGGCGGGATCGCAGTGACCTGGTCCTGGTGCCAGACCCAGGCGTTGTGCTCCAATCCGTCGAGCTGAAACTTCTGGACGCCCAGACGCACACCCTGGTGCACGTTCTCGGCTTTGCCGCCAAACACATCGGCCATGATCTGGTGCCCGAAACAGATGCCGGCGAGGGGCCGGCGGGCGTCGCGGGCGCGCAGCAGGAAGTCCCTCAGCGGCGGCAGCCAGTCCCGGTCGTCGTAGACGCCGATCTCCGACCCGCTCAGCACGCAGGCGTCGAAGCTGTCCAAGGGCGGAAGCGCCGCGCCGCCGGCTATATGGATACGCGCGAATGTTGCTTCCGGCATGGCTGGGGTGAGCCAGCGCCGGATCATCTCGCCCGCCTCCTCACCCGGACGCGTGCCCGTGTAGGACATGGTCAGATCCAGAATGGCGACGTTCAGAGGCATAAAGCGCGCTCCCTCCTTGCAGTGTGCCGGGCATTCGCAATCGCCCACACGGTCCCGGATGTCTTAGCATGGGCGCGGCGCGCTTCCAGCGGTGAGGCGAAAGCGGTGATCTGTTCTTGACCGCAACTGTCGTTGCGGCCCGCCTCGGGACGGCGGATACTTCCCCTGGACCGACGTTCGTGGAGGGAACTGGAATGAGCGAGGTACTGCGTGCGCCCGCGTCGGGGCTGTCGCATGTCAGGGGCGACACCTCCGAGCCGCTTCTGGAGCTGACCATTCCCGACCTGCTCCGGCAGACTGTCGAACGCTGGCCGGACCGCGACGCCGCAATTTTCCGCCAGCAGGGCATCCGCTGGACCTGGACGGAGTTTTCGCGCGAAGTGGACCGGCTGGCGGGCGGCCTTCTGGAACTGGGGATCCGCAAGGGCGACCGCGTCGGCATCTGGTCCCCGAACCGCGCCGAGTGGCTGCTGACGCAGTTCGCGACGGCCCGGATCGGCGCGATCCTCGTCTGCATCAACCCCGCCTACCGACTGTCGGAACTCGACTACGCGCTGAACGCGGTCGAATGCACGGCACTGGTGACCGCCAAGGCGTTCAAGTCCTCCGACTACGTCGGCATGCTGGCGGAACTGGCGCCGGAACTGGCCGACTGCGCACCGGGCAAGCTGACCTCCAAGCGCCTGCCGCACCTGCGTAGTGTCATCGTGACCGACCCGGTGGCGCAGCCTGGCATGATCGCCTTCGATGCGCTCTGTTCAGCGGGCGACGCGGTCGCGCCAAAGGATCTCGACCGGCTGAGCGCGGAGCTTTCGCCCGAGGATATCATCAACATCCAGTTCACCTCCGGCACGACGGGCAGCCCAAAAGGCGCCAGCCTCACGCACCGAAACATTGTCAACAACGCGCATTTCGTGACCGCGACGATGAACTTCACCGAAGCGGACCGGCTGTGTATCCCGGTGCCGTTCTACCATTGCTTCGGCATGGTGATGGGCACCCTCGGCTGCGTGACCAAGGGCACGGCGATGGTCGTTCCGGGCGAAGGCTTCGATCCCGCCGAAACGCTTGCCGCGGTGTCCGAGGAACGCTGCACCGCGCTCTACGGGGTGCCTACGATGTTCGTGGCCGAACTCGACCTGCCGAATTTCGAGGATTTCGATCTCGGCAGCCTGCGCACCGGGATCATGGCCGGCGCCCCCTGCCCGATCCAGGTCATGCGCGATGTGCAGGCAAAGATGAACATGACCGAGGTGACGATCTGCTACGGCATGACCGAAACCTCGCCGGTGAGTTTCCAGAGCAACGTTGACGATCCTCTCGAACAGCGTGTCTCCTCGGTCGGGCGCATCCATCCGCATGTCGAGGTGTGCATCGTCGACGGCGACGGCGCGACGGTGCCACCAGGCACACAGGGAGAACTGCTGACCCGCGGCTACTCGGTGATGAAGGGCTACTGGGGAGAGCCGGAGAAGACCGCGCAGTGCATCGACGGCGACGGCTGGATGCACACCGGCGACCTCGCCACGCTGGATGACGCGGGCTATTGCAAGATCACCGGCCGGGTAAAGGACATGATCCTGCGCGGCGGCGAGAACATCTATCCGCGCGAGATCGAGGAATTCCTCTACACCCATCCCGACGTTGCACAGGCCCAGGTTTTCGGCATCCCCGACGACAGGCTGGGCGAAGTCGTCTGCGCCTGGATCGTGGCAAAGCCGGGCCGATCGCCCAATGCCGATGACATCCGCGCCTTCTGCAAGACGAACATCGCGCATTTCAAGGTGCCGTTGCACGTGCGTTTCAAGAAGGAACTGCCGATGACGGTGACCGGCAAGCCGCAGAAATTCATCATGCGCGACGCGATGGTTGCCGAGCTCGCTGCGGACCCGGTCGACTGACCCGCACCCGGTTGCCAGCCCGCGCGATCTGCGCGTAACGTCGCGCCGAACGCACCACCGGGAGCCAAAGCATGCGCACTTTCTTCAGCGAGGATCATCGCCTTCACTTCCCGCAGGCCGAGCTGTCTGGTGGCGAATTCGTCACCCCCTTCGAGCGGCCTTCGCGCGTCGAATACGTTCGTAACCGGCTGGTCGAACGCGGCATGGGCGACATCGTGGCACCAGATCCCGTCGACATGGGACCGGTGCGCGGATTGCTCGACCAGGGCTACCTGAAGTTCCTCGAAACCGCCTGGGAGGAATGGAAGGCCGCCGGCATGGCGGGCGAGATCATCGCCGCCAACGTGCCCAGCCGCGGCATGCACATGGACCGCATCCCCGAATTCATCGACGGCAAGGTCGGCTACTATTGTCATGCCTCCGAAACCGCGATGACCCGCGGCACCTGGACGGCGGCGCTGTCCTCGATGGCCTCGGCACAATCCGCGCAGCGCCTTGTCGCGGGTGGCGAACGCGCCGCCTTCGCCCTCTGCCGTCCGCCCGGGCATCATTCGACCCGCGATCAGTACGGCGGCTACTGCTTTCTCAACAACGCCGCGGTCGTCGCCCAGATGTGCCGGGACGGCGGCGCGGCGCGGGTCGCCGTGCTCGACATCGACTTCCACCACGGCAACGGCACGCAGGACATCTTCTACGAACGCGGCGACGTGCTGTTCGCCTCGCTGCACGGCGCGCCGGAACACTCCTATCCCTACTACATCGGCTACGCCGACGAGCGCGGCCACGGCGCGGGCGACGGGTGCAATCTCAACTACCCGATGGCGCCGGGCACCGGCTATGACCGCTGGGCCGAGGCGCTCGACGACGCCATCGCCAATATCACCGCCTGGGGCGCGGATGCGCTTGTGGTGTCGCTGGGGGTCGACGCCTACAAGGAAGACCCAATCAGCTTCTTCAAGCTCGACAGCTCCGACTTCACCGATGCCGGGCGGCGCATCGGTCAGATGGGCCTGCCGACGGTCTTCGTGATGGAAGGCGGCTATGCGATCGAGGCCGTGGGCATCAACACCGTGAACTTGCTCGAAGGGTTCGAGGGCGCCTGATCAGATCACGCCGGTGGGGACCGCCGACCAGGCCTCGGCCAGCATCTCCGGCAGCGTTTCGGGGCGCCGTTGCGCCCAGGGCCGCGCCTGCTCCAGTTCGGCGCAGAGCGCGATCAGGACCTCGTCCGCGCCGTAGGGCCCGGCGAGATGCACCCCGACGGGCAGGTCTTCGGCGGTCCAGTGCATCGGGACCGAGACCGCCGGCTGGCCGCTCGCGTTGAACGCCGCGCAGAAGGGCGAGTAGGCAAAGACACCTTCCGGACCGGTGCGGTAGGCCTCGTAATCCTCTGTTTTGTGCGCGAAGCGACCGATCCGCGCCGGCGGTTCGGCGAGGGTGGCCGACAGCAGGATGTCGATATCTTCGAAAACTGCCGCCATCTCGCGCCCGTAGGCATGGATCTTGCCCACCGCCTCCAGGTAATCGGCGCCCGACAGCGTGTCGGCAAGCCGTATCGCCCCGCGCGACACGCCTTCGAGATCGTCCGCGCCCAGTTCGCGTCCCTTCGCGGCCAGCGCCTTGCGGATGCCCAACGCGGTGCCGCAGGCGACGATCCGCGTCCAGGCCCGCATCATGCCGCGGTGATCCGCAGCCGGGCGCAGGGGGACAACGTCGTGCCCGAGCGACTCGAGCAGCGCCGCGGTGTCCTGCACCGCCGCGCGACACTCGTCGTGGATGGCCGCGCCGTCGAAAGTGGTGTCGCAGACGCCGATCCGCAGCCGCTTGGGCGGTCGCGAGATCGCCGCGGCGAACCCGCTTGCCAGCGCCGGCGCATCGTAGGGCGCACCGGCATCGCGACCCGCGCAGGCGTCCATCATCCGCGCACTGTCACGCACGCTGCGACTGAGAAAGCCGTCGATCGCCATGCCCGCCCAGCCTTCGCCGGCGTAGGGCCCGTCGGGGAACCGCGCACGGGTCGACTTGAATCCGAAGAGACCGCAGGAAGACGCCGGGATCCGCACCGATCCCCCGCCGTCCGAGCCATGCGCCATCGGCACGATCCCGGCGGCCACCGCCGCGCCGCTGCCGCCGGACGAGCCGCCGGGTGTATGTTCTGTGTCCCAGGGGTTGCGCGTTGGCCCATCGTAAACGGCTGCCTCGGTCACCGGGCCGATCCCGCCCTCGGGCGAGGTGGTGCGCCCGAAGGTGACCACGCCGGTCGCGCGGATGCGCTCGAAGATGGTGCTGTCACGCGCATAGACCGTGTCCTTGGTCAGCCGCGACCCGTTGTGCGACGGGTAGTCGACCGCTTCGGCCCCGAGATCCTTCAGCAGGAACGGCACGCCGCGGAACGGCCCGCGCGGCAGTCCGGCGGCGATGGCCTTTCGTGCCGTGTCAGCGCGTAGGTTGACGACCGCATGCAGCACCGGGTTCAGAGCCTCGGTGCGCCGCAACGCCTCGTCCAGTAGCTCTTCGGGCGACACCGCCTTGCGCGCGACGAGCTCGGCGAGACCGGTGGCGTCGTAGTCGTCGTAGTCCTGCATCGCGCCCCTTTCTGCCTGTGACGTGCAGCCTAGCACCGGCAGTGCGCAGAGCAAGACGATCCTGCCCGCCCTTCCCTTTCGCTTCTCGCGCCGACATCATCGCGTGACAGCCCGGGAGGCCCGCCTTGAACATCCTTTTCGTCATGTATGACCAGCTGCGGTTCGACTACCTGTCCTGCGCTGGCCACCCGCATCTCGAGACGCCGAACTTTGACCGGCTGGCCGCGCGCGGAGTGCGCTTTACCAATGCCTATGTGCAGTCGCCGATCTGTGGCGCGAGCCGGATGAGCTTCTACACCGGGCGCTACGTCTCGAGCCACGGGGCGTCCTACAACAACTATCCGCTGCGCGTCGGCGAAATGACCATGGGCGACCACCTGCGCGCCGCCGGGATGGACTGCTGGCTGATCGGCAAAACGCATATGGCCGCGGACGCCGAAGGGATGGCGCGCCTCGGGCTCGCGCCCGACAGCGTGATCGGCGCGCGGCAGGCCGAATGCGGCTTCGATGTCTGGGCGCGCGATGACGGGCTCTGGGCCTACGGGCCGGACGGCTACTACGACGAGCGCCGCTCGCCTTACAACGAATATCTCAATTCGAAGGGCTACGACGGAGAGAACCCCTGGGCGGACTACGCCACTGCAGGGACTGACGGCGACGAGATCGCCAGCGGCTGGATGTTCGCCAATGCCGACCGGCCGGCCAATATTCGCGAGGAGGACAGCGAAACACCGTGGCTGACTTCCGAGGCGATCGCCTTCATCGACCAGGTCAAGGGCCCGTGGTGCGCGCACCTGAGCTACATCAAGCCGCACTGGCCCTACATCGTGCCCGCCCCGTACCACGCCATCTTCGGCCCGACGGACGTCCTGCCCGTAGTGCGCGATCCGCGCGAGCGCGAGAACCCGCATCCGGTCTATGCTGCCTACATGGAAGGTGCGGTCGCGAAAGCTTTCCAGCGAGAGGAGGTGCGGCAGAAGGTGATCCCGGCCTACATGGGGCTCGTCAAGCAGTGCGACGATCAGCTCGGTCGCCTGCTCGACCATCTCGAGGCCACCGGGGCCGCCGCGACCACGATGATCGTGCTGACCTCGGATCACGGCGACTACCTCGGAGATCACTGGCTGGGCGAAAAGGACCTGTTCCATGACCCGTCCGTGAAGGTACCGATGTTCGTCGTCGACCCGCGTCCCGAGGCCGACGCCACGCGTGGCACGACCTGTCCGGCGCTGGTCGAGGCCATCGACCTCGTCCCGAGCTTCGTCGAGGCCGCGGGCGGCACGATCGCGGAACATATCCTCGAGGGGCGTTCGCTGATGCCGTGGCTGCGCGGCGAGACGCCGGTTTGGCGGGAGTGCGCGATCTCGGAATTCGACTATGCCGCGACCTCGGCGGGTCAAAGTCTGGGCCTTGCGCCGCGCGACTGCCGGCTCTTCATGGCGTTCGACGGGCGGTACAAGCTGGTTCACGCCGAGGGCGGGTTCCGCCCGATGCTGTTCGATCTCGACCGCGATCCGCGGGAGTTCGAAGACCTCGCCAAGGCCGGCGGACACGACGCGGTCATCGACCGTCTTTACGACCGGCTGAATGCCTGGGCGCGGCGGCAATCGCAGCGCGTGACTGTTTCGGACGCCCAGATCCAGGGCAACCGCGGCGCCTCGACCCGGCGCGGGATCCTGCCGTTCCTCGTCGATGGCAGCGAGGTGCCAAACGAGCTGACGCAGCGCTACCGGGGCAAGGTGCGCCAGCGCCACGTCGATCCGGACTGAGAGCGTGCCATCCGCGTCGCGATCATGTCGCATCCGGACATGATCGCGCGCTTGCTTCGCGGCTGACTGACAGGCAGTCGCCACGCAGGACCGCATCGTGACCGCCAGCTTCGATCCCATCGCCGCGTTCATCACCGACCCGGCACCACCGGAGAGCGCCCTGCGCTTTGCTGCCATTCTGCTGCTCGACACGCTGGCGGTTGCCGCCGCGGCCCAGCCGCTGGAACCCGGACGCATCGCGCGTGACTACGCCGCCGATTTCCTCGCACCGGGCCGCCCAGAACACGCCGCCCCGCTGATGTTCGATGGACGCCTCGCGTCCATCCCCGGCGCGGCCTATGCAGGCGCCACGCAGATCGACAATCTGGACGCGCATGACGGGTACAACCCGACGAAGGGCCATATCGGCTGCGCCACCGTCCCGGCGCTCTTCGCCTTTGCCGCGCAACGGCCCGATCTGACAACGCGCGAGGCCTTGTCCCTGATGGTCATGGCCTACGAGGTCAGCGCCCGCGCCGCCATCGCCTTGCACGCCACGGTCAGCGACTACCACACCTCGGGCGCGTGGAACGCCGTCGGCGTCGCAGCGCTGGGCTGCCGGGTGCTCGGCGCCACGCGGGCACAGCTGCGCGAGGCGCTGGGCATTGCCGAGTTCCACGGACCGCGCAGCCAGATGATGCGCGAGATCGCGACACCCACGATGTTGCACGACGGGTCCGGCATCGGCGCGCTTACCGGCGCGATGGCCGCCCTGCTGGCGCTGCGCGGCTTCACCGGCGCGCCAGCGATCACGTTAGAGGATTCGCAGGTCGCTTCGTATTGGGCGGACCTCGGCGAGACCTGGACGATCGAGGCCAACTACATCAAGCCCTATCCGATCTGCCGCTGGTCGCATGCACCGCTCGACGCCCTGGGAGCCCTGATGCGCGACCACGGCCTGCGCCGGGACGACATCGCGCGCATCGAGGTCCGCACCTTCCGCGAGAGTGCGGCTCTCTATGCCGGGATGCCAGACACGACGGGGCAGGCGCAGTATTCGCTGGCCTTCGCGCTCGCCACCCTGCTCCGGCACGGCACCGTCGGACCCGAGCACGTTTCGGGCGCGGCCCTGCGTGATCCCGATGTCGCCGACCTCTTGCCGCGGATCGCGGTGACCGAGGACGCGCGCCATTCCGACCGCTTCCCGGCCGCGCGCTTCGCGGACGTGACGCTCACATTGACCGACGGGCGTATCCTGCACTCCGGCGACGTTCACGCGCGCGGCGGGCCCGAGGCACCGCTGAGCGATGAGGAAATCGCCGCTAAGTTCCACGCCTACACCCTTCGGGTTCTGGGCACGGCGCGCAGCGAGGCGATCTGGACCCTGCGCGCGCGGATGTTGGAGCCCGGGCTGCCATTCTCGACCCTGCAGGAGTTGGTCACGCCTCCGCCCGATTGACCGCCGGAACGGCTGGACCTTCGGCGCAATCCGGTCCAGAGCTTCGGCATGAAGCTCTTTTCCTCACGGTCGCGCCCGGTCCACCTCGGAAGCTATCCGCTTGAACGCCTCCATCGCGTGGACGCGGCGCCGGAGCGCCTGCCCGATCTGCCGTTGCCGATGCTCGACTTCGACCGTCCCGATGATCCGCACAGCATCGTGCCCGCGATGGCCCCGTTCCAGGCGATGATGGATGCGCTGCGCAGCGGACAGCCGAACCCCGGACGCGCCGACATTCCCGACGATCCGCAGGCGCGCAGCGACCACCTCAAGGCCTTCGGCTACTTCAACGATGCGTCGATGATGGGCGTCTGCGCGCTGCCTCCGGACGCGCTGCTGCGCCATCCGCGCCGCAACTGCGACGCGGCAAAGCTCGCCGACGACCTCGCAAATCGGCAGACCAAGACGCTCGCCGCCGGGGTCGACGTGATCATGGCGAACCTCCGCGATGCGGTGTCGGCGCCGGAACGCCCGATCGACCATCACACCCATGCCATCGTGGTCCTCGTCGCCTGGCCGCGCGACCCGCGCCCGGACGAACCCGGCACCGACTGGATCCGGGGGGCGCAGCCGCATCGCGCCAGCCTGCGCGCCTGCGAGAATGCGACGGTGCTGGCGGAATACCTCCGGCTTCTGGGCTTCCGCGCCCGGGTGCATTCCGCGACCGCCAGCGACGTCCACCTCGGCAAGCTCGCCGTCGCCGCGGGCCTCGCCACGGCAATGAATGGACAGCTCGAAGCGCCCTGGATCGGGTCGCGCTTCGGTCTCGCCGTGGTCACGACCGACATGGAACTGGCCGTCGACCGGCCCCTGGCCCCGCTTTCGCAACAGCCCAGGTCCGTCCTGCGCGGCGCGACCTGGCGGCTCGGCACCCACGGCGGGGTGTCGGCGCGGACGCAGGATCCGTATGCGCGGCGGAACTTCGTCGACGGGGCGCACCCGTTCGAGCGGCTGAAACGCCGCGATGCGCCCACCACCTATATCGACGAGCCCAACGTGCCGCGTATCCCCAAGCGCACCGACATGTTCGCGCGCGGCCAGTTCGGCGACATGGGCCCCAAGGTGCAGAAGGCAATGACCGGCGGCAACCACGTCTCCAAGGCCGCGCCCGCCGCCGCTCAGCGCCGGCTTCTGGGCGCGCTGATCCTGCTGCAGGACGGGCCGGTGACCGAGACGGACGCGCCGGACGATCCGGCCCGGAATGCCGCCAACCTCAAGGCCGCGAGCTATTTTCTCGGAGCCGACGCCGCCGGCCTTTCGCGCTGCCCCGACTGGGCGTGGTACAGCCACGACGCCACCGGCACGCCGATCGACCCGCCGCACGACCAGGCGCTGAGCGTGATCGTCGACCAGGGGTATGAGACGATGGAGGGCGCCTCGGGCGACGACTGGATCTCGACCGCGCAGTCGATGCGCGCCTACCTGCGCTTTTCGGTAATCGGCGGCGTGCTGGCGGCGCACCTGCGGCGCCTCGGCTATCCCGCCAAGGCGCACACGGTGATGGACGGCGAAGTGCTGCAACCGCCGCTGCTGCTGCTCTCGGGCCTGGGCGAGGTCAGCCGGATCGGCGAGGTCATCCTCAACCCCTATCTCGGGCCGCGCCTGAAGTCGGGCGTTGTGACGACGACCATGCCGGTCGCCCATGACCGGCCCATCGACTTCGGCCTGCAAAGCTTCTGTGACGCCTGCAACAAATGCGCGCGGGAATGTCCCTCGGGCGCGATCACGGCGGGGCCGAAAAAGATGTTCAACGGCTACGAGATCTGGAAGTCCGACAGCCAGAAATGCGCCACTTACCGCGTGACCAATGCCGCCGGGTCGATGTGCGGGCGCTGCATGAAGACCTGCCCCTGGAACCTCGAAGGCCTCTTTGCCGAGGCTCCGTTCCGCTGGGCTGCGATGCGCGCACCGAAGGCCGCGCCACTGCTCGCCCGGCTCGACGACGCGCTCGACCGGGGCAGCCTCAACCCGGTCAAGAAATGGTGGTGGGACATCGAACTGGCGGCGGATGGCCATTACCGCGCAACGCCCACCCCGGCCAACTCTCGCGGGTTGCAGAAGGATCTCGACCTGAAGTTCGAGGACCAGACACTCGCGGTCTATCCGGCTCCGCTGGCCCCGCATCCGCACCCCTATCCTGACCCGATGAACCGCGAGGCGGCCATCAGGGCCCATGACGCGCTGGTGTCGGCAGAGGAACATAAGGCGCGGCTGGCGCGTGGCGACCGGAGCCACCTGCATCTTTACGATCCCGGTGCCAACGCACCGGTCCTCGATCTGATAATCGCGAAGGTGACGCCGCTTAGCGACCGGGTCACGCTGTACGATCTGGAGGCGGCGGATGGGCGCGACCTGCCGGAATGGTCCGCCGGGGCGCATATCGACATCGTGGTGGCCCCTGAATACTTGCGGCCCTACTCGCTGCTCGGCGATCCGGAAGATCGCACGCGCTACCGCATCGCCGTGCTGCGCGAGGACCCGGGGCGCGGCGGCTCGGCCCTGCTGCACCGCATTTTCACGCCAAAACGCCGGGTGTTTCTGTCGCGACCGATCAACGAGTTTCCGCTGCAGGAAACCGCCAGCCACAACCGGCTCATGGGCGGCGGTATCGGCATCACACCGATGATCGCCTTCGCGCACCGGCTGCATGCGCTGGGGCAACCGTTCGATCTTCACTATTCCTGCCCGACCCGGGATGCGGCGGCTTTCGCAGAGATGCTGGCGCAGATGCCCTGGGCCGACCGGGCGCACCTGCACATCTCCGCCGAAGGCACACGCGCCGATCTTGCGCGACTGCTGCGCGATCCGCCCGATGGGGCGCATGTCTATGCCTGCGGCCCCGACGCCTACATGCAGGCGGTCATGCAGGCCGCGACGGACGGCGGCTATCCCGAGGAGGCGCGGCACCTCGAGTATTTCTCGCCCCCCGAGCTGCCCGTTTACGTGAACCACCCGTTCCGGCTGGAGCTGAACGACGGGCGCATCGTGCCCGTGCGCGCGGACCAGGCCGCCTCGGATGCGTTGATCGACGCCGGTGTGCACGTCGACGTGAAATGCAGCGACGGGATCTGCGGGGTGTGCAAGTGCGGCCTGCGCGAAGGCGCGGTCGAGCACCGCGATTTCGTGCTTTCGCACGCGCAGCGCCGCGACACGCTGATCCTCTGCCAGTCGCGTGCGGCGGATCCCGACGGGCTGTTGCGGATCGACCTCTGAGCCCCCGCGCCCTTGCGCCGCACCGCGAAGCCCCGATATAGCGCGGTGACCTCCAGCAGACCGGATTCCGCCATGACCTTCGACCGCAGCCTCAAGATTGCACCCTCCATCCTGTCGGCCGACTTTGCCAATTTCGGTGCCGAATGCGAGGCGATCGAGGCGCAAGGGGCGGACTGGGTGCATGTCGACGTGATGGATGGGCATTTCGTGCCCAATATCACCTTCGGGCCGGCGACCTGTGCGGCGATCCGCCCGCATATCAAGGGCGTGATGGACGTGCACCTGATGATCGCGCCGGTCGATCCCTACATCGACGCCTTCGCCGCCGCGGGGGCCGATCACATCACCGCCCATGTCGAGGCCGGCCCGCACATCCACCGAACGCTGCAAGCGATCCGTGGCGCGGGTGCCAAGGCCGGCGTGGCGATCAATCCCGGCACCCCGGCCGAGGCGGTGGCCCCCCTGCTCGACATGGCGGACCTCGTGCTGGTGATGACCGTCAATCCGGGGTTCGGCGGGCAGAAGTTCATCCACGCCACGCTTGACAAGATCCGCGCCATTCGCGCGATGATCGGCGACCGCCCGATTCACATACAGGTCGACGGCGGGATCGACGCCAAGACCGCGCCGCTGGCCGCGAAGGCAGGCGCCAACGCGCTTGTCGCGGGCTCGGCGGTGTTCAAAGGCGGGTCGGTCTCGGAGCCGAAGGTTTACGGGCGCAACATCAAGGCGATCCGCGAGGCGGCACTCGGCACCTACGTCTGAGCGACGCGCTTGAAGACGCTGCTCGCCGTGGCAAGCAGCCTGCCGTCCGCATGGCGCAGCTCGGCCGCCGCATAGGCGATCTTATGCCCGCCGCCCGACACGGTTCCCGTGGCCACCACCTGACCTGCGTCGGCCGCGGCGATGAAGTTCGTGGTGACCGAGACCGTGACCACGCGCTGCAGCAGGTCACCGCCGAAGTAGAACGATGCCGCGAATCCCGCCGCGCTGTCGAGCAGCATGGCGACTATGCCGCCGTGCAGGCTGTCGTTGCGGTTGAGGTGCTTCGCTTCGATCTTGAGGCTGACACGCGCCGACCCGTCAGCGTCGAGCGCGACGTCGTAGCCGATCAGCCGGTGCGCGCCGCTCAGCGGCGCGTCAGGCGGCGGAGAGGTCAATGAACCGCTCGAGGTGGAAATCGGTATCGCCGAACCGGTGATCCGACATGACGATGCGCTTGGCGACATGCGCGAGTTCATATTCCTGCGTCATCGCGATGCCGCCGTGCATCTGGATGCTTTCTTCGGCCACCATTCGCCCGATGCGCCCGATCAGGTTTTTGGCAGCGCTGACTTGGCGTTCGCGCACAGCCCGGTCGGACCCAAGATGTCCCGCGGCATTGATGACGGCGGAGCGGGCCTGTTCCAGTTCGATCAGCAGATCGGCGAAGCGATGCGCCAGCGCCTGGAAACTGCCGATGGGGCGCCCGAATTGCTTGCGGGTCTGCAGGTACTGGCGGGTCAGTTCGACCGCCGTTTCCATGCCGCCCAGCGTCTCGGCACAAAGTGCGGCGTTGGCCGCGGCTACCCGCTCTTCGATGGCCGGGAAGGCTTCGCCCGCCGCGCCCAGCCGCGCCGTCTCGGGGAGTGTGACGTCTTGCAGAGTGACTTCCGCGGCCCGTCCGCCGGCCAGCAACCGGTAGCCCTGCATCGAAAGCCCCTCGGTATCCCGCGGCACAAGGAAGAGCGAAATGCCGTTCGCGTCATCCACCGCGCCGGCTTCGCGGGCCGAGACGACAATGAGATCGGCGGCTTCGGCGTTGACCACGACGGCCTTGCGCCCGTTCAGCACGACGCTGCCGTTCCGGTCCACCGCCGTGGTATCGACGCGCGAGAGATCGTAGCGGCTTGCCGGCTCGCCATGCGCCAGCGCCAGCTGCAACGCGCCGGCGATCAGAGGCTCGAGGTGGCTGCGTTGCGCGTCGTCGCCCAGCGATGCGATCAGGCCGCCCGCCAGCAGCGCACTATCGAGCACCGGCTCGACGACGCCAGCGCGCCCGAGTTCCTCGAAGACAACGGCGATATCGAACCCCGCACCGCCAAAGCCGCCATGCTCTTCGCTGAACAAAGCGCCGATCACGCCAAGCTCGGCCAGGCCATTCCAGACCTCCGCCGAGAACCCTGCGTCACTCTCGAGGATCGCGTTGCGCACGTCGGTCGAATACCGGTCCTTCAGGAAGCGTCCCAGGCTCTCCTGCAGCATCCGGCGTTCCTCGGTCAGCTCGAAATTCATGGCTCAGCCTCCAAGCACGGTCTTGGCGATGATCCCGCGCTGGATCTCGTTCGAGCCGCCGTAGATCGAGATCTTGCGGTTGTTGAAGTATTGCGCCGCGACGGGCCCCGCCTCGTGCGGGTCGGGCAGCGGCGCGTTGCTGCCTTCCAGCGCTTCGGAGGTAAAAGGCATCGCGTAGACGCCCGCGGCGCGCCGCGCGAGGTCGTTGATTTCTTGCCGGATCACCGTCCCCTTCACCTTGAGCATCGAACTTTCCACGCCAGGCGCCTGACCTGCGGCCGCCGAGGAGACGATGCGCAGGTTGGTGGTGGCCATCGCCATCAAGTCGATCTCGACTTTGGCGAGGCGCGCCGCGAAATGCGGGTTCTCGATCAGCGGCCGGCCCCCGGACATCTCGGCCCGCGCCACGCGCTTGACCGCGGCAATACCTGCGAGGCTGAAGCCGACGCCCGCGATGCCGGTGCGCTCGTGGGTCAGCAGGTACTTGGCATAGGTCCAGCCCTTGTTCTCCTCGCCAACGAGGTTCTCGACCGGCACCCGGACGTCGTCGAAGAAGACCTCGTTGACCTCCGCACCGCCGTCGAGCAGCACGATGGGCCGCACTTCGACCCCCGGCGTGCTCATGTCGATCAGCAGGAAGGAGATGCCCTCCTGCGGCTTGGCCTCGGGGTCGGTGCGCACGAGACAGAAGATCATGTTGGCGTGCTGGCCAAGCGTGGTCCAGGTCTTCTGGCCGTTGACCACGTAGTGATCGCCGTCCCGCACCGCACGGGTCTTGAGCGAGGCGAGATCAGAGCCCGCGCCGGGTTCGGAATAGCCCTGACACCACCAGTCCTCGCCCGACAGGATGCGTGGCAGCCAATGCTCCTGCTGCTCCTTCGAGCCGAATTTCTGCAGCACCGGCCCCAGCATCGACAGACCGAAGGGCACGATGCGCGGCGCGTGGTGCAGCGCAGCCTCCTCGTCGAAGATGTGGCGCTGGACGGCATTCCATTCCGCCCCGCCGAAAGATTTCGGCCAGTTCTGCGCCAGCCATCCGCGTTCGTTCAGGATCGCGTGCCAGCGCTCCATCTCCTGTTTGCTCAGGGGTTTGCCGCGGCGCACCTTCTCGGACAGCTCCTTCGGCAACTCGGCCTCGAGGAACGCCCGCACCTCGTCGCGAAAGGCGGTTTCCTCTGCGCTGTAGCTCAGGTCCATGTGCGTCCTCCCTTCAGAAGATCTCGAAAAGCCCCGCCGCGCCCATGCCACCACCGATGCACATGGTCACCACGCCCAGCTTCGCGCCGCGCCGCCTGCCCTCGCGCAATAGATGGCCGGTCATGCGGGCTCCGGTCATGCCGAAGGGGTGGCCGATGGCGATGGAGCCGCCGTTGACGTTGTACTTCTCGGGGTCGATGCCCAACCGGTCGCGGCAATAAAGCGCCTGGCTCGCAAAGGCCTCGTTCAGTTCCCAAAGGTCGATTTCGTCGATCTTGAGCCCGTTTCGTTCGAGCAGCCTCGGCACGGCAAAGACCGGTCCGATGCCCATCTCGTCCGGCTCGCAGCCGGCGACGGCAAAGCCCTTGAACGCCCCCATCGGCTCCAGCCCAAGCCGTTCGGCCGCGTCGTCCGCCATGACGACGACCGCCGCCGCACCGTCCGAAAGCTGGCTGGCGTTGCCTGCGGTGACGAAGCCGCCGTCGCGCACGGGCGCGAGGCCGGCCAGACCGTCGAGCGTCGTGCCGGGACGATTGCACTCGTCCCGGTCGACGGTCACCTCGCGGTCGGAAATGTCCCCGGTCTCCTTGTCCTTCACCGCCATGACCGTGCGCATCGGAACGATCTCTTCGTCGAAGACGCCGTTCTGCTGGGCCGCAGCGATGCGCTGCTGGCTGCGCAGCGCATAGGCGTCCTGCGCTTCGCGGCTGACACCGTAACGTGCGGCCACGACGTCGGCGGTCTCGATCATCGTCATGTAGACATCGGGCTTGTGCTCGGCCAGCCAGGGTTCCGGCACACTCCTGGTCTCGGGTTGCACGAGGCTGATGCTTTCGACACCGCCCGCGACCATCGGACCCGCGCCTTCCTGCACGATGGCGTTGGCGGCCAGGGCGACGGTCTGCAGTCCCGACGAGCAGTAGCGGTTCACCGTCATCCCGCCCACGCTGATCGGCAGGCCGGCGCGCAGCGCGATCTGGCGCGCAATATTCTGCCCGGTGGCGCCTTCGGGAAAGCCGCAGCCGATAGCGCAATCCTCGATCGTGGCGGGGTCGATACCGGCCCGCGCGACCGCAGCCTCGACGACATGACCGCCCATCGTGGCCCCGTGCGTCCGGTTGAACGACCCGCGGAACGACTTCGCCAGCCCGGTCCGGGCGGCGGATACGATGACGGCCTGTTTCACGCCGCGGCCTCCTTGTTGAGATCGTCGAAGGTGCGCTCCTTGTCCACCAGCGTTTTCAGAAGCGGGGCCGGTTGCCAGAAGAAATCATCCTCTTGGGCGTAGCCTTCGATATCGGCCAGCAACGCCGGCAACCCGACCATGTCCGCCCATTTCAGCGGCCCTCCGCGGTAGCGCGGGAAGCCGTAGCCGAAGAGCAGCACCATATCGACGTCGAGCGGCCGCCGGGCGATGCCGTCGCCGACGACCTTCGCCGCCTCGTTGACCATCGCGGCCATGTAGCGGCGCTGGATCTCATCCTCGCTGAAATCGCGCGGCGTGATACCGCGCTCGGCGCGTTCCGCCTCGACATACTCCATGACCTGCGGGTTCGGCGTGCCGCCGCGCTGGTCCTTTTCGTAGATGTAGAAACCCTTACCGGTCTTCTGGCCGAAGTTGCCCTCTTCGCAGAGCCGGTCGGCGTAGCGCCCGACCCGGGCGCGCGGATCGAGCGTCGGTGCCTTGCGCTTGCGCGTGGCCCAGCCGATGTCGAGCCCGGCGAGGTCGGAGACCTCGAATGGGCCCATCGCAAACCCGAAGTTGCGGATCGCTGAGTCGATCTCGAAGGGTGTCGCGCCGTCGAGCACCATGTGGTCCGCCGCGGCCCGGAAAGTGGCGAGGATGCGGTTGCCTATGAACCCGTCGCAGACGCCCGCGCGCACCGACACCTTGCCCAGCCGCTTGCCAAGCGCAAATCCCGTCGCCACGACCTCGGGCGCGGTGGCGTCTGCGACGACGATTTCGAGCAGCTTCATGACATGCGCCGGCGAGAAGAAATGCAGCCCGATCACATCCTCGGGTCGCCTGGTGGCCGCCGCAATCTCGTTCACGTCGAGATACGAGGTGTTGGTCGCCAGCACGCAGCCCGGTTTGCAGACAGCATCGAGCCTGCCGAAAACCTCGCGCTTGACCTCCATGTCTTCGAACACCGCCTCGACCACCAGGTCGACCTCGGACAAGGCGTCATAGTCCGTTGCGAGGGTCAGCGCCCCGTTGAGAAGCGCGTCGTGCTTCTCGCGGCTGATCTTGCCGCGCTTTACCGCTGCGGACAGGTTTCCGTCGATCCGGCTATGGGCGGCGTCGGCGGCCTCTTGCGTCATCTCGACCAGCGTGACCGAAAGGCCGGAGAGCAGCGCCGCCGTGGCGATCCCCGCGCCCATCGTGCCGCCGCCGATGACGCCGACTGACTTGACGTCCCGCGGCGCAACGTCCTTGAGCTCCGGCAAGGCCCCCACAGCGCGCTCCGAAAAGAACGCGTGGATCATGCCCTGCCGTTGATCCGTCTTCATCAGGTCCCAGAACATCTGGCGCTCGGCCTTCAACCCTTCCGCGAAAGGAAGTTCCGACGCCGCCTGGACAGCGCGCACGGCCTGTGCCGGCGCGATCTGTCCGCGCCCACGCTTCAGCACCGAAGCATAGGTCGCATCCCAGTCGATCGGGGCAGGCGCTGGCATCTCGCTGACCGGGCGGCGCGCTGCACCCTCGGCAAGCAGTCGTTCCGCATAAGCCAGACCGACGGTTTCCGGGTCGCCCTCCTCGATGGCGTCGACGATTCCGAGGTCCTCCGCCTCGCCGGCACCGATCTGGCGCCCCGACGTGATGATCTCGATCGCCATTTCAGCCCCGATCACCCGCGGCAGGCGCTGCGTGGCCCCTGCCCCGGGAATGAGGCCGAGGTTCACCTCGGGCAGGCCGACGCGGGCCGAGGGCTGGGCGATGCGGTAATGCGCCGACAGTGCCACCTCGAGCCCGCCGCCGAGCGAGACCCCGTGCATCGAGGCCACGACCAGCAGCGGAGAGGATTCAATGCGATTGCAGACATCCGGCAGGTGCGGCTCGAGCGGGGTCTTGCCGAACTCACGGATGTCGGCCCCGGCGATGAAGGCGCGACCTTCGCCGACGATCAGCACCGCGCGCACGTTCTCGTCCGCCTCGGCCTCATCCATGCGCTCCATCATCCCCTGCCTGACCGCGTGGCTCAGCGCGTTCACCGGCGGATTGGTGATGCGCAGTACGGCGATTTCGCCCTGACGTTCGTAAGTGATCTTGTCGGTCATCGGCATCTCTCCGTCCTGTCGTCCCGGTCGTGCGATCACGCGCGCGACGCACACGCATTTCGGCCGTCCGGGGTCCATCCCGCTTGGCGCAGGGGCGCGCCCGGCGCACCGTAGCAACCGGTCCGCGGATGACAAGCGGTCGCGGGTGTCCGGTCAGCGCCGGTAGATGAAGCAGCGACCCTTCACGGCATGCTCCGGCAGGTCGATTTCCTCGAGCGTGTCGAAATACATCCGGTCGCTCGAGACCATCAGACCGCACTCCGCCAGAAGGGGCTCGACCAGCGGCGAGACCAACCGGGCAAAGCGATCGTTCTTTTCGAGATTGTGACCACCCAGATCGGCATGGATCAGCGACGCATTCGGGCCGAACCGGTCCAGCGCCGCCGGAAGGGTTTCGCGCACGTCGCCGAGGATCAGCCTCTCGTCGGGGGGCGTGCTGTCGGGATGCGAGGCGACGGCGCGTTCGAAAACGTAGATCTCGCGGCCCGGCATGATCTCGCGCATGTGGTGGTAGGTGCGCCCGTTGCCCAGGCCGAGCTCGAAAACCGGCCCCGACAGGGTATCGGTCATGCGCGCGGCATGGTCGAGGCAGGCGCGCTGGGACACCATTCGATCGATGAAGATATCCAGCCGGCTCATGCGTATCCTTCCTTCGGTTGCCCGACGTTCATGCCGGTTTCACACGCGGATGTGTAGTTGAAAATACGCCGGCGATCACGATGCTGGACGTGGGTGCCGAAATCGCGTTGACTGCGCTGAAGCAATTGCGGCCGCGACCTTTTCAACCGTTAAGTGACGCAGAACATTGAGCAACGATCCTCTTCTGGAAGTCGAAGATCTCGGCATCGGGTTCGGCAAGGCCGATCCGGTGGTCAATGGCGTCAGCTTTCGCGTCATGCCGGGCGAAACCCTCGCGCTGGTGGGCGAAAGCGGGTCGGGCAAGACCCTGACCTGCCGCGCCGTCCTGCGCATCCTGCCGCAGACAGCGCAGATCCGGCACGGCTCAATCCGGTTCGGCCTCGGAGAGAAGAAGAAGGAGATCCTGACACTCAGCGAACGCAGGATGCGAGACCTGCGCGGCGATCGCATCTCGATGATCTTCCAGGAACCGATGCGCTCGCTTTCACCGCTGCACCGGCTGGGCGACCAGGTCAGCGAGGTCTTGCATCTCCACCGCAACATGGGGCGCTCGGAAGCCAAGAAGCAGGTGCTCGACACCTTCGAGCGCGTGGGCTTTCCCGATCCGGTGCGGGTCTGGCGCTCGTACCCGTTCGAGCTGTCGGGCGGCATGCGCCAGCGCGCGATGATCGCGATGGCGATGGTGGCCAAGCCCGAACTTCTGATCGCGGACGAGCCGACGACCGCTCTCGACGTGACGACGCAGGCGCAGGTTCTGGGCCTGATCAAGAGCCTGCAGAATGAAACCGGCATGGCGGTGATCCTCGTCACTCACAACCTCGGCGTCGTCGCCAACATGGCCGAAACGGTCGTGGTGATGAACAAGGGCCGGATCATGGAGCAGGGTCCGGCCGAGGCCGTTCTCGGCAATCCGGCGCATGGCTACACCCGCAAACTCTTTGCAGCAGCGCCGATGATCCCCGAAGTCGCGGCACCGGCGCGCGGCTTCAGCCACGAGGATCCGATCCTCGAATTGCGCAAGGTCTCCAAGACTTACACCATGCGCGCCGGGAACTGGCGCAAGCCGGTGGCGATCTCGGCCTGCTACAACGTCGATTTCAAGCTTCAGCGCGGCAAGACGCTTGCCGTGGTCGGCGAAAGCGGGTCGGGCAAGACCACCTGCGCGCGCCTCGCACTCGGGGCCGAGCCACCCGATCCCGGCGGCGAGATCCTGTTCCGCCCGGAGACCGGCGCGAACCCGATCCCGGTGCACGACATGAGCCGGGAAGAGCGCATCGCCTTCCAGCGCCAGGCGCAGATGGTGTTCCAGGATCCCTACTCGTCGCTGTCGCCGCGCATGCGGCTGGGTGACACGCTGACCGAACCGATGGAGATTCACCGCATCGGCAGCAAGGAGACCCGCCGCGAAAAGGCCGCCGAGATGCTGCGCTGGGTCGGACTCGATCCTTCGATGCTGCAACGCTACCCGCATGCGTTCTCGGGCGGCCAGCGCCAGCGCCTGTCCATCGCGCGGGCGCTGACCCTCGAGCCCAAGCTGCTGGTCTGCGACGAGCCGACCTCGGCGCTCGACGTCTCTGTGCAGGACCAGATCCTGAACCTGCTGGAAGAGATCCGTGACGGGATGGGCCTGTCCTACCTCTTCATCAGCCACGATCTTGCCGTCGTCGCGCGCATCGCCGACGAGGTCGCGGTGATGCGCCAGGGTGTGGTCGTCGAGCAGGCCCAGCCGGACACGCTGTTCTACAACCCGCAACACCCCTACACCAAGGCGCTGATCGCGGCCCAGCCCGAGCCTGACATGGACCGTCCCATCGATCTCGAACTGGTGTCGAAGGGGGCCGGTGCGCCGACCGCCTGGCCCGAGAAGTTCCGCTTCGAAGGCGATGCCGTGCCGCGCTTGATCGAAGTGGAGTCCGGCCATAAGGTGAGGTGCCATGCTTGACGCGCTTCGTTCCTGCCTTGTCGCGGCCCTGCTGTGCGTCGGCACCGCTGCCGCCGCACAGGAGCTGAGCGAAAGCACGTTCTGGGCTCAGGAAGTCGCACGCGGCTATCTGCCGCCGGTAGCCGAACGGCTTCCCGAGGACGCGCTGGTGGTCGATCTCGAAGCCAAGGGGCGCAGCTTCGGCACCCAGGGTGGCACGCTGCGCACGATGGTCTCTCGCTCGAAGGACGTGAGGCAGATGGTGGTCTACGGCTACGCGCGCCTCGTGGGCTACGACCAGGATTACGCGCTGGTGCCTGACATCCTGCGCGACGTCGAGGTGGAGGACGAGCGCAAGTTCACCTTCCACCTGCGGCGCGGCCACAAGTGGTCCGACGGACATCCCTTCACCTCGGCCGACTTCCGCTACTGGTGGGAACACGTGGCCCAGAACGAGGAACTCTCGCCTTCCGGGCCGCCGGAATTCATGATCGTCGACGGCGAGCTGGCGACGATGAGCTTTCCCGACGACGTCACGGTCGTGATCGAATGGAAGGGGCAGAACCCGAATTTCCTGCAGTTGCTGGCCCAGGCCGCTCCGCCGTTCATCTACCGGCCCGCGCATTACCTGCGGAAGTACCATGCCGAATTCGCCGACCCGGACCAGCTGGCCGAGGCGGTCAGCAAGGCACGGGTGCGCAGCTGGGCGGCCCTGCACAACGGGCTTGACGATCTCTACAAGTTCGACGACCCGGAACTGCCGACGTTGCAGCCGTGGATGATCGGCAGCGCGGGCACGTCCTCGCGCCAGCTTTTCGTGCGCAACCCCTACTTCCACCGGGTCGACAAGCGTGGCATGCAACTGCCCTATATCGACATCGTCGAGATGTCGATCGTGGGCGCGGGGCTTGTCGCGGCCAAGACCAATGCCGGCGAAAGCGATCTGCAGGCCCGAGGGCTCGACTTTCCCGACATCGCCATTCTGAAGAAGGGCGAGGCCGACGGCGGCAACTACCGTGTGCTGCTCTGGGCCAACGGCGCGGCAAGCCAGATCGCGATCTATCCCAACCTGAACTTCGCCGACGAGGTCTGGCGCGAGGTCATGCGCGACGTGCGCTTCCGGCGCGCGCTGTCCCTGGCCATCGACCGCAACATGATCAACCGGGCGCTCTATTTCGGACTGGCCAATGTTGGCGGCATGACCGCCCTGCCGGAAAGCCCGCTTTTCGACGAGCAGAACCTCAACGCCTGGACCAAGTACGATCCCGAGATGGCGAACCTGCTGCTCGACGACATGGGACTGACCGAACGCAACGCCGCGGGCTTCAGGCTGCTGCCGGACGGGCGGCCGATGGAATTCGTCATCGAGACGGCGGGCGAGCGCCAGGAGGTCGAGAACGCGCTCGCCATCGTCACCGACACTTGGCGCGACATCGGGGTCAAGCTGGTCATGCGCCCGTCTGACCGGGACATTCTGCGCAACCGCATCTACGCCGGCGTCACCATGGCGGCGGTCTGGTTCGGCTGGGACAACGGGCTGCCGCAGCCCTACACCTCGCCGGATTACCTCGCGCCCACCGACCAGGTGTTCTTCGCCTGGCCGATGTGGGGACAGTATCACCAGACCGGCGGCGAGGCCGGCGAAGCACCCGACATGCCGGAGGCCGAACGCCTGATGCAGCTGGCAAGCGACTGGAAACATACCGGCAAGGCCTACGAGCGCGAGGCAATCTGGCGCGAGATGCTGAAGATCCATGCCGAGAACCTCTTCGGCATCGGCATTCTGTCGGGCGCTCCGCAACCGGTCGTCGTCAACAAGCGCCTGCGCAACGTTCCTGAGAACGCGGTCTGGGCCTGGGACCCGGGTGCGCATTTCGGCATGTACCGGATCGACGAGTTCTACTTCGATGACCCGCACCAGCAGCTGACCCAATGATGTTTCTGAAATACGCCGCGTATCGCTTCTGCACGATGCTGATTACGCTCCTGGTGGTCTCGGTGCTGATCTTCGTCATCATCAACCTTCCGCCCGGAGACTACCTCAGCAACCAGATCGCAGAACTACGCTCGACCGGGCAGGCCGATGGGGTCGCCAAGGCCGAGTTCCTGCGGCAGGAATACGCACTCGACCGGCCGATCTGGGAGCAATACCTGATTTGGGTCGGCTTCGCCGAAGGTCCGCAAGGCTACTCGGGGCTGATCCAGGGCAACTTCGGCTGGTCCTTCGAATACGACGAGCCGGTGGCCGACATCGTCGGCGACACGTTGTGGCTGACCGTCCTCGTAAACCTCGCCGCGGTGCTCTTCGTCTACGTCGTCGCGCTGCCTCTGGGCGTCATCGCCGCGGCGAAATCGGAAACCTGGGCCGATTACAGCGCGGCCTTCGTCGGCTACCTCGGCCTTGCGACGCCGAACTTCCTGCTGGCGCTGATCCTGTTCTACTACGGGCACAAGTATTTCGACCTGCCGATCGGCGGGCTGATGTCCCCGGAGTTCGAAGGCCAGCCGCTGAGCTGGGAGAAGGTCAAGTCGATCCTCGTCCACCTCATCGTGCCGACCTTCGTGATCGGCACCTCGGGGGCGGCCGCGATGATGCAGCGCCTGCGCGCCAACATGCTCGACGAACTCAGCAAACCCTATGTCGAGACTGCGCGCGCCAAGGGGCTGACCCCCTCGAAGATGCTGGTCAAGTACCCGCTGCGCATGGCCTTCAACCCCTTCGTTGCCGACATCGGCAACCTGCTGCCAGCGATGGTCTCGGGTTCGGTCCTGGTCTCGGTCGTTCTGGGCCTGCAGACCATCGGCCCCGCCCTGCTGCAGGCGCTGAAATCGCAGGACCAGTTCCTGGCCGGTTTCGTGCTGATGTTCGTGGCGTTCCTGACCCTGATCGGCACGATGATCTCCGACCTGCTGCTGGTCCTGCTCGATCCACGCATTCGCTACGGGGCGCGCGGCACATGAAATCGCTCCCCGACGGACGCCTGATCGACGAGGAGCCGTGGAGCGACGACACCGACCTGTCGGCGCCGGAACGCTCGGAGATGGACGCGCCCTCGTGGGTGCTGATGTGGCGCAAGTTCCGCAAACACCGGCTTGCGCTGGTCTCGGGCATCTTCCTGCTGGCCTGTTACCTGATGCTGCCGATCGCCGGGTTCATCGCGCCTTACACGCCGAACCAGCGCAGTGCCGACTACCTCTACTCGCCGCCGCAGATGATCCACCTGTGGCACGAAGGCCAGTTCATCGGCCCGCATGTCTATGCCACCACGGCCACCGCCGACCTCGAGCAATACCGCTGGACCTACGAGTTTCACGAAGATCAGCCGATGAAGCTGAAGTTCTTCTGCGATGGCGGCACGTACCGGCTGTTCGGCTTCATCCCGTCGGATACGCATCTGTTCTGCGCGCCGGAGGGCGCCACGGTGTTCCTCTGGGGCTCGGACAGGCTGGGGCGCGACGTTTTCAGCCGTATCCTGTATGGCGCGCAGCTTTCGCTCACGGTGGGCCTGATCGGCATCACCGTGTCCTTCCTGCTCGGCATCTTCTTCGGCTCGATTGCGGGCTATTTCGGCGGCAAGACCGACTGGCTGATCAACCGCATGATCGAGATCCTGCGCTCGTTGCCCGAATTGCCGCTCTGGCTGGCGCTGTCGGCGGCAGTGCCCTCGAACTGGGGGCCGGTGGCGGTCTTCTTCATAATCTCGATCATCCTCGGCATCCTCGACTGGCCGGGCCTCGCCCGCGCCGTGCGCTCGAAGTTCCTGTCGCTGCGCGAGGAGGAGTTCGTGCGCGCTGCCGAGATGATGGGCGCCAAGCCCGGCCGCGTGATCCGCAATCACCTGCTGCCCAACTTCATGTCGCACCTGATCGCCTCGGCCACGCTGTCGATCCCGGCGATGATCCTCGGGGAGACGGCGCTGAGCTTCCTCGGTCTCGGCCTGCGTGCCCCGGCAGTGAGCTGGGGGGTGATGCTGAACGATGCGCAAAACCTCGCCAGCATCGAGATCTACCCGTGGACGGCGATCCCGATGCTGCCGATCATCTTCGTGGTGCTGGCCTTCAACTTCCTCGGCGACGGGCTGCGTGCGTCGCTCGATCCCTACAAGAGTTAGGTTTCAGCGACCTTCCGTGCCTGTCCACCTCGGTTTTCCAACGCCCACTCGGCCAGCGGGAACAACCGGTCATAGGCCCAATTGAAGCCGAATGCGTAGACCACGTAGAAAAGCGCGAACGACACGTCCATCACGAACGCCTGCCACAACGTGACCCCGAGGTACCACGCGATGAAGGGCATCAGGACGATCAGAAGGCCGATCTCGAAGAGAACCGCGTGAAGGACCCGCAGGCGCGGAGTCTTCTGCGTCGTGCCGGAAACCCGCTGCAGGACGACGTCGAAACCGATGTTGTAAACCAAGTTCCAGAGCGTCGCGAGCGTCGCGCTGACAAGCCCGACAACACCGATGTCGTGCGCCGGCATATGGAAAGCAACCGCCCCAAGCGGGACAATAAGCATCAGGGCGATGATCTCAAAACTGATGGCATGTCGAAGACGATCGAGCGGGGAGCGCATGGCAACCTCTTAGCAGGTGCCGGGTCGTCCCGGGTCTCTTTCCATTACGGGGAGGTCGTCCTCTCGCCGACCGAATTGGCACCAATCGGTCACGGTTTCAAGGATTTTGATGCCGAACGTCCTCACACGTGCCGGATTTGACGCAGCGTCACCGAAAAAAGGACCCGACCCGGTTCAGCGATCGTCGCCGGACCCCTCACCGAGATCTTCCATCATCTCCTCCTCGATCGAGGACTGCGCCGCGGCCGTCACCGCCTTGCGCTCTTCCTCGCTGAGTTCGTCGATCTTGCCGTCGGCGAGGCGCACTGTGACCTCCTTGTGGGCGAACTTGATGCCCTCGCGCTCGAAGAGTTCGCGGATTTCCTGGTAGACCTTCTTGCGCACGAGCCACTGATCGCCCGGCTTGGTCATAAACTTCACCCGGATGATCATCGCGCTGTCCTGCATCTCGATGACGCCCTGGCTTTTCAGCGGCTGGATGAAGTTCTCGCCGATCACGGGGTCGTCCATCAGTTGCACCCCGAGCTTCTTGATGAGCTTGCGCACCTTCTCGACATCCGTGTCATAGGTCACGCGCAGCGGCAGCTTCATGATGACCCAATCGCGCGAGTAATTCGTCATCACCTGGATCTCGCCGAACGGGATGGTGTGCAGCGCGCCCAGGTGGTGGCGCAACTGAAACGAACGGACCGAGATCTTCTCGACCGTGCCCTTGACCCCGCCCACGTCGAGATATTCGCCCTTCCGGAACGCGTCGTCGAAGAGAAAAAACCCGCCCGAGAAAATGTCGCGCACCAGCGCCTGCGATCCGAAGCCGACAGCAACACCCACCACGCCCGCGCCCGCGAAGAGCGGCCCGACGTTGATGCCCATCTGCAAGAGCACGATCAGGACGATGGTGACCAGCAGCACGATCAGGATGAAATTGCGGAACAGCGGCAGCAGGGTCGCAAGCCGGCTTGCGCTCGACGCCGCACTGCCTTCGTCGCCAAGCTCGGTCTCGTCCGGCATGTCGGCCTGCTCTTCCTCGATCTTGCCGTCGATCCAGATCCGGAAGGCGTGATAAAGCACGTAGCCGATCAGCAGGATCACCATCACGTCGAGGATCTGGTCCGCCGCGCTTTCGACCATCCGCGTCGGGTTGCTGTCCCAGATGTAGAAGAAGGCGTAGAGCCCGGCCACGAAGGCGAGGATCGCGGCGACACGCCGCGCGAGATCCTCGTAGGTGTGCAGTTTGGAATGGTTGAGAAACTCCGACGGCCGCTCCGCGCGCAGCGCGCTCTCGCCGTCCTCGGACGCCTCTCCAGGAGCCGGTTCACTGTCATCGGCCAACTCCGCAATCTCGTTTTTCTCGCGCAGCGCCCGCGCCCGGGCAAAGCTGCGCTCGATAAAGAAGTTGATCACGCCGTAGACCACGATGATCGACATGACGATCCCATAGGCGCCGGCGATCAGCGGGATCGCGTTCGGATCGCCCAACACGAGGTCATAGGTCAGCGAGACCCAGGCGAAGAGCATGTAGACGATGATCGCCGGCGCCCAGAGGTTGGCTGCGGCCTTGGCGACCCAGCTCAGATCCTCGGGCGCCTTGCCGTTCCGGAACGCGCGGCTGATCGCGCGGCGGTTGACCAGAACCATGGTGATGTTCAGCAGCACCACCACCGCCGACAGCAGCGAGGCGAGGAAGGCGTAGACCTCGTAGTTGAGGCCAAGTTCCTTGATCCAGACCCCGAAGACGAGGGCGCAAATGTCGAAGCCCGCCACCGCCCAAAGCCAGAGGTAGAGACGGCGCGCGTCCCGCGCCGTCATCACCGGGATCCGGTACTGCTCGAGGTAGGGCGACAGGATCATTCGCCACAGATCGCCCACGGCCCGGCTGAGGAAATAGGCGAGGTTGATCACCACGATGGTGAACTTCAGTGCGACATCCTCGACCGGATCGAAGAAGACGACGCCCAGCACATAGGCCACGGCCATCGATACCAGGATTCCGATGACGCCCATGAAGAAGCGGTAGACGAGAAACGGCATCTTCTCGAGATAGCCCTGCGGTGCCTCGACCTGCCGCCCGACGACATACTTGCGGGCGAAGCGCTTGCCATAGATCTGCTTTTCGACCACGGCGCCGATGGCGAAGAGCAGACAGGACAGAAGCAGGATGCGCACGAACAGCCAGATCGTTCCGTCCGGACTGGTGGCGCGCAGGATGAAGGCGACCTCGTTGAAGGCCACCGGCAGGTTGACGAGCCGTTCCACCAGCTTCGTTCGGAAGGTCACGACGTCGTCCTGCACTTTCATCAGACGGCCGGGGCCGGCCACTTCGGCGCCCGCAGCTTCTTCCTCCGCCGCGTCCTCCGGGGCGTCAGCCTCGGCATCCTCGGGCGGCGGGGAGACGATGTTGCCCTCGGTGTCGATCACCACGACGTTGACGCCGGTCTCCCGGGCCTGCCGCATGATCTCTGCGATCCGGTCCGAGGCCGAGGCGTCTTCCTGCTCCTTCGGCGCCTCGACGGTCGGCACCAGCGAGCCAAGCGACTGTGCCTGAGACGGGGAAGCGATCATGGCGATGCCGAGCGCGAGCAGCAACGCGAGGACGGGCGGGAAAAAAAGTCTTGCCAAGGAAGGCCACCGATCAGGCATATGCGTCTTCGAAACGCTATGCCAGCGCCCCCGGCATTGCAAACGCGGCGCGTCTGCCGCTGGCTCGCCGCGTGGGTTTTGCACCCTATTTGGATTTGTGTCATATCGGATTCGCACAGACATACTGGGCCTGCCCGAGACCCGTGAGACCAAAGGACCCGCCCATGCGTTTGTTTCCGAACCACGGATCGAAGGCATCGGCACGCTTGCATACGCGCTTTGTCGATCCGGCGAACCGGCATAACGGAAACTGAATGTGCACGGTGTGGCAGGACCCTTGACGGCAGACAAACACACGGCCGATCCATCCGGAGAGCACCGCTCGCCCCGGATCATGCTTTACAGCCACGACACCTTCGGCCTCGGCCATCTTCGGCGGTCTCGCGCCATCGCCTCGGCCCTGACCGCCGCGGATCCCACCGCCTCGGCGATCATCCTGACCGGATCACCCATGGCGGGCCGTTTCGCGTTTCCGGAACGGGTCGACCACGTGCGCCTGCCCGGCGTGACCAAGCTGCCCGACGGCAGCTACGTCAGCCAGACCCTGGGCCTCGACATCGACGAGATCACCGCCCTGCGCGGCGGCCTGATCCAGACCGCCGCCGAGCAGTACGATCCCGACCTGCTGATCGTCGACAAGGAGCCGACCGGCTTTCGAGGCGAGCTTCTGCCCACGCTCGAGGCGCTCGAGCGTCAGGGGCGGACGCGCTGCGTGCTCGGCCTGCGCGACGTGCTCGACGAACCTGAAGTTCTGCGCACGGAATGGGCGCGCAAGGGCGCCATCGAGGCCACCGAGCGCTTCTACGACGAAGTCTGGGTCTACGGCATGCGCTCGGTTTACGACCCCACCGAGGGGCTGGACCTGACATCGGACCTGCGCGCCCGGATGCACTGGACGGGCTACCTGCGCCGCGAGATCGGAGACCCGGCCGACCCGCCGGAGGTGCCTTACGTTCTGGTCACGCCCGGCGGCGGCGGCGACGGGCGGTTCATGGTCGACCTGGTGCTGTCGGCCTACGAACGCGACACCGAGCTCGGACCGGACGCCCTCATCGTCTATGGCCCGTTTCTGTCGGGCGAGGTGCGCGCCGCCTTTGACGCGCGCGTCGCAAAGCTCGGCGGCCGGGTGACCGCGACCGGGTTCGACAGTCGCATCGAATCGCTGATCGCCGGTGCCGAAGGCGTGGTCTGCATGGGCGGATACAACACCTTCTGCGAGGTGCTGTCCTTCGACAAGCGCGCCGTGATCGTCCCGCGCACCGTCCCGCGGCTCGAGCAGTGGATCCGGGCGTCCCGGGCCGAGGAGCTGGGCCTCGTGCGCATGCTCGACGAGACCCGCGACGGTCTGACACCGGAGGCGATGAGCGCTGCGATCCGGGCGCTGCCGCGCCAGCCACGGCCATCCGATTCCGGTGCCGAGGGGCTGCTCGACGGCCTCGGGGTCGTGGTCGACCGCGCCAGGGCCTTGATGGCGGCGGAATGACCGGGACCGCCCCGGCGCTTGCGATCCTGGTCAAGGGCTGGCCCCGCCTGTCCGAGACCTTCATCGCGCAAGAGCTCGCTGCCCTCGAGGACGGCGGGCTCGGCTTCGACATCTGGTCGCTGCGCCATCCCACCGACACCAAGACGCATCCCCTTCACGATCGCCTCAAGGCGCGCGTGTTCTACCTCCCGGAATATCTGCACCAGGAGCCGCGGCGCGTCCTCCACGGGCTGCGGCATGCGCGCAAGCTGCCGGGGTTCTCCGAGGCGTGGCGCGTGTTTCGCGCCGACCTCACGCGCGACCGGAGCCGCAACCGGGTGCGCCGTTTCGGACAGGCCTGCGTGCTGGCGCGCGAACTGCCCAGCGACGTGCGCGGGCTCTACGCGCATTTCCTGCACACACCCTCGTCGGTCGCGCGCTATGCGGCGATCCTGCGCGGCCTGCCGTGGTCCTTCTCGGCCCATGCCAAGGACATCTGGACATCGCCCGAATGGGAGCTGCGCGAGAAGCTTTCACCGGCAAACTACGGGGCCCAGTTCGGCGCCACCTGCACGGCTTTCGGAGCGGAACACCTGCGCGACCTCGCCGGCGACCCGGACGCCATCGACCTTGTCTATCACGGGCTCGACCTCGGGCGTTTTCCCGCCGCGCCGGAGCGCGCAGCGCGCCAGCCCGGCGCACCGCTGCGGCTGCTGTCGGTCGGCCGGCTGGTCGAGAAGAAGGGGTTCGACCGCCTGATCGAAGCACTGGCGCTGCTGCCCGACACGGTCGACTGGCATTGGGAGCATGTCGGCGGCGGCGCGCTCGGCTCCGAGATGAAGGCGCTGGCCGCGCGTCTCGGCGTGGGCGACCGGATCACGTGGCGCGGCGCCTGCGACCAGCCCGAGGTGATCGACGCCATGCGATCCGCCGACCTTTTCGTGCTGCCCAGCCGCGTAGCGGCCGACGGCGACCGTGACGGGTTGCCCAACGTGCTGATGGAAGCGGCAAGCCAGAAGCTGCCGATCCTGTCGACCCCGGTGTCGGCGATACCGGAATTCATCGAGGACGGCGTGCACGGCATGCTGCGCGCCGACGCACCCGATGAACTGGCCGCCGCGATCCGCCAGTTCGCCGAAGACCAGTCGCTTGGGCCGCGCCTGGCCGAGGCCGCACATACCCGCCTTGTCGCCGAGTTCCGCATGGCACCAGGCATCGCCCGCCTGCACGCGCGCCTGACCGAGATGCTGGACACGTCGGAATGAGCCGCATCGCCTTCTACGCACCGCTGAAGCCACCGTCGCACCCGAGACCTTCCGGCGACCGGGCGATGGCGCGGGCGTTGATGCTGGCGCTGGAGCACACCGGGCGCCACGTCACGGTCGCAAGCACGCTGCGCAGCTATGACGGCGCCGGCGACAGCGCCCGGCAACAAGACTTGGAGGGCGCGGCGCAGGCGGACCTCGGGCGTCTCGTCGAATCCGGTCGCAAGGCCGGGTGGACCTGCTGGTTGACCTATCACTGCTACTACAAGGCGCCCGACCTGCTCGGGCCCGCTGTCACCCGTCAGCTCGGAATTCCCTACGTCCAGATCGAGGCGACGCGCGCGCGAAAGCGCCTCGACGGGCCGTGGGCGCGTTTCGCGGCCCTGTCCGAGGCGGCCTGCGATCACGCCGATCTCATCTTCTATCTGACCGAGCGCGACGGCGAGACGCTGATCGCGCGCGCGCCCGAGGGCCAGACGGTGCGTCGCCTGCACGCTTTCCTGCCGCATACGGACCTGCCGCCCCCGTCGACGCTGGATGGTCCGATGCTCAGCGTCGGGATGTTCCGCCCGGGTGACAAGCTGGGCTCTTACCGGATCATCGCCGAAACGCTCGCGCTTCTCCAAACCAGCGACTGGTGCCTCGACATCGCCGGCGACGGCGCTGCGCGTCCGCAGGTCGAGGAGCTTATACGGGGTTTTGGACCGCGCGTGCGGCTGCTGGGAGAATGCGATCAGGCACGTCTGGCCGAGGCCTACGCGTCGGCGTCGCTGCTGTTCTGGCCCGGCGTGAACGAGGCTTTTGGCATGGCCTACCTCGAAGCGCAGGCCCGCGGCCTCCCCGTTGTCGCTCAGGACCGACCAGGCGTGCGCGACGTGCTGGCCGGCACCGATCAGCCACCGCCCGCAGCAGGGACATCGGCACTGGCGGAGCGGATAGACCGCCTGCTAGGCGACCCGGCTCTGCGTCGGGCCAGGTCGCGCGAGGTCCGCGCGCATGTGCAATCGCGCCACCTTCTCGGAACGGCCGCCCGGACCCTCGATGACGGGTTGCGCGAGGTCGCCGCATGACCCGTCTGGCGCTCTTGCGGCACGGGCATACCGCATGGAACCGGGCGGGACGCATTCAGGGCCGCAGCGACATTCCCCTCGACGCGGCGGCCGAGACCGAGCTGTCGGCGCTGTCGTTGCCGGCCCCCTGGAATGCGGCAGATCTCAGGTCGAGCCCGCTGTCCCGCGCAGTCCGAACTGCCGAACTGGTCGCCGGTCGCCCCCCGCGCGCGGATGCCGCCCTGATCGAGATGCACTGGGGCGCATGGGAAGGCTGTCAAGGTGCGGCGCTGCGCGCCGATCCCGGATCGGGCTATCGCGACATCGAAGACTGGGGATGGGAGTTCCGCCCGCCCGGCGGCGAAAGCCTTTCCGAGATGCGCACCCGCCTTCGGGGATGGGCCGAGGCCCTGACCGAGGATACCGTCGCGGTCTGTCACATCGGCACGATGCGTGTTCTGCTGGCGCATGCCATGGGCTGGGATTTCACCGGGCCGGCCCCCTTCCGCATCAAGCGAGGGCGGCTCTTCATCATCAACACTAATTCCCGGGGCTGGACGGCTGATCCATCGCCCATACGCCTCGTGGAGCGTCACCGATGACCGCGCCGGGACCGCGGGTGATGATCGTCGTCACCCACCTGTTGGGCACCGGGCACCTGGCCCGCGCGGCGACCTTGGCCCGGGCTTTCGTCGCGGCGGGCGCAGAGGTCACGCTCGTGTCCGGCGGCTTTGCGGTGCCGCGCATCGACACCGGCGGCGCCGATCTCGTGCAACTGCCGCCGCTTCGGTCCGACGGCGTCGATTTCTCACGGCTCTTGGACGGCAACGACAACCCGGCGGACGATGCCTTGTTTCGCAGCCGCGCGGATCAGATGATCGACACCCTGCGCCGGACCGATCCGCAGGTCCTGATCACCGAGCTTTTCCCGTTCGGGCGGCGCAACCTGCGACAGGAATTCACCGCCCTGCTCGAGGCCGCCGATGACCTCGAGGCGCGACCGCTGATCCTTTGCTCGATCCGCGACATTCTCGCCCCGCCGTCGAAACCGTCCCGTGCAGACTGGACCGAAGCGCTTGTCGCACGGCACTACGATGCCGTCCTCGTACATTCCGATCCAACGGTCACGCCGCTGGAGCTCAGCTGGCCCGTCACCGACGCGCTGGCCGCAAAGCTGGCCTACACGGGTTTCGTGGCACCACCCCCTGCCCCGCTGCATCCAACGACGGACGGCGCGGGCGAAGTACTCATCAGCGCCGGGGGCGGCAGTGTCGGCGACCATGTGTACTCCGCCGCCCTCGCAGCCGCGCGCCTGCAACCGACACGCAATTGGCGGCTGCTCGTGGGCGGTGCGGACGCCCATGACCGCTGCGCATCCCTGCGCGCGGAGGCGCCCAGCAATGTCATCGTCGAGCCGGCGCGGGCCGATTTCCGCCAGATGCTGCATCACGCGGCCGCCTCGGTCTCGATGTGCGGATACAACACCGCCCTCGACCTGCTGCAGGCCGGAACACCCGCGGTAATCGTTCCCTTCGACGCCGGCAGCGAGGTTGAGCAGGGTCTGCGCGCCAAGGCGCTGTCACGCCTGCCGGGGTTCGAGACGATCCGCGCCACCGATCTGGATGCCAAAGGCCTCGCGAATGCGGTGATGCGCCTCGAAAGCGGTCCGCGGCGTACCCCGGTCACAACCGGACTCGACGGCGCAAGACACAGCGCCGAGATCGTGTTCGAGATGCTGGAGGACCGGTGATGCGCGTTGACTGGACACCGGTGACCGAGGCCGTCGCCCGGTTGCGGTCGGATGGGAGAAGACTAACGCTCTGGTGGCGCGACGACGATGCCGTCCGGGCCGGCCCCGAGCTCGATCGGCTTGCTGCGCTGTCACATGACATAGGCCTGCCCGTGGGCCTCGCCGTGATCCCGTCGCTCGCAAAGGACACCCTCGCGGAATACCTGTTGCATTCGCCTGAGCTGATCCCGCTCGTACACGGCTGGGCGCATCGCGACCACGCCCCGGCCGGGGCCAAGAAGGCCGAGTTCGGATATCCGCGCGCGGAAGGCCACGCGGAACTGTCCCACGGACTCGACCGGGCGCGCGCGCTGTTCGGAGATAGGCTGCTGCCGGTCTTCGTTCCGCCGTGGAACCGGATCGACGCCGGGTTCGAACCGATGCTGCCCACGCTCGGCTACGTGGCGCTCTCGACCTACGGGCCGCGCCGTCCCGCCTCGCCGGGGCTGCAGCGCCTCAACACCCATGTCGACCCCATTGATTGGCGCGGCACCCGCAGCCTCGTCGATCCCGAACGCCTGATCCGGGACACCGCCCGGGCCATCGACGCCCGTCGCACGTGCGCCACCGACCCGGACGAGCCGCTCGGGCTACTCACGCACCATCTTGTGCATGACGCGGCAATCTGGGACTTCTCGCGCGCGCTGCTGACGACGCTTCTCGAATGCGGCGCGGAACCCGGCGACCCGCGCCACCTGATCGGAGAGACCACATGAGCCGGCTGGAATCCTTTCGCCGCAGACTGACCGCCCAGATCGACGGACTCGACTGGGCGACCGCAGAGATCGCGGGACTCGAGGGCGACGTGCTCGAGCTTGGCCTCGGCAACGGGCGCACCTACGACCATCTGCGCGAACGCCTACCCGGACGCCGGATCTGGGTCATCGACCGGGTCATGCGCGCCCATCCCGACTGCATCCCGCCAGAAAACGATTTCCTGAACGGCGAGGCCGACGACATGCTGGCGCGCCTTGCCAAGGCGGGCGTGCGCATGGCGCTGGCGCATTACGACTTCGGCACCGGCGACCACCCCGCCGACGCCGCCGAGGGCGCCCGCCTCGCTCCGCTGATCGCCGCGGTCATGGCGCCCGGCGGGCTGATCGTGGCGCAACAGAAGATGCCCGGCATGCACGAAATCGCGGGACCCGACGCCGTCGATCCCGGCCGCTACCATTTCTACCGCGCCGAGAGCTAGCGGGCGCATTTCCACCTGCCGCGGGGCGCGCAGGCGTGCTAGTCAACTGCAAAACCACCTCGAAGGACCGAGACGATGACGAGACTTGCGATCCTGTTCGCCGCGCTGCTGGCGCTGACCGCCTGCGAGACCACGAAGGGCATCGGGCGCGACATGGAAAACGCGGGAGCCGCGATCCAGCGCGCGGTCTGACGGGAACAGGCGGCCCGCTTGCCGCGTTGTGCGGCGAACCTTACCGAGGAGACCGCCATGACCCGTATTTTCATCCTGCTGGGCACCATCTTCGCCCTCACCGCCTGCGAAACCGCGAAAGGCGTCGGCCGTGACGTCGAGAACGCCGGGGAGGCGGTGCAGGAAGGCGCTGCGGATGCGCAGGCTTCGATCTGACTGAAGGGGCGGCCGGATCGGCGGCCCTTTGCTTTCAGACGGCGCAATTTTTGCAGAATGCCGTGTCAGGAAGAAGCGTAAGGCGCGCGTCCGAAACGGCATCTCCGCAGGTCTGACACAGCCCGTATGAGCCGTCCTCGATCCGCGCCAGCGCGGCGTCGATGCGGCGCAGTTCGTTCAGTTCGGCCTGCCCCAACGCCTCCAGCACTTCGTCGCCCTGCCGCTCGGTCGAGCGATCTTCCCAATCCGGCGTCGCCGGTTGGTCGAGTTCGCGCTCGACCGCCTGCAGCGCGACTGCAAGCTCGGCACGGCGGGTTTCAAGAACTGTTTTCTGCCTGGAAATGTCCATTCCGGTCTCCCCTTTGATCGGGAAGACAATGGCGGCGAGCCGAGCCCTTCGCCTTGATATGCGTCAAGATCGCCGGTCAGGCACGCGCGGCCAATGTATCGCGCAGCAGGGCGGCGTTCCGGCGGTGCGACTTGAAGAAGAGGTCGAAGACGTCGCCGAGGACCGGCACCGAGCCCACGAAGAAGTCCACGCCCGCATTGCCCGCCATCTTCGCCAGAACCGCACCGCGCGCGCCGTGCCGGTATGCGGTGTAGATCATCCACAGCGACGGCAGCAGCATCACCGTGTCGCCGACCCCCGGAACGAGCCCGACGATGGAGTCGAAACCGAAGCGCAACGGCGTGCCGGGAATGCGCCAACGGGTGTCAAGAAGCCGCGCGATCCGCTCCGCCCGCCGGAGGTCGGCGTCGCGGTCGGGGATCGGGGTGTAGGTCGCGTCGGTGGGCATGGCGGTTCTCCTTGGAGGGAGAACGGCGGGGGGTGGGGACGGGTTCCCGGACACTCGTCGCGCGCGCCAATTGCGGCGGGATGTAACGGCGGCGTGGAGGCCATCCCCAGATGAAACTGAACCCTACGATATTTGTGATCGAGCGAGCACCGAAAGGCATCGGCGAGTTAACGGTCCAATCTACACTTGCTTTACGAGGGCGTGAAATGACACATTGCATCAACGCTAGGGCGAACTAACAGAGAAATTGCCACAGCAGAAGCTACGGTCAAATAACTACTGCGGCAAATTATTTGTCAGGAAACGTCCTATGGATCTTATTGAAACCCTTCGATACTTCCCGCTTCATATTGACCATGGCCAGCAAGCTGCGTTTTCAACACTTGCGCACCTGCTGGAAAGCTTTCAGACAGAAGTTCGGGCACAACAAAGACTAATGGAAAATCACTCAGGAAAATCCGAAGGTGATTTTCGAATATGCGACCGCAGTGAGGTTATTCGATCAATATGGAGCTCCATCACGCTAATCCATCAAATCGGAAAACTATCGAGATCCGAAAAGCACTTTCTCAACCCCATTTACCAAAGTTCGAAGTTTCGATCCATAGCTGAGCATGCTACCAAACTGAGAGATCAAAGAGACCATATCCACAATAACTTGGGAAACCTACGGAAGAAAAAAGTTCTTATTCCTTTAAACGGGGTAATCACTTGGACTTTTGCACCGCAAGTCGAACAAGAAAAACTTAAGGTAAAGATACAGGCATTCTCCATCGACCCCATACTTAAAAAATTTTCGGTAGACATACTGGGTAGTTTCGAGGAAATTAAGTACCCCTTTGACAATTTAACAATATTTGCGCTCAAGAGAAATTCAACATAACGCGCGCACGCGACCAGTTAAACAGCTATGCTATTGAGGTTTTGAGCGCTCTAAATTCCGGAGTCTCCCGCTTAGATCAAATTAGTTTCAAAAAAAGACGGCATTGAGCGAAGCCGAACAAGTTCCATTTTGTCTTGTATTCGAAGCCGAAATTTCATCTAGGAAATAGGCTTTCAACACTTCTATCGCAGCCCAACACCGGCTTCTGGATGTTCAGCACGAGGATCCATTCGCCTATGCCCAAGCTAGACAACCGGGGTGCGCACGCAATTGTCTACGACAATCGCTGCCGCGCACTCGCCTTGAAAATGGACAGATTAACTGTCCATTTTCAAGGCGTTAATAAACGCTTCCTGCGGGATATCGACCTTCCCGAACTGGCGCATCTTCTTCTTCCCCGCCTTCTGCTTGTCCAGCAGCTTGCGCTTGCGCGTGGCGTCTCCGCCGTAGCACTTGGCCGTCACGTCCTTGCGCATGGCCGACAGGGTCTCGCGGGCGATGACCTTGCCTCCGATGGCGGCCTGGATGGGGATCTTGAACATGTGGCGCGGGATCAGATCCTTGAGCTTTTCGACCATCGCGCGGCCGCGTGCCTCGGCGCGATCGCGGTGGACCATGGTCGAAAGCGCGTCGACCGGCTCGTCGTTGACCAGAACCTGCATCTTCACGAGGTTGTCCTGCCGGTAGCCGGTCAGCTGGTAATCGAAGGAGGCATAGCCCTTGGTCACCGATTTCAGCCGGTCGTAGAAATCGAAGACCACCTCGTTGAGCGGCAGGTCATAGACCACCATCGCGCGAGAGCCGGCATAGGTGAGGTCGAGCTGGATGCCGCGGCGGTCCTGGCAGAGTTTCAGCACGTCGCCGAGGAAGTCGTCAGGCACGAGGATCGTCGCCTTAATCCGCGGTTCCTCGATATGATCGACATGGGTGAGGTCGGGCATGTCGGCGGGGTTGTGCAGCTCGCGCATCGTGCCGTCGCGCATGTGGACGTGGTAGATGACCGAGGGCGCGGTGGTGATGAGGTCGATGTCGTACTCGCGCTCGATCCGGTCGCGGATCACCTCGAGGTGCAGCAGGCCCAGGAACCCGCAGCGGAAGCCGAAGCCGAGCGCGGCCGAGGTTTCCATCTCGTAGGAGAAGGACGCGTCGTTCAGGGCCAGCTTCTCGATGGCGTCGCGCAGGTCCTCGAACTCGGCACTGTCGACCGGGAAGAGGCCGCAGAAGACGACCGGCTGGGCCGGCTTGAAGCCCGGCAGGGCGGTGTCGGTGCCCTTCTTCTCATGGGTGATGGTATCGCCGACGCGGGTGTCGCGGACCTGCTTGATCGAGGCGGTCAGGAACCCCAACTCGCCCGGTCCCAGCGCGTCGATCTCGGTCATGGCGGGGCGGAAGACGCCGATCCGGTCGACATGGTGGATCGAGCCGTTCTGCATCATGCGGATGCGGTCGCCCTTTTTGAGCTGCCCGTCCATGATCCGCACAAGGACGATCACGCCGAGATAGGCGTCATACCAGCTGTCGACCAGCATCGCCTTCAGCGGCGCATCGAGCGTGCCTTTCGGGGCGGGCAGCTTGTGGACGATGGCCTCCAGGGTTTCGTGGATGCCGACGCCGGTCTTGGCGGACACGCGGATCGCGTCGGAGGCGTCGATGCCGATGACGTCCTCGATCTGCTCGGCGACCCGGTCGCAGTCGGCGGCGGGCAGGTCGATCTTGTTGAGAACCGGGACGATCTCGTGATCGGCCTCGATGGCGTGGTAGACGTTGGCCAGCGTCTGCGCTTCGACGCCTTGGGTGGAATCGACCACCAGCAGAGAACCTTCGACCGCGCGCATCGACCGCGAAACCTCGTAGGCGAAGTCAACGTGGCCGGGCGTGTCGATCAGGTTCAGCACGTATTCCTCACCGTTGTCGGCGGTATAGTTGATGCGTACCGTCTGCGCCTTGATGGTGATCCCGCGCTCGCGCTCGATGTCCATCGAGTCGAGCATCTGTTCCTTCATCTCGCGCGCGCTCACCGTGTTGGTCGACTGGATGAGACGGTCGGCAAGCGTGGATTTCCCGTGATCGATATGGGCGACGATCGAGAAATTGCGGATATGAGAGAGCGGTGTCATGATCGGTTGATATGTCCGCCTTTCGGGGGGCGGTCAAGGTCGGTCGCGCGTCGCAGACAACAGGACGAAGGGCGCCTGCGACACCCTGTTCCCAAGGCCATTACCGGAGATTGCCTGTTCCAGCGAAAGGCAACTGTTGGTAGCATCGCCCCGGATGGATTACCCTGGAGGACATGTCATGGACCGAAGCCTGCTCCGCGCCGCCCTCTGCACCGGGCTGGCAACCGTCGGACTGCCTGCCGCGACGTGGGCACAGGACAGCGACGGCTGGGATTTCTACGGCCAGTTGAATTTCGGGGTCCTGACCTCGGACAACGGGTTCGACACCCATTCGAGCTTTGCCGACAATGCCAATTCACCTTCCCGGATCGGGCTCTTCTACGACCGGGCGCTTGCCGGGGGATCTCAGTTCCGGTTCAACTTCGAGACATCTTTCGGCGCCACCAGCACGGCCAGCGTCAACGGCGACGACAACAGCTTCGACATCGACTACGACGAGACCCGACTGCGCAAGCTTGAAGGGATCGTGACGATACCGGGCGTTGGCCGGCTGTCATTCGGACAGGGCAGCACCGCGACGGACGGCGTGGCCGAGGCGGACTTTTCCGGCACAGGGGTCGTGATCTATTCGGGCATCGCGGACCTCGCCGGCGCGCAGGAATTCTACGACACATCGGGCGATCCCTCAGGCATCTCCGTGGGCAGCGTCTTCGGCTCCTTCGACGGAGCGCGCCGCTTCCGGGCCCGCTATGACACGCCGCAACTCAACGGGTTCACCTTCTCGATATCGGCCGGCGAAGAGGTGCTAGTCGACGGGGACGACAACGAATACTACGACATTGGCGGCCGCTACCTGCGCGACTACGGCGACATGCAGGTGGATGCACGGCTGGGCTATTCATGGCGCGGCGGCCCGGTGGAACTGTTGTCGGGATCGCTTGCGCTTCTGCATGAACCCAGCGGCTTCAACGTAGCCTTCGCCAGCGGGCGGGAGCAGACCGGCGGCGATGCCGAGTACGGCTATGTCAAGCTCGGCCTGATCCGCAACTGGTCCGCCTATGGCCCGACGGCCTTTGCCGTCGACTATTACGACGGTTCGGATTTTCAGGTCTCCGGATCGGAGTCGACGGCCATCGGCCTCGGCTTCGTGCAAACCGTGGAACAGTATAACCTCGATCTCTACGCCGCGTGGAAGCGCTACGAGTACGACGGTGGCGGAAGCGATCTGGAGGACATGGACGTCACTTTCGTCGGGGCGCGCTGGACGTTCTGAGCTGCCGCGCGGACCTTCGATGGGCCAAACGTGAATTGCCCTGTCCTGCCCTTTGCGGCATAAAACGGCATAAAGCAGTGACAGGCGGATCGGGACGGCACCCGGCCGCGAAAGGCAGGCATTCGAATGAGATTTCTTGTTCTCGCCCTCGGCATTGTCGCGGTCCTTTCCGCCTGCGGCGGGGGGCGGAAAAGCGCGACAGTGGGGTACCGCGAACCGGTGCTGTTCGCCACCGGACCGATCTACAGCTCGTGTCTCAAGCTGAACAAGCGCGAGGCTTCGAAGGCGCGCTGCGGCTGCGTTCAGGCGGTCGCCGACATGTCGCTGAGCTCGGGCGAGCAGCGCAAGGGCGCGGTGTTCTATCGCGACCCGCACAAGGCGCAGGAGACGCGGCAATCCGACCGCGCCGGGGACGAACGGTTCTGGACCCAATGGCGCGCCTTCGGAGATCAGGCCGAGCGGCTCTGCAGACGCACTTGATCGCACGGTGATCCTCGATCGCTAGAGCTTGCGCATCCAGAACTGCAGCGGCTTGGCGGTCTCGGCTGGCTCGCCGATATCCTTCCATTCGAATTTGGCGATGACGCCGGACAGCCGGGCATAGCCGCGGCCCACCCAGAACGTGTCGAGCGGCCGGTAGGTCGCGGGGCGTCGCGGATGGTCGTCGGGCCGGATCACGGCGCAGAAACAGCAGCTGTCGAAGCCGGTGGCCCGTGCATGTGCCTCGCGCGCGTCGAAGAATGCATGCCCAGCGCCCTGCCCGCGATAATCCGGCAAGAGAACGCTTTCGGCGCAATAGAAGATGCGCGACAGGTCCAGCCCGGTCTCGGCGAAGGCGGCGGCGAAGCCATCGTCGTGCCCTTCGAGCGGCAGGCCGGTGCTTGCGCCCACCAGGGTGTCGCCGTCATAGGCGCCAACGACAATTGCATCCGGGTTCTCGCGGTAGTGATCCAGATAGCCGCGCTCGTAATCGAGGTCGCCGTCGTAAAGATAGGGCCAGTCGCGAAACACCGTGATGCGCAGTTCCGCGACGGCGTCGAGCGCGCTGTCCAGTTCGTCACCGCGCAGAATGCGGATGTCCAGCGTCAAGCCGAGACCTGTGCGATCCAGTCGCTGAGGTTGTAGCGCGTCGTCACGCGCGAGATCAGCCCGTCGCGAATGTCGAAGAACGAGCCTGCGGGCAGCTTGTAGGTCTGCCCCCGGGCCTCGGGCAGCCCGTCGTCGGTTGCCTTGTAGCTGCCGTTCACCACGTATTCCGCGGCCGCCCTCGACCCGTCGGGCGCGTCGAAGATGACCATGTTGGTCAGTGTCTCGTCGTAGCAGCGGCTCATGTGGGCGCAAAACTCGGCAAAGGCGTCCTTGCCGGTTCGCACACCGCCTTCGTTCACATGGTGCTCGACGTCGTCGGTCAGGCAGGCGAGCATGGCGTCGACGTCCTTGTCGTTGAAGGCGTCGAAGTATCGTTTCACGATATGGGTCATGTGATCTCCCTGGGGTCCCCGAACCTGTCCTTGAGGCGGGTGATGATCTGGTCCCGCGCCTGCCGATAGCTGCTGAGCTTGTCCTCGCGGCTTTCGCCGAGCCCGGTGGGATCGAGGATCGGCCAATACTCGACATCGAGATGGTAGAGCCGCGTCAGTTCGAGCGCCCGGCGCTGCGACGCGGGGCTGAGGGCGACGACGAGATCGAAGGAGGACAGATCGTCGCCCCAGTTCTCCATCTCGTCGAAGCTGCGCGAGCGGTGGCGCGACAGCTCGACGTCCATCTCCTGACAGACGGCGATGGAGAATCCGTCGATTTCCATGTCGTTCATGACGCCCGCGGACTGGACGTATGTGCCGGTCCCGTAAAATTTCTTCATGATGCCTTCGGCCATCGGGGACCGCACGGCATTGTGGTCGCAGCAAAACAGTACGGATTGTGGGAGGTCCCGACCCATCTATCCGCCGAAATGCAGCACGCAGATCAGGGTAAAGAGGCGCCGCGCGGTGTCGGTATCGACCTCCGCCTTGCCCGACAGACGCTCCTGCAAAACGCGCGAACCTTCGTTGTGGATGCCGCGCCGGGCCATGTCGATGGTCTCGATCTGGCTCGGCGGCAGCTTCTTCACGGCGTCGAAGTAGCTTTCGCAGATCTGGAAATAGTCTTTCACGACCTGCCGGAAGGGACCGAGCGAGAGGTGGAACTCGGCCGCCTGTTCGTCGTCTTCCGTGGTGATGTGAAAGACAAGCCGCTTGTCCCTGATCGAAAGGTTCACGCGATAGGGCCCGTCGGGCACCGCACGCCCGTCGCGGGCCGGCAGGACAAAGCTGTTGTCCTCGAGCAGGTCGAAGATCGCCACTCGCCGCTCCTGTTCGATTTCGGGCGTGGGCGGCGGAAGGCCGGAATCGTCTAGATCGATCTGCGAAATGCGGGTCATGGGCTGGCGTCGTCCTGTCGTGTCGGGAAGTCTTAGCCCGCTGTGCCGGGGCAAGCAATGCGCCCGAGGCCCCGGCATGGTAGGCAAGAAGGCCAACTTGCGGTAGAATGCTCGTATTTGATGAATCCATTTGCGAGAGGGGCCAAGATGCGGAAACGGGCGGTAATTCTTGTGCCGAGCCTTGAAAGGCTCGAACGGTTCGGCGCGCGCGAGCGGCTGGTGCACGCAATGACGCGATACGCTTCGGGCTTTCGGGTCGAGCCGATCGAGATCGATCAGTCGACCGGAAAGGACGCATGCGGTCTGGTCGCCACCGACCGCGAGACGCTGGAAGCCATCGAGATGCATGTCTACGAGGCCTTCTGGGGTGATCTCGTCCCGGACTGGAGCAAGGAAAGCCCCTGGGCGCGGTTCCGGCGCGGGTTGCACCTGATCTGGTACTGGGCCGCCGGCGGGGTCGCCAGGGCGATCGTGCGGCTCGAGTTTCCGGCCCGGACCGTGATGGCGATGCTGGTGGCCTCGCTGCTGCTGCTGCTTTGGTATTTCACCGTGATCTCGGTGCTGGTTCAGGCGATCGGCACCGCGGACAGCACCGTGCCCACGGCGATCGAAGAGGCCCTGGCCTCGTTCGGCTGGACCGAACCGCTGGTACGCTGGTTCGACGAGTTGCAGAGCCTGCCGCTGCTGCTGTTCCTGATCATGCTGTTCGGCCTCGGGCGGCTCGAGAACATCTCGAACATATCGAGTTTCATCAAGGATTACCTGCGTGACCAGCAGATCAACAAGACCGAGATCGGGGTGCGCGCCAAGACGCGAGCCCGGCTCGTCGAACTGCTCGATCACGTACACGGGATGGACCCGGGCTATGACGAGGTGCATGTCGTCGGCCACTCGCTGGGAGGTGCGATCGCGGTGGACGCGCTGGCCGGGTACGGCAAGCCCCTGCCCAAAACGACGCTGCACACCTGGGGCGCCGGGCTGGGGCTGCTCGTACAGCAGGACGCCTGGGTCGAGCGCCGCGTCGGTGCGCTTTATGCCTGCCCGTCACGGCTGGCCGACTGGCGTGACGTGGTGTTCCGCAGCGACGTGATGGCCAGCCCGCGCCCGCTGCCGCACAAGTACCGCGGCCGCAAGCGGCTGTCCGACAAGTACGACGAGATCTACACGCCGACGATCACGCCGCAGGTCCAGAAACGGGCGCCCTTCAACTATTTCTCGACCCACGAGGCCTATTACCGCTGCACCGATGCCGCGCGCCTTCTTGTCGACGTGAGACCGCCCGCGCCGCTCGAAATCGCGCCGTTGGACGCCCTGCCCCACGACGAGAGCACGGAGCCTCCGGAAGAGACGGCCCCGGAAAATCGCCCCGAAGTGACGCGCCTGCCGGTCAGTCGTTGAGACGGTCGAGCCGCGCGGTGACCGACAGCCCGTGTGCCTCGAGGCTTTCCGAGGCCGCAAGCGTCTCTGCCGCCGGGCCGACCGCGCGCAGGGCATCCGGTGTCATCCGGGCCAGCGTCGTGCGCTTCATGAAGTCGAGCACCGAGAGGCCCGAGGAGAACCGCGCCGACCGCGCCGTCGGCAGCACGTGGTTCGGCCCGCCGACGTAATCTCCGATGGCTTCCGGCGTCCAGTGGCCGAGGAAGATGGCGCCGGCATGGGTGATCCGGTCGGCAAGTTCCTCTGGTTCGGCGACACAGAGTTCAAGGTGTTCCGGCGCGATCCGGTCACACAGCCGCGCCGCAGTGTCGAGGTCGGGCACCGTGATGACCGCGCCGTAGTCGCGCCAGCTCGATCCCGCGATGTCACGCCGCGCCAATGTCTCCAGCCGACGCTCCACGGCATCCGAGACAGCGCGCGCGAAGGCCGCGTCGGTCGTGATCAGGATCGACTGGGCGCTCTCGTCGTGTTCGGCCTGGCTAAGCAGGTCAAGCGCGATCCAGTCGGGATCGTTGTCGCTGTCGGCGATCACCAGGATTTCCGACGGACCCGCGATCATGTCGATGCCCACCTTGCCGAACACCCGGCGCTTGGCCGCGGCAACATAGGCGTTGCCCGGCCCGGTGATCTTGTCGACCGGCGCGATGGTCTCGGTCCCGTAGGCGAGCGCGGCGACGGCCTGCGCGCCGCCGATGCGGTAAATTTCGGTGACACCCGACAGTTTCGCCGCAGCCAGCACCAGGGGGTTCAGCACCTCATCCGGGGTCGGCACGACCATGGCCAGCCGCTCCACCCCGGCGACCGCCGCGGGGATCGCGTTCATCAGCACCGAGGACGGGTAGGACGCAAGGCCCCCGGGAACGTAGAGACCCGCCGCCGACACCGGCGTCCAGCGCCAGCCCAGCGTCGCGCCGTTCTCGTCTGTCCAGGACGCGTTCTCCGGGCGCTGCCGCGCGTGGTAGGCGCGGATGCGGTCGGCCGCGAGCGTCAGGGCCGCCATATCAACAGCCGGAACCTCCGCGACGACCCGGTCGATCTCGTCCGCGCCGATCCGCAACTGGGCCGGCTCTAGCGTCATCCGGTCGAACCGGGCGGTCAGCTCAACCAGTGCGGCATCGCCACGCGCGCGCACGTCGGCGATGATGCCCGCGACCGCGTCGTCCACGTCCGGGGCATCTTCACGCTTGGCGTCGAGCAGTGCGCGGAACGCGACTTCGAAATCCGGCTGATCGTAGGACAGGAATTGCGGCATCGGGCTTCCTCGGATGGTGCGGCCCCTGTTACTCCGCACGGAGCCGGGCCTCAAGCCACGGCAGTGCCGCGGCCCAAGCCGGTCAATCCGGGTGTTTCGGAGCCTTGCGCGAGGGCGCCGCGTAAGGCTTGGTCACGTCGCGCAGCGTCGCCTCGAGCGCCTCGACCGTCAGCCGGACCGCCCCGTCGCCGGCCAGCGTGAACTCCACCGTCCCGGCCGGCGCCTCGGTCTCCTCGAAAGCAATCGACAGCAGCGAGAGCACCTGGTCTCTGTCACTGCGGTCGACGCCGCTGCTGGCAACAGACAGGACGTTGGAGAACACCAGGACTGACTGCACGCGCTCCGGCTCGGCCAATGCGGCGCTTTCTTCCCAGCGAAACCGGTTCAGAAGAACCGCGAAGCGCCGGCCTGCGCGGTCATAGGACACCTCGGTAATCGGGAACACGGCGTCCTGCGCAAGTGCTGCGATGACGCCGAGATCCTCGGCATCATAGGCGCCAAGGTTCAGCGGCGCATCGCGCCCGTCTTCGAACCGCGCGTCGTTCATGTCTCGGAAATCCTTTCGATGTCCGCGCCGACGCCGCGCAGCTTGGCGACGACGTGTTCATAGCCCCGGTCGAGGTGATAGACGCGCGAGACCATGGTCTCGCCCTCCGCCGCCAGCCCGGCGAGGATCAGTGACACCGAGGCCCGCAGGTCCGTCGCCATCACCGGTGCGCCCTTCAGGCGGTCGACGCCTGTCACCGTGGCATGGCCGCCGTGCACGTCGATCCGCGCGCCCATGCGCATCAGTTCCGGCGCGTGCATGAAGCGGTTCTCGAAAATGGTTTCCTCGAGAACCGAGGTGCCCTCGGCGGTACAAAGCAGCGCCATCATCTGCGCCTGCAGGTCGGTGGGAAAGCCCGGGTAGGGCTCGGTCGTGACATCGACGGCGCTGATCCGTCCGTTCTTGCGCGCCACCCTGAGGCCGGTCTCGGTCTCCGTGACCGACACCCCCGCCGCGTCGAGCTTTTCGCAGAACGCGCCGACGAGGCCGATGCGCCCGCCCAGAAGTTCCACCTCGCCGCCGCAGATCGCCGGGGCGAGCATGTAGGTTCCCAGTTCGATACGGTCGGTCACGACCGTGTGCGTGGCGCCGTGCAACCGGTCGACGCCCTGGATCTCGATCCGGGACGTGCCTTCGCCTTCGATCTGGGCGCCCATGGCGCGCAGGCATTTCACGAGGTCGACAATCTCCGGCTCGCGCGCCGCATTCTCTAGCACCGTCGTACCCTTCGCGAGGCTCGCCGCCATGACCGCATTTTCGGTCGCACCCACCGAGGCGAAGTCGAACTTGACGGACCCGCCCTTGAGACCGTTCGGAGCCTTGGCGTGCACGTAGCCGTCACGCAGATCGAGTTCGGCCCCCATCGCGTCGAGCGCCTTGAGATGCAGATCCACCGGGCGCGCACCGATGGCGCACCCGCCCGGCAGCGACACCACCGCCTGCCCGTCGCGCGCCAGCATCGGCCCCAGCACGAGGATCGAGGCGCGCATCTTGCGCACGATGTCGTAGTCCGCCGTGTGGCTGGTCAGCGCGTGGCTCGACATGGCGAGCACGGTGCCGTCGGCAAGGCTGGTCACTTCCGCCCCGAGCGATTGCAGCAGCTGCGACATCGTGCGGATATCCGACAGCCGCGGCGCGTTGATCAGCGTCAACGGCTCTTCCGAGAGCAGCGTCGCCGGCATGAGCGCGAGACAGGCGTTCTTCGCGCCCGCAATCGCGATCTGCCCTTCGAGGGCGCCATTGCCCCGGACAAGTATCGAATCCATGTGCCTAGTCTTTCTCCTGCTGCCCGCCGGGCGCCTTGCCTGCCGCCCTGTCCTCCTGCCCGGCCTGCCGCGCGCGGCTCTGGGCCTTGCGCCGCGCCAGGTTCGCCTTGAGTGCCGCCTTCAGGCGTTCCTCGCGGCTTTGCTGTGGCGTGTCAGAGGGGCGTTTTCCTGCCATGGCGCCTGTCTAACGCAGGGCGCGAAAAGGGTCCAGATTGGGCTTGCACGGCCTATCGATTGCGTCTAATCACGCGCCACACCGGCGCTGCCGTAGCTCAGGGGTAGAGCACTCCCTTGGTAAGGGAGAGGTCGAGAGTTCAAATCTCTCCGGCAGCACCAGGTTAACACCCTGAAATCATTGAAACCCCTTGACTGCAAGGCCGTTTGCACACTTCGGTGTTACAAACGTCGTTACAAAAAGGGCACCCGCATGGCGAAAAAGCCGCGTCAGGGCAGAGCAGCAAAACCCGGCAAAGTGAAGCATCTGCTGCACCGGGACGGCCGCTACTACGCGCGAGTGGTCGTGCCCAATGAACTCCGTCCACAGCTTGCGGGCAAGACGGAGTTCCGCACGCCACTTGGTGCGGATCGGACGATTGCGCTCAGGCAGCTTCCGAAGGCCCTGGCAGGCTTCCAAGACCATCTGGACCTAGCAAGAGGACAATTGTCGAACCTACCGGCCAACAAGACCCCTGCTGCAACGGCCCTGAGTTTGACGCACGACGAAATTGCCTACATTCATTATCGGCATCGCCTCGTCTTGGACGAACAGCTTAGGAACGATAATCCCAGATACGCGCAGACGGACATCGACGACGGCCGCGTCGCAGAACTCCGAAGCGGTATTGGTAGCGCCCTCGACGACGAGGAACTGGAGCGCGCCATTGGAGACGTCCTCGACTTTTATGCCGCTCGCGGTTGGACCTCCGTAAAAAAGCATACAACGGAGTGGCGCAAGCTGGCGCGGAAGCTTTGCGAGGCGGAGCTTGAGGCGATGGCCCGGTCGGTCGAACGCGACAAGGGCGACTATTCTGGACTGCCTGAGGCTCGATCCTGGGCCAACGCCGCACCGCAAGATGAGACACGCAGCGAACGGGTATCGATCCTGAGACTGTTCGCCGACTACACAGCCTCCAAGCAACTGCTCGGCAAATGCAACTAAGCGGCCAAGCGCTGGAAGTCGGTGTTTGACAATCTCGTCGAATTTCTCGGGCATGATGACGCCAACAAGATTACCAAGCGCGACATCATAGCCTGGCGCGACCATCGCCTGACAAAGGTCGGCCCGAAGACCGTTTCAAGCGCCGATCTTGCCGCGATTCGAACTGTTCTGAACCGGGGAGTTGCCAACGATCGCATCCATGCCAACGTCGCCGAGACCGTCCGCCAAGAGATTCCCCGTAAACCTCGCAGCCGCGAGCGCGGCTACACGACCGCTGAGGCGAACCGGATCCTTAAATACTGCCTGAAGTATCGTGCAGAACCGGACGACAGGGGCCGAGTTCGCGAGAACGCCACAACCGCCGCCGTCAAAAAATGGGTCCCTCTGCTCTGCGCTTTCACGGGCGTGAGCCTCCCCATCTGAATTGGTCCACCGCTATGGTTAGGAAACGGAGGACCAGGAATGGGGAACAAGC
>NZ_JAWQFO010000008.1:0-80469 GCF_033436665.1 Roseobacter sp. FCG-D35
CCTGATGTTCAGGAGCTTGAATCAGCCCGATGCACCGACTGCAACCAAATCAATGGGTCCAGAGCCTAGGGCAGGGCGGCGCGTCAGTCCTTTTCGGACGTCTCGGCGAGACCGTCCCGGATCCTGGTGACAAGCTGGTCGAGCCGGCTCTCGGGTCGGCGGATCAGGTCGATGGCCATGATGCGCACGCGGGCGCGGTTCACCTCCGACAGGTACTCCACCGGGGATTTTCCGTCGACGCGGGCCAGCATCAAGGCGGGCAGCAGCCGTGTGATGCGCGTCTCCAGTGCGCCGCGGGCTCCGGCATCGACATGCGCCATGTAGGCGTCACGGAACACAAGAACCGAGTTCAGCAGGCGCCCGCGCGATCCGGGCCGGTGCACGGCTTTCAGCAACAGGTGGTTGAGGCAGTAGGCCGGGTCGAAGCTGCGGTCGCCCATCGTGGCGCATTCCGAGTCCAAAAATACAGGCCCCGCCGCGCGGAACAGAATGTTCTTGGGGCTCACGTCGCCATGCACCAGCACCTCGTCCGCCTCGTAGAGCGTGTCGGCCAGCGAGGTCAGCGGTTCGGCGAGATCGGGGTGAACAGAGGCCGTGAAGGTCAGATAGGGTTCGATCCGAATGGCGCGGAAATCGTCGCGGTTGCGAAACGCCCGCGTGTCGAACTCCGGACAGTCTGACGCCGCATGGAGGATGCCGAGCAGGTCGCCGACCTGCCGTGCCTCATCGCGGTCCGGCGCCTCTTCCAGCAGCGCGGCTTTCCAGAGGTAGACCTCGGGACCCGTGATGAACTCCATGATGAAGCCGTGGGCCTCTTCCGAACGTCCGAAAAGCCGAACGGCGGACTCGGGACTGACTTGTGCCGCGAATTGCAGCCAGGCATACTCCGCGGCGCTTCGGTGAACCGGCACATGCCAATCCTTCTCGACCTTCAGCTTCGGAAGGGCGAATTTCGCGCAGTAGTTTCGGCCATTCATCTCGAACCGCGCGATGTCCGAGGCAACGCCGCCGGTCAGCGGCTCGACACCGCGGACGTCCCCGGGACGCCCCAACCCGAGGTCCGCGACAAGCGCCCGGCACCGGCTGTCGATATCGCTGGCCATACATCGTCTTTCATGCAATTGTTCACGTGAACATAGATGCTATCGCTCGTAAAATGTCAAGACAGCACGAAACGTCTGCGGTAATCATCCTTCGGCAAGGAAAGTAGATGTCGAGACGCGTCACGATCAAGTCTATCGCCGAGGATTTGGGCATCTCGCACATGACGGTGTCGCGGGCGCTTTCCGGGCATCCCAACGTCCAGCAATCGACCCGCGACGCAGTTGTGCGACGCGCCGAGGAACTGGGATACGTGCGCAGTGCTGCCGCAAGCGCGATGCGGGGCGACCCAAGCTCGATCGTGGGCCTGCTGATCCCGAACATAACAAACGATTTCTATGCCCGTTTCGCCAATACCCTTGCCGAGACCTGCGAAGCGCATGGCCTGCAGCTGATCATTCATTTGACCAAGGACGACTACGAGGCCGAGCGGCTGGCGACGCTGCGGCTGCGCGAGGTCCAGGCCAGGACCGTGGTGAGCGTCCCGACGCCATTGCCAGGCACGCTTCCCACCGCGCCGGAGAGCGGACTCGACACGGTGCAATTGATCCGCGACCGCCCGGGGGCGGACCCCGCCGCTTCGGTTCTTGTCGACGATGCGCGTGCCCTTCGCGATGCGGTTTTGCATCTGCACCGGCAGGGTCATCGCCGTATCGCCTATCTCGGGGCGCCCGAAACGCTGTCCTCGGGGCGGCAGCGTCTGGCCGCCTACCGCGCGGGCATGCGAGACGCGGGCCTCGACCCGGATCCGGTTCTGACCTTGCTCGAACCGCCCTCGATCGCCATGGGCGACCGGCTGACGTGCCGCCTTATCGATCACACCGACGCCAGCGCGGTGCTCTGCGGCGGGTTCGAGATCTCCAACGGGGCGCTCAAGGCCGCCATGCAGCGCGAGGCGCTCGGCTCGCGGCTGGCCTTCGTCGGGTATGGCGACCCGGAATTCTACTCGTGGATCAGGGGCGGGTTGACCACGATCGAGGTTCCGGTGGACGAGCTGGCGATCCGTACGGTCGACGTGATCACGCAGCCGGAGAGTGCGCCGCGCGGACAGCGCCACAGCTTCGCCGCCAAGCTGAAGGTTCGGGGCTGAAGTCGAACCGCGCGTTTCCGCAGCGGGCATCTAGCGCCGTCTCAGCTGCCGGCGTTCAGCTCGACCGGGTGCGCTCACTTGTGCCGGGACTCGGTCCGCGGCGAACCACCAGCCGCCAGGTGCGCAGGTCGAACACGACCTTGGCCAAAGCCGCTGCGACCGCCAGGCACAGCACGATCTTCGACGCTTGCCCCATCGTTCCTTCGATGAGCAGCGCGTGAACGATGCTGCCCAGTACAACGACGCTCACCAGTGCGGTATGCGCCAGTCGCCAGACGCGCGGGCCGATCCGTCGTCGTCTGTACAAAGCAGCGCAGACGGCAGCGGCAAAGAGTGCCCACATCGCCACAACGCCCCAGGCCGAGAACGGCGTCGGAGAGACGAACAGCAGCGCATCGACAACGTCCGGAGGGCTGGTGATCCACAGGCCCGCCACGTGGATAACAACGGCGGTCAGGAGGCCCATGCCGACAACGGCATGCACCTGGCGTCCGCGCCGCGCCGGAAGGCCGGGCAGGTAGCCGCCGGCCAGAAGCGGCTGGATCAGTACAAGCACCATGGCGATGACGCCCGCCAGTCCCGCGAGAACATAGACAGGGCCGCGCCAGGCAAGCAGGGGACTTGTAGCCGCAACGATAATCGCCGTGCCGGCGATAAGCGCGAGCGCGGACCAGACAATGACCGGGCGCGGCGATTGCATTCCGGTCAGACAGGTTCCAGGACGAAATGCGCGGCGAGGGTCTTGTCGCGGGCGCTGGACATCACGGGGCGAAGGAACACGGTCTTGTACCCACCGCTGTCATAGGCGAGGTGGCCGTGCGGCTGTCCGAAGGCCGGGACGATTTGCGGCATCTCGAGCCGGAAAGCACCGGTCGCGTCCGTCAGGGTCGCACCGTGACTGTGAGGATCGCGTTCGTGACCCTCGGTCGTATGCGCCCAGATCTGGATGCGTGCGCCGGACAGCGGGGCGCCGTCTCCGGCGCGGCGCACGGTGCCGGTCATCAAAAAGCCGCCGCCACCAATCCGCTCGACGATGGGCGCGCCCGGCAGGTAATTGTTCGCGCCGCCCCGCATCGTCGGGGTCGGTGCCACGCCCTGCGCGCGGGCGGGAACAGGCAGAGCGGCTGCACAGGCCGCGGCGGCGGCCCCCGTGATCAGCGCGGTGCGTCGGGTTATGATGGTCTGGGTCATCCGGGTTCTCCCGTTGCTCAGAAAAGGATGGTCCGTAGCCTTCAAACCCGCGCGCAGCACGCGAAGATCATCGGCCTCATCAGTCTTACCCAGCCAACCTATGTGCGCACGATGGCGCGAACAGCGGTTGCACAAACATGTGAACCGGGTCGATGACCTTTTTTGACCGGTCGAAGCGCTTCGCGGCCGTCACCGGCCCCTCAGGGCGATGGCGGACAATGGTGCGTTGGACCCTACTCGGCCGCGTGGCGAACGATGCCGAGATGCCGAGGCGGTTCTGGCGTGGGATCGGGATTGATCTCACCGAGTTCCGGCAGGATCTCGGCCAGTTCCGCGCGCAACGTGTCAAGCTGCGACCCGGCGACCGCCTCATCCAGTTCCACCTTCTGCGTCCAGCCCTTGAGCTCCATCAGGACACCCTTGGCGTGGTCGATCCGCTGGCGGAACAGGTCGACCTCTTCCTGGCGCTGCTGCAGGAAAGTGCGCGCCCGCGCCACGTTCTCGTCCGAGTAGGTGTCGGCGAGGTCTCGCGACAGATGGCTCATCTGTGCCGCGATCTCGAGGATCGAGGGTTCCAGCCCCTGCAGTTCGGGATGGTCACGCAGATGCACGATGCGCTCGCGCACCGCGTCAAACTCGGAGGCGAGTTGGAAGGCCCCCTGCCGATCGGCGGCATGGGCCGTGTAGTAGGCCCGGGCGACGTCTTCCATCTGCATGTGAAAGCGCCGGTGCGAGTTCTCCAGCGTCAGCACGCGTGTGCTGGCGGGAAGCGCCGACGCCATCATCACCATCAGCGCCGTGAGACCGATTTGGACGACCATGCCGGCCTGCGCGGCGGGAATGGCGCCGATCGCGATGTCGAGGTTGAGCCACGGCAGAAGTCCGAAAGCCGACAGCGCCGTCCAGGCCAGGCCGGCCGCCGCTCCGAGAGAAATGAGAAAAATGCTGAGCCAATTCAGGCAGACCTGTGCCTGGCGCGAAAGGGTATGAAAAGCATGCATAAATTTTACTCCGTCACTGAACGTGCCAAAATCGGGCACGAGAAATCACTAAATTCGCTGCGCCGTTGCGCTTCCTCCTGCATCTGCCTCGGGTTCGGGAGCCGGTCACTGTCGCCAGCACCACTATAAGGATAGTAACGCACGAAGGCGTTTTGACAAAATTTTTAGGCGTTTGTTGGTTGCACGCACTCCGGGCGAAACTGCACCGGTCGCCCATTTTGGCGCGAAAATGCCGTCCGCGCGCAACCGGGACCCGTGGTGCAAGCATCCATCGGTCCGGCAGAATGACCGGATGCCGAATCGACGTTTGTCTTAACCAGCGCGCCTCGGCCCCAGGCAAGCGTTGCAGAACTGCCGCTCGCGGCCCGCGTGATGGGTGACTGACCCCTGGTCGGGATTTGATCCGACGCCCATGCGCTGACACTATGCAGCCGGCACTACCGAGGAACGACGACATGATCCAAATGGCGCTGCACCGCGTGGTGGCAATCGGTCTGATGCTGGCGCTGTCGGCCTGCGCCCCCAAGGTCGTAGAGGTCGCCAAACCGCGGTCCGCCGCGTTCTCCGATACCGGCGATACCTTTCTCGCAAGCCGCGCCCGTGCCCTGGGTGATCCGGGCAACGGCACCTCGGGTGTCCGCCTCGTGGCCAGTGGTCCGGAAGCGCTGGCACTGCGCCTGTTGCTGTCGGAACGCGCCGAGCGCAGCATCGACGCGCAATACTACATCCTGCACAACGACACGACCGGCCATCTCTTCGCCGGCGAACTGCTCCGCGCGGCCGATCGCGGCGTCCGGGTGCGGCTGCTGCTCGATGATATGTACACTGCCGAGTATGACCCGATGACGGCCGCTTTGACCCGTCACCCGAATATCGAGATCCGGCTCTTCAATCCCTTTCGCAGGGACATCGGGCGGGTGCTGGGCGGCCTTCTGGAGTTCGGTCGCATCAACCGCAGGATGCACAACAAGTCGATGACCTTCGACAATCAGGTCACGCTCGTCGGGGGTCGCAACATCGGCGACGAATACTTCGCCGCGCGCGAGGACAGCAATTACGACGATCTCGATCTGCTTGCCGCCGGGCCGGTTGTGCGGGACGTGTCGGCGGTCTTCGACGACTACTGGAACAGCCCCTACGCGATCCCCGCGGACGTCCTGATCGGGCCGATGCCGGCGCTTTCGACCGAAGATGCACGCGCCCGGATGCAGGCGCTCTATGAAGCTGCCAAGCTCACCGAATACGGGTCGGCGCTCGATCACGAGATCCGCGCCCAGCTGCAATCGGCGCGGCTGCAACTCGACTGGGTGCCTGCCCAGGTCGAATCGGACCCGCCCGACAAGGCGGGGCGCTCGGAGGCCTCGGTGCTCGCCGACGACCTGCTGCCGGTGCTGCAGGCGGCCGACAGCGAACTTGTCGTCGCCTCGGCCTATTTCGTGCCCGGTCCGCGCGGCACGGCCCTGCTGACCGGGCTGGCGCGGCGCGGCATCCGGGTGACGATCCTGACCAACTCGATGGATTCCAATGACGTCGAGCCGGTCCACGCGCATTACTCGAAATACCGCAAGGCGTTGCTCGAAGCCGGGGTCGAGCTGTGGGAATTGCGCCCCAACAAGGAGCGCCCGGACCGCACCCTGCTTCAGCTTGGCCAGTCCCTGTCGGGGCTTCACAGCAAGGCCTTCGCGGTCGATGAGCGGCATTTCTTCATCGGGTCGTTCAACTGGGATCCACGCTCGGTCGCCCTGAACACCGAGATGGGCATTCTCATTGACGCGCCGCGTGTGACGCGCGCAGCGATCCGAGAATGGCGGGCGGGCCTGCCCGACGCGGCCTACCGTCTCGTGCTGACCGAGACCGGCGAGATCGCCTGGCTTGAAAAGCGAGAAGATGGATCGTGGACTGGCTACGGGCGCGAGCCTACGTCCTCGGGCTGGCGAAGGTTTCGGATGGGTCTTTACCGCACGCTGCCGATCCGCCGACAGCTTTGAAACATCGCGCTCGGCGCTGAGAGAGGCCCTGCCGCGTGGTCGGTGTCCACCAAGCGGCGCAACCTGCGCCCTGCCTTCCAAGGACAGGACGGTATCCGGTCTGATGCTGTTGCGGTTCTGGCCGCGCTGGGGTTCTATGCGCGCGAATTATGCCCGATCCGCCGACTGCAAGGCTGTCGCGGCGCACCAGAACCGGAGACCGGCCGATCGCGCATGACCTCGATACCGCCCTCAGAGGCATCTCTGGCATCCTGGTGACCCCCTACGATGCTGCGGGCGAAATCGCGCCGGGTCGGCTTGCGCCGATCATAGACCGGGCGCTGGGCGCGGGGGTGCACGTCCCTGTGGTCAACGGCAACACGGGCGAGTTCTACACCCTCACGACCGACGAGGCCTGTGCGATGGTCGGCGCGGTGGCCGAGCTGGTCGACGGGCGCGCGCCACTGGTCGCCGGTGTCGGGCGCGGCATCCGCGACGCTTGCCGGCTGGCCGCGGCGTCGGCGCAGGCCGGGGCGGCGGCATTGATGATCCACCAGCCGCCCGATCCGTTCGTCTCGGCGCGCGGCACGGTCGACTATGTGAAAGCGGTGTCGGATGCGGCAGACGGGTTGCCGATCCTGCTCTATCTGCGCAACGACGCCATCGGAACGCAGGCCATCGCCGACCTGTGTGCCGTTCCGGGCGTCAAGGGCGTGAAATGGGCCACGCCCAACCCGCTGAGGCTGGCTGCCGCGATCCGTGCCTGCGATCCGTCGATCGTCTGGATCGGCGGGCTGGCCGAAGTCTGGGCGTCGCCGCTCTATGCCGTCGGCGCGCGCGGCTTCACCTCGGGCCTGATCAATGTCTGGCCGGAGCATTCCGTCGCCATCCACGCGGCACTGGACGCAGGCGACTACGCCGCAGCGAACCGCCTGATCTCGCGGATGCGGGCCTTCGAGGACATCCGCGCAGAAGAGTTGAACGGCACCAACGTTACCGGCGTCAAGGCAGCACTTCAGGCGCTGGGCCTCGATTGCGGTCCGACGCGCCCCCCGTCGGCCTGGCCGCTGAGCGTAGACCAGAAAGCCCGACTGGACGCCTTTCTTGCCGATAACGGCCTGACCTGAGGACACCACCGAATGACCGACCACCCGCTGAAGCCCGAGACCAAGGCGCGGCTCGAAGCCGTTTCCGTCGCAACGCTGGCGACCGCGCTTTACAAGCGCGGTCTGCGCAACCAGGCCATCCAGGATGTCCGGCCGCTGGCGCAGAAGGGCCGCAACATGGTCGGACCGGCCTTTACCCTGCGCTACATGCCGGCCCGCGAAGACCGCAACCAGCTGGCCGAATTCCGCAATCCCGATCACCCGCAGCGCAAGGCGGTCGAGACATGTCCGCAAGGCCACGTGCTGGTGATGGACAGCCGCAAGTCTGCCTATGCCGCCAGCGCCGGCGACATCCTGATCACCCGTCTGATGGTGCGCGGCGCGGCCGGGGTGGTGACCGACGGCGGCTTTCGCGACGCGATGAACATCGCCAAGCTCGACATGCCGGCCTACCACAACCGCCCGTCCTCGCCCACGAACCTGACCATCAACGAGGCCATCGACATCAATGTGCCGATCGGCTGCGGAGACGCGCCGGTCTTTCCCGGCGACATCGTCGTGGGTGACGACGACAGCGTGATCGTGATCCCGGCGCACCTGGCCGAAGAAATCGCCGAGGAGGCGGTCGAGATGACGGCCTACGAGGATTTCGCGCTCGAGCAGGTACAGGCCGGCGCTTCGATCATTGGCTTGTATCCTGCGACTAGAGAAGAGAACCTGACCAAATTCGCCGAATGGCGTAAGACCAACAACCGCTGATACCGGAGAACGACATGCTCGACGATACCTTCAAACCGCACGGACGGCACCTGATCGCCGGAGACTGGGTCGAAGGCGAAACCACCTTCCGCTCGGAACCCGCCAGCGGCGAAGCCTTCGACTACTCGGTCGGGACGCCCGACCTTGTCGACCGCGCCTGCAAGGCGGCGGAAGAGGCGTTCTGGTCCTACGGCTATTCGAGCCGCGAGGACCGCGCCAGGTTCCTCGAGACCATCGCCGACGAGATCGACGCACGCGGCGCGCAGATCACCTTCATCGGAACCTCCGAGACCGGCCTGCCGCAGGCGCGGCTCGAGGGCGAGCGCGGGCGCACGACCGGTCAGCTGCGGCTGTTCGCCGAGCACATCCGCAAGGGCGACTACCTCGACCGGCGCCACGATGCGGCGCTGCCCGATCGTCAGCCGCTGCCGCGCCCGGATATCAAGATGGTGCAGCGCCCGATCGGGCCGGTTGCGGTCTTCGGAGCGTCTAACTTCCCGCTTGCCTTCTCGACCGCCGGCGGCGACACGGCTGCGGCGCTGGCCGCGGGCTGCCCGGTCGTGGTCAAGGGCCATTCTGCGCATCCCGGCACCGGCGAGATCGTCGCCGAGGCCATCCACGCCGCGATCGGAAAATGCGACATGCCCGCCGGGGTCTTCTCGCTGATCCAGGGCGGCAAGCGCGATGTCGGGCAGTCGCTTGTCCAGCATCCGCTGATCAAGGCGGTGGGCTTCACCGGGTCTTTGGGCGGCGGGCGCGCGCTGTTTGATCTGTGCGCCCAGCGTCCGGAGCCGATCCCCTTCTTCGGCGAGCTGGGCTCGGTCAACCCGATGTTCCTGCTGCCCGCGGCGGCCAAGGCCCGCGGCGCGCAGATTGGCGAAGGCTGGGCCGGTTCGCTGACGATGGGAGCGGGGCAGTTCTGCACCAATCCCGGCATCGCCGTGGTCGAGACGGGTGCGGACGGAGACGCTTTCGTTGCCGCCGCCAAGGACGCGCTGTCGAAGGTCGATCCGCAGGTCATGCTGACCGATGGCATCGCCGCGGCCTACAAGGACGGCAAGACCCGGTTCGATGGCCGAAACGCGGTAAAGCCGGTGCTGACCAACGACGACGAGGGCCGCCATGCCTCTCCGAACCTCTACGAGACCGACGCCGACGCCTACCTGCAGGACCACGCACTGGGCGAAGAGGTGTTCGGACCGCTCGGCCTTGTCGTGCGGGTGTCCGGTGCGGACGAGATGGAAACGCTTGCCCGCGGCTTCGAAGGCCAGCTGACGGCAACGCTGCACATGGATGACGGCGACACCAACCGTGCGCGGACATTGCTGCCGATCCTCGAACGCAAGGCCGGCCGGCTTCTGGTCAACGGCTTTCCGACAGGCGTCGAGGTCGCGGACACGATGGTGCATGGCGGGCCGTACCCGGCTTCGACGAACTTCGGGGCGACGTCGGTGGGCACGCTGTCGATCCGCCGTTTCCTGCGTCCGGTCTGCTACCAGAACGTTCCCGACGCGATCCTTCCGGGCGACCTGGCCTGAGGTCGCCAAACCGGTGATTTGAGCCGGACCGCCGCCCGTTCGGACGGTGGTCTGTCCTTGAGAAGACCTCAAGCGGGCGCGGCGGCGACCTGCATATCGACCACGGAGCGGCCCGACGCCCCCTTCAGGTTCTCGGTCAGGCGGCGGGTGATCGTGCGCATCACCGCCAGCCCAAAGCTTGGATCCTCGAACTGCAGGCGCATGAACTGCTTGGCATCGACACTGTAGACCACGGCCTCCGACAGGCAGCGTGCCGTCGCCGTGCGGGCCGCCGCATCGGTGAAGAACGCGATCTCGCCGAAGATGTCACCGGGAGACAGGTCGATCCCCAGTTCCGCGATCCGAACGCGCCCCTCGGCGAGGTAGTAGAGCCGGTCGACGGGATCGCCGCGCTCGAAGACCACCGCGCCGGACGCGAGCTTGCGGCGCCGACCGTAGGTTTGGACCACCGAAAAGTCCGCCTGCGCGTTGCCGGACGCGTTGCTCAGCTTGCCGCGCAGCGCCACGACCTGCCAGAAGCGGTAGAGGTTGATCGGCAACAGCAGCAGTTCCATCGCCAGCAGCGGCCAGAGTTGCAGGACCGACGCGTAGATCACGAAGCAGACCGACGAGGCTATGGCGAGAATGCGCAGCGGCAGCATCGTGCTCATCGAGTAGGTGGCGATGGTGAGCAGCGACGCCACCCAGCCGACGGCCTCGATCCAGTCGATCTGGCTAAGGTGATCCATTGAGTGTCTCCCGATGTTCAATGTACGTCACGACGCAGCTCTCGCGATGCCGGGCGCTTGGTGATTGGCGAATAGCTTGGATGAAAAACGTGCCTTTCGCAGGCCGCGCGCCGGTCTTGCCGGAACCCTGACCTGCGTCGATACTGGCGCAGCGACCCGGAAAGGAAGGCCGATGCGACCGCGGATATTGATTGCCTGCCTTGTCGCCGTGGCTTGTCCCGGCGCGGTGCCGGGCGATCCCGGTGAAGCGATGGCGCAGGCGAAAGCTGGCGCGTTTGACGCGATGGGCGAGGTGCGTTGCGCACAAGAAGTGGGGCAGACGCTCGGGATATGTGTCGCGGACGTCGCCCGCCATGAAAGATCCGCCGCGGTGGTCGTCACCTTCGCCAACGGATTTGCGCGCACGCTCACCTTCGAAGATGGCGACTTTTTGCGCGGCAACGCGACGATGTCAGGCGTCGGTACGGATATCGAATGGGAACTCGTCGAGGGTCTTTACCGCGTCAGGGTAGACGACCAGCGCTTTGAATTGCCCGAAGCGCTGGTCTTCGGCGACTAGCCCCGCGCGATGCGCGGGGCTGCCGACACTCAATTGCCGGGCGTTAGCTTGTGGATCATGCCCTCGTCGATGGCCGTGTAGAGGCTGCCGTCGGGCCCCATGACCAGCGACCGGAAACGCCCGGACTCCATCGGCAGGGTCATCTCGGTCACGTCCTGCACGTCGGTGTTCTCGTCGTTGAACTGGATCACGTCGATGCGCTGGCCGATCGGCGTACCGCCGAAGCCGATGCCCATGATGCCGACGACCATCGCGCCGTTCCAGTCACCCCATGCCTCGCCGTCGAGGAAGGCCGCCGACGAAGTCCCCTGCGACCAGCCGTTGTTGTTCCAGATCGGCGGCATGGCGTCTGGGTAGGTGTCGAAGTCGGTCATCGGCATGAAGGCGGCGCGCTCGTAGCGGTTCATGCCGTCTTCCTGGTTCGGGCTGTAGCCGCAGTAGTTGTCCGGGCAGTCGCCCCGTCCGGCCATGTTCGGGCGCGGATCCCAGCCGGCGTTGCCGCCATTCTCGAGGATCGTGATCTCGTCCGAGTGCCAAGGTCCGTGCTCGGCGGTGATCGCCGCGCCGGTCTCGGGGTGGAAGGCGATGCCCTGCACGTTGCGGTGACCGTAGGTGTAGGTGCGCTGGTCGAAGCCCTCGGGCGGGCTGTTCTCGGCATGGGCATTGCCGTCGGTGTCGATGCGCAGCACCTTCGAGCCCATCATCGTCGGGCTTTGCGGCACCTCGCCGTTGTGGGTGTCGCCGGTGGTCAGGAACAGGTTGCCATCGGCGTCAAAGCGGACGCGGCCGCCGTTATGCGCGCCGGGACCGCCGAACGGGTGATCGGAGGCCGCCATCTTGTAGGGTACGTCGTCGACGATGTCGGTGCGATCCGCGACGGCCGTGAAATCCTCGCTCAGCGTGAAGCGCATCAGCCGGTTGGTGTGCGGATCCGACATGTTGGAGGTCGAGTAGACATAGATGCGGCGGTTGTTTCCGAATTCCGGGTCGAAGGCGACGCCCATCATGCCCGCCTGTCCCTCGCAAAAGAGGTCCGAACCGTTCGAGTTGTACCCTTCGGTCTCGCCGACGCCGTAAAGCGCGTTGACCGTGCCGTCCGGCAGGCGCACCGACAGTCCCTTGCACTTCTCGGTGAACAGCATCGTGCCGTCGTCGAGGAACGCCATGTCCCACGGGTTCTCCAGCCCTTCGAGCACGACTTCGTGCTGAAGGCTGGTGGTGTTCATGCCGCTTTGCGCCAAGGCCGGAGTCGCGACAAGCGCCGCCCCGGCCATGAGCGTTGCAGTAACCGAACAAGTCCTGAAGCCAACCATTTTATCCTCCCAGATTTTGGTCAACGATCTTCCCCGGAGCGGTCGAAGCCACTCTCGCGGAGCGGGAAAACCGAGCCTGCAGCGTAGGTCTGGGTTGACTCTCGGTCAACGCAATATTGACGCTGCGTCAGGCGGATATCCGCCCGCGGCCCGGCAAAACGCATCAGTCGAATGCCGTGGCGACGTAGACCGCGAGGCCCTCGATATCCTCGTCGGACAGCTTCTTGGCGTGCTGGATCATCAGCACCGAATTCGGCCCGATCTTCTCGCCCGAGCGGTAGATCCGCAATTTCTCGGCGATCTGCTCGGGCTCCTTGTCCGAAAGCTTGGGATAGCTCGCCACGCCTTGCGCCTTGTTGCCGTGGCAGGCCCGGCAGGTCTTGCTGAAAATCTTCTCGGCGGCCGCCAGATCGACGTCGGCATCACCCGAGGCCGCAGCAGTGTCGTCGGCCGAAGCTGCGACCCCCCACAAGACGAGTGCCGATGTCAGAATTAAGCGCGTTACCATCTATGGTGCTCTCCCTCGCTATCAGATTGCGACCCTTGTAGTGGGTTCCAACGCCGTGGCCAATGTAGCGTCACATGACACTTTCGTATCGGTCTGCACCGGACGCTTTGTCCCTTGTATCGAAGCGTACGCGTCACCGGCAGGACCGTTGCGACCTGCAAAACGCCTTTGATGGGCGCTTCTGCCGGATGCCGGGCGAGGCTCAAAACAGAGCGCTGACAAAGGCGGGCTTTGGCAGCAGACTCGGATCCAAAAGCGTGGCAAGGGGGCGCAGGTTCTCCGAGTTAAACTCGTCCGCGATTTCGTCGAAGGACAGCGCCCACGGTTCTCGATCAGGATCGAGGTCTCCGTTGTATACTGGCGCCAGACCGAAATCTGCGCGCCCGCGCACACCTGCCCGGTTCTTGTGCGATCGCGCAGCCGACACCGCTGCAACGGCCACCTGCAAGAGCCTCGCACGTGACATGCGGCGCACATGACATAGGTCTTGGTCCGGACAAGCCGCGCCCGGACGCGCACGGAACCAATAAGCTCTGGAGGAACTCACTTTGCCAGCGCCAGCACGACACAGCACACAAACCCCGGACATGCAGACCCTTGCCCAGTCCCGCCTTGTGATCGAGGGAATATCACCCGAGATCGACCACGGAGCCTTCCCGGCCAAGTCGGTCGCCGGCTGGCCGATGCGCATCGAGGCCGACATTTTCGGCGATGGTCACGAACTTTTCGGTGCGGCGGTGGTCGCGGCCGACGGCTCAGAAACGCCGATGGAGGCGCTGCCGAACGACCGGTGGTTCGCCGAGATCGTGTTTGCCGAAAACGGCCCGTCGCATTTCACGCTGATCGCTTGGCGCGACGTGTGGGCGACATGGTCTCGCGACACCCGGAAGAAGCAGGAGGCAGGCCAGGACATCTCGGTCGAGCTGATGGAAGCGCGGGACCTTCTCGACCGGGTCACCGCGGCCAAGGGCACGAAAACGGCCGTCGCCAAGCTCAAGCGCGCTGCAAAGGCGGGGGACGCCGACACGCTTCTGTCCGCGGACACTTCGGCGCTGATGGCGCGCGTCGGACCACGGGCAAACCTCACGCCGCTTGGACGCGACATCCCGGTCTGGGTCGATCGCGAACGCGCCGCGTTCTCCGCCTGGTACGAGCTGTTTCCACGGTCGTTGGGGGCAGAGGGGCAGCATGGCACGTTCCGCGACGTGATCGACCATCTGCCATATGTCCGCGATCTTGGTTTCGATGTCCTCTATTTTCCGCCGATCCATCCGATCGGGACGACGAACCGGAAAGGCAAGAACAATTCACTGACGTCAGCGCCCGGCGACGTCGGCTCGCCCTATGCCATTGGTTCGCCAGAGGGCGGCATGGATGCCGTTCATCCCGAACTCGGCACGCTCAAGGATTTCGACGCCCTCGTGTCCGCCGCGCGCAAGGAAGGCCTGGAGATCGCGCTCGACATCGCGCTCAATGCCTCGCCCGATCACCCCTGGATCGAAGAGCATCCCGACTGGTTCGAGCGCCGGCCCGACGGCACGATCAAGTTCGCCGAGAATCCTCCGAAGAAATACGAGGATATCGTCAATTTCCGCTACTACCGCGACGATGGCACGCCCAACGCGCCGTTCTGGGAGGCGATCCGCGACTTGTTCCTGTTCTGGGCCGGTCACGGGGTCACCGTGTTCCGCGTCGACAATCCACACACCAAGCCGTTCCCGTTTTGGGAATGGATCATCGCGGAGGTAAGAAAGGATCATCCCGGCGCGATCTTCCTGTCCGAGGCTTTCACCCGGCCCAAGCTGATGAAGCGGCTTGCCAAAATCGGCTTCAACCAGAGCTATACCTACTACACCTGGCGCAATACCAAGGCTGAGTTGACCGAATACCTGACGGAACTCAGCACCGAGGAATGCCGGCATTACATGCGGCCGAACTTCTTCACCAACACACCCGACATCAATCCGTACTTCAACCACGACTCCGGCCGCGCCGGGTTTCGTACCCGCGTGATCATGGCCGGGTCGCTGGTCGGAAACTGGGGCATGTATTCCGGCTACGAGCTGTGCGAGGCCGAGTGGCTGCCGCCGAAGGACGAATACCTCAACGCGGAGAAATACGAGTTGAAACACCGCGATTTCGCGGCGCCCGGGAACATCACGGCCGATGTGAAGTTGATCAACAGGCTCCGACGCGACAATCCAGCGATGAAGGATTTCACCAACTTGCAGTTCTTCAATGCCTGGGACGACCGGGTGCTTTGCTATGGTCGCTTCGACGAGGCCGCCCGCAACTACCTGCTGTTTCACGTTCTGATCGACCCGCATGCCGGCGCGTCCTTCGACTTCGAACTGCCGCTCTGGCAATTCGACCTGCCCGACGAGGGCGCGATCGAGGTAGAGGACGCGATCCACGGCAACCGGTTCACATGGTTCGGCAAGACCCATCACCTCACGCTCGATCCCGCGGACCGGCCCTATGCCATCTGGAAACTCTTTCCCCCGGGAGGCGCACAATGAATGTCGCAGACAAGACCCTCGTCGCACCCGACCCGGCTGCGGCGGCGGCCGACTGGTACAAGGACGCGATCATCTACCAGGTCCACGTCAAGGCCTATCAGGACGCCAGCGGTGACGGCATCGGTGATTTCGCCGGGCTGATGAACCGGCTCGACCACGTACAGGAGCTTGGCGCCACGGCGATCTGGCTGCTGCCGTTCTATCCGTCTCCGCTGCGCGACGACGGCTATGACATCGCCGAATACAAGGCGATCAATCCGTCCTACGGCACGATGGAGGATTTCGAGGGCTTCGTCGAAGAGGCCCACCGGCGCGGGCTCAAGGTCATCACTGAGCTTGTGATCAACCACACCAGCGACCAGCACGACTGGTTCCAGCGCGCGCGCCGCGCGCAGAAGGGCAGCCCAGAGCGCGATTTCTATGTCTGGTCGGACGATCCGCAGAAATGGATGGACAAGACCCGCGTGATCTTCAACGACACGCACGATTCCAACTGGTCCTGGGATCCGGTGGCCGAGCAGTTCTTCTGGCACCGCTTCTTCGATCACCAGCCGGATCTCAACTTCGACAACCCCGAGGTGCTGCGCCAGGTGCTCGACGTGATGCACTTCTGGCTCGACAAGGGCGTCGACGGGCTGCGGCTCGACGCGATCCCCTACCTGATCGAGCGCGACGGGACGAATAACGAAAATCTGCCCGAGACCCATGACGTGCTGAAGGCGATCCGGGCCGATCTGGACAAGCACTACGATGACCGGATGCTGCTGGCCGAGGCGAACCAGTGGCCCGAGGACACGCGCCCCTATTTCGGCGAGGGCGACGAGTGTCACATGGGCTTTCATTTCCCTCTGATGCCGCGCATGTACATGGCTGTCGCCCAGGAAGATCGCTATCCGATCAGCGACATCATCCGGCAGACCCCGGAGATCCCCGAAGACTGCCAATGGGCGATTTTCCTGCGCAACCACGACGAGCTGACGCTGGAGATGGTCACCGATCGCGAGCGTGACTACCTTTGGAACTTCTACGCCAGCGACAAGCGGGCGCGGATCAACATGGGCATCCGGCGCCGCCTCGCACCGCTTCTGGAAAACGACCGGCGCAAGGTCGAACTGCTGAACTCGCTGCTCTTCTCGATGCCGGGCACCCCCGTGGTCTACTATGGCGACGAAATCGGGATGGGCGACAACTACTACCTCGGTGACCGCGACGGCGTGCGAACCCCGATGCAGTGGTCGGCGGACCGCAACGGCGGGTTCAGCCGGGCCAACCCGCAACAGCTTTACCTGCCCACGATCCAGGACCCGGTCTTCGGCTATGCCACGGTCAACGTCGAGGCGCAGGCCGCGGCGCCGTCCTCGCAACTGAACTGGATGCGCCGGATGATCGGTGTGCGGCAGCGGCACGCGGCCTTCGGGCGTGGGTCGATCCGGCTGCTCTACCCGCGCAATCGCAAGGTGCTCGCCTACCTGCGCGAGCACGAGGGCGAAACGGTGCTTTGTGTCGCCAACGTGTCGCGGCAGGCGCAGGCCGCCGAGATCGACCTGTCGGAATTCTCCGGGCGAGTGCCGGTCGAACTGACCGGACAGTCGCCGTTTCCGCCGATTGGCGATCTGCCATACCTGCTGACGCTGCCAGCTTACGGCTTCTACTGGTTCCTGCTCGCCGACGACGAGGACGCGCCGTCCTGGCATCTTCCGCACGGCCAGATGCTTCCCGACTTCCTGACCCTTACGACCCGCGATGGCAAGCTTTCGACCGCGCTGCAGGATCGCTCGGCCAAGGAATTCCGCGACGGGTCGCTCAAGGACTACCTGCCGCTGCAACGCTGGTTCGCCGCCAAGGATAGCAAGATTGCGTCCGTCGACTACCGCCCGCTGGCCGAACTTGCCGAGGGTCAGGCGTTGCTCGGGCTTGTCGATGTCGAGACCGGCGCGGAGACCCAGCGCTACTTCCTGCCGCTCGCGGCGGAATGGAGCGAGGACGCGCTGGGTACACCGGCGACGCTGGCCAAGCTGCGCCAGGCAAACCACGTTGGCGCGATGATCGACGGGGCGTCCGGCGCGCTGTTGCCCGAGACGCTTCTCAAAGTGATCCGAGACGGTGCCGAGATCGAGGCCGAGGGCGGCCGCATCGTCTGCACGCGCAGCGACCGGCTGGACGCGATCGCCGATGCCGACGAACCGCCGAAGCTCTTGTCCGCCGAGCAGTCCAACGCCTCCATCGCGTTCGGAGACGCGGTGATCCTCAAACTCTACCGCCGTCTGCGCGAAGGTGTTCAGCCTGACATCGAGATCTCTCGGTTCCTGACCGAGAAAACTGCGTTCGAAGCGACACCCGCGCTGCTCGGCACGGTGGATTTCGTGGCGGACGACGGCACCGTGACCACGCTTGCCAGCCTCAGTGAGTTCGTGCGCAACCAAGGCGATGCCTGGGCCTACGTTATCGATGCGCTCGACCGCGAGATGGAACGCGCGTCCGTCGCGGACGCCAGCGAGAACAGCGAACAGGAGGCGATTATCGCCGGCCCGCTCGACCTTGGCGAGGTGCTGGGGCGGCGCACCGCAGAAATGCATCTCGCGCTCGCCTCGGGCGACCAGGATGGCGCGTTTGCCGCACGACCGCTGACCGGCGATGACCTTGGGACGATCACCGATCAGGTTGCGGAAGATGTGCGGGAGGTTCTTGCCGAACTCGAGAAACGCCAGTCGAGCCTGCCGGACCCCGCCGCCGCGCTGGCGAGCGCCTTGCTGGACCGTCGCCGTTCCTTGGAGTCATGGATCGAAAGCGTGCGGGACATGACGCCCTCGGGCGCCTTGACGCGAATCCACGGCGACTATCACCTAGGGCAGGTCCTCGTGGTGCAGACGGACGTGCGCATCATCGACTTCGAAGGCGAGCCCGCGCGCAGTCTCGCGTCGCGCCGCGCCAGAACTTCGCCTCTGCGCGACGTGGCCGGCATGCTGCGCAGTTTCGACTACGCGCTCTGGTCCACGATCCGGCGCCGCATCGAGCTTGGCGCGGACCCGGAGGCGACCGTCAATGGAGTCGAGACCTGGCGCGCCGCGACCCAGGACGCCTTTCTCGAGGCCTACCGCGAAACGATGGCCGATGCGGAGATCCACCCCGCCGATCCGGAGTTCGAACGCGCGCTGCTCGATCTTTTCGTGATCCAGAAAGCCGCCTACGAGGTCGGTTACGAGGCGAAGATGCGCCCGGACTGGATCGAGATCCCGCTGCGCGGACTTCTCAACCTTGCCGAAGGAGTGACGTCGACACCATGACAGGCACGCCAACGCTTTCCCGAACCGACCTTTGCCCGCCGCAAGACGTCATCGCGGCAATCCTGCGCGGCGAACAGGGCGACCCGTTCCGCCACCTCGGCATGCATGTCGACAGCGCGGGACAGGTGGCCGTGAACGTCTTTGCGCCCGACGCCATGACCGTGCGCGTCGTCACGCCCGAAGGTGATGCCGTCGGCGCGCTCGAGCGGATCGACCCGCAAGGGTTCTTTCATGGCGTGATGGCCGACAAGTCGTCGCATTTTGCCTACAGGCTGCGGCTCGAAAACGCGACCGGCCATCGGTGGGAGCTGGCGGATCCCTATGCGTTCGGTCCGGTGCTGGGAGAGATGGACGAATACCTGATCGGCGCAGGCGATCACGAGGAGCTTTACAACCGCCTCGGCGCGCATCCGACGATCCACGAAGGTGTCGAGGGCACGGCCTTTGCCGTCTGGGCGCCGAACGCGCGTCGGGTCAGCGTTGTCGGGCATTTCAACGCCTGGGACGGGCGGCGGCACGCGATGCGCAGCCGCGGCGCAACCGGGGTCTGGGAGATCTTCATCCCCGGCATCAGTCCGGGCGAAGCCTACAAGTACGAGATCCTCGGCGCCTATGGTCACCTGCAGCCGCTGAAATCGGATCCCGTCGGTCGCGCCGCCGAGCAGGCGCCCGGCACGGCCTCGATCGTCGCCGCGGCCGATCCGTACGAGTGGACTGATGCGGCGTGGATGGCGCGGCGCGACACGGACCTGCGCGACAAGCCGGTGTCGATCTACGAGGTGCATCTGGGCAGTTGGCGCCGCGGCGCGGACGGCGCGCCGCTCGACTACGACACGCTGGCCGAGCAGCTTGCGGAGTACGCGACCGAGATGGGCTTTACCCATATCGAGTTTTTGCCGCTCAGCGAACATCCCTTTACCGGATCCTGGGGCTACCAGCCCATCGGCCTCTTCGCGCCCACCTCGCGCTTCGGCGATCCGGCGGGCTTCGCCCGGCTGGTCGACCGGCTGCATGGGGCCGGGATCGGTGTCATCATGGACTGGGTGCCGGCGCATTTTCCGACCGATGCGCACGGGCTGGGCAATTTCGACGGCACGGCGCTTTACGAACACGCCGACCCGCGCATGGGATTCCACCAGGATTGGAACACGCTGATCTACAACTTCGGCCGGCGCGAGGTCGCCAACTTCCTGCGCGCCTCGGCCACCTACTGGCTCAAGGAGTTGCACGTCGATGCGCTGCGCGTGGATGCGGTGGCCTCGATGCTCTATCTCGACTACTCGCGCGCCGCCGGAGAATGGATTCCCAACCGCTATGGCGGGCGTGAAAACCTCGATGCCATCGAGTTTCTGAAAAAGACCAACGTGGTCGTGCACGATTACGTGCCGGGCAGCCAGATGATCGCCGAGGAAAGCACCGCCTGGCCGGGGGTCAGCCGTCCGACCGGCGAGGGCGGACTCGGTTTTGACTTCAAATGGAACATGGGCTGGATGCACGACACGCTCGACTACATGTCGCAGGACCCGGTGCACCGTCAGTATCACCACGACCGAATGACCTTTGGCCTCGTTTACGCCTTTTCGGAAAATTTCGTGCTGCCGCTCAGCCATGACGAGGTGGTGCACGGGAAGGGCTCGATGTTGAACAAGATGCCCGGGGACCGCTGGCAGAAGTTCGCGAACCTGCGTGCCTACTACGGCTTCATGTGGGGGCATCCGGGCAAGAAGCTGCTGTTCATGGGAGGCGAGTTCGGGCAGGAGCGCGAGTGGAACCACGACCGTTCGCTGGACTGGCACTTGCTGGAGGACGGAGCGCACGAAGGGATTCAAAGGCTCGTCGGCGACCTGAACCGGCTCTACCGTGACGAAGCGGCGCTGCATGCGCGCGATTGCGCGCCCGAGGGTTTCCGGTGGATCGAGGGCGGGGACAGCCGCAACAACGTATTTTCCTTCGCCCGCTTCGGTGCGGACGGCGACGCGCCCGTGGTGGTCGTCTGCAACATGTCGCCTGTCGTCCAGCACGACTACCGCGTCGGCATGCCCGAAAGTGGGACCTGGACCGAGCGCCTGAACACAGACGATGGCCGCTATGGCGGCTCTGGCGTGTCCAACCCCGACCAGATCGTGGCGGAGGACGCGCCAATGCACGGGTTCCCGGCCTCGGCCTCGCTGACCTTGCCGCCGCTCGGCACCGTGTTTCTGACCCTCGAGAGGTAGAAATGGACGCAAACGTTACGAAGGCCCCTGCAGTCGTCGGCCGCAGGCTGCAATCCGGGTCGCATGTCGAACTTGGCGCCACATGGGACGGGTCCGGGACGAACTTCGCCCTGTTCTCCGCCCATGCCGAAAAGGTCGAGCTGTGCCTTTTCGACGCACGCGGCCGGCGCGAGATCGAGCGGATCGAATTGCCGGAGTTCACACACCAGGTCTGGCACGGCTATCTGACCGATGTCCGGCCCGGTCAGCTTTACGGCTACCGGGTCCACGGGCCCTACGCGCCCGAGGCCGGTCATCGGTTTAATTCCAACAAGCTGCTGCTCGACCCTTACGCGGTCCAGCATCATGGCACCATGCGGTGGCATCCGGCGATCTTCGGATACAAGGTCGGCCATCAGAGCGGCGACCTGTCCTTCGACCGGCGCGACAGCGCTTTCGTGATGCCCAAATGCGTGGTCGCCGATCCGGCCTACACTTGGGGCAGCGACATCCGCCCCGAGGTCCCGTGGAGCCGGACGATCATTTACGAGGCGCATGTCAGCGGCATGACCGAAGGCCTTGGCGACATGGAGCCGCCGATGCGTGGCACCTTCGAGGGTCTGGCGGACCCGCGCGTGATCGACCATTTCGTGAAGCTCGGCGTGACATCGGTCGAGCTTCTGCCGGTGCAGGCGTTCTACGACGAAGGGCATCTGACCGAAAAGGGCCTGGTCAACTGGTGGGGCTATTCCACCATCGGCTTCTTTGCGCCCGCGCAGCGCTACCTCACGGCGGGCGGCAGCCACCACGAGTTCAAGCTGATGGTCCGTCGTCTGCACGAGGCCGGGATCGAGGTCATCCTCGACGTCGTCTACAACCATACGGCCGAGGGCTCCGAACTCGGCCCGACGATCAGCTTCCGCGGGATCGACAACGCGAGCTACTACACGTTGGCCGACGATCCGCGTTACTACTTCGACACCACCGGGTGCGGCAATTCTTTGAACCTCAAGAATTCGCGCGTGCTTCAGATGGTGATGGATTCTCTGCGCTACTGGGTCGAAGAGTGCCACGTCGACGGCTTCCGCTTCGACCTCGCCACGACACTCGGGCGGGACCGCGACCACTATTCCGAACACGCCGTGTTTCTCGAGGCGGTGCGCCAGGACCCGGTGCTCAAGGGCGTCAAGCTGATCGCCGAACCCTGGGACACTGGTGCGGGGGGCTACCAGGTCGGGAATTTCCCGCCGGGCTGGGCGGAGTGGAACGATCAGTACCGCGACACCGTGCGCGGCTACTGGCGCGGCGACGGCGGCACTCTGGGTACGCTTGCAGCGCGCATGCTGGGGTCGTCCGAGACCTTCAGCCACGCCGGGCGTCGCCCGTGGTCGAGCGTCAATTTCATCACCGCGCATGACGGGTTCACGCTGATGGACCTCGTGTCCTACAACGAAAAGCACAACGCGGCGAATGGCGAGGACAACAAGGATGGACATTCGCATAACCTGAGCTGGAATTGCGGGGTCGAAGGGCCAACGGACGATCTCGAGATCCGCGAATTGCGAACCCGGCAACGGCGCAACATGATGGCCACGCTCCTGCTGAGCCAAGGCACGCCCATGATCCTGATGGGCGACGAGCGAGGCCGCAGCCAGGACGGCAACAACAACTCCTACTGCCAGCCGGGCGAGATGAACTGGTTTCCGTGGGAGGCGTCGGACGACGCGGAGTTCGAGACCTTCGTGGCCGGGCTGATCGCAGTGCGCAAGAGTTTCGACCTTTTCGCCGCGGATCGCTACCTCCACTCGGGTCCCGACGTCCGGGTCAACCGGCGCGCCGCTTGGATGCGTCCCGATGGCCGGTCGATGGAACCGGGCAACTGGAACGATCCGAATGCGCGTGCGGTCGGGCTGCTGATGCACCGCAAGGGGACGGACCTTTACCTGGTCCTGAATGCCTCGGAGACCGAGGTGGCCTTCATGCTACCCGAACCTATCGAGCGCCCCTGGCAGCGGCTTGTCGACACGCAGACTGGCCTCGCCGATCCCGACAGCCCGCATGTCGAGAGCGCGCGCGAGGTCGTGACGATGCCGCGCTCGCTGATCCTGCTGAAAGCGCCGGCGGATGATTGACGTGACTGCCTGGAAGGCGCCCGAGTACAATTGGGGCGCCCGACCGGTGGGCGAGAACGCGTGGCGGTTCCGGTTGTGGGCTCCGGGGGCAGCGAAGGTGTCCTTGCGCCTTCCGGGCAGGGACCACCCGATGGTCAGGGTCGGACAGGGATGGTTCGAATGCGAATGCGGCGCGGCAGAGGGCGATGCTTACGGTTTCGTGCTGCCCGACGGCATGATTGTTCCCGACCCGGCCGCACGCCGCCAGTCTGGCGGTGTCCACGACATGTCGGTCCTCGTTGCCCCGCCGGGCAGCGATCCGCGGGAAGGCTGGGCCGGACGGGCCTGGCACGAAGCGGTGATCTACGAGCTGCATGTCGGCACGTTCACAGACGCCGGCACTTTCCGCGCCGCCATCGACCGTCTCGACCACGTGGCCGCCTGCGGCTTCACCGCGATCGAGATCATGCCTGTCGGTGCGTTTCCGGGCGATCGGGGCTGGGGCTATGATGTCGTGCTGCCTTATGCCGTCCACGGCGCCTACGGGTCGCCGGAGGATCTGCGCGCGCTGGTGCAAGCCGCTCAGGCGCGCGGGCTGATGGTGTTTCTCGACGTGGTCTACAATCACTTCGGACCTGACGGGAACTACCTGTCGGTCTACGCTCCGGACTTCTTCGACCCCAAGCGGCAGACCCCGTGGGGCCAGGCAATTGCCTACGACAGGGCTCCGGTGCGGCGGTTCTTCACCGAGAACGCGCTCTGTTGGCTGGTCGAATACGGGTTCGATGGGCTGCGGCTCGATGCCATCGATCACGTGCGCGACCCGCATTCCGAAACCGAGTTTCTTCTGGAACTGATCGCCGAGATCCGGGCGGTTCTGCCGGACCGGCACGTGCACACGATGACCGAGGACAACCGCAACGTCACCCACCTGCACGAACGTGACCGATGCCGCGTAACCCGGCATACGGCGGAATGGAACGACGATCTGCACAACGCGGCCCATGTGATCGCAACCGACGAGTCCGAAGGCTACTATGCCGACTTTGCGCAGGACCCCTGGCGGCTCTATTCGCGCGCGCTGGCCGAGGGCTACGCCTACCAGGGCGAGCCGACCCTGGTGGACGGCCGTCCGCGGGGCGAGGTCTCGGCGCACCTGCCGCCCGACGTCTTCGTCGATTTTCTGCAAAATCATGACCAGGTCGGCAACCGGGCCTTCGGTGAGCGGCTGTCGGCGCTTACCTCGGCCGACATGCTCGAGGCACTGACCGCCGCGCTCCTGCTGTCGCCGCATGTCCCGCTGATATTCATGGGCGAAGAATTCGCGGCCGTGACGCCATTCCTGTTCTTTGCCGACTATGACGGCGACCTCGGGCAAGCCGTGACCGAGGGGCGGCGGCGTGAATTCGCGGAGTTCTCCGCCTTTGCGTCAGGCGGGACTTCGCACATTCCGGACCCGGTGGCGCGGAGCACCTTCGAGGCATCGCGCCTCGACTGGTCGGAAGCCGCCAAATCCCCGGGACAAGAGCGTATAGCGTTCATCCAGGACCTGCTCGCGCTTCGGGCGCGACACGTCGTGCCGCATATCCCTGACGCAGGTCCCAACGCCGGGACGGTTCTGCAGGCCGAGGCCGGAGCCGTCGCCGTCGATTGGCGGCTTGGCGACGCGCGACTGCAGCTCAGGGCGCGCCTTGCCGAGAACGCGCCTGATCCGGTGCAGCCGGGCTCCGGTCAGTTGCTCATCCGCGCCGGGGCAGGGGAGGGGCAGATCCCCGTCTCGGAAGTCTGGATAGACTTGGAGAAAGCGTCATGACCCGGTTGCCGTCAGCCTGCTACCGCCTGCAGTTCCGCAACGGGGTCGATTTCGCGGCGGCGGAAGGTCTTGTGCCTTATCTCGCCGGGCTCGGCATCAGCCACCTCTACTCATCGCCGCTTTTCAGCGCCTCGACCGGGTCGACACACGGGTACGACATCACCGACCCGGCCGAGATCGACCCCGTGCTCGGCGGACTGGAAGGCCTCAAGCGCCTGTCGGCCGCGCTGAAGGCCGAAGGGCTGGGTCTCATTCTCGATATCGTGCCGAACCACCTGGCGTTTTCCGTCGAGACTCCGTGGCTGCGCGACGTGCTGCGGCACGGCGCCGAAAGCCCCTACGCCCGACACTTCGACACCGATCTCGCGGCCGTCCGGCTGCGCCTGCCTTGGCTGGAACAGCCTTTCGAGGATGTTCTTGCGTCCGGGATCCTCGGCGTTGCAGACGCCGCGGACGGCCCGGTCCTGACCGTGGGTGACGGCCTGCGCATCCCGCTCGCCCGGTCTTCGGCGCTCGACGCCGCCCGCGACGGCGACCCCGCGGCGCTGCGGCGCCTGCACGATGATCAGCCCTGGCGTCTCGCGGCCTGGCGGACAGAGGCGGATGCGATCACCCATCGGCGCTTTTTCAACGTCACCGGGCTGATCGGCGTGCGGGTCGAGGACGAGGCTGTGTTCGAGGACGTGCATCGGCTGCTGTTCGATCTCGTCGATGATGGCGTCGTCGACGGTGTCCGCATCGACCACATCGACGGTCTGGCCGATCCGGGCGCCTATCTTGACCGGCTGAAGGCGCGTCTCGGCGAGACCCCGATCTGGATCGAAAAGATCCTGTCTGGCCGCGAGACGCTGCCGCCGGACTGGCCGGTGGAGGGAACCACCGGGTATGTCGCAGCCCGCGCGCTGGCGCGGCTTCTGACCGACGGTGCGGGGCTGGAGGCTGTCGAGGAGGACTACCGCGCCGCCACGGGGCGGACCGAACCGGTCGCGGACGTGATGGACCGCGCACGCCGGCAGATCATGACCCACGACCTTGCCGCCGAACTCTGGACGCTGCAGACCGAATTTGCACGCATCGCGCAATTCGACCCGCGCGGCGTCGAATGGGGGCCGGAGGCGCTCCGTACCGCGCTGATCGCCTATATCTCGGCCTTCCCGCAATACCGGACCTACAGCACCAAGGACGATGTTTCGGAGGGTGACGCGCGCACCATCCGCCGGACCGCGGAGCGCGCGGCGTCACGCCAGCCGACGCCGGGTGCGCTGCCGTTTCTGGCCGAGGTCCTGACGCGCTCGGACGCGGATACCGCAGCCTTCCGCGTGAGGATGCAGCAGGTCACCGGCGCGGCGGTCGCGAAAAGCCAGGAGGATACCGCGTTCTACCGCGAGGTCCGGCTTCTGGCGCTGAACGAGGTCGGCAGTGAACTCGACGACGACGCGCTGGGCGTCGACGGGTTCCATCGCGCGATGCAGCGCCGCGTCCGCGACATGCCGCATGGGCTGACGCTGACTTCCTCGCACGACACCAAACGCAGCGAGGATGCCCGTATGCGGATCGCGGCCGTCACCCATGCGCCGCAGGATTTCCACGACTGGTTCCGGATCTGCGCGGGCTTCGCGCCGGAGGCGCTGAACCCCAACCTCGTCTGGTACGCGGCGCAGTCCTTTCTCGCGCTCGATCAGGGCGACGGCGACATGGGCGCGCGCCTGGCCAACCATATCGTCAAAGCGCTGCGGGAGGCCAAGTCCGAGACCTTCTGGACCGCGCCCGATCTCGAGCTTGAGGCGGCCGCGCAATCCTTCCTGCGACGCCTTGCCGAGCACTTCCCGCGCCATGCGCCCGAGGTTGGCCACATCTTACAGACGGCGGACCGCCTGTCGGTCGCGCAGTTGGTTCTGAAGCTCACGATCCCCGGCATTCCGGACATCTACCAGGGGTGCGAACTTGCCAGCTATGCGCTCACGGACCCGGACAACCGGCGCGAGGTCGATTTCGACGAACTGCGGAAAGCCCTGTCCGGTGAGGCTGGTTTCAAGCGCCCTCTCGACGTACAGAAGTTTCATCTGACACGGCGCCTTCTCGGGCTGCGGCGCGAACACGCGGCGCTGTTTCTGAACGGCGGCTACCAAGCTATCGAAGCACCGGCCGGCGTCTGCGCGTTCACGCGCCGGGACAATTCAACAGCGGTGCATGTGGCCGTTGCGGTCCTGCCCGACGCCGAGGTCCGGTCGCTGGACCTGCCTGCCGGCCGCGATGTGCTGGACGCAAGCGAGGTTCCGTCCGCGCGGGTGCGCATCGAAACCGGGCTTTAGCGGCGATCCGCAACGCGATTTTCGGAACCACTGGGGGCGGCTGACGGTTTTTCGATCAAGGCAGAAAAAGTCCAGTGGGAGGGAAAATGACCGATCGCTCGAAGCGCACAGAAAAACCAGAGAGTAACAAGAGACCTCGCAATGGCGCCGGAGAGCAAGATGGTCCTGCGGCGGCACGGAAAGGCGGTGCGCAGACGGACGATATGGGCACCATGGGCGACGAAGCCTCGGCCCGTTCCTTCGTGCGCGACCTGAAGGCCGCTGACTCACCGGAAGGGCGCGACGATGGTAAAGACAAGAAAGACAAATCGGACGGGTGAGCTGCGGCTGCAAGCGGTGTCAGCGCAGATTAAGACCCCGCCGATCCCCTCGATGTGCTACGCTGGCGCGACAGACCCGCCCGCCGCGGTTGAATGCCGCAACGTCATTTCGAGACTTTTTGCGGCTCGCGTGGAACATCTCGCAAGGCGGCCTATGCTGCACAAGGCTCCGGTATCGGTCCGCGGGTCTACGCGGCCAGCCTATTGGGGTGCCGAGGGCCTGTAGCGAGGTCACTTTTGACAAACGGTCGTCCCTTCGCGTGAAAGTTCGGTGCGACCAGGGAGACGAAGATACCGCAAGCCGTGCAAAACTTGCCCGACCCTTCCGAAACGATGACGAACCGTGACCGCCTCGAAGCCCTGCTGACGTCCTCCTTGCTCGACAGCCCGCCGGAAGCTGTTTTCGATCGCGCGGTCAAACTCGCGACGCAGGTTTTGGGCACGCCGGTCGGTCTTTTGTCCTTCGTCGACGACCGGCGTCAGTTCTTCAAGGCGCAGATCGGGCTTACCGGTCAGGCTGCGTCCGACAGGGGCACGCCGCTCAGCCACTCCTTTTGCCAGTATGTCGTCGCAGCAGACGCGCCGCTGATCGTCCGAGACGCACGCACGGACCCGGTGCTGAGCCGGAACCTCGCTGTGCCAGATCTGGGCGTCGTGGCCTACCTCGGCGTGCCGGTTCATGACGGCGACGGCCACGTGCTCGGATCGTTCTGCGCCATCGACGTCGAGCCGCGCAACTGGTCGGACTACGATCGCGAAATCCTCGAAAGCATCCGGGTCGGCGTGGAAAGCGAGATCGCGCTGCGGGCGGAACTCAAGAAACGAACGGCGGCCGAGGATATCAGGGCGCAGGCCGAAGAACGCCTTCAACTGGCGCTGCGCGCCGGACAACTGGGCAGTTTCGATTTCGACCCGCGGACGGAAATCGCCGCGTGGGACCCGGGCATGTACGAACTCTGGTGGATCGATCCGCAGGAGCAGGACCCGTACCCCCGCGCCGTGGCGCGTGTGCATCCCAGCGACAAGGCGGAGGAAGCTGCTGCGCGCGAAGCAGCACTTGACCCCGCCGGAACCGGGCGGCACGAGGCGGAGTTCCGTATCGTCCACCCCGAGACCGGCGAGGTGCGCTGGCTGCATCTCGATGGAAAGACGACCTTCGTCGAAGGTGTGCCGGTGCGGGTCGTGGGAACGGCGCGGGATGTCACCAAGAGACGGTCGGCGGAACTGCAGAACGCACTTCTCACCAAGGAACTCAACCATCGGGTCAAAAACCTGTTCGCGATCACCCTGGGCATGATCAACCTGACCGCGCGGTCCTCGGAGACACCGGCAGAGATGAGCACAGCCCTGAGCGGCCGGATCCAGGCCCTCGCCAGTGCGCATGAGATCATCCAGCCGGCAATTGTCGGCCAGCCGGATCTGGCCGACGCGGCGACGCTCCGCCAGCTCGTCGAGGCGGTGCTCAGGCCGCACGGCGGAACCAATCAACAGGTGAAGATCGACGGTCCGGACGTCCATCTCAACGCCCGCCCGTCGACCAGCCTCGCACTTGTGGTGCACGAACTGGTCACCAATGCGGTGAAGTACGGCGCGCTCTCGGTCGACAAAGGTGTCGTCGAGGTCACATGGTCGCTCGATCGCGGACCCGAGGACACGCTGCACCTGGTTTGGAGCGAGGTCGGCGCACCAACAGGTCCGGGCGCGGATGCGACCGCGGGCTTCGGAACCAGGCTGATCGAGGAGACCGTCGCCGGGCAGTTGCTGGGCTCCTGGTCGCGGACCTGGCGACCGGTCGGTCTGCTGTGCGAACTCTCGATCCCGATGCGTGTCCTGGTGCAGTAGGCAGCGCCCCATTGGCTCTGCGGAGATATGTCCGCATCGTGTGGCCTGCGCCGATAAGACCCAGTTCTCCCTATCTGGCTACCCGTGATCCTTGTCAGCGCATTTTATGCCGCGACAAGCATTTTTGCAGGGGCGTCCGGGGGCCGGTCGTAAAGGCAAGCGCGGCAACGGCTCCTTTCTCCGGTTGACGGAAAGCCTTCACGCGGGAAGACCCTTCGCCCTTCAACGTATCGGGCAGGAACCCAACATCGAGCCTTGCAACGGGCCAGTCGTGTCCGCCCTGTGACAGAGTTTCGACCCGCCGTGACACCACACCGAAAATCGAGGGCCGAGCGCCTGAGAGTTATGGTCCTGCATGGAAAGATGGCTGGGGTGGTAGGATTCGAACCTACGGTACACGGTACCAAAAACCGCTGCCTTACCGCTTGGCTACACCCCAACGTGAGGCGCTAATTAAGCCGGTGGCGCGCGGGGTGCAAGGGCGGATTTTCCAAAAAGTCGCTGCCGGACGCCGCGTGATTACTCCTTGGGGGCTTGCTGGTCGAGAAGGTCCTCGCCGGCGGTCCGGGCGCGTTCTTCGTTGATGATCGTCTCGAGATGGCGGTCTGCGCGCGCAGCTACCTTCTGTGGCGCGCCCGCGGGCGGAGCGCTCGAAGGCGCGTCCGGGGCCGACATAGCAGGTTCGGCGCGCACGGGAGCGTCCTTGGAACCGGACGCGATGCCCAGCACCCGCAGGCCGGGTTCGGGCATCACGATACCCGCCGCACCGAAGGCCGCGAGTGTCTGGCGGATGGCCTCGCCGCGGGCGAGCTGCAGGTTGCTGTCGCGCTGGTCGATCCAGCCAGTGCAACGCAGCAGGATCGTGCTGTCGCCCGCCTCCTCGACCCAGACCGAGACCTCGGGATGGGCCAGTACGAACGGCAGCCCAGACAGCGTTGTGTCGGCCAGCGTCACGGCGGCGGCGAGATCTGTGTCGGGCGCCACGCCGACGTCGAAGACGAACCGGATCTCGGCATTGCGGGTGTAGTTGATGATCCGGCTCTTGAAGACCGTCGCGTTGGGAATGCGCACGTGGTTGCCGTCGAAGCTCAGCAGGATCGTCGCCCGGCTGGTCAGCCGGATCACCTTGCCGACATCGCCCTCGATCTCGACCGTGTCGTTGGGCTCGAAGGGTTGGCGGATCGACAGCATGACCGAGGCAATGAAGTTCTCGACCGTGTCGCGGACCGCAAAACCGATCGCGAGACCGACGAGGCCGGCGGCACCGAGGAAAGTCGACAGCAGCGCCGTCGCATCGAGGACGTCGAGGGCGACGACAATCCCGGCGAGCACGAAGGCGAGACGCACGATCTGGCGGTAGATTTCTGCGATGAAGGCGTTCGGGGCGAGACGGTCCCATGGCGCGCGCAGCCGCGCGATGAAGAGGCCGAGAAACACAATGACGGCAAAAATGCCAAGCGCTATGAGCAGGAGCGGCAGGAAGGCGATGGTCTGGGCGATGCGGTTACGGAAGCGGTCTACGGCAGGGTTGAGGCGTTCGCCGACATCGGTCGATTCGGCGACTTCGTTTTCGACGGCGACCACGCCTTCGACCCGGCTTGCAAGTTCCGTGAGCCGCGTCGCGGTGGCGGCGTCGGGCGTCGTGCCCTCGAAGGTCACGATCCCCGAGGACACGTCGACGCTGACCTGACCGTAGCCTTCGAGTTGCGACAGGATGCGGCGGATGCGCTCGGCGATGGCGGCATCCTGGGCGGCGCTGTCCTCGACGGCGATGGGCGTGTCGGGCTGGCCGTCTTGCTGTGCCGCCGCCACCACCGGAACGCAGAGCAGGCATAGCGAGACAAACATGTGGAGCAGGATACGGAACATGGGTTTGTCTCAGCCGGAGGTATCGACCAGGATCGCACCCTCGCGTGCGCCGCGCTCGACCGCTTCGTGAGCCTCGGCGGTGCGGGCAAGCGGGAAGGTTTCGGCAACCGGACAGTCGAGCGCGCCCTGCGTGAGGGCACTGTGCAGCCGTGCGATGGCGAGATCGCGCGCCTGCTTCGGCAACAGGTAGATCAGCAGCACGTCGATGGTGACGGCCTTGAAAAGCAGCGGGCCGAAGTTCAGCGTCGGCGCCATTTCGAGCTGCGAGCCGTAGGCGGCGATGGTGCCGTTCTCCGCGATGACCTCGGCGTCGGTCGCGAGATTGCGCCCGAACTCGACCTCGACGATGCGCTCTATCGGATCGCCATCATTGGCTTCGAGGATCTGCGCGGCAAGATCGGGGGCGGAGTGATCGAGCGCGGCATCGGCTCCGGCGGCCTCGCAGCGGGCGAGGTTCGCAGCACTGGCGGTGGCGATGACCCGCGCGCCGCCCCAGTGTGCAAGCTGGACCGCAAGGTGGCCCACCGATCCGCTGCCGCCCTGGATCAGCAACGTCTTGTCCTTCACCTCGCCGCCGCCGAAGACCGCGTGACAGGCCGTCAGACCAGGGATCCCGAGCGACGCTCCGGTGTCGGGGCCGATGCCTTCGGGCAGGGCAACCGCCTGTTCGGCGGGCAGGGTGATCGACTGCGCGGCGGTGCCGAAAGCACGGCGCCATTGCCCGTTCCAGACCCAGACGCGCTGGCCTTTGCGGCCCGGCTCGACGCCCTCGCCGATGGCGGTGATGACCCCGGCACCGTCGCTGTGCGGGATGATCACCGGAAACGGCGGCTCGGTGACACCGGGCCGGGTGCCGGCGCGGGCCTTGGTGTCGGACGGGTTGACGCCCGACCGCGACAGTTCGACCGTGACTTCGCCCGGACCGGGCGCGGGCAGGTCGATATCGGCCAGCTTCAGAACGTCCGCGGCTGCGCCGAATTTCTCGTAAGTGATCGCCTTCATGCCGGTGCCCTCCCGCGCTGGCTCGTCCCGGTCACCCTAGGCAAGCGCGCGGTCCGTGAGAAGGGCGGAAACGGACGTCCGGTCAGGCGGGATCAGTCACGCAGTTCGGTCGTCGCCACACCCCAGAGGCGGGATTTCTCCGCCCAACCGCGAAACCCGCCCGAGCGGAGCTGGCACCAGCGCGCGTCGCAACTGCCCAGCCGCGCGATGACCCCGGCTTCGAGCTTGGCTTCGACGGGCGCGTTCGCGTCCGGACGCACGTGCAGCGGCAGCATGTCGGCCTCGACGATGACCGTGCGCAGGCCCGACAGGAGCGAGTAATGCACCCATCCGCCCTGTCCGTCGCGGTCTTCGACCCGGCGCCAGTGGCCGTGTTCGGCGGTGATCCTGAGCGGCATGTCGCGGCGCGTGAACACCCAGTCGATGCGGTGGGTCAGCGACGGTCCGCGCCGGGCGTTGCCCTCGGTGGCCTTCAGCGACACGTAGCGCGGCATCGGCAGGTTGGTCTCGGGGCCAAGCTGCTCGGCCCCGACGGTCCCGGCCAGCGCGACCCCGGCGGCCAGCACGCACAGCAGACGACGGATCATGGAGAAACCTGCAATTCCTGAATTTGCCCTTTTGCCCGCGCGAGGTTCTTGTGCCTCGTCGCCACATTCGGCACGATGCCATGCAAGGACCGTATGCGCCAAGACCGAGGACGCCTTCCATGCCAAAACCGCGCCTGAGTGTTGTCGTGACGCGACGGTTGCCGGAGGTGGTCGAGACCCGGCTGGCTGAGCTTTTCGACGTCACGTTGCGCAGCGACGACGGAAAGATGACGCGTGCCGAACTGGCCGAGGCGATGAAGTCCGCCGACGTGCTGGTTCCGACGGTGACGGACGAGATCGACAGCGCGCTGATCGGACAGGCGGGTGGGCGGCTGAAGCTGATCGCGAACTACGGCGCAGGGGTCGATCACATTGACGTCGCGACCGCCCGGCAGCATGGCATACTGGTCTCGAACACGCCCGACGTGCTGACCGACGATACCGCCGACATGACCATGGCGCTGATCCTCGCCGTGGTGCGGCGCATGCCCGAGGGGCTTGCCGTGATGCAGACCGGCGACTGGTCGGGCTGGGCTCCGACCGCCTTTCTGGGCGGGCGGCTCGGCGGGCGGCGCCTGGGCATCCTCGGGATGGGCCGCATCGGGCAGGCGGTGGCACGTCGCGCGGCGGCCTTCGGGATGCAGGTGCACTACCACAACCGCCGGCGTCTGCGCAGCGAGACCGAGCAGGAGCTTGCCGCCACCTACTGGGAAAGCCTCGACCAGATGGTGGCGCGCATGGACATCCTGTCGATCAATTGCCCGGCGACGCCTTCGACTTTCCATCTGATGAACGCGCGGCGCCTGAAGCTGATGAAGCCCGAAGCCGTGATCGTGAACACCTCGCGCGGCGAGGTCATCGACGAGAACGCGCTCACCCGGATGTTGCGCGCTGGCGAGATCGCGGGGGCCGGGCTCGACGTCTTCGAACGCGGGCACGAGCTCAACCCGCGGCTGCGGGCGCAGAACAACGTGGTGCTACTGCCGCATATGGGCTCGGCCACCGTCGAAGGCCGGGTCGAGATGGGCGAGAAGGTGATCATCAACATCAAGACGTTCGACGACGGGCACCGGCCTCCGGACCAGGTGATCCCGTCGATGCTCTGACACGACGCTGACCAAAAGGAGTGAGACCATGCGCAAGACGGCAATTCTTCTGAACCTGGTGCTTGCGGGGATGGCGCACGCCCAGCAGGCGGCCGATGCGGTGGCGCCCGAAGGCGCGACGAGCGGGGCGTTCGAGACGCTGTCGCCCGAGGTCACCGAGGCTTTCGAGGCAAAGGATGCCGGTCGTCCGGTCGAAGCAGCGACCTGGATGGTTGCGGCGGCGAACCCGCATGCCGTCAAGGCCGGCGCAGACGTGCTGGCGAATGGCGGCACGGCTGCGGACGCGCTGGTTGCCGTCCAGGCGATGCTGGGCCTCGTGGAGCCGCAGTCTTCGGGCCTCGGCGGCGGCGCGTTCCTGGTCTGGTATGATGCCGCGACGGGCGAGATCACGACCCTCGACGGGCGCGAGACCGCGCCGCTGGCGGCGACACCGACGCTGTTCCAGAACGGTGGCGAGACGATGGACTTCATGTCCGCCGTTGTCGGCGGGCGTTCGGTCGGAACCCCCGGCACTCCGGCGCTGATGGAGGCGGTGCAGGCACGCTGGGGTACGCGCGACTGGCCCGAGCTTCTGCAACCCGCCATCGACCTTGCCGAGGCGGGCTTCACGGTCTCGCCGCGTCTTGCGCAACTCGTCGACGGCGACGTGACGGCGCTGTCGCTGCATGGTGCCACCAAGGACTATTTCATTCCCGACGGTGCGGCGGTCGTGGCTGGCGACACGCTGGTCAACCAACCCTACGCCGACACGTTGCGCGCCATGGCCGAAGGCGGGTCTGCGGCCTTCTACACCGGTGAGATCGCGGCAGATATCGTGGCGACCGTGCAGGGCGCGGGCTGGAACCCCGGGCTGCTGTCCGAGACCGACCTTGCCATCTACCAGGTCAAGGAACGCCCGCCGGTCTGTGTTACCTACCGCGCGCACGAGGTCTGCGGCATGGGTCCGCCCTCGTCGGGCGCGCTGACCGTCGGGCAAATCCTGGGGATGCTGGAAAGCTACGACCTCGGCGCCGGGCCGGACGATCTGGAGGTCCGCCGCCTGATCGGCGACGCCTCGCGCCTCGCCTTCGCCGACCGCGGTCGCTACATGGCCGATTCCGATTACGTTCCGATGCCGACCGCCGGGCTGGTCGACCCGTCCTACCTGTCGGATCGCGGACAGCTTCTGTCCGGTGACGACGCGCTGCCCGAGGTGAGCGCCGGCAACCCAGAGTTTGATCACGCGATGCTCTGGGGCGATGACGATGCCATCGAGTTTCCCTCGACCTCGCATGTCTCGATCGTCGACGCGCAGGGCAACGCGGTCTCGCTGACCACGACAATCGAAAGCGGCTTCGGCTCGCGCCTGATGGTGCGGGGGTTCCTGCTCAACAACGAGCTCACCGATTTTTCCTTCTCGACCCATGACGAAGGACGTCCCATCGCCAACCGGCTGGAACCTGGCAAGCGGCCGCGCTCGTCGATGTCGCCGACCATCGTGACCCGCGACGGTGCGCCGGTGCTGGTCATCGGCAGCCCGGGCGGCAGCCGCATCATCGGCTACGTGGCCGAGGCGATCATCGCGCATCTCGACTGGGGCATGGATGTGCAGCAGGCGGTTTCCGTGCCGCACGCGGTAAACCGGTTCGGGACCTACGACGTGGAAGAAGGCACCTCGGCCGCGGATCTGGAAACCGGGCTGGCCGAAATGGGCTTTGAAGTGAACGTCCGGGACTTGAACTCGGGCCTGCACGCGATATCCATCGGCGACGGGTTGAAAGGCGGTGCGGACCCGCGCCGCGAGGGGATCGCGCTGGGCGACTGACCCCGGCCACCCGAAGGGAGGATGACATGATCGAAGCGCTTGCGCTGCCGCGCAACGAGGACGGAATTTCCGCGGCCCTGGGTATCCTGAAACAGCGGTTTGGCGACCGGTTCCAGACCGGGCAGGCGATCCGCGACCAGCATGGCCACACCACCACCTGGATTCCGACCCAGGCGCCGGATGCCGTGGTCTTTCCCGACTCGACCGAGGAGGTGGCCGAGATCGTGAAGACCTGCGCCGAGTACCGCGTGCCGGTCATCGCCTATGGCACCGGCACCTCGCTCGAGGGTCATGTCAACGCGCCGGCGGGCGGTGTCTGCATCGATCTGACGCAGATGGACAAGGTGCTCGCCGTCAACGCCGGCGATCTCGACTGCCGGGTTCAGCCCGGTGTCACCCGCGAGGATCTCAACACCCATCTGCGCGATCAGGGTCTGTTCTTTCCCATCGACCCCGGCGCCAATGCCTCGCTCGGCGGGATGGCGGCGACCCGGGCTTCGGGCACCAACGCGGTGCGCTACGGCACCATGAAGGACAACGTCATCGCGCTCGAGGCGGTGATGCCGGACGGCACGGTGATCCGAACCGGCCAGCGCGCGCGTAAGTCCTCGGCGGGCTACGACCTGACGCGGCTGTTGGTCGGCGCGGAAGGCACGCTCGGCATCATCACCGAACTGACGCTGCGCCTGCAGGGCATACCCGAGGCGATCAGTGCGGCGCGATGTTCCTTTCCGTCGGTCCGGGATGCGGCGGAGGCGGTGATGGCCGTCATCCAGTACGGCGTACCGGTGGCCCGGATCGAACTGGTCGACACGCTGGCGATCAAGGCGTTCAACGCCTATTCCAAGCTCGATCTGCCCGAGACCTGCATGTTGCTGCTCGAGTTCCACGGCTCGGAAGCGGGCGTGGTCGAACAGGCCGAAACCTTCGGCGAGATCGCCAAGGAGACCGGCGGCACCGGCTATCAGGCGGCGACCACTCCGGAAGAGCGCAACCGCCTCTGGAAGGCGCGGCACGATGCCTACTGGGCGATCCGGCAGTTGCGGCCCGGGACGATGGGGATCTCGACCGACGTCTGCGTGCCGATCTCAAGGCTTGCCGAGTGCGTAGGCCAGGCGCGCGACAAGCTCGACGAATTGGGCCTGATCGGACCGATCGTGGGACATGCGGGCGACGGCAATTTCCACGTGGCCCTCTTGATCGACATGGAGGACGCGGACGAAGTCGCGCGCGCGGAAACCTATGTCGGCTGGCTCAACGAACTCGCGATCTCGATGGACGGCACCTGCACCGGCGAGCACGGGATCGGCCAGGGCAAGAAACCGTATCTGGTCAAGGAACTGGGACCGGCCACGCGTTTCATGTCGGCGATCAAGGTGGCGCTGGACCCCGACAACATCATGAACCCGGGAAAGATTCTGCCTGACTGACCGAGCCCACGCGAAAGGCGCATGTCGCTTTCCCGCCATGACTGGTCGGGCGAGTTTTGCGCGGCTCGACTGCAGGCGCTAATGCTGGCGCAATTCGGTCACCGGGAAAGGCGCGCGTCATGAAAACCCAAGTCAAGGCTCTGGTCGTGGGCGGCGGCGCTGTCGGCACCTCGATTGCCTACCACCTCGCGAAAGCCGGCTGGGAGGATGTGATGCTGCTGGAGCGCGACGAGCTGACCAGCGGCAGCACCTGGCACGCGGCGGGGCTTTTGCCCTATTTCAACATGTCCTACGCGACGACCCACATCCACGACTATTCGATCAAGTTTTACAAGGCGCTGGAAGAGGAGACCGGGCTCAACGCCGGGTTCTTCGTGGTCGGCAACCTGCGCATGGCGCAGTCGAAGGCGCGCATGGACGAGTACATGCTCTATGCCTCGACCGCCGAGACCTGCGGCGTGCCTTACGAGTGGATGAGCCCGGCGCAGATCAAGGAACGCTGGCCGTTGCTGCGCACGGAAGACCTCGAAGGGGCGATCTACCATCCGACGGACGGCTACATAAACCCCGCCGACGTGACGATGGCGATGGCCAAGGGCGCGCGCCAGCATGGCGCCACCATCGAGCGCAAATGGCAGGTCGATGGCTATGCCTGGGCCGGCGATCACTGGGACGTCACCTGCACCAGGATGGTCGAGAAGGGCGGTAATCTCGTACCCTCAGACGAACAGATCGTGATCTCCGCCGAGCATGTCGTGACCGCGACCGGCAACCATGCACAGCGCACCGCGCGGCTTCTTGGCATCAAGATGCCCGCCATCCCGGTCGAGCATCAGTATATAGTCACCGAACCCGATCCGGCGCTGGTCGAATGGCGCAAGACCAACGAACAGCATCCAGTGCTGCGCGACGCGGACGCCAAGTGGTACGTGCGCGAGGAACGCGGCGGCTGGATCCTCGGGCCCTACGAGCGCAACGCGCCGGCGCGGTTCCTCTACGACGTTCCCGAAAGCTTCCGGGCCGACCTCTTCCCGCTTGATCTGGAGCGGATCGAGGAGGAGTACATGTCGATGATCCACCGTATTCCGTCCTCCGAGGAGGTCGGGCTGAAAGACGATTACAACGGCCCGATCTGCTACACGCCGGACGGCAACCCGCTGATTGGCCCGGCGCCGGGGCTGCGCAACATGTGGCTGGCCGAGGGCTTTTCCTTCGGCATCACCGCCGCGGGCGGGGCGGGGTACTACCTGGCGCAGATGATGGTCGCGGGGGAGGCCGAGATCGACATGGCCTCGCTCGATCCCAAGCGGTTCGGCGGCTGGATGACGACCGAGTACGCGGCGCGCAAGAACGAGGAAGCCTACGAGCACGTCTACATCCTGCATCATCCCGACGAAGAGCGTCCGGCCTGCAGACCTCTGCGCACGTCGCCTGCCTACGACCGTCAGAAGGCACGCGGCGCGCAGTTCGGACAGGTCAACGGCTGGGAGCGGCCGAACTATTTCGCGCCCGAAGGCTTCGACGACCACGACGGCCGCAGCTTCCGGCGCGGCGGATGGTGGCAATACGCGGTCGAGGAAGCGCAGGCGATCCGCAAAGGCGTTGGGCTGATCGACGCCACCGCCTTCACCAAGCATGTCGTGCGCGGACCGGGAGCGACCCAGTTTCTCGACTGGTTCACCTGCAACCGGCTGCCGAAGGTCGGGCGCATCAACCTGACCTATGCGCTCACCTCGCATGGCACGACGCGCACCGAATACACCATCGTGCGGCTGGCCGAGGACGAATACTATCTCGTCTCCGCCGGCGCGTGGACGGCCTACGACGGCGACTATCTGCGCAAGGCCATCGGGGACAAGCGCGAAGCATTCGGCTGGATCGACTGCCATGACGTGACGACCCAATGGGGTGTCTTCGCGATTGCCGGACCGAAATCCCGCGACGTGCTGCAATCGCTGGTGCGCGATGCCGACGCCTCCACGGTGCTGTCGAACAAACGCTTTCCGTGGCTTTCCATGCGCGACATCGAGCTCGGCATGGTCCCGGTGAGGGCGATCCGCGTGGCCTATACCGGAGAGCTTGGCTGGGAATTGCACCACCCCATCGAGATGCAGAATCATCTTTTCGACGCGCTGATGGCGGCGGGCGCGGAGCATGGGCTGCAACTGGTCGGCGCTCGCGCGCAGAACTGGCTGCGGCAGGAAAAGAGCTACCGCGCCTTCGGCACCGAACTGGGTCGCGACGCGACCCCGCTCGAAGCCGACCTGCCGCGTTTTGTCGATCTCGAGAAGGACTTTCACGGCAAGGATGCGATGGTCGAAACCGGGGTGCGCAGCAAGTGCGTGACGGTTCTGATCGACGGGCCGGAAGATGCCGATCCCTGGGGCCGCGAGGCGCTTTATGACGGCGAAACCCGCGTCGGGCGCCTGACCTCCGGCGGCTACTCGGTGCATTTCGGCAAGAGCATCGGCATGGGCTACGTCACCCCGGATCGCGCGACGCCCGGCACGCGGCTCAAGGTCCGCATGTTCGACGCGCTCTGGGACGCCGAGGTGGTCGAGGACAGCCCCTACGATCCGAAGAACGAAGCGATCCGCAAGGACGGTTGACCCTGACAGGTATCGCCGGCGCGCGCCCGAAAGGGGCGCCGGCAGTTCAAATCGGGCGCAACTTGCCACAATCCGGCATCGAATCTCCCCATTTCCGCCCCACTGTTTCGGGACGATGAGTCGATCACGGGCGCAAAGCGGGGCAAGGCCGATGAGCTACCAGGGAAAATTCGCGGTCTCCGAACTGGTGCAACCGACCTTCACGGGCGGTATCGCTGAAGGGGCCAATCTGCGCACCCCCTGCGGGTTGCGCCGGATCGAGATCATCCGCCCGGGCGACCTGATCGTGACCCGCAGCGGCCTCGAGCCCGTGCAGATGGTGTGGAGACGCCGCGTGGCGGTAACGCCGGACACCGCGCCGATCTGCCTCAAACCGCGCGCCGTCGGACCAATGATGCCGCAGCGCGACCTCATGCTGGCCCCCGACCACCGGGTGCTGATCCCCGGCTTCCGCCTGCTTGGCGTACCCGACGAGACCGCGATGCTGACCGAGGCGCGCCGCATCGCCGGCACCAGCGACGCGGTCTATGTCGACATGTCGTGTGAAAGCGTCACCTACTACCAGCTTGTCTTCGACCGTCACCTCGTTCTGATGGCCAACGGTCTGCCGGTGGAAAGCTTCCTGCCCGATGAGGCGGCTATCGCGGCTTTGGGCGGCGAGATGCGCACCGCGCTCGAGGCGCGGTATCCGTGCCTGCGCAGCGAACCCGACGCCTATCCCGGCGCGCAGTTCCCGATCGCGACCGAGGTCGAATATCTGCCATTCCACGCCTGAACCACGGCCCTTAGCCGCGTTGCGCCACCATGGCGAGGTTGTTCGCCGGCATCTCGACCTGCACCACCGAGAGCCCCTCGGAATTCAGCCATTTCTCGACCAGGGCGTCGTCCTTGTAACCGATGTCCGGATCGGCGGCGCGCAGTCCGGCGTCGAACTGCACGTCCCCTTCGCTGGTCAGGCGCCCGTTACGCTTGAATGGCCCGTAGACCAGCAGGATGCCGCCCGGACCGACCGCCGAGGCGGCCTCGCGCGCAACGGTCTCGGCTTCGGCGCCCGAGATCAGGTGCAGCAGGTTGACAAGAACGACCAGGTCGAACGCGCCGGCCTTGCGACCCCAGCTCGGTGTTGCGGCATCGAGCCGGCGCGCCTGTTCGACATTGCCCAGCCGCGCTTCGGCGACATAGGCATCGATGCTGGCCAGGCGATCCTCGGCGAGGTCGGTGGGCTGAAACACCATGTCGGGCATCGCACGGGCGAAGGCGACGACATGCTGACCGGTGCCCGACGCGATCTCGAGCGCACGCCCGCTGCGCGGCGCATGCTTGAGCAGCAGGTGCGTGATCGGCTCGGCATTGCGGTCGGCGGAGGGCGCGTGCAGCTTTGCGCTGCCGGACGGGTCCGGGTTGGCGACGCTGGCCTGCGGCGGCAGCGCCCGGCTCATGCGAACCGTCCCGGTGCAAGCGCCGCGACGGTGCCGGCGTCGACTTCGGGCGGGCGGCCCATCACGAGATCGGCCACAAGTTGCGAAGCGGCCGGTGCGGACTGGAAGCCGTAGCCGCCCTGCCCGGCGCACCAGACGAATTCCGGCACTGTCGCATCACGCCCCAGCACCAGCCCACGATCGGGGGAAAAGCTGCGCAACCCGGCCCAGCTTGCCAGCAGACGGGTGACGGGCACGGTGACCAGTTCCTCGTAACGCGCGAGTCCCTCCGCCAGGGTCAGGTCCTCGGGCCAGGCGTCGTGCGGTTCGACCGCGTCCTCGTCGGCAGGCGAGACCAGCAGCGCCCCGGCATCGGGCTTGGCATACCAGGTCTCGCCGGTCCCGAAGAACATTGGCCATTGCTTCACGTCGTGATCGCCCGGGGCCGGAATGCGTGCCATCGAGCGGCGGTGCGGAACGATGCCCACCGGAGCAACGCCCGCCATGCGGGCGATGCCGTCGGCCCAGGCACCCGCGGCATTGACGAGAAGCGGCGCCGCGTAGCTCTCTTCGCCGCAGCTGACGCGCCAGGTGCCGCCATCCCGGGCGATGCCATCGACCTGTGCGCCGGTGCGCACCTCGCCGCCGCCGGCCCGGATGTCACGGGCGAAATCCTGCATCAGCCGGTCGGTGTCGATGTCGTACGCCGCACCGTCATAGCCGGCGAAGGCCACCTTTTCCGGGTCGAGCACCGGCACCATCGCAACCGCCTCGGCGGGCGAGATTTGCTGGATCTGCATGGTCTCGAGATCCGTCTCGAAGGCGTCCCGCTCGTCGGCGCGCCCGAGCACCATGAAGCCGCGCGGCGACAGGTAGCCGCCATTGGCGGTGGCGTGGTAATCCGCGCTGGCCCGGTTCAGCGCGATGGTCGAGGGTTTGCCGTAATTTTCCTCAAACAGCGCCGCCGACCGGCCCGAAGCGTGGTAGCCTGTTGCCTTTTCCGCTTCGAGCAGCGTCACTCTCGCGTCCGCCGATAGCCGCGCAGCCGCCGAGAGGCCGGCGATACCGCCGCCGATGACGATGATGTCGCTCATGCCTGCTCTTCGATCCGGTCGGTTGCGGGCGGCGGAGTCGGGCTGAGCGCCGAAAGCCTTTCGTAAAGATCTTCCGGCAGCACGTAGTCGAGCGCCGCCAGCGAGGGTGCGAGCTGTTCGGTCGAGCGTGCCGAGATGATCGGCGTCGGCCCGGCCGGATGGGCTGCGGCCCAGGCGACCGCCAGCGTTTCCGGTGCGGTGCCCACCTCTTCCGCGATCTGCGACAGGCCTTGCGCGGCCTCGTGCATCCAGTCGTGCCCGTAGCGCTTGGCGTAGCGGTCGTCGCTGGTCAGCCGTCCACTGCCGCCGGTCGCATACTTGCCGGTCAGAAGCCCGCCGCCCAGCGGCGAATAGGGCGCGCAGGCGACGCCCTGGTCGGCACACATAGGCAGGATTTCCACCTCGGCCTGGCGTTTCACGAGGTTGTACATCGGCTGCATGATGTCGATGGAAAGGTCGTATTCCGCGGCGATCCTGATCGCCTTCATCACCTGCCAGGCGGCGAAATTCGACACGCCGATGTAGCGGATGTGACCTTTGGCCTTGAGCTCGGCGAAGGTTTCGAGGCTTTCGTGCAGGTCGGTGTCCGGATCGAACCGGTGCATGTAGAGCACGTCGAGCGTGTCGAGTTGCAGACGCTGCCGCGACACCTCGCAAGACTGCAGGATGTTGTCGCGCCCCGCGCCGCCGTCATAGGCCGCCTTGGTCGCGATCACCAGCCGTTCGCGCTGCGCGCCGATCATGGTGCCGAGCAGGGTCTCGGATGCGCCCTTGGTGTAGACGTAGGCGGTGTCGAAATGGGTGATCTCGGCGTCGATGCAGGCCTCGAACATCGCGCGCGAGGCGGCTTCGTCGGCATTACCTCCGAACTGCATGGTGCCGAAGGCGAGGCGGCTCGCCGGGGTTCCGTCGGGGCTGGTGAGATGCGTGCTCATGGCCGAATTGGTGGCATGGCGGGCAGGGGGGTGCAATGGCTGCCGGTCATTTCGGCCCCGCCGCGTCGCGCCGGTCCGGCACGAAGGCTTCGAGAAAGCGCAGCACGCGCTCGGGCGTCGTTTCGCAAGGGAAAAGGCGCGGTCCGGCCGCGGTGAGGTAGAGGTTGAGCGAGAGCCGGTCCGGACCGCCGAGTTGGGACGCGACCAGTTTCAGCGAGCGTCCCTTGGCATGGCGGGTGATCTCGACGCGATAGGGTTTGCCGGCAGCCGACCCCTTGAGGTGCCCGGCGGGCAGGGCGGCGATCAGCGCTTCGGCCCGCGCCGCCTGCGGATCGGTCAAGACTTGCGGCCGATCCTGGGCTCTGTGCCTGCGCGGATGCGGGCGATGTTGCCGGAATGCCGCCACCAGACCAGCGCCGCCAGCAGGATGCCGAGCACAAGCGCCTGAGCAAACCCGAGAACCAGCAGAAGCGGGATCGACGTCGCGGAAGCGGTCAACGCGCCAACCGAGGAAATCTTCGACAGGAAGGCCCCGGCAAGCCAGGCGAGGCAGCAGGCAAGGCCCACCGGCCAGGCGAGCGCCAGCATGATCCCGAGAAAGGTGGCAACGCCCTTGCCGCCCTTGAACCCCAGCCAGACCGGGAAGCAATGGCCCAGCATGGCCGCCAGCCCGGCGAGTTGCGCCGCGTCCTCGCCCGCCGCGGCCCGGGCGAGCAGAACCGCCACCGCACCCTTGGCGCCGTCGAGAACGAGCGTCAGCGCGGCCGCGGTCTTGTTGCCGGTGCGCAGGACGTTCGTGGCCCCGATGTTGCCTGACCCGATCTCGCGCAGGTTGCCCAGGCCCATGATCCGCGCCAGTACCATGCCGAAGGGGATCGAGCCCAGCAGGTAGCCGAGACCGGCCCAGAGCAGGAGGATTGTCGCGGGGCTGTCAAAGATCGGCATCAATTGGCCTCGTAGACGCGGGCGCCGGCGACCCAGGTGCCGAGCACGCGGCCCTGCATCCGGGCGCCGTCGAACGGCGTGTTGCGGGATTTCGAACGCAGCGTGGCGCGGTCGAGCACGAAGGGCGCGTCGGGGTCGAACAGAACGAGGTCGGCGGGCGCTCCGGGTGCCATACGCCCGCCGGGCAAGCCCAGCCGGCGCGCCGGGTTCAGCGACATGGCGCGCCAGAGCGCGGGAAGTTCGATCAGCCCGGCGTGGTGCAGGCGCATGGCCGCGGGAAGGAAGGTTTCGAGCCCGACGGCGCCAGAAGCGGCTTCCTCGAAGGGCAGGCGCTTGCTTTCCTCGTCCTGCGGCGTGTGCATCGACGAGATCACGTCGATCAGCCCGGAGGCCACCGCTTCGGCCACGGCAAGCCGGTCGTCCTCGTCCCGCAGCGGCGGCTTCAGTTTGAAGAAGGTGCGGTAGTCGGCGATGTCGAGCGCGTTCAGGGTCAGGTGGTGGATCGAGGTGCCGGCGGTGACGTCGAGCCCGTTGCGCTTGGCGCGCTCGAGCGCGGGCAGGGCGCGTGCGGTGGTGATCTGGTCGAAGTGGTAGCGCGCGCCGGTCATCTCGATCAGGGCCACGTCGCGATCGAGCGCCATGCGCTCGGCCATTGGCGACACCGCCGGCAGGCCGCGTAGCGAGGCGAACTTGCCCGAGGTCGCGACGGACCCTACCGAAAGACCCGGGTCCTGGGGGTGTGCGACGACAAGCGCGCCAAGCGCCCGCGCGTAGGAAAGCGCCCGCGACAGCACCTTGGTATCGGTAACGACACGGTCGCAGTCGGTGAAGGCGACGGCACCGGCATCCATCAGGAACCCGATCTCGGTCATCTCGCGGCCCGCGCGTCCCTTGGTCAGCGCCGCCATCGGCGCGACGTTCACCGGCGTCGCCTCGCGCGCGCGCCGGGTGACGAACTCCAGCGTTTCGGGGTTGTCGATGGCCGGCAGGGTGTCGGGGCGGGTCACGATGGTCGTGACGCCCCCCGCAGCGGCGGCGAGGCCCACCGAACGATAGCTTTCCTTGTGACGCTCGCCAGGTTCGCAGACCTTGACCCCGAGATCGACGATTCCGGGCGCGAGGTGCCGCCCGGCGCAGTCGATCACCCGCCCGCTGCCGCCGCCGTCGCCTTCGCCTTTGGGCAGAAGCCCGGCGATGCATCCGTCCTCGACCCTGAGGCCGCCGGCCCGGATCGTTCCGGCCTCGGGATCGACGAGCCAGGCGTTCACGAAACTGAGCGCACTCATGCGCCGACCCAGAGCATCAGCCCGACGACGCCGAAAGCCACGAGCAGGGCCACCATCGCGACGCGACCCGACATTTTCGGGTCCTTCGGTTCCTTCATGCCAGCAGCCACCAGAGCAAAAGTACGATCCCGGCCGCGATGGCCATGACCACGAGCGCGCTGCCGGCGCGTCCGCGCGGCGCGGTGGGAGGGGTCTGTCCGGGTGTCCCGCTGAAGGGCTTGGCGCTTTCCGCAGTCACAGGCGCGCCCGCAAGGTCCGGCTGGAACTCGGAATAGGTGCCGATCAGCGTCACGTCTTGCCCGGGGTCGAGCCGCGCCGCCTTGCCGTCGAAACTGTCGGAAAACACCAGCAGCACGTAGCCGTCGAGCGCCTCGAGTCGCGTCCGATCGCGGGCCAGTTGCGCCTCTTCGACAGCATAGCCGTCCGCGAGGTACCCGGCCAGCCCGACGCCCTCGAGATCGGAGACCGCGAACAGCTCGGCGCCCGAGGTGTCGAGGCCAGGCGCGCCCAGAAGTTCGGCGGCCAGCGCCTCTTTCGGGGTGGTCTTGAGGGTGGCGGCAACCTCGAGTGCCGACCGGTTGACCGCGAAGACGCGGATCACGCCCCTTTCGTTCTTCGGAATGTCGATCTGGCTCATGCCGCTCCTTTCCGTTGCGCACGAAGGTTACGCGCCAAGAGGTCCATCCCCGCCATCCGAACCGCCACGCCCATCTCGACCTGGTCCTGGATGACCGAGCGGTTGATGTCGTCGGCGATCGTGCCGTCGATCTCGACGCCGCGGTTCATCGGGCCTGGATGCATCACGATAGCCTCGGGGCTGGCGTTGGCCAGTTTCTCAGCGTCGAGCCCGTAGCGGTGAAAATACTCGCGCTCGGACGGGATGAAGCCGCCGTCCATGCGTTCCTTCTGCAGTCGCAGCATCATCACGACGTCGACGTCCTTCAGCCCCTCGGCCATGTCGTCGAAGACCTCGCAACCGAACTCGGCGATGCCTGCCGGCATCAGCGTCGGCGGCCCGATCAGACGCACTCGGTTTTCCATCTTGCCCAGCAGGATGATGTTCGAGCGCGCCACGCGCGAATGCGCGATGTCGCCGCAGATCGCGATCGAAAGCCGATGCAGGCGCCCTTTCGCGCGCCGGATCGTCAAAGCGTCGAGCAGGGCCTGCGTGGGGTGTTCGTGCCGCCCGTCGCCGGCGTTGAGCACGGCGCAGTTGACCTTCTGGGCCAGAAGGTCCACCGCACCCGACTGCGGATGACGCACCACCAGAAGGTCGGGGTGCATCGCGTTGAGCGTGAGCGCCGTGTCGATCAACGTCTCGCCCTTATTGATCGAGCTGGCCTGCATGGCCATGTTCATCACGTCCGCGCCGAGCCGCTTGCCGGCGATCTCGAAACTCGCCTGCGTGCGGGTCGAGTTCTCGAAAAACATGTTGATCTGGGTGAGCCCGGCCAGCGCGTCGGCGTGCTTGTTCGGCTGGCGGTTGAGCGCCACGTAGCTGTCGGCGAGATCGAGGAGGGTCGCGATCTCCTCAGGGCGGAGATGTTCGATTCCCAGAAGGTGCCGGTGGGCGAATGTCATGCGGCCGAAAACCCCTCGTGCGTTTGCGTGGTTTATATCAGCGCGGGGTCGACGGGCAAGGCGGTGAAGCGCGCTGGCGCGCGCTGCCTCCGGCGGGGATATTTGAAAACCAGAGAGGGGCGCATTCCGCATCGTCGTTTGGCATTCTATCCCGGGGCGCACGGGTCTAGTCTGCGATGCATGGAATCGATGGATTATCATTCGGCGCTGGCGCTGCTGGAATGGCAGGTCGAACTGGGCGCCTCCGAGGCGATCGGTGACGCGCCGGTCGACCGCTACGCGTTGCCGTCGGTTCAGCCGCGGCCGGCGCGTGACCCGGCCTCCAGGACCGCCGGGACTTCCGCCGCCCCGGAGCCGGCGGCAGAGCTCGTCGATCCGGTGGCCGAGGCGCGCGGGGCCGCAGCCGCGGCGGGCTCGCTCGAGGCGCTGCGGGCGGCTATGGCGGAGTATCCGCATTGCGACCTGCGCCGGGGTGCGCGCAACCTCGTGTTCTCGGACGGCCTGCCGGGGGCGCGGGTGATGGTGGTGGGCGAGGCCCCGGGACGCGAGGAGGACCGTGCCGGCAGGCCCTTCGTGGGCCGGGCGGGGCAGCTTCTCGACCGGATGCTGGCCGCGATCGGGCTGGGGCGGAGCCTTGACGAGGCGCCGGTCTACATCGCCAACGTGTTGCCCTGGCGCCCGCCGCAGAACCGCGACCCGAGACCCGAGGAGATCGCGATGATGCAGCCCTTTCTCGAACGACACATCGAGCTGGCGGCGCCGGAGCTGCTGGTAGTGATGGGCAATATCTCGTGCCAGGCGCTGCTGGGACGACGCGGTATCACGCGCCTGCGCGGAACCTGGAGCGAAGCACAGGGGCTGCCTGCGATGCCGATGTTCCACCCCGCCTACCTGCTGCGCAACCCGTCGGCCAAGCGCGCGGCCTGGGCCGACCTGCTCGAAGTCAAGGCGCGCCTGGGCGATGGTTGACCCGGTTATGCTCGTCGCCGTCGTGCCGGCGGCCCTTGCGCTTAACCTTGCGCCGGGGGGCCATGGTCAACGGGAACCCGGCGGGTGGCGGGCTCGGGGCGCGGCTTGCCAGGGAGTGCCGGGTTCTAAGCGGAAACTTCGCCGGCCCGTCACCGCGGCTTGCGCTGCTGGAAAGGAGTTGACATGAGCCGGATCGACGACAGCCGGGAGTTCATTGCTGTCCGCATCGCGGTGCTGACGGTCTCGGACACGCGCGGACCCGGCGAGGACCGGTCAGGCGACGTGCTGGCAAACCGGATCGCCGAGGCGGGCCACGTGCTTGCCGACCGGCGCATCGTGGTGGATGACCGCCAGCGCATCGGCGAGCAGTTGCGCGCCTGGATCGCCGATGAGGACGTCGACGTCGTGATTTCGACTGGTGGCACCGGGCTGACCGGGCGCGACGTGACGGTGGAGGCGCATCGCGACGTCTACGAAAAGGAGATCGACGCCTTCGGGACAGTCTTCACGCTTGTCTCGATGCAGAAGATCGGCACCAGCGCGGTGCAGAGCCGGGCCACCGGCGGCGTGGCGGGCGGCACCTATCTCTTCGCGCTGCCGGGCAGTCCGGGGGCCTGCAAGGATGCCTGGGACGAAATCCTGAAACTGCAGCTCGACTACCGGCACCGGCCCTGCAACTTCGTCGAGATCATGCCGCGTCTCGACGAGCACAGGCGACGGAAGTAACCGCGCCGCGCGTAGAAAGGGCGGAAGGGCACATGCCGTGCCTTTCCCGAGGGTTATCTGGTACACTTCCATCGTGCGAGGATTGAACGTGACATGAGGTTCCTGCGCCAGAGCATGATCGGCCTTTTCCTGGCGGCGGCGACGCTGGGCCTGCTGATCTATGCAGTGCAGATCGTGGCCAGCGCCGTGCAGACACGGCTGTCGGAGGAAACCGCGGCTCCGCCGCCGCGCGAGCGGGTGTTCACGGTCAACGTGGTGACCGCCGAACTGACCAATATCGCGCCGGTGCTGCAATCCTTCGGCGAGGTGCAGTCGCGGCGCACGCTCGAGTTGCGCGCGGCGGTGGCCGGGCGGGTGGTCGACCTGTCAGAAAGCTTCGAGGACGGTGGCCGCGTTCGGGCCGGCGACGTGCTGATGCGCATCGATCCGGCGGACATGCAATCGGCGCTCGACCGGCTCGGCGCCGATCTCGCCGATGCCGAGGCCGAGGTGCGCGAGGCCGACCGTGCATTGGCACTGGCCGGGGACGAGCTCTCCGCCGCCGAAGCTCAGGCCACGCTGCGCCAGAACGCCTATCGCCGTCAGAGCGACCTCGCGGAGCGCGGTGTCGGCACGACCGCGGCCGTCGAAGAGGCGGAACTCGCCGCCGCCTCGGCGCGGGCGGCGGTGCTGGCGGTGCGCCAGCAGGTCGATGCGGCCGCGGCCCGTGTCGATCAGTCGGAGACGCGGCTCGCCCGGGCGGAGATCGACCTTGCCGAAGCCCGGCGTGACCTTGAGGATGCGGTTCTTGAGGCGCCGTTCGACGGCACGCTGAGCGAGACGACGGTGATCGCCGGGCGGCTGGTGTCTGTGAACGAGAAGGTGGCGGACCTGATCGACCCGGACGATCTCGAGGTGTCCTTCAGGGTCTCGACCGCGCAATACGCCCGGCTTCTGGACACCGAGGGTGGGCTGCTGCGGTCCGAGGTGACAGCTTTCCTGGACGTAACGGGCGTCGATCTGCAGGCGACCGGACGCATCAGCCGGGTATCCGCCGGGGCGGGCGCCGGCCAGACCGGGCGGCTGGTCTTTGCACGCCTCGAGCAGGCACCGGGTTTCCGACCCGGAGATTTCGTTACAGTGAACGTGCGCGAACCGGAAATGCGCGGCGTCGTGCGATTGCCGTCCTCGGCACTGGGATCGGAGAGCACCCTGCTGGTTCTTTCCGGCGCGGACCGCCTCGAATCCGTCCCGGTCGAGCTCTTGCGGCGACAGGGCGATGACGTGCTCGTGCGCGGCGAAGGTCTTGCCGGGCGCGAGGTGGTGATCACGCGATCGCCTCTGCTCGGACCGGGGATCAAGGTGCGCCCGGTCCGCCCCGAAGGCGAGGCCGCACCCGATACCGCGGAGATGGTCGAACTGAGCGATGAGCGCCGCGCGCGGCTCGTGGCCTTCATCGAGGGCAATCCGCAAATGCCCGAGGACGCCAAGGCGCGGGTTCTGGCGCAGCTTGCCGAACCGATGGTTCCCGCGCAGATGATCGAACGTATCGAAAGCCGGATCGGCGGCTGAGATGGCGCGAACCATCCCTGCGACAGCCGGTGGCATCCTCGCCTATTTCACGCGTCACCGCACCGTTGCGAACCTGCTTTTTGCGCTGATGTTCATCGCCGGCGCGGCGGCGATCCCGAACATGCGCGCGCAGTTCTTTCCGGACGTCATCCTCGATACGGTGAGCGTCTCGGTCAGCTGGGACGGAGCCGGGGCGGAGGACGTCGACGCGGCGATCGTTCAGGTGATGGAACCGGCGCTGCTGTCGGTCGAGGGCGTCGAATCCTCCGAATCGACCTCTCGCGAGGGAACCGCGCGGATCGACCTCGAATTCGAGGCGGACTGGGACATGACCCGCGCCGCCAACGACGTGCAGGCCGCCGTCGACACGATCACGACCTTACCCGAGGATGCCGAAGATCCCGAGGTCCGCCGGGGGGTATGGCGCGACCGGGTGACGGACGTCGTCATCACCGGTCCGGCAAGCCCCGAACAACTCGGACTTTATGCCGACGAACTGGTGACCCGGCTTTTCGCGGTGGGCGTCACCCGCACCACGGTCCGGGGCGTCGCGGCGCCGAGCACGCTGGTCGAGGTCCCATCGGCGCGGCTGATCGCGCGCGACGTGACGATGGCCGAGGTGGCTGCTGCCATCGCGGGCGAGGTCGACGCCGATCCGGCGGGCTCTGTAACGGGCGCCAATGCCCGGGTGCGCACCGGCACGGAAAAACGCGACCCCGAGGAGATTGCGGGCATCGTGCTGCGGTCGAACCCTGACGGCTCGAAACTGACGGTGGGCGACGTGGCGACGATCCGGCGCGAAGGCGCGGACCGGCTTCGGGGCTATTTCGTCGGCGCCGATCCGGCGATCTCGATTCGTGTCGACCGGTCCGACCGCGGCGATGCCATCGATATTCAAGGCCAGGTCGAAACCGTCGCCGCCGAGCTCGAGGCGACCCTGCCGCAGGGCATCGCGATCGATCTCATCCGGACCCGGGCCGAGGCGATCACCGCGCGTCTCGACATCCTCGTTTCCAACGGGGCGCAGGGGCTCGGCCTGGTGATCGTGGTGCTGTTCTTGTTCCTGAACGCGCGCACCGCCTTCTGGGTCTGCGCCGGAATCCCGGTCGCGATGGCGGCGGCGATCGCGATGATGTACCTCGGCGGGCTCACCTTCAACATGGTGTCGCTGTTCGGGCTGATCATCACCCTCGGCATCGTCGTGGATGACGCCATCGTGGTAGGCGAACATGCCGATTACCGCGCCAACGCGCTGGGCGAACGGCCCATTCAGGCGGCGGAAACGGCGGCGCGGCGGATGTTCATGCCGGTGGTCGCGGCGACGCTGACGACGGTGATCGCGTTCTTCGGGCTGACCGCCATCGGGGGGCGGTTCGGATCGCTGATCGAGGATATTCCCTTCACCGTGATCGCCGTGCTGCTGGCCTCGGTGGTCGAATGCTTCCTGATCCTGCCAAATCACATGGCGCATGCCCTCGCAGCCGGCGCCAAGGAACGCTGGTACGACTGGCCCAGCCGAACGGCCAACCGCGGCTTCGTCTGGCTGCGCGAAAAGCTGTTCCGGCCTTTCGTCGCTGGAGTAGTGGCAGCGCGCTACGTGGTGCTGGCCGCCACGGTCGTCATCCTTGCAGGCCAGGTCGCCCTGCTGATCCGGGGCGACGTGCAGTGGCGTTTTTTCAACGCGCCCGAGCGCGGCTCGGTGACCGGGAACTTCGCGATGACCGAAGGGGCGACCCGCGCCGATACCGTCGCCATGATGCGCGAGATGCAGCGCGCCGTCGAAGCCACCGGTGCCGCCTACGAGGAGCGCCACGGCACCAATCCCGTCGACTACGTCATCGCAGAGATCGGCGGCAACGCGGGGCGCGGACTTGCGGGTGCGGACAGCAAGGACTCCGACCTCCTCGGCGCGATCTCTGTCGAGTTGATCGACGCCGACCTGCGGCCCTATTCGAGCTTTGCCTTCGTGGCCGAGTTGCAGGACGCCGTGGTGAACCATCCGCTGGCCGAAACCGTCAGTTTCCGCGGCTGGCGGTCGGGGCCGGGGGGCGACGCGCTCGACGTGCAGTTCTTCGGCGCGGGCACACAGCAGCTCAAGGCGGCAAGCGAGGACCTGCAGGCCGCGCTGCTGCGCTATCCCGAGGTCAGCGCGGTGCAGGACAACCTGGCTTACGACAAGGACGAACTGATCCTCGACCTCACGCCGCAAGGGCTGGCGCTGGGGTTCACCATCGACGACCTCGGGCGGGTGCTGCGCAACCGTCTGAACGGGATCGAAGCGGCGACCTATCCGGACGGTCCGCGCTCGGCCCAGATCCGGGTCGAACTTCCCGAAAGCGAACTGACCGCCGATTTCCTCGAGCGCATGCAATTGCGCACGCCCGAGGGCGCCTACGTCCCGCTGGCCGACATCGTCAGCGTCGATCGCCGCGCCGGTTTCTCGACCGTGCGGCGCGAAAACGGTATCCGCGTGGTCTCGGTCACCGGAGACATCTCAGAAGACGACGCCGCACGCGCCACGGAGATCGAGCAGGCGCTGGCCGAAGAAATCCTGCCGCGCATCGCCAGCGAACGGCAGATCGAATGGCGTCTGGCAGGGCTCGCCGAACAGGAGAACGCCTTTCTCAGCGATGCGCTCACCGGCCTCGTACTCTGCCTCGCGGGCATCTTCCTGGTCCTTGCCTGGGTCTTCGAAAGCTGGACCCGGCCGCTGGTGGTCATGGCGATTATCCCCTTCGGTCTCGTCGGAGCGATCTGGGGCCATGACCTGCACGGCGTCCCGCTCAGCATGTTCTCGGTCGTCGGATTGCTGGGCATGACCGGCATCATCATCAATGATTCCATCGTGCTGATCACCACCATCGACGAGTACGCGCGCGACCGCGGGCTGATCCCGTCGATCATCGACGGTGCCGCCGATCGGTTGCGTCCGGTGTTTCTGACCACCATGACCACGGTTCTCGGCATGGCGCCGCTGCTTTTCGAAACCAGCCAGCAGGCGCAGTTCCTCAAGCCCACGGTGATCACGCTGGTCTACGGGCTGGGCTTCGGGATGGTTCTGGTCCTGCTGGTCGTCCCGGCGGTGATGGCCGCCCAGCACGACGTGCACCGCAACGTGCAAGCGATGGCGCGGGGGCTGCGCGCGCCGGTTTCCGGCCTCAGGTGGGGGTTGGTCGCGCTCTGGGGCCTGATCCTGGCCTGGGGCATCGCCACGATCGGCCACGCGATCCGGACCGGCCAGCTGCCGGACTGGTTGTCGAAGGCAATGCCGGCCCTGTCCGGACCGGCGCCGGTGATGGCCGGGCTGCTTGTCTTCCTTGCCGGAGCGGCCGTGATAGCTCTGACAGGCTATCTCGCCTTCGCGCTGGCCTGGACGTTGCGGCGGACACGGACGGGCTAAGCGTTCAGCCCGGCGTGCAGCCCCGGATGTCGACGGCGTGGTTCCGGCCGAGCACGGTAAGGCGGATGTTGCGACGGTCGACGGCGAGCGGTTCTCCGTGGATCTGCACCATCTCGGACACGCCCGTGACCTCGCCGCCGTTCCTTCGGGTATCGGCCTCGCTGACCCAGACGCCGCCTTGTCCCGGTTCAATCACCATGAACTCCTCGCCGCCCGCGCTGGGCATGCCGACACGGGCTTCGATGCGCAGACCGTCGGGCGAGGGCGAAAAAGCGCAGGTGGCCGAGATCACGCCGGCCTCGCGGGCAGAGTAGGGGACCTGCGCGAGTGCTGCGGCGATCACCGGGTCCGGCTGTGTCGCGTCGGTGTCGATCCGCGCCGAGATGTCGAGCCGATGCGGAATGCAGATGTCCGAGCAGATGCCCATGTCGAGCCCGAGGCTGAGCGAGACCGGCGCGCCGGGCGTCTTCGGCGCGATGGTCAGCGGGATGACCACGCGGTCCTTGTATCCGATCGAGCGCATGCCGCTCTCGTCGAACACCACTGGCGTCGGCCAGTTCACCCCGACCGAGGCGAGGTTGCGTGACCCCGACCAGTCGAACTGCGGCGGGATGCCGGCGTCGCCGGGCGCGCGCCAGTAGGTCTTCCATCCCTTGGCGAGATCCATCCGCAGGGCGACGACCCGGCTGCCGTCTGCGCGCACCCAGCCGGGCAGGAAGCTTGCCGTGATCGGCGCTTCGGGACCGCCCGCCGAGACCGGAAAGGCTGTGGCGGCGATCGCGAGGATGGCGGCGGCAAGAGAGGCGGTGGTTTTGCGCATGCTGCCTAGATGAGACAGGGCGCGTGAAACGGCAAGTCACGTTCCGGTCAGCCATGTTTCGCGACCCGGCGCGGGACGCCGGACTTGAACGCCTACCGGCACCGCGCCATGTTCAGCATATGGATGAAATGAAGACCGATACCGGCGTGCTGGACCTGACCGGCAAGCTGCTCGTGGCGATGCCGGGCATGGGGGATCCGCGCTTTGACCGCTCGGTGATCCTGCTGTGCGTACATTCCGATGACGGCGCGATGGGGCTCATTCTCAACAAGCCCAGTGCCGAGGTCGGCATGACGGACGTTCTCGACCAGCTCGATATCGACCCGGTGGCCGAGGCCGCCGCGATGCCTGTCCATATCGGCGGGCCGGTCGAGATGGGGCGCGGCTTCGTGCTGCACTCGCGCGAATACGAATCGCGCCTTCACACGCTGGAGGTTCCGGGCGGCTACGGCATGACCGCGACGCTCGACATCCTCGAGGATATTGCCCGCGGCGCCGGGCCGGAGAAGGCCCTGATGATGCTGGGTTATGCAGGCTGGGCGCCGGGGCAGCTCGAAGACGAGATCGGGCGCAATGGCTGGCTGACCGCCGATGCCTCTCCGAAACTGGTGTTCGGCACACCCGCCGCGCGCAAGTGGGAGGCGGCTCTGGCGAGCCTCGGCATCGACCCGTTGGGTCTGTCGTCAGCGGCCGGACATGCCTGACAGCACCAACGAGGGCCCGAGCGCTGCTCGAGCGGCTTAGTCGCGCGGCGCGGCGGCCCGGCGCAGGCGGTCGTTGATCGCGCGGCCAAGCCCGGTCTCGGGCACCGACGCGACCGCGATCGGGCGACCCATGGCGTCGAGCCGATGCAGGTGGCCGAAAAGATTGGCCGCCGCCTCCATCAGGTCGCCGCGCTCCGACAGGTTCAGTGTGCAGTCCATGTGCCCGAACCCGAGCAGCACCTCGTCGCCTTGGGCCTTTTCCGCGAACAGCCGGACCCGTGCCGCCGGCGCGTAATGCGACGACAACTGGCCCGGTGCGCTGATCTCGCCGCTCGAGGGCAGCGCAAGCGGCTCGCCCAGGGCGTGTTCCAGCGCCTCGGTCGGCAGACCGCCCGCGCGCAGAAGCTGCGGCGCGTCTTCGGCGAGGCCGACAATGGTGCTTTCGAGCCCGACGGCGCAGGGGCCGTCGTCGAGCACGGCTGCAACCCGGTCGGCCAGCCCGGCGATCACATGCGCGGCGGTGGTCGGGCTGATCCGACCAGAGGGATTGGCCGATGGTGCGGCAACCGGCCCGCCGAAACCCGCCAGCAGCGCCTGCGCCGAGGCTTGCGCCGGCACCCGGATCGCCACCGTTCCAAGCCCGGCGGTCACCAGATCGGAGAGCCCACAGTGGTCCGCGCGCGGCAGCACCAGGGTCAGCGGACCGGGCCAGAAGGCTGCGGCCAGCCGGTCGGCGACCTCAGACCATTGGACGTATTGCCGGGCGGCGTCCACATCCGACACATGCACGATGAGCGGGTTGAAACTCGGCCGTCCCTTGGCAGCAAAGATCGCGGCCACCGCCTCACCGTTGCGTGCATCGGCTCCGAGGCCGTAGACCGTCTCGGTGGGAAAGGCGACAAGCCGACCCGCGGCAAGCAGGTGCGCGGCTTCGGCAATGCCGTCGGCGTCGGGACGCAAGGTTAGGGCGCTCTCATCGGACATCGGTCTCCCGTGACGCCGCGTTCCGGTTGCCGCAGCCCGTGCGGCGCATCATTCTCGGCGCGAAGGCGCCTTTTAGAGGCTTGTGCGGGCCTTGCCAATACCGCACCGGCAGCGGCCCCGGGATCGCCCCGGCGGCAGCCCCGAGATGGAGAGACGATATGCCCTACAGAGCCCCGGTCGAGGATTTCCTGTTCCTGTTCGAACACGTCGTCCCGCTTGACGCGCTGCGCGAGACCGAACGCTTCTCGGAGGCCGGCCATGACGTGACCCGCGCGATCCTGACCGAAGCCGGCAAGCTTTGCGACGAGGTCATGGCGCCGCTGCAGCGTAACGGCGACCTGCACCCCGCACGGCTCGAGAACGGGGTCGTGCGCACCTCGCCGGGCTATCCCGAGGGGTTCCGGGCCATTGCCGAGGGCGGCTGGATCGGCATGGCCGCCGACCCGGAATACGGCGGCATGGGACTACCGATGGCGCTGACATCTGCGGTCAACGAAATGATGAGCGGCGCCTGCCTGTCGCTGCAGCTCGCTCCGCTGATGAGCCAGGGGCAGATCGAGGCGCTCGAGCATCACGCCAGTGACGCGATCAAGGAGCTCTACCTGCCCAAGCTGGTCTCGGGCGAATGGACGGGCACGATGAACCTGACCGAGCCGCAGGCCGGCTCGGACGTCGGGGCGTTGAGCACCAAGGCCGAACCGCAGGGTGACGGCACATACGCGATCAGCGGCCAGAAGATCTATATCTCCTGGGGCGATCACGACGTGGCCGAGAATGTCTGCCACCTCGTCCTTGCCCGGCTGCCCGGTGCGCCGGCGGGAACCAAGGGCATCTCGCTTTTCCTTGTGCCCAAGTATCTGCCCGAAGGCGACGGCAGCCTTGGCGCGGCGAATTCGCTGCGTGTCGTAAGCCTCGAGCACAAGCTCGGCCTGCACGGCTCGCCCACCGCGGTGATGGAGTATGACGCGGCCACCGGCTGGCTCGTCGGACCCGAGCAGGGCGGGATGGCGGCGATGTTCACGATGATGAACAACGCCCGTCTCGGCGTCGGCGAGCAGGGCATCGGTGCTGCCGAGGCTGCGTATCAGAAGGCGCTGGAGTATGCGGCCGAGCGCAAGCAGGGCCGGTCGCCCGTCGAAGGCGGGACCGGCACGATCCTCGATCATGCCGACGTGCGGCGCATGCTGATGACGATGAAGGCCGATGTCTTTGCCGCCCGCGCCATCGCGGCAAGCTGCGCGGTGGCCATCGACATGGGCAACGCCACCGGCGACGCGGCCTGGAAGGCCCGCGCGGCGCTGCTGACGCCGATCGTCAAGGCCTTCGGCACCGACACCGGCATCGCAGTCAGCGAGATGGGCGTGCAGGTGCATGGCGGCATGGGTTTCATCGAGGAAACCGGGGCCGCGCAGTTCGCCCGCGACGTGCGCGTGACCGCGATCTACGAAGGCACCAACGGCATCCAGGCCATGGACCTCGTCGGGCGCAAGATGATGGACGGCGGCGAGGCGGCGCAGACGCTTCTGGAAGAGATCGAGGCAGGCTCCGAAGCCGCAAGGTCCACGATCCCCGATCTGGCCGAGGCGGTCTGGCAGGCCGCGGAAAGCCTGCGCGAGACGACCGACTGGCTGGTGGCGCAGGAGATGAACACCCGCTTTGCCGGTGCCGTGCCCTACCTGCGCGCGTTCGCGCGGGTGCTGGGCGGCGCCTTGCACCTCAAGGCCGCGCTGGCGGACGCCGGCGGGCCGCGCGAGGCGCTGGCTCGGTTCTACATCCGTCGCCTGCTGCCCGAACACGCAAGCCTTCTGGCCCATGCGCAGGCCGGTGCCGACGATCTCTATGCTGTGGACGCGGGCGACCTGGCAGCCTGATGGAGGACCAGGGGCCGTTGCAGTTGCGATACCCGTTCGAGACACCGCCCGAGCGCGGCGCTGCGGTCGAGGTCGCCGAGGGCGTGCTCTGGATGCGGCTTCCGCTGCCTATGAAGCTCGACCACGTCAACATCTACGCCCTGGACGATGGCGATGGCTGGACGGTCGTGGACACGGGCTTCGACACCCGGCTCACGCGCGAGATCTGGGCGACGCTGCTGGCCGGTCCGCTTGGCGGCAAGCCGGTGCGCCGTGTCGTCGTCACCCACCACCACCCCGACCACGTGGGGCTTGCCGGCTGGATGCAGTCGGACCACGGCGCCGAGCTGGTCACCACGCGTACCGCCTGGTTGCTGGCGCGGATGCTGGTGCTTGACGAGCAGGCGGTACCGTCGCCCGAGACGCTCACTTTCTACCGCCGCGCGGGCATGGAGCGCGACGTCTATGACAAGCGCGCGACCGAACGCCCCTTCAATTTCGCCGATATCGTGGCGCCGATGCCTGTGGGATATACGCGGATCAAGCAGGACGACGTGATCGAGATGGGCGGACGGCGCTGGGACGTGCATATCGGCAATGGTCATGCGCCCGAACACGCGACTTTCTGGAGCCGCGACGATGGACTGGTGATCGCGGGTGACCAGATCCTGCCGTCGATCAGCCCCAACGTCGGGGTCTATGCCACCGAGCCCGAGGCCGATCCGCTGGGCGAATGGCTGGAGGCTTGCGAACGGCTGTCGCTGCTGGCGCGGGACGATCATTTCGTGCTCGGCGGCCACAAGCTGCCGTTCACCGGGCTGCCGTTCCGCCTGCAGCAACTCATCGAGAACCATCACGGCGGGCTCAAACGCCTGTTGGCGCATATCGACACGCCGAAATCCGCCTCGGAATGCTTTGCGCCGCTGTTCAAGCGCAGCATCGGCGAGGCCGAATACGGTCTCGCGCTGGTCGAGGCGGTGGCGCATCTCGTTCATTTGAACCAGACCGGACTTGCAACCCGCAATCTGCGCGCCGAGGATGACGCCTGGGTCTATCAGGCGAAGGGGTAAGCCCCATGAGTGACGAGATCAGCACCACCGCAGAGCTGGTGGAGGCCGACGCGCTGCCGAAGGTGCACGAGGTGCATTGCGAGCCAGGGGCCTCGGCGCTGTGCAACGAGATCCTGCCCAAACAGGTTGCGGAAAAGCCGGTCAAGACCAAGTCCCCTGCGCAATGGGCGTACGAGCGCATCATTCTCTATCTCAAGAACTTCGAAAAGCAGCTCGACAGCGATCACGAGGTGGCGATGGGCTTCACCGGCGGGCAGGCGGGTGTTTTGCGCATCGAGGGCATGGGCTATTTCGATCCCGACATCGTCACCTTCTATGGGCGCGACGACAAGGGCGCCAAGACCCAGTTCATCCAGCATGTGAGCCAGCTTTCGGTTATGCTGCGCGCCCTGCCGAAGCCGACCGAACGCAAGGAGCCGAACAGGATCGGGTTCCGCCTCGCGCAGGACCTGGACGCCGAGGCCTGATGCTCCCTTTTGCGTGCTGCCGTCAAATCGTCGCGCCGGTACGAAGGCGGCGTGACAGGCCGCTCGGAATGCATTAGTCAGCGCGGAAAGACCTATTCGAGAGGGACGGCCCCATGGCGGAGCACAAGCACGGCGAAATGGAGATTTCGGTTCAGGAGAAAACGTTCGACGGGTTCATGACCTTCGTGACCCGTTCGGTCATCGTAATCCTGCTCATTCTCGTCGGCCTCGCGGTGTTCTTCAACTAACCCGCGCCGCAAAGCTCAGCCGGCGAGCCAGAGCAGACCGTAAAGCGTTGCCGCGCCGCCGAAGATCGAGATCAGGACATTCTTGGTCGTGTATCCCAGCGCGACGGTCGCGATTGCCGCGGCCATGCGCGGAACGTCGAAACTGCCGCCGGTCGCCGCAGGCCACAACACCTGCGGCGTGACCAGCGCGGGCAGGATGGCGACCGCGGTATAGCGCAGGTGGCGCAACAGCCATGGCGGCATCGGTCGGTTGCCGACGAACCCGATGAAGGCATAGCGCAGCAGGAAGCTGCCCACGGCAAGGCCTCCGATCACGATCCAGAGGGCCGTCTGGTCGATCATGCCCGGGCTCGCCGGCGCTCGGCCCAGGCCTCGGTCTGCGCGCCGACCATCATTCCCGCGATGCCGGCGACGACCAGCCCCAGAGAGTAGGGCACATCCCGCGCCATGATGCTGACCGCCACGGCCGTCAGGGCTGCAACGATATGCGCCGGCGTACGCAGCAGCGGGGCGACCATCGCCAGAAAGCAGATCGGCAGCGCGAAATCGATGGTCCAGCTTTCGGGGATCTGCGCGCCCGCGAGCGCGCCGCCCAGCGTGAAGACGTACCACAGCGGCACGATCGGTGTCAGGACACCAGCGAAGAAGGCGACGCGCTGCGACAGAGACATCTCGGGGTGCCTCTCGTACTCGGCGACCGAGCAGGCGTAGGACTGGTCAACGGTAAAATAGGCGATCAGCACGCGCTGCCACCCTGGTGCCGCGCCGAGGTAGGGGGTGAGCGAGGCGGAATACATCGCCACTCGCAGGTTCACCGCAAGTGCTGAGATCAGCACGACAGCGGTGGGCGCGTTCTCCTGCATCAGTTGCAGCGCGGTGAACTGCGCCGCCCCGGCAAAGACGACCGCCGAGAAGGTCATTGTCTGCACGACGGTAAGGCCGGCCTCGACCGCAAAGACCCCGAACAGGGTCGCGAACGGCGCCACCATGACGACGAAGGGCAGACCCGAGCGGAAGCCTTTCCAGAAGGCCGGTTTTGCTGTGGTGGAGGACATGAGAAGCTCTTAAGGTCGGGCCATTCGTTAAACCAGCCCGATGGGGGATGCAATTGGCCAGGGCAGAGGATGTCGGCGACTACCTTATCGCGCCCGATCCCGGCGCACCGCGGCTGACCCGCGCCGTGACAGGCACCGATCACACCGGTGCGACGGTCGAGGCCCGCGTCGTCGAAGAGCGACCGCTGACGATCTACCTCAACGGGCAGGAAATCGTCACGGCGATGACGATCGGCGACTTTCCCGAGTATCTCGCCCTGGGTTTTTTGCGCAACCAGGGCATGCTGCGCGACGCCGACGAGGTAACGGGCGTGGAGTTCGACGAGGAACTCGAGGTCGTGGTGGTGCGTACAGCGCGCCAGACCGACTATGAAGAGAAGATGCGCAAGAAGACCCGGACCAGCGGCTGCGCCGTAGGTACGGTCTTCGGCGACATGATGGAGGGGCTCGAAGATGTCGCGCTGCCGCCGGCACAGGTCCGCACCTCCTGGCTCTACGCCCTGTCGGCGGGGATCAACCGCACGCCCTCGCTCTATCTCGAGGCCGGTGCGATCCACGGCACGGTGCTGTGCCAAGGCAATCGGCCGCTGGTCTACATGGAGGATGTCGGCCGGCACAACGCAGTCGACAAGATCGCGGGCTGGATGCTGTCGGAGCGTATCCCGGCGGAGGACAAGATCCTCTACACCACCGGTCGCCTGACTTCGGAGATGGTCATCAAGACCGCGCTGATGGGCATCCCGGTGCTTGCCTCCCGGTCGGGCTTCACCGCCTGGGGTGTCGAGATCGCGCGCCAGGTCGGGCTGACGCTGATCGGGCGCATGAAGGGTCAGCGGTTCCTGTGCCTCTCCGGCGAAGAGCGGCTGCTTCGCGATGCCGATCCGACCCAGATCGCCGACGAGCCCCGCGGCGCCCGCCGCAAAGGGGCGCACGCATGACGCCGACGCGCATTGCGGACGCCCGATTGAATCGGGCAGGAGCGCCAGCGTGAAGCAACCGCTTGGTGTGATTCTGGCCGGCGGCCGCGCGCGGCGCATGGGAGGCGGCGACAAGGGCGAATTAGCGCTGGGCGGACAAACGCTGCTGTCGCACGTCATCGAGCGGTTCGAGCCTCAGGTTGCGGGACTGGCGCTTAACGCCAACGGCGATCCCGCGCGGTTCGCGCACTACGGCCTGCCGGTGCTGCCCGACAGCGTTGCCGGCTTTGCGGGACCGCTTGCAGGCGTGCTGGCGGGGCTCGACTGGGCCGCGGCGCAGGGTGCCGACACCATCGTGACGGCGGCGGCCGACACGCCCTTCCTGCCGCCCGACCTGGTGCCGCAACTGCTGCTCGCCGCGGAAGGCATGGCGCATACCCTGGCGCTGGCCGCAACGCGGGACCCTGCTGGCGACCTCAACAGGCATCCGACTTTTGGATTGTGGCCCATAGCCTTGCGCGATGATCTTCGTTCGGCACTCGAAGGCGGATTGCGCAAGGTGGTGGCCTGGACCGACGCGCATGATGGCCGCGTCGCCGAATTCCCGGTCGCGGGCTCCGATCCGTTCTTCAACGTGAATACGCCCGACGATCTGGCGGATGCGGAGCGACTGCTGTGAGGCTCTACGGCGTCGTCGGCTGGAAAAACGCCGGAAAGACCGGGCTGATGGAACGGCTGGTGACCGAGATCACCGGGCGGGGATTCAGCGTCTCGACGGTCAAGCACGCTCACCACAGCTTCGACGTGGACCAGAAGGGCAAGGACAGCCATCGCCACCGCGTCGCCGGGGCGACCGAGGTACTGCTTGCCTCCCGCCACCGCTTCGCGCTGATGCACGAGTTGCGCGAGGCCGCCGAGCCGGCGCTCGAGGTGCTTCTGGGCCATCTCGCGCCGGTCGACCTGGTGCTGATCGAAGGCTACAAGCGCGACAGTCATCCCAAGATCGAGGCGCACCGTGCCGAAACCGGGAACCCCCTGATCGCGCGCGATGATCCGACGGTTCGCGCCGTGGCCAGCGACGTTCCCCTCGAACTCGACCGGCCGGTCTTCGATCTCGATGACACACGGACCATCGCCGATTTCATCCTGCGCGAGGTCGGATTGTGAGTGCCTTCGACACGGTGCTCGTGGTCGACTGGTCGGGCGGCAACGACCGCGGACCGACCCCGGTGAAGGACGCGATCTGGGCCTGTATCGCGCGCGACGGTCGGACCGAGGAACCTGTCTACCTGCGCAACCGGCAGGTGGCCGAGGATTGGATCGCGGCGCTTTTGGACCGCGAGATCGCGGCAGGCCGCCGCACGCTCGCCGGGTTCGACTTTCCCTTCGGTTATCCGAAGGGGTTTTGCCGGGCGCTGACCGGTAGCGACGATCCTCTGGCGCTCTGGTCCTGGCTCGAGGCGCGCGTCGAGGACAGCCCGCAAGCCAACAATCGCTTCGACCTCGCGGGCGAGATCAATCGCGGGTTTGGCGGGTCGGGACCGTTCTGGTTCAACGGCTTGCAGCGCGACATTGACGGACTTCCGAAAACGAAGGACGGCTACCGGAACTCGTTCCCCGAACGCCGCGCATGCGAGACACGCGCCAAGGGCAGTTTCACCTGCTGGCAGCTGGGCGGAAGCGGCGCGGTCGGCGGGCAGGTCCTGACGGGGCTGCCGGTTCTGGAGCGACTTCGACGCCGCTTCGGCGCGCGCGCCTGGCCGTTCGAGCCGCTCGATGCGCATGTTGCACTGATCGAGGTCTGGCCCTCGCTGATCCTCGGCAAGGAGCCCGAGGGACGGATCCGCGACGCCTGGCAGGTGCGCGAGATCACGCGCGCGCTGTCGGCACTGGCGCCGGACACGCTTGCCGCGATGCTCGATGTCGAGGCGCCGGAAGAGGGCTGGATCCTCGGGCTGGGTCACGAGGCCGCGCTGGACGCGGCCCGGCGCGCGCCGCCGCTGCTGCGCAACGACTGCTTCGCGCTGCCGCCCGGGGTCGATTGGACTCCGGTATCGGACGCGCTGGCGATGCTGCGGCAAAAGATCGCGCCGGTGGCAGCGGTGGCCCAGGCCACCGTCTCGTCGGCCGCAGGGCGCATCGCCGCCGAGGATGTCACGGCCCGGCGCGCCAACCCGCCACATCCGAATGCCGCCGTAGATGGCTACGGCTTTGCCGGGGGCAGGGACGAAGGGCACCACGAGATGCAGCTTGTCGAAGGCCGCGCGGCAGCGGGGGACGCGCCCGGCGCCGTCCCGGCTGGCCACGCGGTCCGGATCCTGACCGGAGCCGCGCTTCCGCAGGGTGTCGACACGGTCGTGTTGCAAGAGGACGTGACCGTGACGGATGGGCGCGTCGCCTTTCGCGGGCCGGTCCGGGCGGGGGCGAACACGCGCAAGGCCGGCGAGGACGTGCAGCGCGGTGACGTTGTGTTGCACCAAGGGCGGCGCATCGGCGCGGCGGACGCGGCCCTGCTGTCTGCCTGTGGTGTCGCGGAGGTGTCGGTACACGCGCCCTTGCGCGTGGCCGTGCTGTCGACCGGCGACGAGCTGTGCGAGGCTGGATCGGAGGCAGCGCCGGGCCAGATCCACGACGCGAACCGGCCGATGCTGCTGGAGTTGCTGCGCGGGTTCGGACACGATCCGGTCGATGGCGGACGCGTGGGTGACGACCGCGACCGGCTTCGCGCGGCCCTCGATGCGGCCTCGGAGACCGCCGATGCGATTTTGACCAGCGGCGGCGCATCCGCCGGGGACGAAGATCATGTCTCGGCGCTGTTGACCGAAACCGGGTCGATGGCGCTCTGGCGCATCGCCGTGAAGCCAGGGCGGCCCCTTGCCTTGGGTCTCTGGCGCGGGAAACCCGTGTTCGGATTGCCGGGAAACCCCGTCGCAGCGATGGTTTGCACGCTGATCTTCGCACGGCCCGCCCTTTCGGTTCTGGCGGGTGGCGTCTGGACCGAACCGCAGGGGTTCATGGTCCCGGCCGGCTTTTCCAAGCGCAAGAAACCCGGGCGGTCCGAGTTCCTGCGCGCGCGGATGCGGGACGGGAAGGCCGAGGTGTTCGCCTCCGAAGGTTCAGGCCGGATCAGCGGGCTTTCCTGGGCGGAAGGTCTTGTCGAACTGCCGATGGACGGGATGGAGATCGCGCCGGGCACGCCCGTCCGCTACATCCCGTTCGGAAGTTTCGGACTTCGATCCTGAAACAATGACAAGTGCTTGCGCGGCGGTCTTGATGCACGCGCGACCCTGCGGCGCGTCAGTCGAACGTTCCTGCGACCCGTCCGAGCAGCATGAAGGCGCGCGCCGTGCGGGTTTCGGCCAGCGCCGAGATCTCACCGTCCGTGGCCGTCTTTTCGAATTCGGCGAAGGTCTTGTCGAAGCGCCGCAGGAAGTGATGCGCCGCGTCGCGGAAGATCGGATCCTGTTTCATCCGGCCCGCGGTCAGCGCCAGCGACGAGCGGTCGCGGATCCCGCCCAGGGCCGCGATGGTGCGTCCGCGCGCGCCTTGGGCGAATTGCCGCCAGAACTCGGGCCGTGCCCGGTCCGGGCGCAGGTCGTCCATATAGATTCCTTCCTGCGACAGCAGCGTGAGCACGTCCTGGCTGGCCTGCACAAGCTGGGCTGCGGTCCGGTCCTTCAGCGCCCGACGCAATGCGGTAAATCCGACCTGGTCCTCGGCATTTTCCGGGAAGTTCAGGGCGCGGATGAAATCCTCTGCCGGCAGCGGCGGCGCGATGTCCTCGGCGGATGTCCCGAGGGCGAGTACCGGCTGGTCCTCGGCCTGAGGGGCAAGCGGCGGCGGGGTGAAGCTTTTGCGCGCCTCGCCGTCACGGCGCGACGAGAAGACCGCGAGCGCGGTCTCGGTTTTGCGCGCGGCCGCCGCGATTTCGTCGAGCTTGCGCGCGACCGAGGGTTCGTGCCCGATCCCGCCACCCTGCTGCTGAGCAATATAGGTCTGGCGGATCGCGTCGATCGCGGCCTGCAGGCGCTGGCTTTCCTCGCGCATGACACGCGAGGCGCGTGCGGCGGTGGCGGCGACCCAGATCATCGCGACAGGCATGAAGATCGCCACCATCGTCATCAGGAAGCGCAGCCCATCGGGCTGGGCCTCGGGATCCGAGGGCGATAGCAGAAAGAAGAGGCCCGCCCCGATAAGCCACAGCGCCGACAGCGCGACAGCCGTGACCTCGATCGCCGTGATCCCGCCGGACTGGGGACGGTCGTAGATGCCCAGCGGCGTCGGCCGCGATTTCGGTTCGGTCTGCTGCGAAGTCCCGGAAGGGTCGGACATGCGGGCGGTCTCCGGTCAGGCGTAGACGATCTTGAGAACCTCGTAGCTTTTCTCGCCGCCGGGCGTGCGCACGGTCACGCTGTCGCCTTCGTCCTTGCCGATCAGGGCGCGCGCGATGGGCGACTTGATGTTGAGCAGCCCGGCCTCGACGTTCGCCTCGTGCTCGCCGACGATCTGCCAGGTCTTCTCCTGGTCGGTGTCCTCGTCGACCAGCGTCACGGTCGCGCCGAACTTGATGGTCCCGGACATCTTCGCGGGGTCGATCACCTCGGCAAGGCCGATCACGCCTTCGAGTTCCTTGATGCGGCCTTCGATGAACGACTGCTTCTCGCGCGCCGAGTGATACTCGGCATTCTCGGACAGGTCGCCATGTTCGCGCGCCTCGGCGATGGCCTTGATGATGGCGGGGCGCTCGACGGACTTGAGCTGCTTCAGCTCGGTCTCGAGCGCCGTGAAGCCCTTGCGGGTCATCGGTATCTTGTCCATCCCAGACATCCATGAATTCAAGGCGGCCCGCCGGGGATTTCCCGGGGGCCGCCGGTCACAACTCGGGATACCTGACCCAAAGGTGCGGTGAAATGCAAGGGGGGTGCGGGATTCCCGCCAGCGCGGGCCGCGGGCTCAGTCGTACTGCACGACCTCGTATTCGATCCCGTCGTGGTCATGGAAGTAGAACCGCCGGCCCGGTTCGTAATCGGCGTGGTTTTTCGGCGTGAAACCGGCCGCGCTCACCGCCTTTTCCATCGCGTCGATGTCCTCGACCACGACGGCAAGATGGTTGAGGCCGCCGACGGTGGAATAGTTGTCCGACTTGTCGGATTTCAGGGCCTTGGGCGTGTAAAGCGCAAGGTAGTGATCGTCGGTACCGACATGCACCGACCGCCCGGTTTCCAGCGATGGCCCCGACCAGCGCACCTGCCAGCCGAAGAGGTCGCACATCCACGCGGCGGTCGCATCGGGGTCGGAGACGGTGTAGTTGGTGTGTTCCAGCATTGCCGGCATGAGATTTTCCTTTCTTCTACATGGTTCGAGGTCTAGCGTAGTTTCTCAACCTAACTTCAGGTCAAGGGAATTTCGCATGCCCCGAAATGAAGGCCTCAGCATCGGCGCGCTGGCGCGGCGGACGGGGCTCGCCGTCTCCGCGATCCGTTACTACGAGACCCAAGGGCTGATCCGGCCCTGGCGCAACGCAGGCGGCCAGCGCCGCTTCGATCGCGCCGACCTTCGGCGGCTGAGCTTCGTGATGATCGCCCAGCAATTCGGGTTCACCTTGCCGCAGATCCGAGCCGAACTCGACCGGTTGCCGGGCGGGCGCACGCCGACCCGCGAGGACTGGGCGCGGATCAGCGAGGGCTTCCGGGCTGCGCTCGACGCCCGCATCGAGACGCTGGTCCGCCTGCGCGACACACTCGACGGCTGCATCGGCTGCGGCTGCCTGAGCCTGCCGACCTGCGGCCTTTACAATCCGCAGGACAAGGCCGCTGCCAAGGGTGCGGGGCCGCGATACCTCATGGGAGACACTCCGGATGCGGTCGGCTGATCGGACCTCTCCGTTCCCTGCCGCAAGCCTCAAGGACCAAGTGCGATACTGGTAGCGTTATAACGTGGTGTCGTGATTGCATTGGACTTCACCGTGGTTTAGCCAAGTCCAGATTTTTCTGCAGGCGCAGCCGCCGCGCCCCCTGAGAGGAGGAGCCAGCCAGATGGCCGAGATCGAACGCGAAGCAATGGAGTACGATGTGGTCATCGTGGGGGCCGGCCCGGCAGGGCTGTCGGCCGCGATCCGCCTCAAGCAGCTCGATCCGGAGTGCAGCGTAGTCGTGCTCGAGAAAGGTTCGGAAGTCGGCGCGCATATCCTGTCGGGCGCGGTGCTCGATCCCATCGGTCTCAGCACGCTGATCCCGGATTGGAAGGACAAGGGTGCGCCGTTAACCGTGCCGGTGCGCGAAGACAATTTCTTCATGCTGGGCGAGGCCGGGAAACTGCGCGTGCCCAACTGGCCGATGCCCCCGCTGATGAACAACCACGGCAACTACATCGTCTCGATGGGCAACGTCTGCCGCTGGATGGCCGAACAGGCCGAGGCGCTCGGCGTCGAGATTTTCCCCGGCATGGCCTGTTCCGAAATCGTCTACGGCGACAGCGGCGAGGTGAAAGGCGTCGTCGCGGGCGAATTCGGCAAGAACCCCGATGGCACGATCGGCGACGGGTACGAGCCGGGCATGGAACTGCACGGCAAGTACGTTTTCCTCGGCGAAGGCGTGCGCGGGTCGCTCTCCAAGCAGGTGATCGCCAAGTACAACCTCTCGGACGGGCACGAGCCGCAGAAATACGGCCTCGGCATGAAGGAAATCTGGGAGATCGACCCCGCGAAGCACCGCGAGGGCACGGTGACCCACACGATGGGCTGGCCACTGGGCAAGAACGCCGGCGGCGGGTCGTTCATCTACCATCTCGACAACAACCAGGTCTATGTCGGTTTCGTGGTGCATCTGAACTACCGAAACCCGCACCTTTTCCCCTACATGGAGTTCCAGCGCTTCAAGCATCACCCGATGGTGGCGGACCTGCTGAAGGGCGGAAAGCGTGTGGCCTACGGCGCGCGCGCGATCAGCGAGGGCGGCTACCAGTCGATGCCCAAGATGGTCGCGCCGGGCGTGGCGCTGCTGGGCTGTTCGGTCGGAATGGTCAACGTGCCGCGCATCAAGGGCAACCACAACGCGATGCTGTCGGGCATCGCCGCCGCCGAGGCCGCGCATGGCGCGATCCGGGCCGGGCGCAGCGCCGACGAACTGGTGGCCTACGAGCGCGAGGTGCGCGAGGGCCCGATCGGGCGTGACCTGAAAAAGGTGCGCAACGTCAAACCGCTGTGGTCGAAATACGGGCTCAACGCCTCGCTGGCGCTGGGCGGGCTCGACATGTGGACGAACACGCTGGGTTTCTCTCTCTTCGGCACGCTTGGTCACGGCAAGTCCGACGCCGCGGCGACCGAGACCGCCGACAAGCACCAGCCGATCGACTATCCCAAGCCCGACGGCACACTCTCTTTCGACCGGCTGACCAACGTCTCCTTCTCCTTTACAAATCACGAGGAAAGCCAGCCTGCGCATCTGAAACTGAGGGATCCGCAGGTGCCGGTTTCGGTCAACCTGCCGACCTACGCGGGGCCTTCGGCGCGCTACTGCCCGGCCGGCGTCTACGAATTCGTCGAGGAGGCGGGCAAGGACGCACGGTTCGTGATCAATTTTCAAAACTGCGTGCATTGCAAGACCTGCGACATCAAGGACCCGGCGCAAAACATCGTCTGGACCACGCCGCAGGGCGGAGACGGTCCGAATTATCCAAACATGTGAGGGGGTTGCGGCGCGTCTTACGCGCCGCTTCGTCGCATCGCCCGACCCGTCGGCACAACCGCGCCTGCACGGCGCGCGCCATTGCGCGTTAATCTCAACGTGATAGCCTGCTTGGAACGAAAACGACATGAGGCAGACGCCGTGATCCGAAGCCTGAAGTCCTCCGCCGCAGCGCTTGCGCTGAGCCTTGCCATGCTTCAGCCCGCTGGTGCGCAGTCCATTGCCGGGCCATACCTTGCGGCGCGCTCCGCGGCCATGCAGAGCGACTATGCCGAGGCGGCGCAGTATTTCACGCGCGCGCTGGCCCATGACCGCGACAATCCGGGGCTGATGGAAAGCGCGGTCGTGGCGCTGCTGGCGCTGGGCGAGATCGACCGGGCGCTGCCGATCGCGCGCAGGCTCGATGACGCCGGGGTCGACAGCCAGGTTGCCGAGATGGTGCTGACCGCGGACAGCATACAGAACGGCGAGTTCGACCAGCTTCTCGAGGGCAGCGGCGAGACGCAAGGCATCGGCCCGCTGGTCGACGGTCTGGTCCGGGCCTGGGCCTATGTCGGGATGGGCGATCTGGACAAGGCGCGCGAAAGTTTTGACCGGCTTGGCGCCGAGGTCGGGCTGAACGGGTTCGCGATGTTCCACAAGGCGCTCGCCCTTGCCTCTCAGGCGGCATACGCCGAGGCCGACGAAATCTTCGAGTCCGACACCAGCGGGTCGATGATCCAGTCGCGACGCGGCGTGCTGACCCGGGCCGAGGTCCTGTCACAGCTCGATCGCAACGCCGAGGCGCTGCAACTGCTCACGACCATGTTCGCCGGAGGCTCGGACCCCGAGATCGACACGGTCGTGGCCGCGCTCGAGGCGGGCGAGAAGATTCCGTTCACCCAGGTCACCGGCGTCCAGGACGGCTTTGCCGAGGTGTTCTCGTCGATCGCGGCCGCGCTGCGATCCGAGGCTGGACCCGAATACACGCTGCTCTACGCACAGATCGCACGCAACCTTCGGGCCGGTCATGTCGACGCGATCCTGCTGACCGCCGACATCTTCGAAACGCTCGAGCAGTACGACCAGGCCATCGCGACCTACAAGCAGGTGCCTCCGGACAATGCCGCATACCACGCCGCCGAACTTGGTCGCGCCGATGCGCTGCGCCGTTCGGACCGGCCGGAAGCCGCGATCGAGGTGCTTGAGCAACTCGCGCGCAGCCACGGCCATCTTGCCGTGGTGCAATCCTCGTTGGGCGATCTTTTGCGCCAGCAGGACCGTTATACCGAAGCGGTCGAGGCCTATGACCAGGCGATCGACCTCAGCGGCGACGACCAGCCGTCATGGTTCCTGCACTACGCGCGCGGGATCGCCTACGAACGGCTTGGCGAATGGGAAAACTCCGAGGCCGATTTCCGTGCGGCGCTGGAGGAGAACCCGGACCAGCCACAAGTGCTGAATTACCTCGGCTACTCGCTTGTCGAGCGCAAGGAGAAGCTCGACGAGGCGCTTGAACTGATCGAGCGCGCGGTCGCGGGCAGCCCGGACAGCGGTTACATCATCGACAGCCTCGGCTGGGCGCTCTACCGCCTCGGGCGTTATGAAGAGGCCGTGCCGCACATGGAGCGCGCGGTCGAGCTGATGGCAGTCGACCCGATCGTCAACGATCACCTTGGCGACGTCTACTGGGCGGTCGGGCGCAAGCGCGAGGCCGAGTTCCAGTGGCACCGGGCCTTGTCCTTCGTCGACGAAGGCGAGACCAACGAAGAGGCCGATCCCGAGCGGATCCGCCGCAAGATCGAGGTCGGTCTCGATCAGGTGCTGGCCGACGAAGGACAGCCGCCCCTGACCATCGCCCGCGACTAGGACACGTCCAGGTGTCCACGCAAGACCGCAGGGTCAGGGTCTTCGCTCCGGCCAAGATCAACCTGACCCTGCACGTTACGGGTCGGCGCGGCGACGGCTACCACCTGCTCGACAGCCTCGTCGTCTTTGCGGACACCGGTGACGAGGTGGACCTCGCGGTTGCGGATGGCCGGACCTTCGAGGTTGCGGGCCCCGAGGCGCGGGGCGTGCCCTCAGGCAACGACAACCTCGTGGTGCGTGCCGCGGCCCTCTTCGATACCACCGTCGCGATCCGCCTGACCAAGTCGCTGCCGCCGGCCTCGGGGATCGGCGGCGGCTCGGCCGACGCGGCGGCCACCTGTCGCGGCATGGCCCACCTGTCGGGCAATGACGATTTTCCGAACCGCGAGGCACTTGTCGCACTCGGCGCGGATGTCCCGGTCTGTGTCGACAGTGCGCCCGCCCGCATCGAAGGCATCGGCGAAAGGATCACGCCGCTCGCCGGTCTGCCTGACCTGCATGCGGTGCTCGTCAACCCGCGTCTGCCTTTGTCGACGCCGGAGGTCTTTGCAGGGCTGGAAAGGCGGGACAACGCGCCCATGCCAGAGGCCTTGCCGGAGTTCGGTGGCGCCGCCGCGCTGATCGATTTTCTCGCCGCGCAGCGCAACGACCTCGAGGCACCGGCGATCGTGCTGCAGCCCGAAATCGAAATTATCCTGAACGATCTGCGCGCGATCAACACCTGCAGCCTCGCCCGAATGTCGGGCTCGGGGGCTACCTGTTTCGGTCTCTTCGATGATGCGTCCGCGGCAGGCATGGCGGCTGCACTTCTGGCGCAGGCGCACAATGGCTGGTGGGTGCGTCAGGTGGTGCTGGGCAACCAGTCGGACGCCGCGCGGCCGCAACCGGTCAGCTGATCCGCTCGACGACGTAGTCGGCGAGATCGAGCAGCATGTCGCGGATCTCGTGGTCGGGCAGGGGCGCAAGCGCATCCTTGGCACGGTCCGCCCAGGCGCGGGCCTGTTCGGCGGTGTAGGCCAGCGCACGATGCCGGTGCAGCAGATCGAGGGCGGTGTCGAGGTCACCCGCCTCCTGGCGGCCCTTCTCGATGGTCCTGACCCAGAAGGCGCGCTCTTCTGCGTCGGCCTGGGCCACCGCGTGGATCAGCGGCAGGGTCAGCTTGCGTTCACGGAAATCATCTCCGACGTTCTTGCCCGTCTGCTTGGTATCGCCCTGGAAGTCGAGCAGGTCGTCGACGATCTGGAACGCGATGCCAAGCGCGTCGCCGTAGTCGTTCAGCGCGCGCACCTGCGCCTCGGGTTTGCCGGATATGACGCCACCGACCTCGGTCGCCGCGGCAAAAAGCGCCGCGGTCTTGCCGCGCACGATCTTGAGGTAAAGCTCTTCGTCGGTGCGCAGGTCCTGCGCGGCGGTCAGTTGCAGCACCTCGCCTTCGGCGATTGTCGCCGCGGCGTTCGACAAGATGTCGAGCACCCGCAGGCTGCCGGTCTCGACCATCAGCTGGAAGCTGCGCGCGAAAAGGTAGTCGCCCACGAGAACCGAAGATTTGTTGTCCCACAGCAGGTTCGCCGTCGGGCGCCCGCGGCGCTGGCCGCTTTCATCGACCACGTCGTCATGCAGCAGGGTCGCGGTATGAATGAACTCGACCGTTGCGGCGAGGTGGACGTGAAACCGGCCCGTGTAGCCGCAGAGCCGGGCCGAGGCAAGCGTCAGCATCGGGCGCAGACGCTTGCCGCCGGCCTCGACGAGGTGTGCGGTCACCTCGGGGATACGCGGGGCATGTTCCGAGGCCATGCGCTCGCGGATCAGCCGGTTGACCGCCTCCATGTCGTCGGCCAGCGTCTCGGCGAGCCGGTCGTGCGGCTTGCGCGCGTTCTCCAAGGTTCTGACCACGTTCTCGACGGCGAGGCTCGACATCCTGCCCTACTTGCTCTTACATCACTGATATGAAGGAACTTTTGCGCAGCAACGATCCGACCGTCATTGCCTTTGCCACCGCCCTTCTCCAAGGGGAGGATATAGACTGCTTTGAGGTGGACGTAAATATGAGCGTGCTCGAAGGCAGCATTGGCATTTTGCCGCGGCGCCTGATGGTGCGCGCCGACGATCACGACGCTGCCACGCGCGTGATGCGGGACAACGAGATCCCGCTGGGGATGTGAGCCAGGACCTCAGCCGGGACGCCTTTCTGGGCGGGCGCCTGCACCTGTGGCAGCCCGTGTCGGGGTTCCGCGCCGGGGTCGACAGCGTTTTGCTGGCCGCAAGCGTGCCCGCATCGCCCGGGCAGTCGGTGCTCGAGCTTGGCTGCGGGGTCGGGGCCGCAATCCTCTGCCTCGGGGCACGGGTGCCGGCGCTGAAGCTGACCGGAGTCGAGGTGCAGCCGCTTTACGCCGATCTGGCAGCGCGCAACGGTGGCGGGGCTCTCGAGGTGATCGCGGCCGATATCGCGAACCTGCCGGACGCGCTGCGCCAGCGCCAGTTCGATCATGTCATCGCCAACCCGCCCTACTTCGACCGCAGGGACGGACATGTCGCGCGGGACACCGGCCGTGAGACTGCGCATGGCGAGCGCACGCCGCTGGCGACATGGATCGAGGTCGCGGCGCGGCGCCTCGCCCCGAAGGGTTGCCTGCACGTCATCCACCGGGTCGAGCGGCTGCCCGACCTGCTGTGCGCCGCGACGCCGGTGCTTGGCAGCATCGAGGTGCAGCCGATCTCGGCCCGGCCGGGGCGCCGGCCCGAGCGCATGATCGTGCGGGCCCGTAAGGGCGGGCGCTCGGCGTTCAAGTTGCACGCGCCGCTGGTGATGCACGAGGGCAGGCATCACGACGGCGACCGCGACAGCTATGTGCCTGCGATTCAGGCAGTCCTGCGCGATGCGGCGCCGCTCGACTTCGGATCGGCGGAATTCGCCGGTCGTTAACGGATTGTTAGGCCTCGGCAGGCCGATGATGCTTGCGCGGCGTGACATGCGTGCCCACATGTGGTCTGCTCGAGACACAAAGCTTCAAAAAAGGAGGAATGAATGAACGTTTCTGCGCATCTGGACCAGCTGAAGAGAAAGCATCAGACCCTCAGCGACGCCGTGGAAGAAGCTCAACGTTCCCCGGGGACCGACGATCTCGCGATTGCGGACCTCAAGAAGCAGAAATTGCGTGTAAAAGAGGAAATCGTCCGGCTGTCGAGTTAGGACGGACGTTTCAGGCTCGCGCGCGCCGCGATCACCGCTCCGCCGGTAATCAGCAGGGCCGAAATGGCGAGCGACGGGCTCGGGGCCGCGACGCCGGCTCCGACCAAAACCAGGGTGGACAGTAGGGGCGCGGCATAGGAGGCCGTTCCGAGAAGCTGGATGTCGCCCCGTTTGACCCCGATATCCCAGACGAAAAAAGCGAGGCCGACCGGGCCCAGCCCCAGCAGCGCGAGGCTCATCCAGCCCTGTGCGCCGACGGGCCAGACCGTCTCCTCGAACAAGAGATGCAGCGGCAGCGACAGGCAGGCAGCGGCCAGGCAAAAGACCGCCACCGTGGCCGTGGGCGCGTCGCCCGCGCGGCGTGACAGCACCGAATAGCTCGACCAGGTAAGTGCGCAGAGAAAGGCGATGCCGTAACCCGCGGCGTATTGCGGTTGGAAGCCTGTGCTGCCGCCCGAGATGATCAGGGCGGCCCCGGCGAAACCGGTCGCCGCGCCGGCCAGATGCCCGCCCCGGACCCGTTCGCCGGGCAAAAGGCCTGAAAATACCACGATCAGCAGCGGCCAGAGGTAGGCGATCAGCCCGGCCTCGGCGGCGGGCGCAAGGCGCAGCGCCGAAAAATAGAGCGCGTGATACCCGAAAAGCCCCGCCGTGCCCATCAGGTAGACCGTCCACGGAACGCTGCGCAGCTTACCAAGGGATCCGGTGGCCGCTGTCCACACCAGCCCGCAGACCCCGCCGATGAGAAAACAGACGGTGTTAAGCAGAAAGGGCGGGGTGGGTTCGGTGCCCACGGTAAAGAGCGCCAGCAGCGCCCAGAGCAGCACGGCGACAAACCCGATGGCGGTCGCCTGCATGCGGGTCATGCGACCAGCTCCGCGGCGGGCACCTTGCGCAGCGCGGCCGAAACCTGCGTGGTTTTCTCGATCTCGGCGAGGATCCAGTCGCGGAATGCGGCAACCTGCGGGCGGGTCTCGCAGCCTTCCGGGCAGAGAAACCGGAAATGCGCATCGGTCGTCACGGCGACACCGAAGGGCGCCACGAGCCGACCCTCGGCGATTTCCTTGACGACAAGCGCGCGGCGGCCCAGCACCACGCCGACGCCAGCAAGAGCCGCGTCCACGGCGTGATCGGCCTGGGAAAAGCGCGGCCCGTGGACAGGTTCGAAGCTGTCGCCCATGGCGCGGAACCATGCGCGCCAGTCGCAGGGCGGGTCGAGAAAGGCGATCGAATCGTCGAAGATCAGCGGCGCTCGCTTCAGACTGTCGAGGTCCGGATAGCGCTGGGCCATTTCCGGCGTCATCACCGGCGTCACCCATTCTTTGGCCAGCGCCAGCGAATAAAGCCCGGCATCCTCGGTCTCGTAGCCAAAGCGGATCGCCACGTCGACGGCGTCGCGCGCGAAGTCCATGATCCGGAGCGAGGCCGAAAAACGCAGTTCGACCTCGGGATGGGCCTGCGCGAACTCGTAGAGCCGTGGGGCCAGCCATTTCGCGGTAAACGCCGGTCCGGCGGTCACCGTCAGGGTCTGTGTGTCCAGCATGCGGCGCGTCTGCCGCCACGCGGCGCTCAGGGTGTGAAACCCTTCCGACGCACCGGGGGCCAGTGTCCGGCCGGCCTCGGTGAGATCCACCGCGCGGTTCAGGCGCACGAAAAGCGGCGTGCCAAGATGCTCTTCGAGAGACTTGATCTGGAAGCTCAGTGCCGCCGGCGTGACATGCAGTTCTTCCGCCGCCTTGGCGAACGACATGTGCCGTGCCGCGGCCTCGAAGGCTCGCAGGGCAGTGAGTGGGGGCAGGCGGTCGGACATGATTCAGTCAAGTATTACTTAACCGTGGTGCTGACAAGTCTCGTTTGTCAAGCCGGTTCGGCGACGCCATGTTTAGATCAGTTAAATGAAATTAACCTAGCCCTTTCGGAGATACAAGATGACCGAAGCCACCACCCGCCCCCAGACACGCAACGCGATGATCCGTGCCCATGAGGAACGCGCCGAGGCGATGCGCCAGGCTTGGCACTGGCTGCGCGGACGCCTCGCACACTGAAGAGGCCGCGAAAAAGGCCGGCCGTGGCGGCCGGCCTGATGGTTTCGGTACAGGTCGCGTCAGACGAAGAATTGCGCACCGTTGGCCGAGATGGTCGAGCCGTTGATGAACCCTGAGTCGTCCGAAGCGAGGAACGTCACGCAGCGCGCGATTTCCTCTGGCTCTCCGAGCCGACCGGCCGGGATCTGGGCGATAATGCTCTCGCGCACTTTCTCGGGCACCGCCATCACCATGTCGGTGGCGATGTAGCCCGGGCAGACGGCGTTGGCTGTGATGCCGGCGCGCGCGCCTTCCTGGGCCAACGACTTGACGATGCCGAGATCGCCCGCCTTGGTCGCGGCGTAGTTCACCTGCGCGAACTGGCCTTTCTGGCCATTGATCGAGGAAATCACCACGATGCGGCCGAACTTGCGCTCGCGCATGCCGGGCCAGACCGGGTGGATCGTGTTGAAGACACCGGTGAGATTGGTGTCGATGACCTCTTTCCATTGCTCCGGCGTCATCTTGTGGAACGGGGCGTCGCGCGTGATGCCGGCGTTGGCCACCACGATCTCGATCGGGCCGAGATCGGCCTCGACACTTTCGATGCCGGCCTTGCTTGCCTCGTAATCCGCGGCGTTCCACTTGTAGGTCTTGATGCCGGTCTCGTCGGTGAACTTCGCGGCGGCCTCGTCGTTGCCGGCATAGGTGGCGGCGACGATGTGGCCGGCCTCCTTGAGAGCCTTCGAGATCGCGGCGCCGATGCCTCGGCTGCCTCCTGTGACCAGTGCGACGCGGGACATGTATTCTCCTCCCCAGTAATTCGGTAATGTCGTTGCCCTTGCAGGGCGGGGCGCGCAATTATATTGCGCGCCCGATCAGGTTTAGGGGCGCTCGACGCACATTGCAACACCCATGCCGCCGCCGATGCACAGCGTGGCGAGGCCCTTCTTGGCGTCGCGGCGCTTCATCTCGAACAGCAGCGTGTTGAGGATGCGCGCGCCCGAAGCGCCGATCGGGTGGCCGATGGCGATGGCGCCGCCATTCACGTTCACGATGGACGGATCCCAGCCCATGTCCTTGTTGACCGCACAGGCCTGTGCGGCGAAGGCTTCGTTGGCTTCCACGAGGTCGAGATCCTCGGGCTTCCAGCCGGCTTTTTCCAGCGCCTTGCGGCTCGCGTAGATCGGACCCGCGCCCATGATCGAGGGGTCGAGGCCCACGGTGGCGTAGCTTGCGATGCGCGCCAGCGGCTCGATGCCGCGCTTTTCGGCCTCGTCGGCGCTCATCAGCAGGGCAGCGGCGGCACCATCATTCAGGCCCGAGGCGTTGCCGGCGGTCACGGAGCCTTCCTTGGTAAAGGCCGGGCGCAGCTTCTGCATTGCCTCGATTGTGGCGCCGTGGCGGATGTACTCGTCCTTTTCGACAACCGTGTCGCCCTTGCGGCCTTTCACGGTGAAAGCAACGATCTCGTCCTGGAACTTGCCGGCGTTCTGGGCTGCTTCGGCCTTGTTTTGCGAGGCCAGCGCGAATTCGTCCTGCTGGTCGCGGCCGATCTGCCATTTCTCGGCGACGTTCTCGGCGGTCTGGCCCATGTGGTAGCCGTTGAAGGCGTCCCAGAGCCCGTCCTTGATCATCGTGTCGATGTATTTCATGTCGCCCATCTTGTGACCGGCGCGCAGGTTCGCGGCGTGAGGCGAGAGCGTCATGTTCTCCTGTCCGCCGGCCGCGACGATTTCGGCGTCGCCGAGCTGGATGTGCTGGGCGGCGAGCGCCACCGCGCGCAGCCCTGAGCCGCAGACCTGATTGATCGACCAGGCGGCGCTTTGCTGTGGAAGACCGGCGTTAATATGTGCCTGGCGCGCCGGGTTCTGACCCTGGGCGGCGGTCAGCACCTGCCCGAGGATCGTCTCAGAGACGTCGGCCTTGTCGACGCCGGCGCGGCGGACAACCTCTTCGAGCACGGCGGCCCCGAGATCGTGCGCGGGCGTGGTGGCGAAGGAACCGCCGAAGCTGCCGACGGCAGTGCGGGCGGCGGATGCAATAACGACGTTGGTCATGATCTGGATTGTCCTCTACCGGTGCTGGCCGAGGCATTTCCGCGCGTCACGTCACCGCGAGGCGCGGCGTCCCCGCCCTCTGATCGAGCGTGGTCTTAGCGCATTTGCTGCAGAGCGGCAACCGACTGCGCCGCCCCGCCGCAACTCTGCCTGATCGGCTGGGAAGGCCGGGAGAGCGACGTCAGGCAAGCACGTCGGGATCACCGGCCCCCGCCCAGGGCGGGCGGGTATCGGCAGCCGCGAAAAGATGTCCCTGCAGGCAGTCGATGCCCATCTCCGCGAGCACCGCCGCATCGTCTTCGGTTTCCACGAACTCCGCGACCGTGACCATTTCGAAATGGCGCGCCATGGCGACGATCGCCTGAACGATGCCCATGTTGTCGCGATCCGTCGCGATGCCCCGGATGAACTGACCGTCGATCTTGAGGAAGTCGAAGGAAAAGGCCCTGAGATGGCGCAGGCTGGTGTGGCCAGCGCCGAAATCGTCGAGCGCGAAACAGATCCCGTCGCGCTGCCGGTCGCGCATGAAGGCGCAGATCTCGTCGGGTGCGCGCATCGCAGAGCTTTCGGTGATTTCGAGCACGAGGCGCTCTCCGACCGTCGGGTCGAGCGCGAGCCAGCGATCCAGCGTGTCGCGCCAGCCGGCGTGGTCGACCGATCGTGCGGAGACGTTGACGGCAAGGCGCAGGCCGGGCACGGCGTGCAGCGCGCGCATGCCGTGCTCGAGCGCGGCGCAGTCGATGTCGCGGCCGAGCGCCGTGGTTTCGACGACCGGCATGAAGCGACCGGCAGGCAGCAGGTTGCCGGCTGCGTCACGCACCCGGATCAGCCCTTCGTGCAGGGCGACCCGGGCGGTGTCGCGGGCCTGCATGATCGGCTGGTAGGCCAGAAGCGTGCGCTTGGCGACCAGCGCTGCGCGCACCGTGTCCAGAATCGCAAGGTCGTCGGTCGAAAGCGAAAAGCCGCTTGCCGGGGGGGTCGCCTGCGTCGTGGTCTGAAGCGGTCGTGCGGTGATCCGTGTCATGTGCGCGTCCTCGATTGCCTGGGATGCAGAGTGACTCGATCCGCTTAAAACGGCGTAAATTTTCGCTATTTGTTCCGGTTCCGTCCTGCACGTCCGCGGGACGGAACGTCACGGCGGGGGAGCAGGCGATTGACACCGGCGGTTTGCGGCGTATAAGCGCGGCTTCATTGGTGTTGGTGGCTCCCGCGAGGGATTGCCTGTCGGGCCGGGTCGATGACCCAAGCGCCAGAGGACAACGCCCTTCACCGCGCAACCTGCGCACCACGACGAAGGAGATCAGAGGTGACCAAACGCACCACTGCCAAATACAAGATCGACCGCCGGATGGGCGAGAACATCTGGGGCCGTCCGAAATCCCCGGTCAACCGCCGCGAGTACGGTCCCGGCCAGCACGGCCAGCGCCGCAAGGGCAAGCTGAGCGACTTCGGCATCCAGCTGCGCGCCAAGCAGAAACTCAAGGGCTATTACGGCGACCTGACCGAAAAGCAGTTCCGCCGCATCTACGCCGAGGCCGAGCGCGTCAAGGGCGACACCGGTGAGAACCTCATCGGCCTGCTCGAGCGCCGTCTCGACGCCGTGGTCTACCGCGCCAAGTTCGTGCCGACGGTTTTCGCCGCGCGCCAGTTCGTGAACCATGGCCATGTCAAGGTGAACGGCAAGCGGGTCAACATCCCGTCCTACCGTGTCAAGGAAGGCGACGTGATCGAGGTGCGCGACAAGTCCAAGCAGATGGCCGTGCTGCTCGAGGCCACGCAGCTGCCCGAGCGCGACGTTCCGGACTACATTGAGGCGGATCACTTGAAGATGTCCGCGACCTTCGTGCGCACGCCGCACCTGGGGGATGTGCCTTACCCGGTGATGATGGAACCGAACCTCGTCGTCGAATTCTACGCGAAGAACTGATCTTCGCATCACGACCCTCCAAGGAGGCCGCCCCGGGACACCGGGGCGGCC
>NZ_JAWQFO010000008.1:80563-206962 GCF_033436665.1 Roseobacter sp. FCG-D35
GGCCTTTTCTTGTTTCGGGCGTTGGCGGGGGCGCTGCCCCCGGCGCGCTGCGCGCACCTCCCCCGGGATATTTTCGAACCAGAGAAGGGCCGAGAGCCGGCTAGGTCTCGCGGGGCCAGGTGTCCGACAGGCGATAGCCCTGCGGGTAGGGGTCGTCGGGGTCGAGCATGTGCTGGTGGGTTCGGTGATCCAGGCGCGGCCGCTGATCTCGGGGCGGATGGCGGCGCGCACGCCGACCCGAGCGGGGCCGAGAATGCGGCCGTGGAATTCCGACCCGATGATGGAAACGCCGGTGAACCGGTCGGCTTCGCCCATCTCGCCGCGGGCCGCGAGCAGCGCCATGCGGGCCGAGACGGCGGTTCCGGTCGGTGAGCGGTCGATCTTGCCGGGGCGGATCGCGACAACGGATTTTGCGCGCAGGTCCGGGCCGTCACGGGTTACCGGCCCGGCGAAAAGGCAGAAGGAATGGTGACGCCAGTCGGGCTGTTCGGTATGTGCAAAGGCAAGCTGGTCATTGGCCGCGGCGGTGATGCGCATGCCGATTTCGGCGATGGCGCGGGCGTTTTCCGCCTCGAGCGGCAGGTCGAGTGCCGACGGGTCGACCACGACGAAGCTGTCGCCGCCGTAGGCCGTGTCGACGGTCAGGGTGCCGATCCCCGCGACCTCGAGCGGGACTGAGAGGCTGTGCGCGAAGGACGGCAGGGTCTCGAGCGTGATGCGGTCGGCCTTGCCGTTGCGGCAGGCGGCGGACACCCGGACCAGACCGCCGGGGGCTTCGAGCACCATGTCGGTCACCGGCTCGCGCATCGGCACGATCCCGGTGTCGAGCAGGACCGTGGCGACGCAGATCGCGTTCGAGCCGGACATCGGCGGCGTGTCCTCGGGTTCCATGATGATCCAGGCGGCGTCCGCTTCCGGGTGGCGCGGCGGGACCAGCAGGTTGACATGGCGAAAGACGCCGCCGCGCGGTTCGTTGAGTACGAAGGCGCGCAGCGCACCGTCTTCGTGGATCCAGCGGCGCTGGTCCCAGAGGGTTTCACCAGGCGTCGGAGCGACACCGCCGACGATGACGTCGCCGACCTCGCCTTCGGCATGGGCCGACACGACGTGGATGATCTTGGAACTGCGCATGTGGGTCCCTCGCAACGTTTCGCACGAGGCTGGGCTGCGCGCGCCGCCGTTGCAAGCCACCCTCGACCGCAGGGTCGGGACCGTCCCGGCGTTGACCTGCGGGACCGGCTCGGGCATCAGCGAAGGCGATCCGGATCAATCCCAGGAGGCCAGACCCATGACCACCTATCCGACCTACGGCCGCATCGACGGCCCGATCGCGATCATCGGCTTCGGCTCGATCGGGCGCGGCACGTTGCCGCTGATCGAGCGGCATTTCGACTATGACGCCGACAAGCTGGTGGTGATCGAGCCCGACCCGGGCGTGCACACTTTCCTCGGCCAGCGCAAGATTCGCCATCTGCAGACGGCGATTACCAGGGAGAACTATCGCGACGTGCTGGGCCAGGTCTTCGCCGAGGGGCAGGGGTTCTGCGTCAACCTCAGCGTCGACACCTCGTCGCTCGATATCATGCGGTTCTGCCGCGAGATCGGCGTGCTCTACATCGACACGGTTGTCGAGCCCTGGGCGGGCTTCTATTTTGAGACCACCGAGAACGCCGAGCGCACCAACTACGCGCTGCGTCAGAAGGTCCGCGACGAGAAGGCGGCCAACCCGGGCGGCCCCACGGCGGTGTCCTGCTGCGGGGCCAACCCGGGCATGGTGAGCTGGTTCGTCAAGGAGGCGCTGCTGACGCTGGCGAAGGATACCGGGCGCGAGGGCGACGCCCCGACTGACCGCGCCGGCTGGGCCGGGCTGATGCAGACGCTCGGCGTCAAGGGTGTGCACATCGCCGAACGCGACACCCAGGCGCGCCGGACGCCGCGGCCGCGCGGTACGTTCGTCAATACCTGGTCGGTCGAGGGCTTCATCGCCGAGGGATTTCAGCCTGCCGAGCTCGGATGGGGCACGCACGAGACCTGGATGCCGGAAAACGCGCATGGCTACGACACCGGCTGCCAGGCCGGCATATGGTTCGAGCGCCCGGGTGCGATCACGCGGGTGCATACCTGGTGCCCGACGCCAGGGCCGCAGTTCGGGTTCCTAGTGACGCACAACGAGGCGATCTCGATCAGCGACTACTACACGGTCGGGGACCCAGGCGCGCCGGAATTCCGGCCGACCTGCCACTATGCCTACCACCCGTCGGACGACGCGGTGCTGTCGCTGCACGAGATGTTCGGATCCGGTCGCCAGCAGACCCGGCACCACATTCTCGAGGCGGACGAGATCGTCGAGGGGATCGACGAGCTGGGCGTGCTGCTCTACGGGCACGAGAAGAACGCGCTCTGGTACGGCTCGCGCCTGTCGAACGCCGAGGCGATGGAGCTTGCACCCTACCAGAACGCGACCGGGCTTCAGGTCACCTCGGCGGTGCTCGCGGGGATGGTCTGGGCGCTGGAGAACCCGACGGCGGGCATCGTCGAAACCGACGAGATGGACCACGCGCGCTGTCTCGAGGTGCAGCGGCCCTACCTGGGGCCGGTTGAGGCGCATTACACGGACTGGACTCCACTGCAGGACCGCTGGGAGCTGTTTCCAGAAGACATCGACGAAAGCGACCCGTGGCAGTTCAGGAACGTGCTGGCAAGCTAGGCAGATTGCCCCGTGACAACGCCTGCGCCGCGATCTAGAGACGACGCGGGACAAGAGGTGAACAGGAAGACCCGCAAATGAATACCGCCATTCGCCCGCAACCGGGGATCATGGACATCGCGCTCTACAAGGGCGGCGCGAGCCATGTGGCGGGGGTCGAGAATGTCGTCAAGCTGAGTTCCAACGAGAACCCGCTTGGCGCGCCCGACGCGGCGGTCGAAGCCTACCGGCGCGCCTCCTACAACCTGCACCGCTATCCGTCGGCGGATCATGCGCAGTTGCGCGCGGCCATCGCCGAGGTGCACAGGCTCGATGCCGAAAGGATCGTCTGCGGCGCGGGCTCTGACGAGATCATCGCCTTTCTCTGCCAGGCCTACGCGGGTCCGGGGATGGAGGTGCTGCACACCGCGCATTCCTTCGGCATGTACCCGATCTCGGCCCGCGCGGCCGGGGCGACGCCGGTCGAGGTGCCGGAGCGCGAGCGTGTCACCGATGTCGACGCGCTGCTTGCGGCCACCACCGAGCGGACCGCGCTGGTCTTCATTGCCAATCCCAACAATCCCACCGGAACGATGATCGCCGCCTCCGAGATCGCGCGGCTGGCCGACGGACTGCCGAAACAGGCGATCCTGGTGCTCGACGGGGCCTATGCCGAATATGTCGAGGGCTACGACGGCGGCGCGTCACTCGTCGAGAGCCGCGAGAACATCGTGATGACCCGGACGTTTTCGAAGATCTATGGGTTGGGCGGCCTGCGGGTCGGCTGGGGCTACGCGCCGGCGGCGATCGTCGAGGTGCTGAACCGCGTGCGCGGGCCGTTCAACCTGTCGAATGCCGCGCTGGCGGCGGCCGAGGCGGCGGTGCGCGACACCGGCTGGACCGAACACTGCCGGGCCGAGAATGCGCGCTGGCGGACCTGGCTGGGCGATGCGCTGGCCGAGGTCGGGGTTCCGTCGGACGTGTCGCTTGCCAATTTCGTGCTGGCGCGGTTCTCGTCGCGCGACGAGGCCGAGGCCTGCAACCAGCATCTCATGGCCCAGGGTCTTCTGGTGCGCCATGCCGCGAGTTTCAACCTGCCCAACTGCCTGCGCATTACCGTGGGCGACGAAAGCGCCTGCCGGCGCATCGTGCACGCCGTGCGTCAGTTCAAGGACGGCTGAGCATGTCCGTTATCTATGACCGTGTCGCCCTGATCGGGCTGGGTCTCATCGCGTCTTCGATGTTCTGGGCGATGCGGCGCGCGGGCGTCGCCGGTGAGGTGGCAGGCTATGCGCGCAGCGAGGCCACGCGCGAGACGGCCCGGCGGATCGGGTTGTGCGACCGGGTCTGCGACACCGCCCGCGAGGCGGTCGAGGGCGCGGACCTTGTTGTCCTGTGCATCCCTGTCGGCGTCATGGGGGACGTGGCGCGCGAGATCGCCCCGGCGCTCAAGCCGGGTTCCACGGTCACCGATGTGGGGTCGGTCAAGCGCGACGTGATCGACAACGTGGCGCCGGAAATTCCCGATGGCGTGCATTTCGTCGCTGGTCATCCGCTGGCAGGCACCGAGCATTCCGGTCCCGAGTCAGGCTTTGCCGAGCTTTTCGACAATCGGTGGACCTTGCTGATTTCCGCCGATGACACCGACCCCCAGGCCCTTGCGAAGTTGCGGCGCTTCTGGGAGGCTCTTGGCGCAAATGTCGAGGAAATGGACGCCGACCATCATGATCTGGTGCTCGCCGTGACCAGCCATGCACCGCACCTGATCGCCTACACGATGGTGGGCGTGGCCGACGACCTGCGCCGCGTCACGGACAGCGAAGTCATCAAGTATTCGGCGGCGGGCTTTCGCGACTTCACCCGGATCGCGGCGAGCGACCCGACCATGTGGCGCGACGTGTTTCTCAAGAACCGCGAGGCGACGCTGGAAATCCTCGGACGCTTCACCGAAGAGCTGTTCGCCCTGCAGCGTGCGATCCGGACCGGCGACGGCGATCACCTGCATGCCTACTTCACCCGCACACGCGCCATTCGGCGCGGCATCGTCGAAGCGGGACAGGATACGGACGCGCCCGACTTCGGTCGAGCGAACCGGCCCAAGTGATCCGGCCGCTGGCACTGGCGCTGCTTCTGGCGGCGAGTGCGGCGGCGGCAGCCCCGGATCGATCCCTGCGCCCCGAGGCGCGCCCGGGCGCTAGCCTGGCCGGAACCGTCGTGACGACCCGGCGCGCCGGACCGCCCGGCACCCCCGCGCGCACGACAGTCGAAACCGCTCAGGCCGAAACGGACAGCCCGCGCTTTTCGCTGCGTCCGCTGTTGCGGTCTCTGGGTGTGGAGAACACCGCGCGCAAGCAGCGTGCGCTGCGCGCCAAGGGCGCGGTTTGTGGAACCCCCGAGATCCAGGGCGAACGACTGAACACCGTCGCCGGACGTGGCGCCTGCGGCGTGACCGACGCCGTGCGCGTGCGCTCGGTCTCTGGCGTCGTTCTGAGCCAGCAATCGGTCATGGACTGCCGGACGGCGCAGGTGCTGAACGCCTGGGTCGCCCAAAGCGCCAAGCCCGTGCTGCGCCGGCGTGGCGGCGGGCTTGCGCGGCTTGAGGTCGCGGCGCATTACGCCTGCCGGGGCCGCAACAACCAGAGCGGCGCGCGCCTGTCCGAGCATGGCAAGGGCCGCGCCATCGACATCTCGGGGTTCACCCTGCGCGACGGTTACACGATCTCGGTTCTGCGCGGCTGGAACTCGGCCGATTTCGGCCCGATGCTGCGAACGATGCACAAACAGGCCTGTGGACCCTTCGGCACCGTGCTGGGGCCCGGATCGGACCGCTTCCACAGCGATCATTTCCATTTCGACACCGCGCGCTACCGCAGCGGTTCCTACTGCCGCTAGCGCAGGTAGATGTAGGGCGCGGGACCGAGCGGCAGGAAGCCCATCTTGGTCCGGCCATCCTCGAACGTCAGCGTCACGTCGAAGTTCTCGGGATTGCCGCCGAGGTTGGCGAGCGTGCCGAGCACATTCTCGAGTTGCGGCCGGAAGTCGGAGTTCAATGCCCCGGCCGCTTCGGCCAGCGTCAGGATCTCGCGCCAGTTCTGGGCCTGCAACTGTACCTCGCCTTCGGGCACGCCTCTGGCGTCGATGTCAAGCTCGGCCGCCGCCTTCAGGCGCAGGTCGCCCCAGGCCGCTTCGGCAAGCTGAAGGTCGATCCTGCGCGGCTGCGGACGGCTGTCCGCCAGCGCGCTGCGATCCCAGGGCCGGTCAAAGCGCACATCGGCCTCGAGCGAGAAGCGGTCGAAGGTGACCGGCCAGTCCTCGGGCACGAAGAACCGGTCGCGCGCCTGAGCGCCGGGCTGGAAGCCACCGGCATCGAGCGTGAAGGCATAGGTCTCGGGCGAGGCCTCGGCCTGCTGCATCTCGAGGGTCAGACTGTCGGCCGAGACGAGGTTGCCCTCGGGGTCGTCAACTTTCCACGGCCCGGAGGTCAGCGACATGTGTTCAAGCTGCAGGCTGTTGCGCGGGTGGGTACGCAATGCCGCCTGGCCGCGCAGGGTCAGGAATGACCGGCCGGTTGGGTTGGCGAGGATGATCGGCTCGTCCGGCAGGTCGACCAGAACGTCTCCGGGCCACCAGGCCTTGGCCTCGATGTCGAGGCTGCGCAGGTCGACCGCGACACCGGTTTCCGGGTCTGCGACCGCGGGCAGGTCGATCGTCAGGTGCAGGCGTCCCGGAAACCCCTTGCGCGTGATCCCCGCGTAATCGGCCTGCCAGCCTTCGGCGCGGCGGGCCTCGAACCAGCCCGCGACGCCGCGCTCCATGCTCGAGACGGCGAACCACCACCAGCCGCACCAGGCCAGCACCGCGACCACGCAGATCTTCAGCAACAGTCTCATGCTCCGGCCCTTTCACTCACCCGCGTTTTGAGGTTTACGGGGTTGCGTCAAAGAGGACCAGAGCGATGACGATGTGGGTATTCGGCTACGGCAGCCTGCTGTGGAACCCCGGCTTTCCGGTCGCGGAATCGGTGATCGCGACCTTGCCGGGCTATGCCCGATCTTTCTGCATGCGCTCGATCCATCATCGCGGCACCGAGGAGAAACCCGGCCTGGTGCTGGCCCTCGACGCCGATCCACAGCACGTCTGTGAAGGCGTGGCGCTGGCCGTCGCCGACGGTCACGAGGACACAACGCTGGCCTACCTGCGCGAGCGCGAGCTGATCTCGTCGGCCTACGTCGAACGCGAACTCGCCATCGATCTACGCGACGGGCGCCGGGTCACCGCGCTGGTCTACGTCATCAACGCCGACCACGTGCAATACTGCGGCGGCCTGCCGCTGGAAGAACAGGCGCATATCATCGCCCGCGCCCGCGGCGGCATGGGTCCCAATAACGAATACCTTTTCAACACTGCCGCTCACTTGAGCGAAATCGGCCTGCACGATCCGGATCTGGAATGGCTGACCCGGCGCGTGCGCGATCTCGGCGCATAAACTCTTGGCGTCAATCGGGATTTTCGGTGTAGGTAGTGGTCAGAGCAGATAAAGAGGGGTCAGGAGCACCGCGCATGGCGCCGTCCGACCAGGAAAGCAGACCGGTCTTTTCGCAACCTGTCCGGCAGATCGTTCTCATGTTGCTGGTGCTGGGCCTCTCCGGTGCCGGGGCGTTTCTTGCGCTGCCGCGGGTCCTGCCGGTCTTCGAGGCCAATCCTTACCTCAACGGTTTCATCCTTTTTGTCTTCGTGATCGGTGTGCTGGCCTGTTTCTACCAGGTGTTCCAACTCATCGGATCGGTGCGCTGGATCGAGCGCTTCGCCGCAAGCACGCTGGACACCCGGGCCAGACCCCCGCAACTGCTGGCGCCACTGGCGTCGCTTTTGCGGTCGCGCGGGGCGCGGATGCAGATCGGGTCGACCTCGGCACGCTCGATCCTCGACTCGGTCGCCACGCGCATCGACGAGGCGCGCGAGATCACGCGCTACATCGTCAACATGCTGATCTTTCTCGGCCTTCTGGGCACGTTTTACGGACTGGCTACCACAGTTCCCGCTGTCGTCGACACGATCCGCAACCTCGCACCCGAGGAAGGGCAGGGCGGGGTGGCGGTTTTCAACCGTCTGATGAGCGGCCTGGAAAGCCAGCTCGGCGGTATGGGCGTGGCCTTCGCGTCCTCGCTGCTGGGCCTCGCAGGATCGCTGATCGTGGGCCTGCTCGAACTCTTCGCCGGGCACGGGCAGAACCGGTTCTACCGCGAACTCGAGGAATGGCTGAGCTCGATCACGCGGCTGGGTTTCCATTCCGGCGAGGAGGGCGGCGACCAGAGCGGTCTGACCGTCGTCATCGATCACATGGCCGACCAGATGGAGGCGCTGCAGCGACTCTTCGCGCGCTCGGAGGTCGACCGCAGCGCCAGCGACCAGCGCATGGAAGACCTGGCCGAGGCGATCCGGTCGGCGGTGACGGACGGCCCCGGCGATGACGCCGCAACCCAGGTTCTGACCCGGATCGCGGAAGGGCAGGAGCGTCTCGCCGACAGCCAGGAAAGGCTTGCGCAGGGTCAGGAACGGGTGATCGCGGCGCTCGAGGACCGTGAGCGAGGCGAAGGCATTGACGCCGAAAGTCGCATGCGCCTGCGCTCCATCGACGTGCAGATGCTGCGCATTCTCGAGGAGATCTCCGCCGGTCGGCAGGAAAGCATGAGCGAACTGCGGGCCGATCTTGCGGCCCTCACCGACGCGCTGAGCCAGCCGCGACGGTTCCGCACCATCGTCAAGCACGACGACCGGGAGCGGTGAGCCATGGCCTTGTCGCGCCGCACCGGAGCACGGTTCCAGGCCTCGATCTGGCCCGGCTTCGTGGATGCGATGACCGGGCTTCTGCTGGTGCTGATGTTCGTGTTGACGATCTTCATGATCGTGCAGTTTGTGCTGACTGAACGCATCACCGGGCAGGAGGACGAGCTTGACCAGCTGGCCGGAGAGGTCGCGGCACTGGCACAGGCGCTGGGCGTCGAACAGCGCCAGAACCGCACGCTCGAAGGACGCGTCGGCGAACTCGACGCCTCGCTCGACGATGCGCAGTCGCGCATCGCGGCGCTGACCGCGCAGACCGACCGGCTGGGTGCCGAACGCGACGCGCTGAGCGCCGAGCGCGATGCGCTGAGCGCCGAGCGCGACCGGCAGGCGGCCGATCTCGATGCCGCGCAAAGCCGGATCACCTCGTTCGAGGCCCAAGTCGCGGCGCTGTTGTCGCAACGCGACGATGCGCTGGAGAACGTCGCGGCGCTCGAGCAGCGCCGGGACGCGCTGGAAGGCGAGCGCGACGAACTGGCGGCGGCGCGCGACACGCTGATGAGCGAGCAGGAGGCGCTGAACCTCGCGCTTGCGGCCGCGCGCGGCGAGATCGACGCGCAGGCCGAGGCGGCGCGGCTTGCCGCCGCCCGGCGCGAGGCGCTCGAGGCGCTGGCCGCTGATCTGCGCGCACGGAATGCCGAGACCGAAGCGCAGGTCGCGACGCTGACCGAGGACCTCGAGGAAACCCGGACGGCGCTCAGCGACGAGGAGGCCGCCCGGCTAGCCGAAGCCGCGGCCGCCGAGGCCCTGCGCAACCGGCTGGAGGACGCCGATGCCGAACTGACAGCGATGACACTGGCGCTGGAGGAACAGCGCCGCGAGGCCGAGAACACGCTGACGCTCTTGGCCGCGGCCCGTGCCGCGGAGGAGAATCTCGACACCCAGCTTGCTGCCGCGCTGCTGCGGATCGCGGGGCTGCAGGAAGATGTCGCCGTGGGCGAGGAGGCGCAGACCGAGCTCTCGCGCCTCACCGAGGAAAACCTCGATCTCGAGACCCGGCTGCAGGCGGCGCTCGACCAGCTCGACACCGCGCAGGCCGAGGCGGCGCAAGACGAAGAGGCGTTGCGCGCGCAACTGGCCCAGGCACTGGCCGCGAAACTGGCCGCCGAAACGCTGGCTGAGGATACCTCCACCGAGGCCGAACGACAGGCTGCCCTGTTGGCGCAGGCCCGGACGGCGCTGGAGGACGAAGAGGCCGCCTCGGCCGAGGCGCAGCGGCAGACCGAGTTGCTCAATCAGCAGGTCGCGGCCCTACGCACCCAGCTTGGCGGTCTTCAGGCGCTGCTCGACGATGCCGTGGCGCGCGACGCGGCCAGGGAAGTGCAGCTGCAATCGCTCGGTACGCAGCTCAACACCGCGCTGGCGCGGGTCGCTGCCGAGGAACGCCGCCGGGCCGAACTTGAGGCTGCCGAGGTCGAACGCCTGCGCGCCGAGGCCGAACGCTTGGCGGAAGAAAGCCAGGACCTCGCGCAGTACCGTTCGGAATTCTTCGGTCGCCTGCGCCAGCTGATCGGAAATCAGGAAGGCGTACGCATCGAGGGTGACCGGTTCGTGTTCTCCTCCGAGGTCCTTTTCGATCCCGGGCAGGCGCTGCTGTCCGTCGAAGGCCGGCAGGAGGTCGCCAAGGTGGCGACGATCCTGCGCGGCATCATGGACGAGATCCCGCCCGAGATCGACTGGATCATCCGCGTGGACGGGCACACCGACGACGTGCCGCTGTCGGGGCGCGGCGAGTTCGCCGACAACTGGGAACTCAGCCAGGCGCGGGCGCTTTCGGTGGTCAAGTACATGTCCGAAGCGCTCGGTCTCCCGCCAAGCCGACTGGCGGCCAACGGTTTCGGCCAGTACCAGCCCGTCGATCCGGCCGACACCGAAGCCGCCCGCGCCCAGAATCGCCGGATCGAGCTGAAGCTGACCGAGCGCTGAGGTGTGGCGCTGCTCAGCCGCAGGCGGCGGTGGGATGACATGGTGGCTGCATTATCCGTGCCTGCCGAAACCGAGGACGACCGCGCCCGAGGTTGCGGATCCACGGGAGACAGACCGAGTGCTGTATCGGGGCGTGCTCTTGGGTACACGCGATCAAACCGACCTGACAACGTCCGAAAAGTGCTGCTGGTTACGCCGTCACGCGATATCTCTGTTCGGCTACTTCGGTTCCCGGGAACGCCTGCAAACGAGCGCCGGTGAGGAGCGCGTCCCTGCCGGCGCGACGCCTTGGGCCACGCCTTCGAGCGGTCGCCTTTTTTCTCAGTCCCGGCCGAATGCGTGATCCCTGCTACCCTTTCCTAGTCCACTGGTAGGATTGTTCGGCTGAGCAGGGGTTTACTTTGGCGACAACGCGCTCGGATCGTCGCGCCAAAGACCCAAGCGCGGCAGTACGGGTGCCTCTGCCCGGACACGCCGAGGTGCAACGACCTCGCCATCCCTGGACTTGCGACCGTGCCTCAGCCCGTCTTCTTGCGTCATCCCGCCGAACCCCTTGCTTGCGCGGAGACCTGCGTGCCCTGGCCACGAACGAAACTTCGGCACATACTTGAATCGACCTGTGCGGAATGGAAATCAGATTCCGAAGTTTAGCCGGCCAGATCCAGCATCTTCATTTTCTAAACTTCGATACCTGGGGGATCACACGACGGAAAACAGAGGCCAACAACTCTACCCCGCCTCGGCTGGCAAGCCTGCAAGGTCATTCGACAGGTGACTTCTGGCGATGTGTCAAATACGACGCCGATCCGGTCCGTGCTCTTCCGAAGCTCGACCGGGAGGTCACTAGGCAGGTTCGTCAGCGCGGGCAGCGATTATGGACGGTCCGGAGCCTGAGATACGTTCGACGCACGGGACATCCACGCGGCACGGCCGGTCAACTTTCGAATGGGGCTTGGCGAGCAAGATTTCCGATCGCTTGGCCGACTTTTTTGCAACGACACCTTTTTCACACTGACATGATCCGAAAACGTGAAAGGCGCCCGATTTCAGGCACCTTTCAAATGAGTTTTCAGCTTGTCTATTCCGCGGTCAACAGCGGTGGCTTGTTGCCGGAGATGCGCGGCTTGTCCGGGCCGTCGATCCGCAGGTCGATCTGGCCGTCCTTGACGCCGACGCGGACCACGCCGCCTTTCATCAGCTTGCCGAAGAGCAGCTCTTCTGCCAGCGGCTTCTTGATGTTCTCCTGGATGACGCGGCCAAGCGGACGCGCGCCCATCTTGGAGTCGTAGCCCTTGTCGGCGAGCCACTCGGCGGCAGGCTTGGTCAGCTCGATGGTCACGTTGCGGTCCATCAGCTGCGCCTCGAGCTGCAGCACGAATTTCTCGACCACCCGCAGGATCACCGACTTCGGCAGCGGCGCGAAGCTGATCACCGCGTCGAGACGGTTGCGGAATTCCGGCGTGAACGTGCGCTCGATCGCCGCTGTATCCTCGCCCTCGCGCCGCTCGCGGCCAAAGCCGATGGCCTCCTTGGCCTGCTCGGCAGCCCCCGCGTTCGAGGTCATGATGAGAACGACGTTGCGGAAATCGACCGTCCGGCCGTTGTGGTCGGTCAGCTTGCCGTGATCCATCACCTGCAACAGGATGTTGTAGACATCCGGATGAGCCTTCTCGATCTCGTCGAGCAGCAGCACGCAATGCGGGTGCTGGTCGATCCCGTCGGTGAGCATGCCCCCCTGATCGAAGCCGACATAGCCCGGGGGCGCACCGATCAGACGCGAAACCGCGTGTTTCTCCATGTATTCGGACATGTCGAAGCGCAGCAGCTCGACACCGAGCGTATCGGCCAGCTGCTTGGCGACCTCGGTCTTGCCGACACCGGTGGGGCCGGCGAAGAGGTAGTTGCCGATCGGCTTTTCAGGCTCGCGCAGGCCGGCCCGGGCCAGCTTGATCGCGGAGGACAGCGCCTCGATCGCCTTGTCCTGCCCGAAGACCACCCGCTTGAGCGAGCCTTCGAGATCCTTGAGCACCTCGGCGTCGTCCTTCGAAACGTTCTTGGGCGGGATTCGCGCGATCTTGGCGACCACCGCTTCGATTTCCTTCGTACCGATGGTCTTGCGGCGCTTGTTCGCCGTCACGAGATGCTGCGCCGCGCCGGCCTCGTCGATCACGTCGATGGCGCTGTCGGGCAGCTTGCGGTCGTTGATGTAGCGATGCGCAAGTTCCACCGAGGTCTTGATCGCATCGGCGGTGTATTTCACCGCGTGATGCTCCTCGAAATAGGGCTTGAGGCCGCGCAGGATCTTCACCGTGTCCTCGACGGAAGGCTCGTTCACGTCGATCTTCTGGAAACGGCGGCTGAGCGCGCGGTCCTTCTCGAAGTGCTGGCGGAACTCCTTGTAGGTGGTCGACCCCATCGTGCGCAGCTTGCCGCCCGCAAGCGCGGGTTTCAGCAGGTTCGACGCGTCCATCGCGCCCCCGGAGGTGGCACCGGCACCGATCACCGTGTGGATTTCGTCGATGAAGAGCACCGCGTCCTTGTGCTGCTCGAGCTCGCTGACCACGGCCTTGAGGCGTTCCTCGAAATCGCCGCGATACCGCGTCCCGGCCAAAAGCGCCCCCATGTCGAGCGAGTATATCGTGGTGCCCGCGAGAACCTCGGGCGTCTCGCCCGCGACGATCTTGCGTGCAAGACCCTCGGCGATGGCGGTCTTGCCGACGCCCGGGTCACCGACCAGAAGCGGGTTGTTCTTGCGCCGGCGGCAGAGGACCTGAATGCACCGCTCGACCTCGGGCTCGCGCCCGATAAGCGGATCGACATTGCCTTCGCGCGACTTGGCGTTGAGGTCCACGCAGTATTTCTCGAGCGCGGTTTCCTTCTTTTCACCGTCGGTGACGCCCTTTGCCTCTTCCTCGTGCTCCGGCGCACCGGAAACCGGGCGCGGCTCGCCGTAGGCGGGATCCTTGGCGACGCCGTGAGCGATAAAGTTGACCGCGTCATAGCGCGTCATCTCCTGCTCCTGCAGGAAGTAGGCGGCATTGCTTTCACGCTCGGCGAAAATGGCGACGAGCACATTGGCCCCGGTGACCTCGGTCCTGCCGGAGGACTGCACGTGGATCGCGGCGCGCTGGATCACGCGCTGGAAGGCGGCTGTCGGAACGGCTTCCGAGCCGTCGATGTCGGTCACGAGATTGCTCAGATCCTCGTCGACGAATTCGACGAGCGTGGCGCGCAGATCGTCGAGGTCGACGCTGCAGGCCTTCATTACGCGCGTCGCATCGGGTTCGTCGATCAGGGCCAGAAGCAAGTGTTCGAGGGTTGCGAATTCGTGGCGTCGCGCATTGGCCAAAGCCAGCGCGGAATGGATTGCCTGCTCAAGAGTCGTCGAGAATGAAGGCACGATTATGTGCTCCTTCTGGTCGGGGGTCGGTGAGGAGACCCGATGCGTGTCAGACCCTCATCCAACCATGGCCTCATAGTATTAGAGTTTGGTTGATCACCGGCGCGCTTCAAGTTTTTTCTTTGTTTACACGTTCACAATTTCCATTGACGTGTTTTTAGCGTCCGCGAATTGGGCTTTCAGAACGCGTCCTTGCGGGCGCGGATTTCCGCGAACACTTCCGCGTCGGTGGCGTCTTGCATGTCGAGACGCGCGCGGATGTCCGGGTTGCTGGCACGCAGGAACGGGTTGGTGGCCAGTTCCAGCGAGAGGGTTGAGGGAACGGTGGGCCGGTCGTGCGCTCTGTCACGGTCGACCTTGTTGATACGGGATATAAGGTCGGGATTTTCGGGTTCAATGGTCTGCGCGAACTTGCCGTTGGACTGGGTGTATTCGTGGCCGGAATAGACCATCGTGTCCGGTGGCAGGCCAGCCAGTTTCGACAGCGACGTCCACATCTGCTCGGCGGAGCCTTCGAACAGCCTGCCGCAGCCAAGCGCCATCAGGCTGTCGGCGGTAAACACGGCCTCGGCCCGGGGCATGTGAAAGGCGATGTGGCCCACCGTGTGGCCCGACACGTCCATCACCTCGACGGGCTGGCCGGCGAATTCGAAGCTGTCGCCGTCGCCGACCTCGCGGTCGAGATCCGGCAGCCGCTTGGCGTCGGCCGCGGCGCCCGTGACCTTGGCGGGGTGGCTTGACAGGATCTCGGAGAGGCCCTGAACGTGGTCCGAGTGATGATGCGTGATCCAGACCTCGCTCAGCGTCCAGCCGCGTTCGCCGAGCACCTTCGCGATCGGGGCGGCTTCGGGCACGTCGACGAGGGCGGTTTCGCCGCTGTCCGGGTCATGGACGAGAAAGGCGTAGTTGTCCGAGAGGCAGGGCACGGTCACGATTTCGACGGGCATGGTCATTTTCCTCCTGCTTTGCGAGACTGCGCCCCAGAGTGAACGAAGGCCGGGGCGGCTGCAATGCATGTGGATGTGCAGGACATGCGGAACTTCTACTATCGGAGCGCCCTGGGGCGCGCCGCGCAGGCCTCGCTGCGCCGCCGCATGACCGAGATCTGGCCGGAGGCGAAGGGCCAGACCGTCGTCGGCTACGGCTTTGCCGCGCCGCTTCTGCGTCCGTACCTGGCCGAGGCACGCCGGGTGATCGCCCTGATGCCCGGCCCGCAGGGCGTGATGCCGTGGCCGCCGAACATGCCCAACGTCTCGGTTCTGACCGAAGAGACCATGTGGCCGATGGAGACCGGGCGCGTTGACAAGCTGGTGCTGCTGCACGGGCTCGAGACTTCGGAGCGCGCCTCGGACCTGCTCGAGGAATGCTGGCGCGTGCTGGGGCCGGGGGGCAGGGCGCTTTTCATCGTGCCGAACCGCGGCGGCCTCTGGGCGCGCCGTGACCGGACGCCTTTCGGGTTCGGGCGGCCCTACAGCCCGGGTCAGCTCGACAGCCAGCTGCGCAAGCACCAGTTCCTGCCCGAACGCCACCTCGGCGCGCTCTACCAGTTCCCGTCGGCCAAGCGCGTCTGGATGAAATCCGCCGCGGCCTGGGAGAACATCGGGCGCCGGATGCCGACGATGATCGCCGGTGGTGCGTTCATGGTCGAGGCGACCAAGCTCGTCTATCCGCCGAAAGGGCGCATCGCGAAGGCGCACAAGCCAAGCCCCGTTGGCGTGCTGGAACCGTCGGCGAAACCGGTTTGACGCTGCGGCGCGGCGCCAGCTGGATCAGCGCTCTGCCGCGCTGCAGCGGGCGCGAGGATTCGAAGCGCGGGCGGAACGTTACGGCGCGGTGCCCAAAAAGCGTTTCGGGCCAAAGCGTCGCAGGAGCCGCAGAGCGCATAAAATATGGGCTATTGGGAAATTCCGCGGATCACTATACTGTGTTGCGGGGCGGTAATCGGTCTGCTACATCCCCCCTGATTTCGACGTCTTGATCATATTCAAGTCGCGCCAACACCCCCGGTGACGCGAGCGTTTCGCATACCCGGGGCCAGAACATCGGAAGGGTGGACGTGTCCGAAACAGCCTCGATTTCCACGAGCATAGCAGAGCGCTATGCAACCGCTGTCTACGATCTCGCCAAGGATTCCAATTCGGTCAAGGACGTCGAGTCGGATCTCGACGCGCTCGGCGCGGCGATTTCGGACAGCGCGGACCTGCGCGACCTGATCCATTCGCCAATCTACTCGCGCGAAGAGCAGACCGGTGCGATTTCGGCTATCGTCGACAAGATGGACCTGTCGCAGACTATGGCCAACACGCTTCGCCTCATGGCGTCCAAGCGCCGCCTGTTCGTCCTGCCTCAGCTGATCGCCGCTCTACGCGCGCTGATTGCCGAGGAAAAGGGCGAGGTGACCGCGGACGTGGTGTCGGCCAAGGCCCTGACCAAGTCGCAGGCCGAGAAGCTGTCCAAGACGCTCACCGCCAGCACCGGCAAGACCGTGACCCTGAATGCGACCGTCGATGAAAGCCTTATCGGCGGTCTTGTCGTCAAAGTGGGTTCGCGCATGATCGACACTTCGATCCGCGCGAAACTGAACTCCCTCCAGAATGCAATGAAAGAGGTCGGATAAATGGGTATCCAAGCAGCAGAGATTTCTGCGATCCTGAAGGACCAGATCAAGAACTTCGGCCAGGAAGCCGAAGTGGCCGAGGTCGGCCGCGTGCTCAGCGTCGGTGACGGCATCGCACGGGTCTACGGCCTCGACAACGTCCAGGCCGGCGAGATGGTCGAGTTCCCGGGCGGCATTCAGGGGATGGCCCTCAACCTCGAAGCCGACAACGTCGGCGTCGTGATCTTCGGCTCGGACCGCGACATCAAGGAAGGCGACACCGTCAAGCGCACGAACTCGATCGTGTCGGTGCCGACCGGTGACGCGCTTCTGGGGCGCGTCGTCGACGGCCTCGGCAACCCGATCGACGGCAAGGGCCCGATCAAGACCGACACCACCGGCATCGCCGACGTCAAGGCGCCGGGCATCATCCCGCGCAAGTCGGTGCACGAGCCGATGATGACCGGCCTCAAGGCCGTCGACTCGATGATCCCGATCGGCCGCGGCCAACGCGAGCTCATCATCGGCGACCGCCAGACCGGCAAGACCGCCGTCGCTCTCGATGCCATGCTGAACCAGCAGTCGGTCAACAAGGCCGCCGGCGACGACGAGAGCAAGAAGATGTACTGCGTCTACGTCGCGATCGGCCAGAAGCGCTCGACCGTGGCGCAGCTGGTCAAGAAGCTCGAAGAGACCGGCGCCATCGACTACTGCATCGTCGTGGCCGCCACCGCCTCCGAGCCGGCGCCGATGCAGTTCCTCGCACCGTATTCCGCCACCGCGATGGCCGAGCACTTCCGCGACAACGGCCGTCACGCGCTGATCATCTACGATGACCTTTCCAAGCAGGCCGTCTCCTACCGCCAGATGTCACTGCTTCTGCGCCGCCCGCCCGGACGCGAAGCCTACCCGGGCGACGTCTTCTACCTTCACTCCCGCCTGCTGGAGCGTTCGGCCAAGCTGAACGAAGAGCATGGCGCGGGCTCGCTGACGGCGCTGCCGATCATCGAGACACAAGGCGGCGACGTGTCGGCGTTCATTCCGACCAACGTGATCTCGATCACCGACGGCCAGATCTTCCTCGAGACCGAGCTTTTCTATCAGGGCATCCGCCCTGCTGTGAACACCGGTCTGTCGGTGTCGCGCGTGGGCTCCTCTGCCCAGACCAACGCGATGAAATCGGTTGCTGGTCCGGTCAAGCTCGAGCTGGCCCAGTACCGCGAGATGGCGGCCTTCGCCCAGTTCGGCTCTGACCTCGACGCCGCAACCCAGCAGCTTCTGAACCGCGGTGCGCGCCTGACCGAACTGATGAAGCAGCCGCAGTACTCGCCGCTGACCAACGCCGAGATCGTCGCCGTCATCTTTGCCGGCACCAACGGCTATCTCGACAAGATCGACGTGAACGAGGTCGGCCGGTTCGAGCAGGGCCTGCTGTCGCACCTGCGCTCCAAGCACCAGGACCTTCTCGACTGGATCACCAAGGAAGATCCGAAGATCAAGGACGAGGCCGCGGACAAGCTCAAGGCAGCTATCGACGAGTTCGCCGCCGATTTCTCTTAAGGAGGGGCTGGGCATATGCCGAACCTCAAGGACCTGAAAAACCGGATCGCGTCGGTCAAGTCGACCCGCAAGATCACCAAGGCGATGCAGATGGTCGCCGCGGCGAAACTGCGTCGCGCGCAGGAGGCCGCCGAGCAGTCGCGCCCCTACACCGAGCGCTTCAACGCGGTCATGTCTCGTCTCGCCGGCTCGGTCGGCGGGTCGGACACGGCACCGAAGCTGCTTAGCGGGACCGGCAGCGACAAGGTGCACCTGCTGGTGGTCATGACGGCCGAACGCGGGCTCTGCGGCGGTTTCAACACCAACATCGCGCGTCTCGCCAAGCAGAAGGCGCGCGAGCTTCTGGCCGAGGGCAAGGAGGTCAAGATCCTGACCGTCGGCAAGAAGGGCCGCGACCAGATCAAGCGCGACTTCGGCAAGAACCTCGTCGGCCACGTCGACCTGTCCGAGGTCAAGCGCGTGGGTTACGCCGATGCGCAAGGCATCGCCAAAGACATCCTCGGCCGTTTCGACGCGGGCGAATTCGACGTGGCGACGATCTTCTACTCGAAGTTCGTCAACGTGGTCTCGCAGATCCCGACCGCGCAGCAGATCATCCCGGCGAAGTTCGAAGAGGAAGAGGGCGGCGACGAGGCCGGCACGCTCTTCGACTACGAACCGTCCGAGGAGGCGATCCTCGCCGACCTGCTGCCGCGCGGCGTGGCGACGCAGATCTTCTCGGCGCTGCTGGAAAACGGCGCATCCGAGCAGGGCGCACGCATGTCCGCGATGGACAACGCGACGCGCAACGCCGGCGAGATGATCGACAAGCTCACGATCGAATACAACCGTTCGCGTCAGGCCGTCATCACCAACGAGCTGATCGAAATCATTTCCGGCGCGGAAGCGCTGTAAGACAAATCGGAGACACGACATGGCAAATGCAGTCGGAAAAATCACCCAGGTCATCGGCGCCGTCGTTGACGTCCAGTTCGAGGATGCCCTGCCGGAAATTCTCAACGCGCTGACCTGCGACAACCAGGGCAAGACGCTCGTGCTCGAGGTCGCTCAGCACCTCGGCGAGAACACCGTGCGCGCGATCGCGATGGACTCCACCGAAGGCCTCGTGCGCGGCCAGCCCGTGACTGACACGGACGGCCCGATCTCGGTGCCGGTGGGCAACGCAACGCTCGGCCGCATTCTGAACGTCGTCGGCGAGCCGGTGGACGAGCAGGGCGAAGTCAACGCCGACGAGCAGCGTCCGATCCACCAGCCCGCACCCGATTTCGCGTCCCAGTCGACCGCCTCGGAAGTGCTGGAAACCGGCATCAAGGTGATCGACCTGCTGGCACCCTACGCCAAGGGCGGCAAGATCGGCCTCTTCGGCGGTGCCGGCGTGGGCAAGACGGTTCTGATCATGGAACTGATCAACAACATCGCCAAGGTGCACTCGGGCTTCTCGGTCTTCGCCGGTGTGGGTGAGCGGACCCGCGAGGGCAACGACCTCTACCACGAGATGATCGAATCCGGCGTCATCGTGCCCGACAACCTGACCGACTCGAAAGTGGCGCTGGTCTACGGCCAGATGAACGAGCCGCCGGGGGCCCGTGCCCGCGTCGCCCTGACCGGCCTGACGCTGGCCGAGCAGTTCCGCGACCAGTCCGGCACCGACGTTCTGTTCTTCGTCGACAACATCTTCCGCTTCACGCAGGCGGGCTCCGAGGTGTCGGCGCTTCTGGGCCGTATCCCGTCGGCCGTGGGCTACCAGCCGACGCTGGCCACCGACATGGGCGCGATGCAGGAACGCATCACCTCGACCAAGGCTGGCTCGATCACCTCGATCCAGGCCGTCTACGTTCCCGCGGACGACCTCACCGACCCGGCCCCGGCCACGACCTTCGCCCACCTCGACGCGACCACGGTTCTCAGCCGCGCGATCTCCGAGCTTGGCATCTACCCGGCCGTGGACCCGCTCGACTCGACCTCGCGCCTGATGGACCCGGCGATCCTGGGGGACGAGCACTACAAGGTGGCGCGTGACGTTCAGGGGATCCTGCAGCGCTACAAGTCGCTTCAGGACATCATCGCGATCCTCGGCATGGACGAACTGTCGGAAGAGGACAAGCTGACCGTGGCCCGTGCCCGGAAGATCCAGCGTTTCCTGAGCCAGCCGTTCGACGTCGCCAAGGTCTTTACCGGTTCCGACGGCGTGCAGGTGCCGCTGGCCGACACCATCTCGTCCTTCAAGGCGGTTGTCGCCGGCGAATACGATCACCTGCCCGAAGGCGCCTTCTACATGGTCGGCGGCATCGACGAGGTGAAGGCCAAGGCCGAGCGCATGGCCGCGGCAGCAGCCTGAGGAACCTGAAACATGGCTGAGACAATGCAGTTCGACCTCGTGTCGCCAGAGCGGCGCCTCGCCAGCACGAAGGTGCGCGCGGTGCAGATCCCTGGCGCCGACGGCGACATGACGGCGATGCCGGATCATGCGCCGACCATCACCACCCTGCGCCCCGGCGTCCTGCGCGCCGAAGGCCCGGACGGCGAGGCGGAATACGTCGTCACCGGCGGCTTCGCCGAGATCGGTGCCGAGGGCGTCACGGTGCTGGCCGAACGCTCGCTGCCACGCGGCGACGTGACCGCCGAAGACGTCAAGGCGATGGTCGAGGAGGCCAAGGCCGCCTACGAGCAGGCCAAGGAGACTTACGTCAACGAACCCGGCCCGGTCGACGACGCGGCGAAGCTTCTCGCCGACATGGTCGCCATGGGACAGCACATCGGGCTCTACAACAACTGAGCCTTTGACAAGCGAAATGCGAAGGGCCCCGCCGAGCGGCGGGGCTTTTTTGATGATTGGTAATTCGTCTCGGTTGCTGCAGTCTCAGCTCCGGTGTCTCCGAAAAAAAGACTGGTTGTGATCTTCCGCGGTTCGCGGCTTCCGTTCCAGTTGATCGAGATCCGCCAGCCGTTCTGTCAAGTAGAAGATGACGGAGAAGCCAAATGAGGGTGCATCAGCCTCTCCAAGCCTTGTCCAGTACAGGCTTCCCGGCAAATCATCGCGCATGTAGAAGTGGATGCTGCGCAAGTTCGGGATAGTCGGTGGCGTATCGCTCCTGAAAACCATTTGCGATCCACACATTGTTGGTGAATTCCATCAACTCTTGATCTGCGATGAATTGTGCCGCCAGAAGCATAATGTCGTCGTGGTCAGGATGCACCCGTCGTTCTGATCGGGGATCAAATGACACCCTTGCATAGTGAATGTGTTCGTGTGGGCTGGACACCTGCTAGAACTCCCTTCTTGAAACTGCCACCAAAGTCCCACAGATCCTGACGATTGTCGCGCAGGTTTCTAATTGAAAATGCCGGCTTAGGCGCGGTCTCCGGAACGCTCTCTCTTGCCCCCGTCCGCACCCTCGCGTAAACCGCGCGCTGTATTGAAGATGGGGACTCCATGCCGGTTCTGGTGATGAAATTCGGCGGCACTTCGGTGGCGACGCTGGACAGGATCCGGCGTGCCGCCAAGCGGGTCGGCGTCGAGGTGGCCAAGGGCTACGACGTGATCGTGATCGTCTCGGCGATGTCGGGCAAGACCAACGAGCTTGTCGGCTGGGTCAACGAGACGTCGCCGCTGTTCGACGCGCGCGAATACGACGCCGTCGTGTCCTCGGGCGAGAACGTGACCGCCGGGCTGATGGCGCTGACGCTGCAGGAAATGGATATTCCCGCGCGCAGCTGGCAGGGCTGGCAGGTGCCGGTCAAGACGACCTCCGCCCATTCCGCGGCCCGGATCGAGGAGATCCCGACCGACAACATCATGGGCCGGTTCGGCGCCGGAATGCGCGTGGCGGTCGTGGCGGGGTTCCAGGGCCTGTCGCCCGAGGGCCGCATCACCACGCTGGGCCGGGGCGGGTCCGACACGACGGCGGTGGCCTTCGCGGCGGCTTTCGGGGCCGAACGCTGCGACATCTACACGGACGTGGACGGTGTCTATACCACCGATCCGCGGATCACCTCGAAGGCGCGCAAGCTCGACAAGATCGCCTTCGAGGAAATGCTCGAACTGGCGAGCCTCGGGGCCAAGGTGCTCCAGACCCGCTCGGTCGAGCTGGCGATGCGCTACAAGGTGAAACTCAGGGTGCTTTCGAGCTTCGACGAACAGTCGGACGAAGCCGGAACGCTGGTCTGCGACGAGGACGAAATCATGGAAAGCAACGTGGTGGCAGGGGTCGCGTTCAGCCGCGACGAGGCGAAGATGACGCTGGTCAGCGTGGCCGACCGGCCCGGTATCGCCGCGGCGATCTTCACCGCTCTCAGCGAGGGTGGCGTGAACGTCGACATGATCGTTCAGAACATCGCCGAGGAAGGCCGCACCGACATGACCTGGTCCTGTCCGACCGACCAGGTGATGCGGGCGCAGAAGGCGGTCAAGGAGGCCAAGGAGAAGGGCGTCATAAACTTTGCCGAGGTGATCGCCGACACCGACGTCGCCAAGGTTTCGGTCGTCGGGATCGGCATGCGCAGCCACACCGGGGTTGCCGCGAAGATGTTCCAGGTGCTTTCGGCTGAAGGCATCAACATCAAGGTCATTACCACGTCGGAGATCAAGATTTCCGTGCTGATCGACCGGAAATACATGGAACTCGCGGTGCAGGCCCTGCATGATGCCTTCGAGCTTGAGAAGGCAGCCTGAGGTCCCTGCGGGATCGGCAGACTGCGGATTGCAAAGCGGGCGCTGGCATGGCGGAAAGTTTTGAGACCGAGTCCCGCAAGCTGCTGGGACGGCTGCGCGACACGATGGCCTCGAACGAGGCCGGGCAGGAGCGTCTCAACCGCATCACGCATCTCATCGCCGACAGCATGCGCTGCGAGGTCTGCTCGATCTACCTGTTCCGAGACGAGGAAACGCTCGAGCTCTGCGCCACGGAAGGGCTGAACAAGCAGGCCGTCCACCAGACACGGATGCGGCTCGGCGAAGGCCTGGTGGGTCGCGTGGCCAAGCGCCGGCAGGTGGTCAATACGCCCGACGCGCCATCGGCCAAGGGCTTTCGCTACATGCCCGAAACCGGCGAGGAGATCTATTCGAGCTTCCTCGGAATCCCGATCCAGCGCATCGGCGAGGCACTCGGTGTGCTCGTGGTCCAGTCCAAGATCAAGCGCGAGTTTTCCGCCGACGAGGTCTACGCGCTCGAGGTCGTCGCGATGGTCATCGCCGAGATGGCCGAGCTTGGCGCCTTTGTTGGCGAGGGCGCGGCGATGTCGGCGCGGCATTCGCAGCCGGTGATGTTTCGCGGCACCGTGGGACAGGAAGGTGCCGCAGAGGGGCGCGTCTGGCTGCATGAGCCGCGCGTTGTCGTGACAAACCCCATCGCCGACGACCCGCAGCGTGAACTCGAACGCCTGTTCGACGCCGTCGAGCAGCTGCGCGTCGGGGTCGACAAGATGCTCGAGGTCGCAGGCGGCGACGGCGACCAGATCCAGGTGCTCGAGGCCTACCGGATGTTCGCCAACTCCAAGGGCTGGATGCGCCGGATGGAAGCGGACATCGGGCGCGGTCTGTCGGCGGAGGCGGCGGTCGAGAAGGAACAGTCGCTGGCCCGTGCGCGCATGGGGCAGGTCTCGGACCAGTACCTGCGCGAACGCCTGAGCGACCTCGACGACCTGTCGAACCGCCTGCTGCGGATCCTGACCGGCCAGGGGCGCGACACCGGCGCCGACATGCCCGCCGACCCGATCCTGGTGGCGCGCAACATCGGGCCGGCCGAACTGCTCGAATACGGCCGGTCGCTGCGCGGCATCGTGCTTGAGGAAGGTTCGGTCGGCAGCCATGCCGCCATCGTCGCCCGGGCGCTGGCGATCCCGCTGGTGGTTCATGCCGAGCGCATAACCGCCGAGGCGCTGAACGGCGATCACATCATGGTCGACGGCGAGCAGGGCGTGGTCCATCTGCGGCCCGAGGACAATGTGAAGTCCGCCTTCCGCGACAAGATCGCGATGCTGGCCGCGGCGCAGGAACGGTACGCTTCGATCCGCGACAAGCGCGCCGAGACGCTCTGCGGGCACACCATCGGGCTGCACATGAACGCAGGACTCATGGCCGACTTGCCGTCCCTGCCGAGTTCGGGCGCCGAGGGCGTGGGTCTGTTCCGGACCGAGCTGCAGTTCCTGGTGCGCAACCAGATGCCGAAACGCTCGGAGCTGGTGGCGCTTTATGCCCGCGTGCTCGATTCCGCGCGCGGCAAGCGCGTGCAGTTCCGCACCCTCGATATCGGCTCGGACAAGGTGCTGCCCTACATGAAGCCCAATGACGAGCCGAACCCGGCGTTGGGCTGGCGCGCGATCCGGGTCGGGCTCGACAAGCCCGGGATCATGCGTATGCAGCTGCAGGCGTTGATCCGGGCCTGCAACGGGCGCCCGCTGACGGTGATGTTTCCCTTCGTCGCCCAGTTCGAGGAGTTCCGCGAGGCCCGCCGCCTGCTGGACAAGACGCTGGCGGCAGAGGAAAGCCTTGGTCACGTCCTGCCCTCCGAAGTCGAAGTCGGCGCGATGCTCGAAACCCCGAGCCTTGCCTATGCGCCTTACAAGTTCTTCGAGGAAGTCGACTTCATCTCGATCGGCGGCAACGATCTCAAGCAGTTCTTCTTCGCCGCGGACCGCGAGAACGAACGCGTGCGGCGGCGCTACGACACGCTCAACGTCTCATTCCTCAGCTTTCTCGAGCGGGTCGTCGAACGCTGTGCGCAGGCTTCCACGCCGCTGTCCTTCTGTGGCGAAGACGCCGGGCGCCCTGTCGAGGCGATGTGCCTTGCCGCCATCGGGTTCCGCACGCTGTCGATGCGCCCGGCCTCGATCGGGCCGGTCAAGAGCCTGCTGCGACGCTCGAATCTCGACGAGGTGCGCCAGATCATCGCCGGGGCGCGGCATCGCGGCGAGATGTCGGTGCGCCCCGCCGTCATGGACTGGCTGCGCGATCAGGGCTGAGCAGGCTCAGGACTTCCGGTCCCCGAGCGCCTCGTGGATCGCGGTGCGCAGCGCGCTGACGTCGATCGGCTTGCCCAGGAAGGGAATGGGGCGTCCCTTCGCGTCGAAGAACTGCGAGGACCTCGGGGCCCGGCCCGAGATCACGATGATCGGCAGGTCGGGGTAAAGCTCGCCGATGCCGGCAGCCAGCATGTCCCCCTGCACCCGCCCGGGCATCGCAACGTCCGAGATCACGAGGTCCGGGTTGATGCCAGTGGTCAACAGCGACAGCGCGTCTTCGCCGTCGGTCGCGATGATGACGTCAAATCCCATCCGTTCGAGTTTTCGCGCAAGAACGTGCGACACTTCAGGGTGGTCGTCGACGAAGAGGATGCGCGTCTTGGTGGAGGGTACGGCGGCGGTTCTGGCCGGTTCCGGCGCGGGTATCGCCGTGGCATGTCCCACGGCAGGAAACCAGAAGGTCACTTCGGTCCCGGTGCCCGGTTCGCTTTCTATCGTCATGGCGCCGCCCGACTGCTCACTGAAGCTGCGCGCCATGGACAGGCCGAGGCCCGAGCCCATGCCTGCGTCCTTCGTCGTGAAAAAGGGCTCGGTGGCGCGTGCGCGGGCTTCGGCGCTCATGCCGGTTCCGGTGTCGCCGATGCTGATCGTGACATAAGTCCCATCGCGCCCAACGTCTGGCGCGGCATCGTCATTGGCGGTCCGTTCGTCGGCACGGAATTCCTCGACCGCGCTGGCAACCCGCAGAACACCACCGGAGGACATCGCGTCACGGGCGTTGTTCAATACGTTGAGCAGGGCCTGCTGGAAAACGGCGGGGTCGATGCTGGCTTCGGCGCTTCCGGCACGCAGATCGACGTCGATCGAGATGTTCGGCGGGCAGACCCTGCGGAACATCTCCAGCGCGTCGCCAATCAGCCTGTCGGGCGCGGCCCGCACGGCATCGAGCGGCGCTGTCCCGGCGTAGTTGAGCAGTTTGGAGGTCAGCCGCGCCGCCTCTCCTGCGGCCTTTCTGGCGGACTTAATGTGTGCATCTATCCGGCTCTGATCCTTCTCGAGCGCGATTATATCGAGGTTGCTAGTGATAATTTCGAGTAGGTTGTTGAAGTCGTGCGCCACGCCGTCCACGAGCTGGCCGAGGCTTTCGGTGCGCTGTCTGCGCAGATCGTCGATCTTGTCGACCATCCGCTGCTTTTCGCTGTCGCGGTAAGCGCGTTCGGCCTCCGCGGCACGCCGTTCGGACAGGTTCACCCGGCTCGCATAGTAGATCTGCGCAAGGCAACTCAGCGCGATGAGCGTGAAGGCCAGGATCGAAACGAGCAGCGCCAGATCGACGCCGTTGCCAAGCTGGAAGTGGTAAGCGGCGGCGCACAGACCGAGGATCAGCGTGGCATGTACCGGTAGCAATCGGCGCGCCAGCTTGCTGCCGGCCTCGGGCGCCAGCAGAACGCGGGTCCAGCCGTGCTCGGGCCGCAGCAACAGCAGGGCGAAGAACAGCAGGAACAACGCGAGCGCCGTATGCAGCGCCATCGCGGCGAAAAACGTCGTGCCGAAAAGCGGATGGCCGGTCAGCAGGTAACCGACCAGCGGAACGCCGCAGAGCGCCAGCCCCAAGGTGTCGCAGACCGGTCCGAGCCAGCGCACGTTCCGCAGCCCCTGGGCCACGAGGCTCAGCGCCAGCACCATGCAGGCCAGCTGCGTGGCCATCGACATGGCGTCGCCGGAGGCATCGGTGGTGAAGCCGGACGACGACCACTGCCCCAGCGCCACCGTGACCGCGACCAGGATGCCGCAGCCCGCAGCGACAGGTGGCGGCGCGTCCGTCGCGACGGCGATGGTCCCGAGCGCGCCGACCAGAAGACTGGCCGCGGTGGGCATTACCATTGCGGGGAATCCGGGCAGCAGGCGGGTCATGCGGTCGATGCCGAGACCCCAGCCGAAAACGAGAACCGCGGCGGCAACCGCGGCAACCAGGACGGCGATCCAGAACGCGAGCCTGTTGTGCGCGCGCAGCAGGCGTGGTCCCCGGCTTTCGGCCAAAATTGTCGCGACAGACGTCATAGGGAGATACCGTGCCGCGCGCGCCTTTCGCAGCGGCGGGCGGCGGGGCAAGGGCGGGCACTCGACGGAGGTCTTTCGAGCATGTCTGCAGCCATCCCAAGAGTTTCGGGACGCATGGACGATGCCGGCGGCTTATCGTTCAGGTTGCGTCACTTAAGTTTATATTTACGAATGCGGGTGCGATCAAGGCATCTCGGGTGCCGGATACGCAGATGCGTGCGGGGCGCATCGCTGCGGCGCGCCGCCCTGTCACATCGACGCGCAAACGCGCGCGGCCTTGTCGGCATCCGGGCCTTCCACTATTCAGTCCGGACCCGAAGGGAGACCGCATGGCCGACGTCAAGACCAAGGAAGAGCGCGAAAAATCGCGTCGCATCGGCGCGCTGGGGGCCCTGTGGCCTTTCCTTTTGCCCTACCGGGGTCTCATCGCGCTGGCCGCTCTGGCTTTGGTCAGCACGGCAATGATCTCGCTGACGCTGCCGCTGGCGGTGCGCCGCGTGGTGGACAACTTCGGCGCGCGTGACGCGGTGATCCTCGATCAGTATTTCGGCGCTGCCATCGTAATCGCGGCGCTCCTGGCCATCGGCACCGGCCTGCGATATGCGCTCGTCACCCGTCTAGGCGAACGGGTCGTCGCAGATATCCGCAAGGCGGTCTTCGACCGGGTGATCGGGATGAGCCCGTCGTTCTACGAGCGCATCATGACCGGCGAGGTTCTCAGCCGCATCACCACCGACACGACGCTGATCCTGTCCGTGGTCGGATCAAGCGTATCCATCGCCTTGCGCAACCTGCTGATCTTCGTGGGCGGCATGGCCCTGATGCTGCTGACCTCGGCCAAGCTGACCGGGCTTGTTCTGCTCATCGTACCGGTCGTCGTGGTGCCGATCCTGACCTTGGGCCGTCGCCTGCGCGTTCTCAGCCGCGAGAACCAGGACTGGATCGCGGCCTCCTCGGGTCAGGCTTCCGAGGCGTTGGGCGCGGTCCAGACGGTGCAGGCCTATACCCATGAGAACGTTAGCCGGAGCGCCTTCGCCGGCGTGACCGAGAAATCCTTCGATGCCGCCATGCGCAGGGTCAACACGCGGGCGCTGATGACGGTGATCGTGATCTTCCTGGTGTTTTCGGGCGTGGTCGGGGTGCTCTGGGTCGGCGCGCGCGACGTGCGCGCCGAGGACATGTCCGCAGGGGCGTTGGTGCAATTCGTGATCTACGCGATCATGGTCGCGGGCGCGGTGGCGGCGCTGTCGGAGATCTGGGGCGAATTGCAGCGCGCCGCGGGAGCGACCGAGCGCCTCGTGGAACTGCTGCGCAGCATTGACGCCGTCTCCGACCCCGCGACCCCCGCCCAGCTGGCCCCCCCGGTGCGCGGCCGCATCGACTTCGAGGACGTGTCGTTTGCCTACCCGGCGCGACCCGGCACGCAGGCGCTCGACCATGTGAGCCTGTCGATTTCGCCAGGCGAGACGGTGGCCTTCGTCGGCCCCTCGGGCGCGGGCAAGACCACGATCATCCAGTTGCTCCTGCGATTCTACGATCCCGACACCGGGCGCATCACGCTCGACGGCGTCAACCTCGCTTCGCTGCGGCGCGACCATTTCCGCCGTCACGTCGCGCTGGTGCCGCAGGATCCGGTGATCTTCGCTGCCTCGGCGCGCGAGAACATCCGCTTCGGCCGCCCCGACGCGACAGATGCCGAGATCGAGGCGGCCGCGAAGGCGGCGGCGGCGCATGACTTCATCATGGCCCTGCCGGAGGGGTATGACAGTGGGCTCGGAGAGCGCGGCGTGATGCTGTCGGGCGGTCAGAAACAACGCATCGCCATTGCCCGTGCGATCTTGCGCGATGCGCCGGTGCTGCTGCTCGACGAAGCGACGAGCGCGCTCGATGCGGAAAGCGAGCGCGCGGTCCAGCATGCCGTCGACGAGGTCAGTTCCGGGCGTACCACCCTCATCGTCGCGCACCGCCTCGCCACGGTGAAGAAGGCCGACCGGATCGTCGTCATGGACGAGGGGCGGATCGTCGCCGTCGGATCGCATGGCGAGCTGGTGTCGGGCGGCGGGCTTTATGCCCGTCTCGCGCAACTGCAGTTCACGGACGGGCTGGCCGCGGAATAGCGCGGGCAACATCGTCGCCGGAACGCCACGTCATGACCTTGCGATTACGCGACGTTGGCCGGCGTCGCGCCCTTGCTCTTTCCGGGGACCGCCGCCATCCTTCCGCTCGCGCAGGATGTGCGCCTTTCGGCTTTGGGAGGAGGACCGATGACGTTTGCCGGTATCGAGGATCGCAACGCGATCGAGGCGGAAATGCCGTGGTCCAACCGTGACCTGCCCAAGACACTTTACGCGATGCTCGAACGCACGGCGAAGAAGTTCCCGTCGCACCGCGCGGTAAGCTACCAGCTTCTTTCAGGACCGACGGACAAGGCGGAAACGCTGACCTGGACCGATCTGCACGCGCAGGTGACGCAGGCGGCGAACCTCTTTCGTAACCTCGGGGTCGGTCCGGACGACGTGGTGGCCTACGTCCTGCCCAACTGCAACGAGACAGTCATCACCATGCTCGGCGGCGCCGTCGCGGGCATCGTGAACCCGATCAACCCGCTGCTCGACGCCGAGCAGATCGGCTCGATCCTGCGCGAGACCAACGCCAAGGTCGTCGTCACCTTGCGCTCTTTCCCGAAGACCGACGTGGCCGACAAGACCGCCGAGGCGGTGGCGCTGGCGCCCAACGTGTCGACCGTGCTGGAAGTTGACCTGCTGAGCTACCTGACCCCGCCGAAGTCGTGGATCGTGCCGCTGATCCGCCCCAAGCGGAAGGTCAAGAACCAGGCGAAATACCTGAACTTCCGGGCCGAGCTTTCGCGCCAGCCGAAGTCGCTGTCCTTCGAGGATCCGCAGGAAGATCGCGTGGCCTGCTATTTCCATACCGGCGGCACGACCGGCATGCCGAAAGTGGCGCAGCACCGCTATTCCGGGCTGCTCTACAACGGCTGGATCGGCACCAAGCTCCTTTTCACCGAAGAAGACAACATCATCTGTCCGCTGCCGCTGTTTCACGTCTTCGCCTGCCACGTGATCCTGATCGCAGCGGTGGTCTCGGGCGCGCATGTCATCTTCCCGACGCCGCAGGGGTACCGCGGCGAGGGTGTCTTCGACAATTTCTGGAAACTCGTCGAGCGCTGGAAGGTCACCTTCATCATCACCGTACCCACCGCGATCTCGGCGATGATGCAACGGCCCATCGATGCAGACGTGAGTTCGGTCAAGACCGCGTTCTCGGGTTCGGCCCCGCTGCCACTGGAGCTGTTCCGGCGCTTCGAGAAAGCCACCGGCGTCACGCTCGTCGAGGGTTACGGTCTGACCGAAGCGACCTGTCTCGTCTCCTGCAACCCGGTCGACGGCGAGAAGAAGGTCGGCAGCATCGGCGTGCCGTTCCCCTATTGCGACGTGAAGATCTACAAGACCACCGAGGATGGCCCGATCGAGGCCGGGACCGACGAGGTTGGCGAGATCTGCGTGTCGAACCCGGGCGTCTACGTCGGGCACACCTACACCGAGGACGCCAAGAACCGCGATCTTTTCTACGGAGACTTCCTGCGCACCGGCGACCTCGGCCGGGTGGACGCGGACGGCTATCTCTGGATCACCGGGCGCGCGAAGGACCTGATTATCCGCGGGGGTCACAACATCGACCCCGCCGAGATCGAGGAGGCGCTGCTGCATCACGATGCCGTCGCCTTCGCGGGTGCCATCGGCCAGCCCGACGCGCATTCCGGCGAGGTGCCCTGCGCCTTCGTCGAACTGGTCGATGGAGCCAGTGTGACCGAGGCTGAGTTGATGGAGTTCTGCCAGAGCCGCGTGCACGAGCGCGCCGCCCGGCCAAAGCATCTGACGATCATGCCCGAACTGCCCAAGACCGCCGTCGGCAAGATCTTCAAGCCCGATCTCAGGAAACATGCGATCACGCGGGTCTACAACGACGCGCTCGAAAAGGCCGGGGTCGCCGCGCGCGTCGCGCAGGTCATCGACGACCGCAAGCGCGGACTGGTGGCGCAGGTCGCACCGAACGGCGCCAGCGAGGCGGCGATCGGCGAGGTGCTCAACGCCTTCGTTCAGCGTTGGGAAGTTACCGAAAGCTCGGTCGAAGCGGCCTGACGGTTTCGCCCGCGCGTCCTCGGAAACGTGATGGCCTGACTGGTCTCGCGGCTCGACAGGCGCAGAGGTCCACGCTACCAACCCCGCAGGACGAGGCAGCACGGGCAGGTGACATGCTGACTGACATCGGAAAAGCCGCCGTGGCGGTTCTTTGCGCCGCGGTGCTCGCAGGCTGCGCGGAGCAGGGGCCTCAGGTTGCGCCCGGGACGCCCAGCCTCGCGGTGGCGCAAGCCTCACCGTCGGCAGTCGAGACCAGCGCCGACGAACAGGAAATCGCGACACTGGCCGGGCTGATCCGCAGTCTGGGCCCTTCCGTCGATGCCGAAGAGGCCGCGCGCGCCGCGCGGATCTCGCTGCTCTACCCGCGAGAGTTGCGCAGCCGCTACGGTGTCACCGACCCCCCGATCATTCACAACATCAAGGTCAACTCGGGCCAGCGGCCGCGCGGGCTGTGCTGGCACTGGGCCGAGGACATGGAAAAGCGGCTGAAGTCCGAGAACTTCCGCACCCTCGACATCCAGCGCGCCATCGCCAACGCCGGCAACCCGCTTCGGCTCGAGCACTCGACGGCTTTGATCACGGCCAAGGGCGATCCGTGGGATGCCGGGGTTGTGGTCGACCCGTGGCGCGACGGTGGCGACCTCTACTGGTCGACCGTGCCGCAGGACACGCGCTATCCCTGGCGTGCGCAACGCGAGGTGCTGGCCGAAAAACGCAAGCGCAAGGCCGCGGGCACCCAGCGCAACGGGGCCTGACGCGTCCGCCAGAAGCCCGAAGCTTTGACAGACGACCGGGGCTGGCCTATCCCGAATTGCGGGGACAGGAGGCGATAAATGCGTTCGGCCAGGTCATGAGCAGGCTCGTCGAAGGGCCGGACGGGCAGCCGCGGTGCGGCTGGTGTGCAGCGGCGCCGGAGTTCTTCGACTACCATGACCGCGAATGGGGCTACCCGGTCGGCGACGATACCCGGCTGTTCGAAAAGCTCTGTCTCGAGAGTTTCCAGTCGGGTCTCAGCTGGCGCACGATCCTGGCCAAGCGCGAGAATTTCCGCGCGGCCTTCGCAAGGTTCGACTTCGGCGCGGTCGCGCGCTTTGACGACACCGACCGGGCCCGGCTGCTCGCGGATGCGGGCATCGTCCGGCACCGCGGCAAGATCGACGCAGTCATCAACAACGCGCAGCGTTGCGTCGAACTGGTGAAAGCCGAGGGATCGCTCGCGGACTTCGTGTGGCGCTACGAATCCGACGACGGCGCCCCGCCACAAAGCCGCTCGACCTCGCCCGCTTCGGTTGCCCTGTCGAAAGAGCTGAAGAAACGCGGCTGGAAATTCGTCGGACCAACCACCGTCTTCGCCTTCATGCAGGCGATGGGACTGCTCAACGACCACGCCGAGGGCTGCGCGATGCGTTCGAAGGCCGAGGCCGCGCGACAGGCATTTGTCAGGCCCCAATGACCCGGGAGCGCAGAAGATGACCGCCATGATAACCTATCGCGCCGCCGTCGACCCGGCGGATTGCGATTTTCTGGGGCACATGAACGTCTCGCGTTACTTTGCCGCCTGTTCGGATGGGGTGTTCAACCTGCAGGCCGAACTCGGGCTGACGGCGCAGGACATGCGACACGGGCGGCGATTGTCCTTCGCCGTCGTTCATGCCGAAAGCGACTTCCGAGCCGAATTGTCGGCGGGCGACTCGATCTATCTCGAGACGGCGATCCTGGCCGTCGGGTCGAAGTCGATGACGTTCCGACATCGGCTTTGCCGCGTGGCGGATCGCAAGCTTGCCTTCGAGACCGTGTTCAAATGCGTGATGCTTTCACTCGATAGCCGAACGGCGCAGCCGATCCCGGACGACGTCCGCGAGAAGGCGAGCGCGTTCCGGATCGAAGCGGACAGTTGAACTTCGGTTAGTGCCCCGCGCTTTCCATCTTGCGGTGTTCGATGACCTCTTCCAGCCAGCCCAGTTTCATTTCCGGAACCGATGATAGAAGCAGGTCGGTGTAGTCGTCGAAAGGCGGCGACAGGACCTGGCTTTTCGGCCCGTAGCGCACGACCGAGCCCTTGTACATCACCGCGATGCTGTCGGCGATGGCGCGCACCGTGGCGAGGTCATGGGTAATGAAGAGATAGGCCACGTCCTCGATCTTCTGCAGGTTCAACAGCAGCTTGAGGATACCGTCGGCGACCAGCGGGTCGAGCGCCGAAGTGACCTCGTCGCAGATGATCATGCGTGGCTTGGCCGCCAGCGCCCGGGCGATGCAGACGCGCTGCTTCTGCCCGCCCGACAGTTCCGCGGGGTAGCGGTCCTGGAAGCCGCTGCCGAGCTCGATCTCGTCGAGCAGTTCCTGGATCCGCTTCTGCTTCTCTGCGCCCTTGAGGCCGAAATAGAACTCCAGCGGCCGTCCGATGATCGTGCCGACGGTCTGGCGCGGGTTCATCGCCGTGTCGGCCATCTGGTAGATCATCTGCAACTCGCGCAGGTCTTCCAGAGGCCGCGCCGCGAGATCCGGCGTCAGTGTCCGCCCGGCGAAGGTGATCTGTCCGGTCTTCGGCGGCAGAAGTCCGGTGATGACCCGCGCGAGCGTGGATTTGCCCGACCCGCTTTCGCCGACGACGGCGAGGGTCTGGCCCGGGTGCAACTCGACGCTGACATCCTTGAGCACGTCGAAGCTGGTGCCGCGGTAGCGCGCGGTCACGTTCTCGACTTTCAGCACCGGCTCGGGCGTCGGCTGCTTTTCCTCGTGGCGGATCGAGCGGACCGAAACCAGCGCCTTGGTGTAGTCTTCGCGCGGGGCGTTGATGATCTGGTCGGTGGTGCCGTATTCGACCATAGTGCCCTGCTGCAGAACCATGATGTGATCGCTGACCTGGGCGACCACGGCGAGGTCGTGGGTGATGTAAAGCGCCGCGACGCCGGTGTCGTGGATCGCTTCCTTGATCGCCGCCAGAACGTCGATCTGTGTCGTCACGTCGAGCGCGGTCGTGGGTTCGTCGAAGACCACGAGGTCGGGCTGCGGACACAGGGCAAGGGCGGTCATGCAGCGTTGCAGCTGCCCACCCGAAACCTGGTGCGGATAGCGGTTGCCGATGCGTTCGGGGTCGGGCAGGCCGAGCTTGCGGAACAGTTCGACCGCGCGTGCCTCGGCTTCCTTGCGCGAGAACTTGCCCTGGAAGATCGCGGCCTCGGTGACCTGCTCCATGATCTGCTTGGCCGGGTTGAACGAGGCGGCGGCGGATTGCGAGACGTAGGTGACCTCGGCCCCGCGCAACCGGCGCACGTCGCGGAAGCCGGATTTCAGGATGTCGCGCCCGTTGACCCAGACCTCGCCGCCGGTGATCTCGACTCCGCCGCGCCCGTAGGCCATCGAGGCGAGGCCGATGGTCGATTTGCCGGCCCCGGATTCACCGATCAGGCCCAGTACCTTGCCGCGTTCGAGATCGAAATCGACGCCATGCACGATCTCGATCTCGCGCGGGCGCTCTCCCGGCGGGTAGATCGTCGCGCCGATCTTGAGGTCGCGCACCTTCAGAAGCGGCTGGTTTGCGTCGATGGTCATCCGCGGCCTCCTTTCAGCGAGGTGGTGCGGTTCAGGATCCAGTCCGCCACCAGGTTGATCGAGATGCACAGCACGGCGATGGCATAGGCCGGGTAGAGTGCCGCCTGGATGCCGTAGTTGATGCCTTCCTTGTTCTCCTTCACGATGCCACCCCAGTCCGCCTGCGGCGGTTGCACGCCGAGACCGAGGAAGGACAGAGTCGAGACGAAGAGCACCGCGAAGATGAAGCGCAGGCCCATCTCGGCGATCAGGGGCGACAGCGCGTTGGGCAGGATCTCGCGGAAGATGATCCAGCCGATCTTTTCGCCGCGCAGGCGCGCCGCCTCGACGTAATCCATCACCGTGATGTCGACAGCCACGGCCCGGGCAAGGCGATAGACCCGCGTGCTGTCGAGCAGGCCCATGATCAGGATCAGCATGAAGATCGTCGAGGGCATCACCGACAGCACGACCAGCGCGAAGATCAGCGTCGGAATCGACATCACGAGATCGACGAAGCGCGACAGCGCCTGGTCGACCCAACCGCCGGAGACGGCGGCGAAGAAGCCCAGCACCGAGCCGGTCACGAAGCTGAGGATGGTGGCGGCGGTGGCGATGAAGATCGTCGTGCGCCCTCCGTAGATCATCCGGGTCAGCAGGTCGCGCCCGATACTGTCGGTGCCGATCAGGTGTTCGGGCGAGGACGGCTCCCAGACGTCGCCGACCACTTCGGCCATGCCATAGGGTGCGATCAAGGGCGCGAAGACCGCCATCAGGAAGAAGACCGCGGTGAAGAAGAGGCCGATGAGAGCCCCGAGGGGGATCCTCATGCGATGGCCTCCCATGCCTTTGCGGGGGTCGGTGCGCCGGAGTGCGGTGCGCTAGTGCAACCCCGCGCTTTCGCAAGATATGACTGCGCGGCCTTCATTTGGGGTGCCTCAGGCGCGGGTTCGCGAGGATCGACACGATGTCGGCGATCAGGTTCAACCCGATGTAGACGGCGGCGAAGATGAGCCCGCAGGCCTGCACCACAGGCACGTCGCGCTTGGAGACGTGATCGACGAGGTACTGGCCCATGCCGGGATAGGCAAAGACCACCTCGACCACGACGACGCCGACGATGAGATAGGCGAGGTTCAGCATCACCACGTTCACGATCGGGGCGATGGCATTCGGAAAGGCGTGGCGGCGGATGATCTTGAGCATGCCGAGACCTTTCAGCTCGGCAGTCTCGACATAGGCCGATTGCATCACGTTCAGGATCGCGGCGCGGGTCATGCGCATCATGTGGGCAAGCACGACGAGGATCAGCACCATGACCGGAATCGCGATGGCGTTGAGCTTCTGGCCCAGCGTCATGCTGTCATTGATGATCGACACCGAGGAGAACCAGCCAAGCTGGATCGCGATCCAGTAGACCAGCAGGTAGCCGATCATGAATTCCGGGATCGAGATAGTGGTCAGCGTCACTGCCGAGATCAGCCGGTCGGGCCAGCGGTCCTTGAAGCGCACGGCGATGAGGCCGAGAAAGATTGCCAGCGGCACCGCGATCAGCGCGGCCCAAAAGGCGAGGAACAGCGTGTTCTTGAGCCGCGTGCCGAGGCTTTCGGCGATGTCGCGGCCATTGGTCAGCGCCGTGCCGAGATCGCCCTGCAGGAAGTTGCCGAGCCATGTGAAGTAACGGCTGAGCGCCGGTTCGTCGAGACCAAGCTCGCGACGCAGGTTCGCGAGCGCCTCGGGGGTCGCGGACTGACCGAGAATGGATTGCGCCACGTCGCCGGGAAGGATCGAGGTGCCCCAGAAGATCAGGGCCGAGGCGGCGAAGAGCAGCAGAAGGCCCAGCGCAAGGCGCTGGGCGATCAGTTTCAGGATGGGGTGCATACGCCGAGAACCCTCAGGCGTTGATCCAGCACCGGGTGGCGGCGAAGCCGTGCATCGTCTCGCCGATCGGCGAGCCGGTGTAGCCGCCGACGCGGTCCGACGTTGCCTCAATGAAGTTGTTGAACATCGGAAGGATCAGGCCGCCCTCGTCGCGCACCATGTACGCCATCTTGGTGTACATCTCCTTGCGCTTTTCGGCGTCGAGCTCGCCGCGCGCTTCCACGAGCAACTTGTCGAACTCGGGGTTGTTGAAACGGGTGTCGTTCCAGTCCGCGGTCGACAGGTAGGCGGTGGTGTACATCTGGTCTTGCACCGGGCGTCCGCCCCAGTAGGAGGCACAGAACGGCTGTGCATTCCAGACCTCGGACCAGTAGCCGTCATTGGGTTCACGCTTGATCTCGAGCGGGATGCCGGCCGCCTGCGCGGTCTGCTGGAACAGCGCCGCCGCGTCGACCGCACCCGGGAAGGCGCCGTCGGCGGTGCGCAGGATGATGGGCGAGCCGTCGTGGCCGGAAGCCTTGTAATGCTCGGCCGCCTTTTCGAGGTCGAACGGACGCTGCGGGATGCTCTCGTCGAAGAGCGGGTAGGCGGCATTGATCGGGAAGTCGTTGCCGACCGAACCGTAGCCGCGCAGGATCTTGTCGACCAGTTCCTCGCGGTTGATGGCGTATTTCAGTGCCATGCGCAGGTCGTTGTTGTCGAAGGGCGCGGTGTCGACGTGCATGATGAACACGTAATGTCCGGCACCCGCGGTGCTGACGACCTCGAGGTTCGGCGCGCGGCCCAGCAGTTCGGCGATCTTGGGCTCGACCCGGTTGATGATGTCGACCTGGCCCGACTGCAGCGCCGCGGTGCGCGCGGTGGCGTCGTTGAGAACGATGACCTCGATCTCGTCGACGTGGCCAGTGGTCTCGTCCCAGTGGTTGGCGAACTTCTTGTAGGTGTGACGGATGCCCGGATCGTCGACCTCGACCGTGTAGGGGCCAGTGCCGACACCCGCTGCCGGGTTGTCGAAGCCGCCATCGGGCTGGATCACGAGGTGATAGTCGGCCATCAGGTAGGGCAGGTCGGCGTTCGGGCCGTCGAGCGTGACCGAGAAGACGTCGCCATCGACCTTCATCTCCTTGATGCCGCGCATGATGCCGAGCGCACCCGACTGGCTGTCCTCGTTCGAATGACGTTCCATCGTGCGCATCACGTCCTCGGCGGTCAGCGTCTTGCCGTTGTGAAACTCGACGCCCTGGCGGATCTTGAAGTTCCAGGTGGTGGCGTCGGCGGAGGCCTCGATCTCTTCGGCGAGGCGATTGTCGATGGTGCCGTCCTTGTTCACGTTGACCAGCGTGTCGCCGAAGTTGCGCAGGTTCATGATCGGCACTTCGGACGCCGCCAGTGCCGGGTCGAGGCTCGACGTGCTTTCGCCGCCGGCCATGCCGAGCTTGAGCGTGCCGCCCTTCACCGGATCCTGCGCGCGCGCGCCGGTGGCCAGCATCGCGTTCGCGGCGGCGGCAGTGACTCCGAGCGCCGCGGCGCGGCCGACGAATTCGCGGCGCGTCATCAGGCCCTTGGCCACACGGCTGCTGAAGTAGTCGAGTTGATCTTTCATGATGCTCTCCCGTTGGTTTTTTGCATCTGCTGCATTTTTATTGATTGGCGAGTCAAGCTTGCCGATTTTCCCCCGCGTCGCAAGGTTTAATACCCCGCGACGGCGGCGGTGGCTACAGGTGGTCGCGTGGCACCGAATCCTCGACGCTTCGGTCGTAGATCCGTTTGTCGTTTTCCCACGCCTCGAGCCGCGCGTTGAGGTAGAAGGTCTCGGCATCCGACCACATCTCGCAGGAGGCTTCGGTGCGCAGCAGGATGTCCTCGCGCTCGAGCTCGTCGGTCCAGTGGCACCAGCCGCGCGCGCTGAGCGGGTCGTCGGGGTGGATGTCCCAGCGCTCGCGGGCGACCGAGCCCGAAACGATGCCATGCCCGGCATCCCGGGTCTTGCCGAAATCGTCCTCGATGACGAGGCTGACGATACCGGTGACCAGATCGGTTTCCTGCCTGCGCGTGCTACGGTTTTCGCGGAGTACCTCGTGCGACCAGGGCGGCGCGGCGACGGGCGGCTCGAAGACATGTTCGTCCCGCGTCGCCGTGTCCCGGACCGGCAGGTCGACGCGACCCGATGACAGGGCGAGCGTGACCGGTTCGGGCGACGGCCAGACCAGCGGCCAGTAGGCCGAGGAGACCGCGACGCGCAGGCGATGGCCCTTCGGCACGCGGTAGGCGATGTGGTCGAGATCGAGCGCCACCTCGACACGCGTGTCTATCGGCATCGCACGCGGCGCGGCAGAGCCGTCGCGGTGGCTGAGGTTCAGCACGCCATAGGTGATGCGGGTCGAAGCTCCGTCCGGATGGACGTGGCACAGGCGCACGGCGATCTGCGCTTGGGGCCGGTCGCTGGAAAGGGTCAGCGTCACGCGCGGCGCGCCGACGATGTCGGTATCCGCCTCCAGGGCAGCGCCGTCGAAACAGGCGGAGAGCGCGTCGTCGCCCCGCTGGTCGCCGGGCATTTCGGGACCGAGCCAGATGGCGCAGTATTCCCCGGACGCCGCGCCGCAATGCTGTGGCGAACCTACCGTCGCCGCCAATGTGTCCGGCGCGGGCACCAGACCCGCATCGGTCAGGTGCAGCGTCCGCCTGGGAAGGTGCCCGGTCGCGCCATCTTTCTCGGCGATCCAGCGCCCCGGGCGTTCGGTGTACCATGTCGCCGGTCGCACACCATCCATCAGGTAGGCGCGGTAGTCCGGATCGGCCTCGACGCCGGTGTCGCGGTCCTTGAGCCAGCGATCCCACCACCTCAGCGCTTCCTGCAGGAACCCGATCCGCGGCTCGGGTACGGCGAAATGTGGGTACTTGTGCACCCAGGGCCCGACGATGCCCTTGGCGCCGGGCAGGTTCTCGACGAGCTGCGGCACCGCATTCTTGTAGGCGTCGCCCCAGCCGCCCACGGCCAGCACCTTCGCCGTGATCGCGGCGTACTCCTCGATCACCGAACCATGACGCCAGTAGGCATCCCGGCGCTGGTGGCGCAGCCAGACCGACGGCAGGAACGGCTCGTTCTCGAGCCGCTCCAGCCAGACCGCGCGCCAGTCCTCGGGTCGCAGCGCCGGGTCGGGCGCGCGCGAGGAATAGGACCACATGGTCGCGCCCCAGCCGAGATTCTCGTTGAGCAGGCAGCCGCCCTTGTAGTGGATGTCGTCGGCGAAGCGGTCCACGGTCGAACAGAGCGTGATGACCGCCTTCAGAGGCTCCGGGGCGAGGGCGGCGACCTGCAGTCCGTTGAAGCCGCCCCAGCTGATCCCCATCATCCCGACCGCGCCCGAGCACCAGTCCTGCGCCGCAAGCCAGTCGATCACCTCGACGGCGTCGGAGAGTTCCCGCGGCGTGTACTCGTCCGCCATCAGCCCGTCGCTGTCGCCGTTGCCGCGCATGTCGACGCGGATGCAGGCATAGCCGCGCTCGGCGAACCACGGGTGGGTGAGCGCATCGCGCACCACGGTGCCGTCACGCTTGCGATAAGGCAGGTATTCCAGGATCGCCGGAACCGGGTCGCTGCCGGCGTCCACGGGGCGCCAGACACGGGCCGAAAGACGGCAGCCATCCGACAGCGTGATGCCGAGATCGGCGATCTCTTCGATGTCGCGCAGCGTGTTCCGGGTGGTCATGCGCGGAACCTCAAGGCTGGCCCGCCGGGTGTCAAGTGGGCTGACGCGGCGACAGGATCAGATTCAGGAGAGAGGAGAAAATAAAGTTTGATCAGTTTCTTATGAGGTGAAATTCAACCTACGTCCGTGTTGAGCCAGATCGTGACTGGTCCGTCGTTGATTAGCGACACCGCCATGTCCGCCCCGAAGCGACCGGTCTCGAGCGGAACACCGAGCGATCCGAGATGCTGCGCGAAGTGCAGGTAAAGCGCCTCGGCTTTGTCGGGTTTCGCCGCCCCCGAGAATCCGGGCCTGTTGCCGCGCGAGGTGTCGGCGGCCAGGGTGAACTGGCTGACGACCAGCGCGGCCCCCTCGGTCTGCGGGATCGACAGGTTCATCCGCCCGGCGTCGTCCCGAAACAGCCGCAGCTTCGAGATCTTGACGGCCAGTGCCTCGGCGGTCGCGGCGTCATCGCCGGGCATGGCGCAGACGAGGATCAGAAGGCCCGCGCCGATCCCGGCGATGCGGGTGCCGTCGACATCGACGGCGGCATTCGTGACCCGTTGCAGCAAGGCGCGCATCAATTTCTCCAGTCGATGATTTCGTCGAGCGGCGCGCGCTCGGTCCGGAAGGAATTCGCAGGGTGATCTTCTACCGCGTAGCCAAACGAGATGGCGCAGAGGATCATCCGGTCTTCGGCGATCTTGAAATGGTCGCGCACAGCGTCGGCGTAGAAGGCAATGGCGGCCTGCACGATGGTGTCAACGCCAAGCGCCGTCGCAGCGAGCGTGAAGGCGGTGACGAACCCGCCGCAATCCATCGCGCCGTAGCCAGCCAGTTCGCGCGGCGAGGTGACGATGGCGACATGCGGCGCGTCGAAGAGGTCGTAGTTGCGCATCATCTGCGCGCCCGACGCAGCCCGATCGCCCTTCTGCACACCCACCGCATCGTAGAGCGCCCAGCCGCAGGTGCGCCGCCGCTCGGCATAGGCGCCGGAATAGCCCGACGGGCCCTCCAGATCGAGTTTGCTCGCGTTGTTTGCAACGGCGTCGCGCAACATGTCGCGAAAGCGGTCCGTGGCTTGCGGCGTTGCGGTCACCGCCACCTGCCAGGGTTGGGCGTTGCACCACGAGGGCACCCGGCGCGCTGTTCTCACGATCCGCTCGATGGTGTCGCGCGGCACCGGGTCGGGCCGGAAGGCACGGCAGGAATAGCGCGCGGCGAGAATGTCCTCGAGCGCGTCGATCCGATTTTCCGCCTGCTCCGTTTCGAATGTATCCGTCATTGTTGCGCCATCCCGTAGCCGATCAGGGCAGCGGCAAGCAGTCCGAGGATCACGGCGAATGCCACCTTGATCTTCGAATAGGGCCGTTCGCCCTGCACCTTGCCGGTCTGGCCATTGACCACGAAACGGTAGGTGCGGCCGCGGAACTTGTAGGCGGCAAGCCAGACCGGCAGCAGCACGTGCTTGAAGGTGATCCCGCCGATCTCGGTGCGGATGTCATGCACGCGCTGGCGGTCGCCGCCGATGTCGAAGCGCACGTCACGGGCGATCACCCGGTCCATAATCTCGCGGGCCTCCGTAAAGCCTTCTTCCAGCGTCACCCCATAGCCTTCGGCCCGGAACCCGGCCAGGAACTCGGGCGCGTAGGGTTGCAGCCCGGATAGGTCCCAGGGCTGCAGCGCGTCTGTGAAGGTTTTCGGCAGGCTTTTCGAGGCCAGCACCAACACGTCGTCGAAGAACCGCGCGACGCGGCCCGAGGCGGGACGCCAGCGCACGCGCGGCACCTGCTGACGCATGCGCTTGCCGTCGCGGACCACGGTGACTGTCTCGAAATAGACCGTGCCGCGTTCGCCGCTGTAGGCCGATCGCGTGTCGGCGTCGAAGGTCCAGTAAGGCACGTAGATGCCCTGCATCCGACGCCCCTTGCGGGCGTAATCCTTGAGCCCGCCGGGCGCGAACCAGAGCCGTCCCAGCCAGTCGGTCATCGCCTGCCGCGCGACCGTTTCGGACAGCACGAAGGGCAGCACGCCGCGCGGTTTGATGTGGCGGTGTACACCGGTATCGGTGACGAGCGGCGTGGCGCAGAACGGGCATTCTGTGGCGTGGATCTTCTCGTCGACTTCGACCTCGGCGCCGCAATTTGGGCACTTGTCGACCCGGGTCTCCTCGAACTCGGCCTCGGGCAGGGCCTTTCGCGTGGCGGCGCGAAAGTCGAGCTCGGCGATGGGATGGACCGGCGCGCGATCGTTGAGCACGGCGGTGTTGCCGCAATGATCGCAGAGCATCGTGCCGGTGCCGGGATCGAAGCGCATGTCGGCACCGCAGGTGTCGCAGGGAAAGCGGTGATCCCGTGTCTGCTCGCTCGCCGCCATGCCGCCTGCGTCCTCTGCCGTGTCGTCCATCTCTTCGCCCGCCGAACCGGGGCAGTCAACCCGGCGCGACGCCCCGCGCCGGCGCGGAACAAGCCGGTTCGGCAAGCGTTTTCCAGGTAACCGTCAGCAGACATGGAGGACGTCATGACCGACGACACCGACCGCAAGGGCGACCGCGAAACCGACGAGGTGCTCGGCGCCGAGGGGGCTGTCTCTCAGGGTGGCCGCGCAGGCGGGCGTCTGGCCCGCAAGATCGGCACGCGAGACGAGCTCAAGCGCGCATTCGAGCGTCCCGCCGGCGCGACGCGCGTCACGAAGTCAGATGAGAAAGAAGAGGACTGAACGATGGCCGAGCCGAAAAACGAAACCTGGATTCTTGTCGCTGACGGTGAAAAGGCGCTGTTCCTGCGCAACGAGGGGGACGCGGACTATCCGAACTTCCAGGTCGAGCGTCAGGAAGAACAAGAGAACCCTTCGACCGGCGAACAGGGAGCGCACCCGCCGGGTCGGATGCACGACGGCGGCCCCGGCCAGAAGTCGGCGCTGAGCGACACCGACTGGCATGCGCTGGAGAAAGAGCGCTTCGCACATGACCTTGCCGACATGCTCTACAAGATGGCGCACAAGGGGCGGTTCGACCGCATCGTTCTGGTCGCCAGTTCGACGGTCTTGGGCGAGTTGCGCGATAAGCTTCACCAGGAGGTGACCGAACGTGTCGTCGGCGAGATCGACAAGGTTCTGACGAACCACCCGCTCGACGAGATCGAGAAGCTGGTCCAGAAGGAGCTTCAGAGCGCCGCCTGACGCGGCGGCTCTTAGCTGCCGGGTGGCGGTGGTGGCAGGATGGTAAAGAGCCGCGCCAGTTCTTCCACGTCCTCGGCGCGTTTCCAACCGTCCTGGCCGGCCGTCCAGACGTAGGTGTCGCGGGTCAGGCTGCCGCCGGCGACCATGCGCCCCATTGCGGCCCGCGAAAACGGACCCTTCGTCTCGCCGTTCTCGGCGGTATGCCAGACCTTTTCGACCGGTGGCGGCGGCGGCGCTGGAGGGGCCGCACTCGGGGCCGGGGCTTGCTGCGGCGCGGGCCGGGGCCCCCAGGGGCCGGATTCGGCTACGCTGCGCCCGACCTGCATGCCGAGCCCAGCGCCGATGCCCGCTTGGATCGCCGCCGATCCGGCGCCGTCGCGTCCGAGCGCCTCGGCCGTCTGGAATTGCGTGTACTTGTCCAGATCACCGACCATGCCCATCGACGTGCGCTTGTCGAGCACCGCCTCGACCGCCGGCGGCAGCGAGATATTCTCGATGTAAAGCTCGGGCATCGACAGCCCGTATTCCGCGAGTTGGGGGTCGGTTTCCTCGGCGACCAGCTTGCCCAGTTCGCGGGTGTTCGCGGCCATGTCGAGCACCGAGATGTTCGACCGCGCCAGCGTCCTCGAGACCTCCTGCACCAGCACGTTGCGGATCTGGAACGTGATCTCGTCGGTGGTGAACTCGCCATCCGTGCCGACGATCTCGGTCATGAAATGCGCCGGATCCGAAACGCGGATCGAATAGGTGCCGAAGGCGCGCAGGCGCACCGCGCCAAACTCGGGGTCGCGGCAGATGATCGGGTTCTTCGTGCCCCATTTCAGGTCGTTGAAACGGGTGGTGTTGACGAAATAGATCTCGGACTTGAACGGGCTGCGGAACCCATGATCCCAATGCTGCAGCTTGGTCATGATGGGCATGTTGTTGGTCTCGAGCATATAGAGACCCGGCGAGAAAACGTCGGCGATCTGCCCCTCGTGTACGAAGACCGCCGCCTGACCCTCGCGCACCGTCAGCTTCGCGCCATACTTGATCTCGTGGCCCTCGCGCTCGAACCGCCAGACGATCGTGTCGCGGGTGTCATCGGTCCAGTGAATGACGTCGATAAATTCGCCGGAAAGAAAGTCGAAGATGCTCATGACGGTCGGTCCTTTGTCGTGAAATCAGAGCGCCGGGCGCCCGACGAGTTCGTTGGCGATGGTCCGGGTCACCGGGCGCGCTTCGTTCGCGGTCATCCCGGTCGACAGGCGCGCATCGTACAGCATTTTCAGCAGCAACTCGTCTTGCCGGGTGAGCAGGGCGAATTCGTCGTCGTCGTTGAAGATCGACGGACGCGCCTCGGGGCTGTCGTTGGCGATGCCGAGACCCTGGGCCAGTTCCTCGTGGATGCAGCTCAGCCGCAGCAGGTCGGGGTTCTCGCCACGGATCAGCGCCACGGCGGCGGTATAGGCGTTGGGATCCGAGCCGAGCGCGAAGGCCGCCACCACGCAATAGGTGTCCCGGCGCAGGTCGACCAGGGCCGAGAGGCTGTCGGCGGTCAGGCCCGGAATTTCCGCTGCCGCCTGTCTCAGCGCATCGGCGCGGTCGTCCTCGCCGGCGAAGATCACGGCGAAGTTGGGCCGCCCGCCGACCGAGACGGGATGGCCGGTCAGGCGTGACAGGCGTGCGGCATAGGCCGCAACGTCCTTGCTGTCCTGCATGCGCTGCGACGGCATCACGGCGGTTCCAAAAAACACCTTCATGCGCACCGGTGCATTCCAGCGTCGCAACGGGCTGGGCCCGCCGCGTCCGCGAAACGCACTGTCATATTCGTTGTAAAAGACCAGACGCTCGAAGTTGCGCGCGAGCATTTCGGCCGTGAACGGCGTGTCCGGCCCGCCGCCGTCCTGGCGCAGCAACCCTTGGGTCAGTTGCGCCGACTGCACCTGCGCGAGATAGCTGCGCAGCTCGGCGCTTTCGGCCGAGGTCGGGGTGACCTGCACCGGCACGCCGCCAGAGCGCTCGGGCGGGCGCTGCGGCGGGGCGCTGACCGCAGGGGCGGCGGTCTCCACCGGGTCGCAAGCGGCCAGCAGCAAGGCCGCGCAGCCCGCCAGCGCCGTCCGGAGGATGAGCCTGCCCCGTGCCATGGTGCCTCAGGTCGGAACCGAGGTCGCCGCGGTGTCGCCGGTGCCCGTCGCGCGCGCCTTGGCCGAGGCCAGCGTGTCGCGCAGCTTGGCTTCCATCTGCTGCAGCTCCGCCTCGGCCGCCGCACGCCGCGCCTTGCCCTCGTCGGCGATCTGCAGGCTTTCCTCGATCGTGCCGATCAGGTCGGCATTGGCCTGCCGCACCGCCTCGATGTCGAAGACGCCGCGCTCCATCTCCTCGCGGACGATCTTGTTGCTGTCGCGCAGGTTCTTGGCATTGGCAGTCAGCAGGTCGTTGGTCAGGTCGCTGGCCTCGCGGACCGCCCCCGCGGCTTCGGCCGAGCGCTGGATGGTGACCGCCTGGGCCAGCTGCGTCTCCCAGAGCGGGACGGTGTTGACCAGCGTCGAATTGATCTTGGTGACGAGGCTCTTGTCGTTCTCCTGCACAAGCCGGATCGAGGGCAGGGACTGCATCGTGACCTGCCGGGTGAGCTTGAGGTCATGCACGCGCCGCTCGAGATCGTCGCGCCCGGCGCGCAGGTCGCGCAACTCCTGCGCCACCATCACCTGGTCGTTCTCGGGCGCGGCATCGACTTTCTTGGCCTTGGCTGGGATCACGTCGGTGTCGAGTTCGGCAAGCTTTGCTTCACCGGCAGAGATGTAAAGAGCCAGTTCGTCGTAGAATTGCAGCGTCTTCTCGTAGAGCAGGTCGAGCGACTTGATATCCTTCAGCAGCGTGTGCTCGTGTTCCAGCAGCTCACCGGTGATCTTGTCGATCTGGCCCTGCACGTCCTCGAACTTCGCGGTGAACTTGGCGAAAGGAGCCGCGCGACCTAGCAACTTTTCCCACCAGCTGCGTTCCCGCCGGACGTCGAGTTCCGAAACCGAAAAGCCGCGCAGTGTGGTGACGATCTCGCGCAGGGAATCTCCCGCCGGACCGACGTCCTTGTTGCGAACGCCGCCCAGCATCGCCTGGCTGATTTCCTGCAGTTCCGCCTGTGCGCGTGATCCGAAGGACACGATGGAGTTGGTGTCGCCGATGTCGATCTCTTCCATGCGCTTGCGGATTTCGGCGCTGGCCTCGGGACCGGCCTTCTCCAGCGGCACGACCTCGCCCGCATCCGCGGGTTCGGGCAGGACGACCGCGTTGACCTCGTCGACAAGTGCCGCGGACTGCTCGGCTTTTTCGCGGGGCGTGTCAGGCATGGTGAAATCCTTTCGTGGGCGAGGCGGTCATTCGGGCCGGACCCCCTCGCGTTTCAGTCGGTCCCGCAGGACCTCGATCTCGATGTTCAGGTCCGACCTGTCGTCGAGCAGCAGTTTCTTGGTCCGGCTGTCGAAGTTCCGTTCCAGATCGTCGAGCAATTCAAGGTAGTCGGCGCGCGCCTGGGCATCGCGGTTGCGCGCATAGATGTCCGCGAACTTGACCGTCGCGTCGCGCGCGCCCATCAGGTAGACGCCAAGGTACTTGCGCGCCGCGGTCAGGTCGCGCGGGTCTTCCTCGACCGTGCGGATCAGGGTGCGCGCGGAGGCCTGGAAGCGCTGCATGCGCGCCTCGACCTGCCGGTCTCCCGCGCGTTTCAGCGCGTCGCTCATCGCCTTGAGGTAGGCTTCGGCCTCGTCGACGACGCGCGCCACGCGATCCTGCTGGAAACTGTCGACGCCATCCATGCCCTTGTTCTTCATCGGGTCGAGCCCGAAGGCGAGGATGTGAAGCACCAGCGTCGCACTACCGAAGATCACCGGCGCGACAAGACCGGGTTCGTGGCTCCAGGCCGACAGGGTGATGCCGAAGCCGGCGAGGACCGCCGCCAGCATCTTGCGCGGCAGTGCCGGGCGGCGCGCGACCTTGCGATCGGCATAGGCGGCCTCGGCCTCGAGACCGCCGCGTATCAGCCAGGCGCCGAGCGCGAGGCTGCCTGCCCCAGCGAGTCCCGCCGCAAGGCTCACGGCACCGCCGCCGAAGGCAAAGACCAGAGCCGCGATCGGCGGCAGGAACATCAGGTTGGCGCGCGCGCCGACCGGGTCGATCCGCGCGCCGTCGAAAGTCCCGCGCGGGTCGTGCGCATCGTCCCCTTGTGGCTGCGGGCTGTATTTTCCGCCGTAGCGCTGGGCCATGCCGTCAGAGTCCCCCGATCAGTCCCGTGGTGACGCCAAGCATGAGCACGATCAGGGCGAGATAGGCTATTTTCTGGAACGACGTCGGTGTCATCTGCCCCCCAAGGCGCCCGGTCCGGTACATCTTCCGATATAGGGGGTGTCGCAGCGTCGCGCCAGTTCAAACCGGGTGCAAGGCCCTGCAACGGATGGAATAAGCCGGCGAGGCGCCCACGGCGGCGGCTAGATCTGCGACAGGGTCAGCCGGGTTTGCGCGGCGACCGGCGCGACGCACCGCGGCCCGGGCCGCCCGACATTTCGCGCCGCGCGCGACCGCCCGTGCGATCCTTGGCCGGTTTCGGGCCGCCCGGGCGGCGGGGCTTGGGTTTTGCCGTGCCGACCGGCTCCGGTGTTTCGAGGCCAAGCTGGTCGCGCACGATCTTGCGCCGCACTTCCTCGACCGCGCCGGGAGCCAGCTCGCCCAGCTGGAACGGGCCGTAGCTGATCCGGATCAATCGGTTCACGGTCAGCCCGACGGCGGTCATCGCGCGCCGGATCTCGCGGTTGCGTCCCTCGCGCAGCCCGACGGTCAGCCAGGCATTCGCCCCCTGCTGCCGGTCGAGCGCCACGGTCATCGGCTGGAAGCGTTCGCCGTCGATTTCCATACCGCTTCGCAACGGCTCCAGCGACGCCTCGTCGGGCCGGCCGTTGATGCGCACCCGGTAGCGCCGCAACCAGCCGGTCGCGGGCAGTTCCAGCCGGCGCTTGATCGCACCGTCGTTGGTCAGCAGCAGCAGGCCCTCGGAGTTGAGATCGAGCCGCCCGATGCTCATCACACGCGGCATGTCCTCGGGCAGCGCGGAGTAGATCGTGGCGCGCCCCTTCTCGTCGGAATCGGTGCTGACCAGCCCCGCAGGCTTGTGAAACAGCCAGATCCGCGGCGGCTCGGCCTCGGCGATGGGCTGGCCGTCGACATGGATGCGGTCGACGTCGGTCACGTTCAGCGCCGGGCTGTCGATGGTCCGGCCGTTCACCGCCACGCGACCCTCGGCGATCATGCGTTCGGCCTCGCGCCGGCTGGCGACGCCGGCGCGGCTAAGGACCTTTGCGATGCGGTCGCCGTCCTGGGACGCTGGGGGCTTGTTGCTCATGGCCTCGCCTTAGCCTGTTTGCCCGGCTTGCGGAAGGGCGCGCTTTGCGGGCATTGAGGGCCATGACCTTCACCTCGCACATGCAGGATGCCCTCGCCGAAGCACGCGCCGCCGCCCAACGCGGCGAGGTGCCGGTGGGCGCGGTGGTGGTGGATCCCGCGGGGCAGGTGGTCGCCCGTGCCGGCAACCGGACGCGGGAGGCGAGCGACCCGACAGCGCATGCTGAAATCCTCGCCCTGCGCGACGCCTGTGCCGCCGCCGGATCGGAACGCCTGCCGGGGCACGCGCTCTATGTGACGCTGGAGCCTTGCGCGATGTGCGCCGCGGCCATCGCGGCGGCCCGGATCTCGCGGCTTTACTACGGGGCCGCGGACCCGAAATCCGGCGGCGTCGCCCACGGCGCGCGCGTCTTCGCGCATCCGCAGGCCCACCACGCGCCCGAGGTCTATGACGGGATCGCCGCGGACGAGGCCGAGCGGTTGTTGCGCGACTTTTTCGCCGCGCGCCGCTAGGCGACGCCTGGCCGGCTCAGACCTCGATCGCGATCATTACTTCGGGCTCGATCACCCGGACCCCGGGCAGCGCTTCGAGCAGGTCTGCGGCCGACTGCTCGAGAAGTGGGAATGTCTTGTAGTGGCAGGGGATGAGCGTTTCGAACGAGAAGTATTTCTTCGCGGCATAGGCCGCCTGCGCCATGTCCATGGTGAAATGCCCGCCCGCCGACAGGATGCCGATGTCGGGCCGGTAGTAGTCGCCGATCCAGTCCATGTCGGCCATCAGGCCGGTGTCGCCCGACAGGTAGATCGTGTGACCCTCGCCGCGGATCACGAAGCCGGTTTCGCGTCCCGCCGGTGCGGAGCCGTCTGGCAGCGAGTTGGAGTGCATCGCCGGCACCATCGACACGGCGACACCGCCCAGTTTGATCGTTCCGCCGATATTGAACCCGGTGGTCTCGAGCCCCTCGGACTCGCCGAAATGCGTCATCAGCTCGACCATGCCCGAGACCGGTGCGTCGGTCCGCTTCGAGATTTTCACGATGTCGGAGGCGTGATCGAAATGGCCGTGGGTGAGCAGGATGTTTGTCGCGCCTTCGATGGCCTCTGCATGGCGGTCCTCGGGCAGCATGGGATTGCCCGAGAGCCACGGGTCGATCAGCAGGACCTGGTCCTCGATCTCGATCCGGAAACTGCCGTGGCCGAGCCAGATGATCTTCATGAAATGTCTCCCTCGTCTGTATCCTCATCGCAGCATAGCGCCCCGGACGCGGGAATCGACCGCGCAGGGGCGGAGTGACGGCGACATCGCGCGCGCCGCAATCTCCCCGCCGCCCCTCGCGCCCGGGGCCGGGCTTGCCTATAACCCGGCAAACGGTATGGGGAATCGGATCATGGGCGAAGAACTGGCGCCGATCGACAAGGCCAAGTACGCGGCGGCGCGGAAGGCTTCGGAAATGATCGAGGACGGGATGCGGGTCGGTCTCGGCACCGGCTCGACGGCGGCCTGGCTCGTCAAGTGCCTTGGCGAACGGGTCCGGGGTGGGATGCGCATTCGCGGCGTTCCGACCTCGTCGCGCACCGCCGATCTCGCCCGCGAGGTCGGCATCGACGTGGTGACGCTCGACGAAGCGCGCTGGCTCGACGTCACCGTCGACGGGGCCGACGAGTTCGACGCCGATCTGAACCTGATCAAGGGCGGCGGCGGGGCGCTTCTGCAGGAAAAGATCGTCGCCACCGCCAGCGACCGGATGGTCGTCATCGCCGATGCCGGCAAGGCGGTCGAAACTCTCGGCGCCTTTCCCCTGCCGATCGAGGTCATCCCCTTCGGCTGGCAGGTCACCCGAGCACTGGTCGAGGAGACGCTGGTGTCGATGGACGTGCTGGGCCGCGAGACCGCGTTGCGTATGGACGGCGACGCGCCCTACCGCACGGACGAGGGCAATCACATCCTCGATTTGCACCTCAAGCGGATCGGCAACCCGCGCCAGCTGGCCCTGGTGCTGAACCAGATGCCGGGCGTGGTCGAGAACGGGCTCTTCATCGACATCTGTGACACAGTGGTCATCGGCCACGGCGACGGGCGCGTCGAGGTGCGCGACATCACCGACGGGACGATCTCGGCGGGACGGGTCGAGGTCGACGAGGCGGACAACCTGTTCAGCGACCTGTCGGAGTGAGGCGCGGCGGCGCGGCGTATGGCCTTCGCGGACGCATGTGCCTATACCTGCGCCGCGTGGCCCGGACTGAGCGAGACGAGCGATGAGTGAATTCGACTATGACCTGTTCGTGATCGGCGGCGGCTCGGGCGGGGTGCGCGCGGCACGTGTCGCGGCCGGCGAGTGCGGGGCATCGGTGGGCCTTGCCGAGATGGACCGCTACGGCGGGACCTGCGTGATCCGCGGGTGCGTGCCGAAGAAGCTGATGGTCTTCGCCTCGGAATACGGCGCCATGGCGGACGAGGCCCGCGCCTACGGATGGGACATGACATCCGGCAGCTTCGACTGGAGCGCATTCCACGGCCACCTGACGTCCGAGCTTGACCGGCTCGAAGCGGTCTATCGCAGCCTGCTGAAGAACAGCGGCGTCGAGACCTTCGACGCGCGGGCCGAGATCGTCGATCCGCATACCGTGAAACTGTCGACCGGCGAGACCCGGCGTGCCAAGCACATCCTGATCGCCACGGGCGGTCGCCCGGTCCGGCCGGAAATGTCCAACGCGCATCTAGGCATGGTGTCCGACGATATCTTCCATCTCGAGAAGCTGCCGAAATCGCTGCTGATCGTCGGCGGCGGCTACATCGCCTGCGAATTCGCCGGGATCATGAACGGGCTCGGCGTCGAAGTGACGCAGTTCTACCGCGGCGCGCAGATCCTGCGCGGTTTCGACGAGGAGGCGCGGGGGCTTGTCGCCGAATCCATGCGCGACCGCGGGATCGACCTGCATGTCGGGACCAACGTGCTCGAGATGGGCCGCAAGGGCGACGCATCCAGCGGCGACGGCGGGCCCGGCTCGGACGCGGCGATGGGCATGCCGGCGCAGGAAAGAGATCACGGCGCCGGCGTCGATGAGGCCGGGGACGGACCGATCCGCGTGAAATCGACTCACGGGCACGAGCGCGACTTCGATGCGGTGCTCTTCGCGACGGGTCGGGTGCCAAACACCGCCGACATGGGGCTCGCTGCGGTCGGTGTCGAGCTTGGGCGCAACGGACAGGTCGTGGTCAACGAGTACAGCCAGAGCTCGGTGCCCTCGATCTACGCCATCGGCGACGTGACCGACCGCGTCGCGCTGACGCCGGTGGCGATCCGCGAAGGCATGGCCTTTGTCGAAACCGTGTTCAAGGGCAACCCGACACCGGTGGATCACGACCTGATCCCCTCGGCCATCTTCACCCAGCCCGAGTTCGGAACCGTGGGCCTGAGCGAGGAAGCCGCGCGCGACCAGGAGCCGGTCGAGATCTACTGCACGTCGTTCCGGCCCATGCAAAGCGCCTTTGCAGGCAGCGACGAGCGTGTGATGATGAAGCTGGTGGTGTCCAAGGAGAGCCGCAAGGTTCTGGGCTGTCACATCGTCGCACCCAACGCGGGCGAAATGATCCAGCTGGCCGGGATCGCGGTCAAGATGGGTGCCACAAAAGAGGATTTCGACCGGACGGTCGCGGTCCATCCGACCATGTCGGAGGAGATCGTGACCATGCGGAACCCCGTGCGAACAGCTTGATTTCGCGGGCTTCGATCACACCTAGGAACCAGGCGGCAGTGCAGGGACACGCTGCGCAGGAGGGAAAGTAGATAGATGGCAGGTAACTCAGGCGGCCCCTGGGGGGGCGGCGGAAACTCCGGCAACGACAAGCCCGGCGGGTCGGACCGCCCCGGCGGCAACGGCGGTGGACGCGGTGGCGGCGGGCGTGGCCCGCGCGGAGACGGACCGCAGATTCCCGAGATCGACGAACTGGTGAAGAAAGGCCAGGAACAGTTGCGCGTGCTCATGGGCGGGCGTGGCGGCGGCCCGCGCCAGCCCAACGGCGGTGACGGCGGCGGCAATGGCCCGCGCTTTACCCGTGGCACCATCGGGCTTGCCCTGCTGGGCGGGATCGTGCTCTGGGGCATGGCGAGCCTTTACACCGTGCGGCCAGAACAGCAGTCGATCGAGCTGTTCCTGGGCGAATTTCACGACATCGGCACCGAGGGTCTGAACTTCGCACCCTGGCCTTTCGTGACGGCGGAAGTCTTCGACGTGACGACGAACCGCACCGAAGAGATCGGCGTGCGCCGCGCCGGTGGTGGCAACGACGGGCTGATGCTGACCACAGACGAGAACATCGTCGACATCGATTTCCAGGTGGTCTGGAACATCAAGAACGCCCGCGACTTCAAGTTTTCGCTCCGCGAGCCCGACGAATCCGTGCGCGCCATTGCCGAGTCGGCGATGCGCGAGGTCATCGCGCAGTCCGAGCTGGCGCCGATCCTGAACCGCGACCGCGCCTCGGTCGAAGCGCGCGTGCGCGAGCTGATCCAGGGCTCGCTCGACGACAAGGAGACCGGGATCAACATCATCCGCGTCAACTTCAACAAGGTGGACCCGCCAAGCCAGACGGTCACGGTCACGGATGCGCAGGGTCGCACCAGCACGGTCTCGGTCATCGACGCGTTCCGCGACGTGCAGGCCGCCGAGCAGGAGCGTGACCGGGTCGAGCGCCAGGCCGACGCCTACGCCAACCGGCGCACCGCCGAGGCGCGCGGTGAAAGCGCGCGGTTGCTGGAAGCCGCCGAAGGCTATCGAGCCCGCGTCGTCAACGACGCCGTCGGTGAGGCCAGCCGCTTCGAGGCGGTGCTTGCAGAGTACGAAGAGGCGCCGGAAGTGACCCGCAAACGCCTCTATCTCGAAACCATGGAAAAGGTACTGGGCGACGTGGACAAGGTGATCCTCGAGAGTGATGGAGGCGGCGGCGGCGGACAGGGTGTCGTGCCCTACCTGCCGCTCAACGAGTTGCGCCGCGGCGCGGCCGGAGGGTCGAACTGATGCGGCGTGGTGGATTTCTGATACCAGTCCTGATCGTCGCGCTGGTCGTGGTGCTGTCGTCGATCTTCATCGTCGACGAACGCGAGAAGGTCCTGGTTCTGCGCTTCGGCCAGATCAAGCAGGTTCGGACCGATGCCGGGCTCGGCTTCAAGCTGCCGCTGCTCGACGAGGTAGTGCGCTTCGATGACCGTATCCTCAGCCTCGAGACCGAGCTGATCGAGGTGACGCCGGCTGATGACCGGCGCCTCGAGGTGGACGCCTTCGTGCTCTACCGCATCGGCGACATCGTGCAGTTCCGCCAGGCGCTCGGCGCCGACGGGGTGCGGCAGGCGCAGATCCAGCTTGCCGGCATTCTCGACGGTCAGATCCGGGCGGTGCTCGGTGCGCAGGGTGTCACGTCGAACACGATCCTGTCGCCGGAACGGGCGGCGCTGATGGAGCAAATCCGCGAACTTGCGGATTCGCGTGCCGAGGCACTTGGGCTCGATATCGTCGACGTGCGTCTGCGCCAGACCAACCTGCCCGAGCAGAACTTCGACGCGACTCTGCAGCGGATGATCGCGGAACGCGAACGCGAGGCGACCGACGAACGCGCCCGCGGCCGCGAGGCGGCGCAGCGGGTGACGGCACTTGCCGACCGGACCTACGAGGAAATCCTCTCGGAAGCCCGCCGCGACGCGCGCATCATCGAGGGTGAGGCCGACGCCGAGCGCAACCGCATCTTCGCGGATGCCTACACCAAGAACTCGGAGTTCTTCGAATTCTACCGGTCGCTGACCGCCTACGAGCAGGCGCTCAAGGGCGAGAATTCGAGTATGGTGCTGTCGCCCGACAGCGAGTTCTTCAACTACCTGCGCAGCGATCAGGGTGCGCGGTCGGCAGAGGGCGAACTTGGCGCGCGGCGGGGCACCCAAGGTGGAAGCCGCGCCTCCGTCGAAGCGACCTCTGCGTCCTCGGAAAACACTGCCGAGGAGACAACGGCGGCGGACACGCCCGGCACCGACCCGGTCGGCAACACCGATGGCGCCGTCGACGGCGACGCTTCGGAAACGGGCAACGATGACACCGCGACCGACACCTCGGAGGGGGACGCGGCGACGGATCCGGCGACCCAGAGCAACTGATGTCGACCGTCCTGCTTGCCCTCGGGCTGGTGATGATCGTGGAGGGGCTGGCCTATGCGCTGGCCCCTTCGCTTGTCGAGCGCATGCTCGAGATGCTGCGCAGCCTGCCGGAGGCCGCGGTGCGGCAGGTCGGGATGCTCTGCGTGGTCGGCGGGCTGATCTTCGTCTGGTTCGCCTCGCGGCTCGGCGCGTTCTGAGCGGTGCGCGCGCCCTGTGCGACGCGTTCACGCTTTGGTAAACTCGTGTTGAAACTGTCCCGGGCGACCGCATCTTTGCTGTTGCATGCGCAAATGGCCGGAGTCAGGCTGTTGCCATGCTTGAATTAGAAGTGCGGGCCCGTCCGGCCCATGACCCCGCGACGTTCAGGAGAATACCCATGCAGCCACAGGCGCTTTCCACCAGCTTACCGGCCCGCGGGCCTCGGACGGGGGCGCCGGTGCTGGCATTCCTGTCGATGGTGTTACTGCTGGTCTGGTCGCTGGCGGCGTCCGCCCAGCAAACCAGTCTCGCGCCGCTGGCAGAGCAGATCAGCCCTTCGGTGGTGAACATCACGACCTCGACGACGGTCGCCGGGCGTACCGGGCCGCAGGGGATCGTGCCCGAAGGCTCGCCGTTCGAGGATTTCTTCCGCGAATTCCAGGACCGCAACAACGACGGCAACCGCGCGCCGCGCCGGTCCTCGGCGCTGGGATCGGGTTTCGTGATCTCCGAAGACGGCTTCGTGGTCACCAACAATCACGTCATCGACGGCGCCGACGAAATCACCATCGAGTTCTTCTCGGGCGAGGAACTTCCGGCCGAGGTGGTGGGCACCGATCCCAACACCGACATCGCGCTTCTGAAGGTGGAAACCGACGAGCCGCTGCCGTTCGTGAGCTTCGGCGACAGCGACGTCGCGCGGGTCGGCGACTGGGTGATCGCGATGGGCAACCCGCTGGGGCAGGGCTTCTCGGTCTCCGCCGGGATCGTCTCGGCCCGCAACCGGGCGCTCAGCGGCACCTATGACGACTACATCCAGACCGATGCCGCGATCAACCGCGGCAACTCGGGCGGGCCGCTCTTCAACATGAACGGCGAAGTGATCGGCGTGAACACCGCGATCTTGTCGCCCAACGGCGGCTCGATCGGCATCGGCTTCTCGATGGCCTCGAACGTGGTCACGCGCGTCGTCGACCAGCTGCGCGAGTTCGGGGAAACCCGGCGCGGCTGGCTGGGCGTGCGCATCCAGGACGTGACCGAGGACGTGGCCGAGGCGATGGGCCTCGAGAAAGCCGCCGGTGCGTTGGTAACGGACGTGCCCGACGGGCCGTCGAAGGACGCCGGGATCGAGGCCGGGGACGTGATCGTGAGCTTTGCGGGGACCGAGGTCGAGGACACGCGCTCGCTTGTGCGCCAGGTTGGCAACAGCCCCGTGGGCGAGTCCGTGCGCGTCGTTGTCATGCGTGACGGTCAGACCCAGACGCTGAAGGTCGTGCTTGGGCGTCGCGAGGACGCTGAATCCGACGATCCGGAGGTGTCGGAGGAAGAGCTTGAGGACAGTGCCGCGCAAAGCAAGGACATGCTCGGCCTGACGATCTCTCCGCTCAACAGCGACCTGCGCGAGGAACTCGAGCTCGACTCCTCGGTTCAGGGGCTTGCAGTGACGGCGGTCGACGAGGTCTCGGAGGCCTTCGAGAAGGGGCTGCGCATCGGCGACGTGATCACCGAGGCCGGCCAGCAGAAGGTCACCACCATCGCGCAGCTTGAAGAGCGTGTACAGGCGGCGCGGGACGCGGGGCGCAAGTCGATCCTGCTGCTGGTGCGCCGCGCCGGCGATCCGCGCTTCGTGGCATTGTCGCTGGAGGAGGCGGAGGAGTAATCCTCACGTCTTTCGGCGAAACGGTTCAGGGCGTCCCGTCGGGGCGCCCTTTTTCATGCCGCGCGACCGGGGCCGCGCCGGCGTGCGGGCGGAAGTCGGGGTCGGCCAGCAGGTCGAGCATCGGCGAGATGTCCTCGATCGTCTCGGCCAGCACGTGGGTCACGCCGTGATCGCGCTGCAGCCGACCGGTCACGCGCAGCATCCGCCCCGCGATCACCGCGCGGCGGAAGCGTTCGTAGACATGGCGCCAGACGATGACGTTCACGACGCCGGTCTCGTCCTCGAGGGTGACGAAGATCACCCCCTTGGCCGTGCCCGGGCGCTGGCGCAGGATCACCAGCCCCGCCACCGCGATGCGGGCGCCCTGCGGCGGCTCGTCGAGCCGGCCTGCGACCAGGCAATGCGGCGGACGCGGCCAGTCGGGCCGGGGAAAGGCTTGCGACAGGGGCGGGGCGGTGGCGCGATCGAGCATGAGAACAAATATAGAACATATGGACGAGCGCGCAAGTCTCGCAGCCCTCGCCTCAAAATCCCCGACCTCTCGCAAAAGGGGCTGGAATCCCCTATATGCGCCCGGTAGACAGGTACGGATCGACCGAAAGGGCAGGAAGATACATGGCGAAGATCACCTATATCGAGCATGGCGGCACCGAGCATGTCGTCGAGGTCGCGAACGGTCTGACCGTGATGGAAGGCGCGCGCGACAACAACATCCCCGGCATCGAGGCCGATTGCGGCGGTGCCTGTGCCTGCTCGACCTGTCATGTCTATGTCGATCCGGCCTGGGTCGAGAAGCTTCCCGCCAAGGAAGACATGGAAGAGGACATGCTCGATTTCGCCTACGAGCCCGACCCGGCCCGTTCGCGCCTGACCTGCCAACTCAAGGTCACCGACGCGCTCGACGGTCTGGTCGTGCAGATGCCCGAAAAGCAGATCTGATGCGCCGCGGCCCCGAGCGCATCGCCCGGGCCGCCCTTGTCATTTCCGTCCTCGCGCATGCTGCGGCGGCGCAGGAGATTTCTGCCGCCGAATACATCGAGCCGACGACGCGCTATGCCCATGGCGTGCTCGGCGACGCCATCGAGCATGGTGCCTTGCGCCTGACGTTATCGAACGGCGCACAGCGCACCCTGCGTCTGCCCGAAACCTCGGTCTTCGAGGACACCGCCCCGCGTCTGGCTGACCTCGATGGCGACGGCGCGCCCGAGGTCATCACGGTCGAAAGCAGCCTGACCCTTGGCGCGCGGCTTGCGATCTTCGATGCCACCGGCCGGGTGGCGGCGACCCCTTGGATCGGCCAGCGCAACCGCTGGCTGGCCCCGGTCGGTGCCGCGGACCTCGATGGCGACGGCCATGTCGAGATCGCCTATGTCGACCGGCCGCACCTTGCCCGGATCCTGCGGGTCTGGCGATTCCGCGCCGGCGCGCTGGAGCATCTCGCCGATTACCCGGGTGTCACAAACCACCGCATCGGCGAACGCGATATCTCGGGCGGGATCCGTACATGCGACGGAGCGCCTGAAGTGGTGCTGACCGATGCCGGCTGGTCCCGGCTGCTGGCACTCCGCTTCGACGGCGGATCGTTTGCCGCGCGGGAGATCGCATCGCGCACGACGCCTGATGATTTCGAGGCCGCGCTGACCTGTGGCGGCTGACGCGTTACGCGCTCAAGGACCGGACCCAAAGCGGGCGGCGGGTCATGTCGACAAGGCTGACCGTGGGCGCATGCCGCCCACCCAGCGCCAGTGTCGCGCGGTGCAGCAGCGCGATCCCGTCCTCCGAACTCGCCGGGAGCGCCCTGGCCGAGACCGGCTCTCCGATCGTGAGTCGGAAAGGCTGGTGGCTCTTGTTTAGTGTCTCGTGGAACAGCGCGATGTCCCGCAGGCTCGGGTGCAGCCTGTCGAAGAGGTAGAACAGCACCGAGTTGCGCGCGCGGATGTTGATGGGAATGACCGGCAGGTCGAACTTGCGTGCGATCATCGCCGCCGAGGCCATCCAGGGCCGTTCATGAAGCCGCAGTCCGCGGCGCTTCGCCAGGCGTCCGGAGGGGAAGATGACACCGATCCGACCGTCCGCGATCGCCCGTCGTGTCTGCTCCATCGTTTCGCGGGTCTTGCCGCGCGTGCGCTTTTCGTGCCGCCATTCGACGGGCACGATCATGTCGGCCATCTGCGGCAGCACGCGAAGGATATCGGAGTTCGCATAGAAGAACGCGTCGCTGCGCAAGCTGCCGAGCGCATGGTGCAGGATGATCCCGTCCGCGATCCCGGTGGGATGATTGGCAACGATCAGGGCCGGCCCGTGGCGCGGGATATGGTCCAGTCCCTCGACGATCACGTCACGGGCGAGCAAGCGGCCCATCGTCGCCATGATATCGGCTGTGTCCCGGTCGCGGAAATGCTCGGCCAGAGCCAGCGTCCGATCGTAGCCCAGCAACCGCATCAGCGCGGCGCGCGCCGGTGCGGCCCAGAGGGTATCGCCGAACAGCCACGCAGCCCGTTCGGCGATCAGCGGATCGAGGCGGTCTCGCATGCCGGCGGCATAGACCAGCCCGGCGAACCTTTTGTGACGTCTGGCAGAGTGGGACCGTGACCTCCGGGACGCTCTCCGTCAGTCCTTGGTGGTTTATCCGTCAAGTGCGCGCCAGCCGATGTCGCGCCGGCAGAACCCGCCGGGCCAGTCTATCGCGTCGACCATCGTGTAGGCCCGTTCGGCGGCCTCGGAAAGGGTGTCGCCGCGGGCGGTGACGCTCAGCACCCGGCCACCAGCCGAGACGATCCGCCCCTCGTGCTCGGCGGTGCCGGCGTGAAACACCATGTTGCGGCTGTCCTCGGGCAGCGCGTCGAGCCCGCCGATCATCTCTCCCTTGGCGTAATCGCCCGGGTAACCCTTCGCGGCAAGCACCACGGTCATCGCGTGATCCTCGGCCCAGTTGACCCGCGCCTCGGCCAGCCGTCCTTCGGCCACCGCCTGCATCAGGTCGAGCGCCTGCGCACCGAGGCGCATCATCAGCACCTGGCACTCGGGATCGCCGAAGCGCACGTTGTATTCGACCAGCCGCGGCTGGCCGTTCTCGATCATCAGGCCGACGAAAAGTACGCCGCGATAGGGCGAGCCGCGGCGCGCCATCTCGGCCATCGTCGGGCGCACGATCTCGTCCAGCGCCCGGCGCGTCACGTCTTCCGACATCACCGGCGCCGGCGAGTAGGCACCCATGCCGCCCGTATTTGGCCCGGTGTCGCCTTCGCCGACACGCTTGTGATCCTGCGCCGTGCCGACTGGCAGCACCGTTTCGCCGTCGCAGAGCACGAAGAACGAGGCTTCCTCGCCGCGCATGAACTCCTCGATCACAACCTCTGCCCCGGCCGCGCCGAAGCTGCCGCCGAACATCTCGTCGAGCGCCGCCTCGGCCTCGGCGACGGTCTGCGCGATGATGACGCCCTTGCCGGCGGCGAGGCCATCGGCCTTGACCACGATGGGCGCACCGGTCTCGCGCACGTAGACCTTGGCCGCCTCGGCGTCCGAGAACCGCGCCCAGGCGGCGGTCGGCGCGCCGGCGGCGTCGCAGATTTCCTTGGTGAAACCCTTGGAGGCTTCGAGCCGGGCGGCCTCGCGGCTTGGCCCGAAGACCAGCAGGCCGGCGTCGCGCAACCGGTCGGCGATGCCGGCGGCCAGCGGCGCTTCGGGCCCCAAGATGACGAAATCGATCGAGTTTTCCTCGGCGAAGGCCACAACCGCGGCCCCGTCGAGAATGTCTAACGCGGCGCAGGTGGCGATGGCCGCGATGCCGGCGTTGCCCGGCGCCACGATCAGCTTGTCGCATTTCGGATTCTGCATCACCGCCCAGGCCAGCGCATGTTCGCGCCCACCGCCACCGAGGATGAGAATGTTCATGCGGTCGCTCCTTCGCCCCAGCTTCGTTACGGGCACGCGCATAGCCCGGTTCGCCGCCCCAGAGCAAGGCGCAGGGCCCTTGGGACAGACTGGTGTCGCGGCAACAGACGGACGCCGAGGGGTTTCCCTTCTCCCGACGCGCTGTATAGGGTCGGCGCAACGGCAGGCGCGGACGCTTCATGGACCTCATCGACGACACTTCCGGCAATACACCCGAGTTCTCCGTCTCGGAGCTTTCGGGCGCGATCAAACGCGTGATCGAAGGCGAATTCGGCTTCGTGCGGATCAAGGGCGAGGTCGGGCGCGTCTCGCGTCCGCGTTCCGGCCATGTCTACCTCGATCTCAAGGACGACCGGGCGGTGATCTCGGGGGTGATGTGGAAAGGCGTCGCCGCACGCCAGCAGACCCAACCCGAGGAGGGTATGGAGGTGGTGGCGACGGGGCGGCTGACGACCTTTCCCGGCCAGTCGAAATACCAGATCATCATCGAGGATATCCGGCCCGCGGGTCTCGGCGCGCTCATGGCGCTGCTGGAAAAGCGCCGCACCCAGCTTGCCGCCGAGGGCCTGTTCGATGCCGGGCGCAAGAAGGCGCTGCCCTACCTGCCCGAGGTGATCGGGGTCGTCACCTCGCCCTCGGGCGCGGTGATCCGCGATATCCTGCACCGTCTGCGCGACCGGTTCCCGCGCAAGGTGCTGATCTGGCCGGTTGCCGTGCAGGGCGAGCGCTGCGCGCCGGAAGTGGCCCGGGCGATTCGCGGCTTCAACGCGCTGACACCGGGCGGTGCGCTGCCGCGGCCCGACCTTCTGATCGTCGCGCGCGGCGGAGGCTCGGTCGAGGATCTCTGGGGCTTCAACGAGGAGGCCGTGGTGCGCGCTGCCGCCGACAGCGCGATCCCGCTCATCTCGGCCGTGGGCCACGAGACCGACACCACGCTTGTCGACCTCGCCGCCGACCGGCGCGCCCCGACCCCGACGGCGGCCGCCGAAATGGCGGTGCCGGTGCGCCACGAACTGATGGCGGCGCTCGACGGATTCGGCGCACGGATGAGCCAGAGCCTGTCGCAGACGCTGGTGCGCAGGTCGCAACGCCTGCGCGACATGTCGCGGGCGCTGCCACGGCCCGACAGCCTGCTCGACGGCCCGCGCCAACGTCTCGACGCGCGCGGAACGCAGCTCGGTCCGGCACTGATCGCTGGCGTGCAGAAGCGCAAGGTGGCGCTGGCGACGAAAAGCGGCTCGCTTCGGCCCGCGGCCCTGCGCCGCGCCGTGGCCGACGAAGGGCGCCACCTGCGCCAGCTTGCCGCGCGGCTCGCTCCGGCGCTCGCAAGGCAGGTCGCCGAGCGCCGCGAGCGTCTCGACGACCGGGTAGCCCGGTTCCGGCCGGACACGCTGACGCGCGACACGGCGCGCAAGACAGAGGCATTCGCGGCGGTGTCCGGGCGGTTGGGCAAAGCGGGGGCGGCGCAGGTATCGACGCTGCGTCAGAGGCTCACTGCACTCGACCGACTGCGCGAGACACTGGGCTACAAGGCGACGTTGCGGCGCGGCTATGCCGTGGTGCGCGACGGCGCGGACCGGCTTCTGACGACAAAAGAAGCCGCGGCGGAGGCATCGGGGCTCGAGATCGAGTTCGCGGATGGCCGACTGAAACTCGCCGGCGGCAAGGTTTCGGCAAAATCCGCGGGTGGCAAGACACCCGAGCAGGGGTCGCTTTTCTGAGTGTGGTCGCGCGGCGCGCTCAGACGCCGACCTTGGGGCCGAGGCACAGCATCTCCTCGTCGAGATCCTGCGCCTCGTAAAGTTCCTGTTGGGCCGGGTCGTCCTCGAACCTTGCGACCAGCCCGGCGGCCCCTTCGCGAAAGTTCCAGCACTGCGGCTCCGGCGTATCCTCGTAGACGAAGCAGATCATCCCGGCCTCTTCGTACCAGTGGCCATCCTTGCACTCCCCGTCGAGGAACGACCAGCGCACGCGACGATTCTCGAGGTAGACCTCGGCACCGTAGGGCGCCCCGTTCTGGCTGAAGAACAGCGTCTTGCCGCGGGTGTAGGCGTCGAAATCCTCGGCCGACATGGAAGGTTCGGCCGTGGCCGGTGCGGCGAGAAGCACGAAGGCGAGGAGCGTCTGGCGGATCATGGCGCGATGTTGCCAGAACCCTTGCCGGCCCGCCAGTGACACGGGCGTGATCGTACCGGTTGCGCACAAAGGACCGAAACCAATGTCTTGATCGACTACGCTGAACCGGGCGTTCAGAACGCATGTGCGGGCGGAACAATGGCCGGTGCGCAGCCGATGCGCGCGTCATGTTCCGATCGGCGTCGGCGGCAACGCAAAGGGCCGCCGCAGTGTCGCATTTGATCGTGTCCGCGCGATCCGGGGCCTGATAGGTTGCGCCCTGTAATCATTTTGATCCGCCCGGTTTCCCGGGCGGCGGCGGAGGCGGCGAATGGCGCTGGACAACAAGTCGGGACCCGATGGCAAGGGCGTCTGGAAATCGGGCAAGGGCAGGGGGCGCACCCATCCCAAGGGCCGGCAGCTCGACGATGCAGCGCTCGAAGAGGTGCGCGCACTGCTCGGCGACCGCCCGCGCCGCCGCGACCTGCTGATCGAATTCCTGCACCTGATCCAGGATGCGCACCGCTGCCTCTCGGCCGCGCATCTGCGCGCGCTCGCGGAGGAAATGCGGCTGTCGCAGGCCGAGGTCTATGAGGTGGCGAGCTTCTACGCGCATTTCGATGTCGTGAAAGAGGGCGAGACACCGCCGCCGGCGCTGACCATCCGGGTCTGTGACAGCCTGTCGTGCGAACTGGCCGGCGCGCAGGAATTGAAAGCGGCGCTGGAACGCGGGCTTGATCCGGCCGAGGTCCGCGTGCTGCGCGCGCCCTGCATGGGGCGCTGTGACACCGCGCCGGTGCTGGAGCTGGGGCACAACCATATCGACCACGCCACGCCGGAGAAGGTCCAGGCGGCCATCAAGGCGGGCGAAACGCACGCGCGCATCCCCGACTACGAGGCCTATTCGGCCTATCGTGCCGCCGGAGGATACGACACGCTTCTGGAACTGCGCCGGGACGGCGACCCGGTGGCGCAAAAAGAGCGGGTGCTGTCCTCGGGCCTGCGCGGGCTGGGCGGCGCCGGCTTCCCGTCGGGCAAGAAATGGGAATTGGTCCGGGCCGAACCGGGCCCGCGGTATCTCGCCGTTAACGGGGACGAGGGCGAGCCGGGCACCTTCAAGGACCGCTACTACCTCGAGCGCACACCGCACCTTTTTCTCGAGGGCATGCTGATCGCCGCCTGGTCGATCGAGGCCGAAGGCGTGTTTCTCTACATGCGTGACGAGTACCCGGCGGTACTGGAAATCCTGCGGTGCGAGATCAAGGCGCTGGAAGACGCGGGGCTCGTCGAGGCGGGTTACATCGACCTGCGCCGCGGCGCCGGGGCCTACATCTGCGGCGAGGAAAGCGCGATGATCGAATCGATCGAGGGCAAGCGCGGCCTGCCGCGGCATCGCCCGCCTTTCGTCGCCCAGGTCGGGGTTTTCGGCCGCCCGACGCTGGTGAACAACGTCGAGACACTCTACTGGGTCGCGCGCATCTGCCGCGAAGGACCCGAAGTGTTGTCTTCGGTCGAGAAGAACGGACGCAAGGGGTTGCGCAGCTACTCTGTCTCGGGCCGGGTCGCGTCGCCGGGCGTCTACCTTCTGCCCGCGGGCTCCACGATCCTCGACATCATCGAGGCGGCGGGTGGCATGGCCGAGGGGCATGTCTTCAAGGCCTATCAGCCGGGCGGCCCGTCCTCGGGCCTGCTGCCGGCCTCGCACGACGACGTGCCCCTCGACTTCGACACGCTGCAGCCGCATGGCTCGTTCATCGGCTCCGCGGCCGTGGTGATCCTGTCGGACCAGGACAGCGCGCGCGAGGCTGCGCTGAACATGCTGCGGTTCTTCGAGGACGAAAGCTGCGGGCAGTGTACCCCCTGCCGCGTCGGCTGCGAGAAGGCGGTCAAGCTGATGCAGGCCGAGCACTGGGATCAGGGACTGCTGGAAGAGCTGAGCCAGGCCATGGTCGATGCCAGCATCTGTGGGCTGGGGCAGGCGGCGCCGAACCCGATCCGGCTGGTCATCAAGCATTTCCCCGAGGAAATCTGACCCGCCTGTCCGGCGGGCCGCACTTTCCCTCCGGGGGCAGAACGCCTAGATGAAGGGCGGACCCCACCCGGAGGCTTGATTTCGCATGGCATTCTTCAAGAAGCTCAAGGACCGTCTCTTCAAGTCCTCGTCGAAGATCGACGAAGGACTCGAGGCGATCGTCGAAGACGGCGGCGTCGAAGAAGAGATGACGGCCGCAGAGACCGCCGCCGGCGATCCGCCTGCCGTGCCCGACCCGTTCCCGCGCCCCACCGATCCCGCGCCGGCATCGCCGCCCGACGAGATCGTCCCGCCGTCGCCCGACGAGACGCCGCCATCCACGCCGCAGGAAATCGAGCAGCCCGACGCACCGCAGGAGATCGAGCAACCCGACGCGCCCGATCTGCCGCCCACGCCGAAGCCCGAACCGGAGCCCGAGGCGCCGCCGCAGCCCACACCGGAACCCGATCCGGTGCCGCAGCCGCCGACCCCGGAGCCCGAGCCCGAACCCACGCCGATCCCCGATCCGCTGCCGGAACCGGGACCGGACACAGACCCGACGCCCGTTCCGCCGACACCGGCGCGCGGTGGCGTCATGCCCTCGGCAGTTGCGACCATGGCGCCGCCGGTGATCGAAGACGCGCCCGCGCCAGAAAAGCGCGGGCTTCTCGACCGCATCCTCGGGCGCCAGGCGCCCAAGACCGTGGTGCGCCGCGTGCTCGACGACGACATGCTCGAGCAGCTCGAGGAGGTGCTGATCTCGGCCGACATGGGGGTCGACACCGCGTTGCGGGTCACTGCGAACATGGCCGAGGGCCGGCTGGGCCGGAAACTCTCGGTCGAGGAGATCAAGCGCCTGATGGCCAGCGAGATCGCGCGGATCATGGAGCCGGTCGCGCGCCCGTTGCCGCTTTACCCCAAGACGCCGCAGGTGGTGCTGGTCGTGGGCGTGAACGGGTCGGGCAAGACCACGACAATAGGCAAGCTCGCCAGCCAGTTCCGGGCCGCAGGCAAGAAGGTGGTCATCGCCGCTGGCGACACGTTCCGTGCCGCGGCGGTCGAGCAATTGCAGGTCTGGGGCGAACGGGCCGGCGTGCCGGTTCTGACGGCTCCGCAGGGCACCGATCCGGCGAGCCTTGCCTTCGACGCCATGACGAAGGCGCAAGAGGAAGGGGCGGATCTTTTGATGATCGACACCGCCGGACGGTTGCAGAACCGCGCCGACCTGATGGAGGAACTGGCCAAGATCGTGCGGGTGATCCGCAAGAAGGACGAGACCGCACCGCACAACACGCTGCTCGTGCTGGACGCGACGACGGGCCAGAACGCGCTGAACCAGGTCGAGATCTTCCAGAAGATCTCGGATGTGTCGGGGCTGGTGATGACCAAGCTCGACGGCACGGCGAAGGGAGGCGTACTGGTCGCGCTCGCCGATCGCTTTGGCCTGCCGATTCACGCCATCGGCGTCGGCGAGCAGGTCGACGACCTCGCGCCGTTCGACCCCGAGGAGTTCGCCGCGGCCCTGACCGGGCTCGAACTGGCGCACTGACGCGGCGCTGCCTTGGCGCTAATGCGTGCCCATCTTTCTCTCGAGCCACCGCAACCCCATCAGAACGGATACCACGATGCCAGTCGCAAGTGCGGCCAGCGGAACCTGTCCCGCCCCGCAGCAAAGTCCGATCGCCCCGGCCAGCCACATGCCGGCACCAGTGGTGATGTTGCGAACCTCGCCGCCTGAGGTGAAGATCGCGCCTGCGGCAAGAAAGGCCACGCCCGCCGTGACTGCCTCGATCAGGCGCAGCGGGTCAATCTGGGTGTCGTCACCCGATCCGAAGGGTATGGCGGCGAGGCTCTGGCTGACCAGAATGAAGAGGCAGGCGGCCATCGAGACCAGCATGTGCGTGCGCAGCCCGGCCGCCTTGCCGCGGTGCTCGCGTTCAAACCCGATAACACCGGCAAGGGCCAGCGCCGCGAGCAAACGCACCGCGGCAATCGTGATCGGAACCTCCGAAAACGATCCCGACATCTCGTTCAGAACGATCTCCCACATGGCTGACCCCCGAAATTCCTTCAATAAATCCAACGCCAAGCTGCGTGACCGGTTCCCCCGAGGTGCCGCGTGAGCGACTGGATCCTGGCCGCCGAGGGCACCGAGGCCGGTCATCGGATCGCGCTCATGCTTGCGATCATGGCGGCGGTCCTGCATGCGGTTTTCGGTGCGCTTCAGAAGGGCCGTCACGATCCCTGGCTGACGCGTGGCGCGATCGACATCTCTTACGGGGTGATGGCGGCTCCGGTGGCCCTGTTCGTGGTGCCCTGGCCCGAACCGCATATGTGGATCATCTTCGCCACCGCCTGGGTGATCCACGTCGTCTACAAGTTGCTGCAGGCCTGGGCCTATACCAAGGGCGCCTTCACGGTGGTTTATCCGGTGGTGCGCGGCACCGGGCCGCTTTTTGCCGTCTTCGGTGCCTGGATCGTCTTCGGAGAGGTCTTCACGCCGGTGCAATGGCTGGGCGTCGCAGTGCTGCTATCCGGCATCTTCGGGCTTGCGCTTTACAACATGCGCCACCTGGTCGCTGCGCGCGAAACCCTGCACGCGGCCCTTGGCCTCGCGGTGATCACCGGGCTCTTCGTGGCGCTCTACACCACCTATGACGCCTACGGTATTCGCGCCACGGCCGACCCGTTCACCTTTCTCGCCTGGTTCTTCATGATCGACGGGTTCGTGATGCCGCTGATCGCGTTGCGGCGCTGGACGGGCATGCCGCCAGACTTGCGCCCGGCCCCCGGACCGCTGATGCTGCGCGGCTTTCTCGGCGGGATCATTGCATTCTTCAGTTTCGGTGCGATCATGCTCGCCACCCGGCTCGACAAGGTGGGGGAGGCGGCGGTATTGCGCGAGACATCGACCGTGTTCGCGGCGCTGATCGGCGTCGTCTTCCTGAAAGAGACGGTGGGTCCGCGCCGCGTGGCGCTGATGACACTGATCGCGGCCGGCGCGGTGATCGTGGAAATGGGGGGGACATGACGACGGAGAAGGAAAACGAGATGGCAGGACCGCGCAAGATCAATCCATGGCTCAAGGCCGGTCTCGAGTTCGGGCCGATCCTCGCCTTCTTTGTGGCCTACCTGCGGCTCAAGGACCAAAGTTTCGTTCTGGGCGGGACCGAGTACGACGGGTTCATCCTGGTCACCGCTGCCTTCGTCCCGCTGCTGGTTGCCTCGACGCTGGTGCTGTGGCGGCTGACGGGACACATATCGCGCATGCAGGTGGCGACCATGGTGCTGGTGGTGGTCTTCGGCGGGCTCTCGGTGTGGCTCAACGACGACCGTTTCTTCAAGATGAAGCCGACGATGATCTACCTGCTCTTCGGCGGGCTGCTCGCATTCGGTCTGATGCGTGGGCAATCCTACCTCAAGTTCGTCATGGAAGAGGTGATGCCCCTGCGCGATGAAGGCTGGATGATCCTCACCAAGCGCCTGATGCTGTGCTTTTTCGGTCTCGCGGTGCTGAACGAGCTGGTCTGGCGCACGATGAGCACCGAATCCTGGGTTTACTTCAAGACCTTTGGCCTGACGCTTGCGCTGTTCGCATTCTTCATGACCCAGGGGCGGCTCTTGCAGACCTACGCGGTCGAGCAGGAAGGCGAGGGCTGAGCGCGCCGCGCGACACGTGACGCGATCCGCAGGGCCCCGGGGAGACGCGGGCGGGCAAGCGGCAGTTTCACCGGGCGGAACCGTGACCAGCGCGCGGCGGTATCGCCGGGCAATGCGGTTTGCAGCAGCGACAGCGGAAGGCTGTCGGGGCGGCGCATCAGGCGGGCATAGAACTCCATCGCGCCCGGCCTTGTGTAGGCCGACCAGTGGCTGACACGCCCCAGCGGCGGCGCGATCCCGATCCCGAGCCTCTGCAAAGCCTCGAGGCTGCGCGGACAATCCAGCTGCAACGTCAGCGCATTCGGCGCGGCGATGCCGTGGCCGATAGCGCAATCGCCGACGCGGCGGGACGGCACAAACCTCTCGAAGGCGGCATCAAAAAGATCGTTCTCGCGGCTGGTCACGTTCAGCACCTCGACCGACCTGCCTGCCGGGGTCGCCAGCATCGCCTCGGCATGGCTCTTGTGACTTGCTCCCGTCAGCAGCACGATCCGGTCAATGGCACCCCGGGCGAGGTGCGCCAGCGCCGACAGCGCGATTTCCGACCCCAGCGAATGGGCGATGACATGGACTGGGCGGTCGGGTGCGGTACCCTTCAGGTGCGCGACGATTCGGGCAAGCTGGCCCCCATGCGCCCGCGCCCGTGCATGCGCATCGCGCAGCGAGCAGCGTGCCGCCCAGCCAAGCGCGATTCCAAAGCCGCCGGTCGGGCTGCCGATCCCCAGCGCGTCGGGCCAGCTGAACCGGCCGCCCGGCGACAGCAGCGTGCGGTGCGGACAATGCACGGGGTCGCCCGGTGCGTAGCGGTAGCCGTGCAGCATGATGATGATCGGCTCGCGTCCGCCGGAGAGACGCGCCATGCTTCGCGCAAGCGGTGACTGCATGAGATGCGGGCGCAGGCCGCTTTCTGTTGCGTTGATTCTTAGCAGCGCCATGTCCCGACAACCTCAAGATGTTGTGGATTGCGATCGAATTAACCATAGAGCCGCCGGATGAAGTTTGTGTTACGCCACCGTGACGGTGTTGACCTGTGACCGGTTTGCTTCTATCGCTGCCGACGTGGCGATTTGTTACCGGATTGCGGGCCACGTGAAACAAGCCGCTAAAAGGTCACCGAACGGGACTCTCTGAACGAAACTCCTGTCGCGATGACCGCGTCTGGAGTTTTTTTGTGCCCGGTCGGGCCAAGAGAGGACATGATGAAGAACGACTGGAACAAGCGCACCCGCGCAGTTCATTCCGGCATCCGGCGCAGCCAGTACGGCGAAGTCAGCGAGGCCATCTTTCTCACCCAGGGCTTCGTCTACGATACCGCCGAGGACGCCGAAGCACGGTTTCTCGAAGCCGGTCCCGACGAGTTCATCTATGCGCGCTACGGCAACCCCACGGTGTCGATGTTCGAACAGCGCATCGCGGCGTTGGAAGGGGCCGAGGATGCCTTTGCCACCGCTTCCGGCATGGCCGCCGTCACCGGAGCACTCACGTCCATGCTCAAGGCGGGCGATCACGTGGTTTCGGCTGGGGCGCTCTTCGGCTCCTGCCTTTACGTGCTCGAGGAAGTCCTTACCCGCTTCGGGGTCGAGGTCAGTTTCGTCGACGGCTCCGATCTCGACCAGTGGCGCGCTGCGCTGCGTCCCGAGACCCGCGCGGTGTTCTTCGAATCGATTTCCAACCCGACCTTGCAGGTGGTTGATATCGCGGGCGTCTCTGCGCTGGCGCATGACGTCGGCGCGACCGTGATCGTCGACAACGTCTTCGCGACCCCGGTCTGGTCCGACGCCATCGCGCAGGGTGCGGACGTGGTGGTTTATTCGGCCACCAAGCACATCGACGGTCAGGGCCGGGCGCTGGGCGGGGTGATCCTCGGCACGCGCGAGTTCATCCGCAAGACCGTCGAGCCTTACATGAAGCACACAGGCGGCTCGATGAGCCCGTTCACGGCTTGGGTGATGCTGAAGGGGCTCGAAACGATGGACCTGCGCGTGCGCGCCCAGACCGCGAACGCGCAAGAGATCGCCGAGGCGCTTTCGGGGCACGAGAAGCTCGCGCGCGTGATCTACCCCGGCCTTGCCGATCATCCGCAGGCCGAGCTGGTCAGGCGCCAGATGGGGAAGGGCGGTACCGTGCTCTCGATCGATCTTGCCGGCGGCAAGGAGGCGGCCTTCCGGTTCCTCAACGCGCTCGAGGTGGCGATCATCTCCAACAACCTCGGCGACGCCAAGACGATCCTCACCCATCCGGCCACGACCACGCACCAGCGCCTGCCGCAGGACCAGAAGGACGCGCTGGGCATCACGCCGGGACTGGTGCGCATCAGCTGCGGCATCGAGGATAGCCAAGACCTGACGCGCGACATGCTGGCAGCGCTCGCGCGCGCCTGACCCTGCTGTCGCGGGTTGTCAGTGATCCGTCGTTCAGGCGGCGCGTATACCTTTGATGTGATGGTATTTGGCCGGCAAATGCCTACATTGGGATCGCACCCTGGGGGATATCCATGAACATTCACCTGCCTGTTCGCAATGAAGCGCCCGACCGTGAAGATGCCGAGGCGGCGCTCGAGACGCTGCGGGCCTGGGCCCGTTCGGCCACGGACGCCGAAGTCGGCGCGCTCGATCCCGCGGTCGCCAAGCTGCTGCCGGACGCGCCGGGGCAGGGCTATCCGACGCTTTCGCGGCGCTACCCCGAGGGTTTCGCGGTCGACGACGGCTACAAGTCCTCGCTGCCGGACCTGCAGAATGGTCCGTCGAGCCTGATCCGCGGGGCGCGCAGACAACTCCAGCACGTGGGCATCTCGAATTTCCGCCTGCCGATCCGGTTCCGCAACCGCGACGCGGGCGAGATCACGCTGGAAACCTCGGTGACCGGAACCGTCAGCCTCGAGGCCGACAAGAAGGGCATCAACATGTCGCGCATCATGCGCAGCTTCTACAAGCACGCCGAGCGCACCTTCAGCCTCGACGTGATGGAGGCCGCGCTCGACGACTACAAGGCCGACCTTGAAAGCCTCGACGCGCGGATCCAGATGCGATTTTCCTTCCCGATGCGCGTCGAGAGCCTGCGCTCGGGCCTGTCGGGCTACCAGTATTACGACATCGCGCTCGAGCTCGTCGAAAGCGCTGGCGCGCGCAAGCGGATCATGCACCTCGATTACGTCTACTCGTCGACCTGCCCGTGCTCGCTGGAACTCAGCGAACATGCCCGCGCCACGCGCGGCCAGCTCGCGACGCCGCATTCGCAGCGCTCGGTGGCACGGGTGTCCGTCGAGATCGACAGCGATGCCGGTTGTTTGTGGTTCGAGGATCTCATCGAAGCCTGCCGGCGCGCCCTGCCGACCGAAACCCAGGTCATGGTCAAGCGCGAGGATGAACAGGCCTTTGCCGAGCTCAACGCCGCGAACCCTGTGTTCGTGGAGGACGCCGCGCGGCTCTTGTGCGAACAGTTGCAGGCCGATGTCCGGATCGGCGATTTCCGGATCGTCGCGAGCCACCAGGAAAGCCTGCACAGCCATGACGCGGTGAGCGTTCTTGTCGAAGGCGACACCTTCGCGGCGCAAAGCCTCGATCCGAAGCTGTTTGGCACTTTGTTCCACGTCGGCTGAAGCCCCGTCGGACCCGGGACGCGCGGATCCTGTCAACCCTGGCCTGCAGGGTGACGTGGCGCCTGCGCGCGAAACGCAGCGTCACTGCGCACCGGCTATGCCGCGATGCAGCGAAAACGGAAGGCGGGTATGCAGTATTGTCGGTTCTCCCTGAAATTCAGGGGTTTATCTAAGGGACAAGACAAACAGAACCGCAATCGAGACTCACAATGGCACAGCAAGCTACCGTTCAACACTCCTCCGCGACCCAGACACTCAACGCCGCCGGCGCCGCCGTCGGACGTTTTTTCGGCGCCATCGGTCGCGCCATGATGCATGCCGCTGAATCCAACAGCCGCCTGCAGCAGGTCCGCACCCTGCAGTCGAAGTCGGACGCCGAACTGGCGCGTCTCGGCATCAAGCGCGAAGAGATCGTGACCCGCGTCTTCAGCGACCTCTACTACCTATGAGTTGACCACGCGGCCGCGCGCCCCGAGGCGGGCGCGGGCCGCTTGACAGCGCGGCGGCGCGGGGCCAAGCCTGCGCAATGCTCGACCTGCGCCCTGTCGGATACGTGATCGGATTGCTGGTGGCCGTCCTCGGCCTCGCGATGATCCTTCCGTTGCTGCTCGACATCGCAGGCGACCGGAACAACTGGTCGGTCTTCGCGCGCAGCGCGCTCATCACCATCCTGTCGGGAAGCCTGATCGCCCTGTCGTGTTCGAACGGGGTCAAGGAAGGCCTGAGCATCCAGCAGACGTTTTTGCTGACCGTGACGGTCTGGATCGCCCTGCCGCTTTTCGGTGCGATCCCCTTCATGCTCGGCGCGACCGAGTCGCGCTTTGTCGATGCCTTCTTCGAGGCGATGTCGGGGCTTACCACGACCGGCTCGACCGTTCTCGAAGGCCTCGACGAGTTGCCGCGGGGCATCCTGCTCTGGCGGGGGATCCTGCAATGGCTCGGCGGCATCGGCATCATCGTCGTGGCGATGGTTTTTCTGCCCGAACTGCGCGTCGGCGGAATGCAGATCTTCAAGTCCGAGGCTTTTGACACGATGGGCAAGATTCTGCCCCGCGCCGGCCAGATCGCCAGCCAGATCTCGACCATCTACATTGCCCTGACGATGATCTGCGTACTGACCTACATCACGCTCGGCATGAGCACCTTCGATGCCACGGTGCATGCCCTGACCACCATCTCCACCGGCGGCTTCTCGAATTACGATGCCTCTTTCGGCACCTTTTCCGGTCGCATGGAATATGCCGCATCGGTATTCATGATCCTCGCAGCGCTGCCTTTCGTCCGCTATGTCCAGCTGATCAACGGGCACGCCCGCCCGATCTGGCGCGACACGCAGGTCCATGCCTTTCTCGGTACGATCGCCGTTCTGGTCTTCGTCATGGCCCTCGTGCTGACCAACATCTTTCCGCACCACTGGGAACAGGCGGTGCGCGAGTCGCTGTTCAACATCACCTCGATCATGACCGGAACCGGTTATGCCTCGGTCGACTACATGGGGTGGGGCCCGTTCCTGATCTCGCTGTTCTTCTTCGCAGGATTGATCGGCGGTTGCGCGGGCTCGACCGCCTGTTCGATCAAGATCTTCCGGTACCAGCTGCTTTTCGCGTCGATCCGCATGCAGGTCCGCAAGATCCGCTCGCCCAACGGGGTGTTCGTGCCGCGCTTCAACCGCCGGCCCATCACAGAAGACGTGCTGAGTTCGGTGATGTCTTTCTTCATGTTCTTCGTCCTGACGCTCGGCCTCGTCGCCGTTGCGCTCAGCCTGACGGGCCTCGATTTCATCACCTCGATCTCGGGGGCCGCGACCGCCTTGGCCAATGTCGGCCCGGGCCTAGGCGACCAGATTGGTCCCGCAGGCAATTTCGCGGGTCTGAACGACACCGCGAAGTGGATCCTCGCCTTTACGATGTTGGTCGGCCGCCTCGAGGTCATGGCCGTCTACGTTATCTTTACCGTCCGCTTCTGGAGAGCCTGACATGACCAACCGCCCGCTCGGCGCACAGATTTCGCACATGCTGAAGGCGCGCGGCGTCGACGTGATCTTCGGGATCCCCGGTGTTCATAACCAGGAAATGTACCGCGGAATCGAGGAAGCGGGCATCCGGCACGTCCTGGCGCGGCACGAGCAGGGCGCAGGGTTCATGGCCGACGGATATGCGCGGGCCAGCGGCCAGCCGGGGGTGGTCTACGTCATCACCGGGCCGGGCCTGTGCAACATCATGACGCCGATGGGGCAGGCCTATTCGGACAGCGTGCCGATGCTGGTGATTTCCTCCTGCCTCGACGAGACCTCGGCACGGCGCGGCCAGCTGCACCAGATGAAAGACCAGCGCGCCGCGGCCGAAACCGTCTGCGACTGGTCCGAGGAGGCGCGTTCCGCCGAAGCGGCCTATGGGCTCATCGATCGCGCGCTGGCGGAGTTCGAGACCTCGCGGCCGCGGCCGAAACACCTTCAGGTGCCGATCGCGCTGCTCGAGGCGCCCGCCGACGACGCACCGGCGCGTCCAGAGCTTGCCGATCTTCCGTCCATTCCGCCGTCCGCCGTGGAAGTGGTTGCCGAGCGGTTGCTGGCGGCAAACCGGCCGCTCTTCGTCTTCGGTGGTGGTGCCGCGCAGGGGGACGCGGCGGCGGCATCGGTGCTGCGCAAGGCGGGGTCGGGCTCCTTCACCAGCTACGCGGGACGCGGCATCGTGCCCAAGGACGATCCGCTGCATTTCGGTGCGGCGCTGGCGCGACCGACCAGCGCCGAGGTTTTCGCGAAGGCTGACCTCGTGATTTGCGTGGGCACCGATCTGGCCGAGGTCGACCTCTGGCGTGACGCGCTCGGGCAGGATTGCGCGGCGGTGATCGTCAACCGCGATCCGGAGGTTCTCGCGGCGGCGGCGCCCGGTGATCTGGGGATCGCGGCGGATGCGGCGGCGTGGCTGGCGGCCCTCGATGCCAGGCTCGATACGCGCTCGGAAGCATCCAAATGGACAGCACAAGAGGTTGCGGACTGGCGCGCGCGCTGGCGCGCCGAAGTCGAGGCCGAGCGTCCCGGCATCTTGCCGGTCGCCGATGCGCTGCGCGCCTGCCTGCCGCAGGATACAATGATCTTTTCAGACATGACCCAATTCGCCTATTCGGCCAAGGAGGTCTGGCCGATGGACCGGCCCGGACACTGGCATCATCCCTTCGGCTTCGGCACGCTGGGCTACGCGACGCCGGCCGCCATTGGCGGCGCCGTGGCGCGGCCGGGCCTGCCGTCGATGGCGATCATCGGCGATTACGGATTCCATTACACGATGCAGGAGCTTGGCGTGGCGGTCGAACTGGGTCTGCCGCTGCCGATCGTGCTCTGGGACAACGGCAAGCTCGGAGAGATCGAGGCCAGCATGGTCAGCGCACAGATCGCACCGAACGCCGTCGTGGCGCGCAACCCGGATTTCTGCAAACTCGCCGAAGCCTTCGGTGCGCGCGCGGCGCGTCCCGAAAGCCTGAACGCGATGCAGGACGCGGTGCGCGCGGCCTTCGATGCCGACGGGCCGACGCTGATCCACCTGAACGCGGAGCTGCTCGGCTAGCCGACCGGCGCCGGAATCTTGCAAGATTCCGGACCGTTTTCCGTGTCGGAAAACGCCGCCCCGTGGCCGAGGGTCAGTCCCAGCAGCTCACCAGCACGGTCATGCCCTGGCCGCGGGAGGTGATGTCGTAGGCGTCGAGACCGGCCGTCTCACTGCCTGTCGCCGCTGTCAGACCCGCGCGCCGCATGACCTCGGCGATGGCCCCGCCGGCCAGCGCAAAGCTCACGTCTTCTGGCAGTTGCTGGGCGCCGCCCGCGCGCGGAAGCAGCATCCCCAGCACGTTTCCGCTGGCGTCGATCACCGGCCCGCCCGCGTCGCCGGGCAGGGGGGCAAGGTCGAGCCGGCTTATCTCTTCCTCGCCGCGCAGGCCGCGCAGCTCGGCAAGCGTTCCGAAGGTCATTGTCGGCGCATTGAGCGCGTCCTCGAACGGGTAACCCGCCACCGCGACCTCGGACTGGAGACGCGGCGGCACCGGGCTGAACTGGGCGATACGCGAGGGCGCAAGCCGCTGGGACGGGCGCAGGATGGCGATCCCGCGCCCGCTGTCCTCGGCCGTCACCGTGGCCTCGTAATCCTCGTCGAGCGTGATCCGCGAACAGCTCTGCACCGCCTCGGAGGTCGTCACCACCGCCCCGGCGCCGTCCACGAAGAAGCCCGAGCGCGACAGGCGCGGCTTGCGGATGCGAAGCCCCGAGACCAGGTCGATCTGCTGGGCCGCATCGGCGCCCGCGGCGGCGTCGAGCACCCCGTCGATGCGCGTGAAGCTGCGCCGCATCTCCGCGACCAGCCGCTCGCGGCGTTCTTCGTCACCGGCCGGCCAGACCAGCGTGAAGCCCTTGATCCGACCCCCTTCGAGGCTGACATGGGTTTCGCTGATCCGCGTGGCGTTCTGCCCGACAAGGCTGAAATCGCGATCGGATTTCTGGCGCGGGCCGTTCAGCGGAACGATCTCGAGCGTCTGCATGATGTCGTAGAGGCCATGCAGCGTGTCGCGGTCTCCCTCCTGGCTGATCAGCAGCACCAGCGCGTCGATCTCACCCTTGGCATCGAAATGCGCGAAGGGCGGCTCGTAGCGCGAAAACGCGACGACCTCCTTCGGGATCAGTATCTCGATCCCGGTGGCGGTTTCGCGCAGCGGTTCCAGCCCGAGTCCGTCGAGCACGGCATTGTACTGACCCATCAGTTCGTTGCGCTGGGCCGTGGTCAGGATCCCGGTGACCTCGTGCGCGTTGGCGGCCTGCCAGGCCGCCATCGAGCTGCGCGTGCCGCGTCCGAACTGCCCGTCGATGGCTGCATTGTAATGTCCGGCCCATTGAAGCGCGGTCTGAAGGCCGCGGCGCTCGGCCTCCGACAGCAGCCGCTCGCTCGCGCGGGCTTCCTGGGGTGTCTCGTCCGCCGGAGCGGGCGGCGAAGCGGGTTCGGCGACGGTAGCGGTGTCAGGCGCGTCCGGCACCTGCGGCGCGGTCCCTTCGGGCGGCGCGATCACGCCGCGGTCAAGCACGTTGGCTCCCACGGGCCAGAACTGCCGGCGGTAGGCCGAGCTTTCCGCTATGTAGCTGTCGCGCGGGATCAGACCCTCCGCACGGTAAACCCGCAACACCTGCGCCGCGTCGCTGGGGGCGTAGGGCCCGAGCGCGACCCCGTACCAGCCGGTTCCGAGGTCGAAGCCGTTCACATCGGCCAGCCGCGCGGCATAGTCGCGCGCGCGCTCGGTGGCTTCCGCAAGGCTCGGCTGTGCCTCGATCTGGACCCAGACCGGCGCCTCGCCGGACTGGGCATGCAGCGTCCGGGTCAAGCCCAGCACAATCATCACCGCAAGGGCAATCAGTCGCATCATGTCCGGGCCGCCTCTGCTCGTCTCTATTTTCGCCAGATAAGCAGGAAATCTTTTCAAAGACCATAAGTCCCGGTTGCCTCCGCGCGGTTATAGGCCCGGCTGTTGTAATTGACCCCGCCCGGTCCGGCGCATAGGTAGTCGCCCAGATCACCGCAGGAGCCTGCCCCATGCCCGACGCCGCAAGCGCACCGCGCTCGTTCCAGGACATCATCCTGAAGCTGCAGACCTATTGGGCCTCCAAGGGCTGCGCGATCCTGCAGCCCTACGACATGGAAGTGGGCGCCGGAACCTTTCATCCCGCGACCACCCTGCGCTCGCTCGGCAGCAAGCCCTGGGCCGCGGCCTACGTGCAACCCTCGCGCAGGCCCACCGACGGGCGCTATGGCGAGAACCCGAACCGGCTTCAGCACTATTACCAGTACCAGGTCCTGATCAAGCCGAGCCCGCCCGATCTGCAGGCGCTTTATCTCGGCTCGCTCGAGGCGATCGGCATCGACATGGACCTGCACGACATCCGCTTTGTCGAGGATGACTGGGAAAGCCCGACGCTGGGCGCCTGGGGACTGGGCTGGGAAGTCTGGTGCGATGGCATGGAGGTGAGCCAGTTCACCTATTTCCAGCAGGTCGGCGGGCATGACTGCCACCCGGTGTCCGGGGAACTGACCTACGGGCTGGAGCGGCTGGCGATGTACGTACTGGGCATCGACCACGTCATGGACATGCCCTTCAACGATCCCCAGACCCCGATCGCGCTCAGCTACGGCGACATTTTCCGGCAGGCCGAGGAGGAATACGCGCGCTGGAATTTCGACACCGCCGACACGCAGGTGCTGCTGCGGCATTTCGAGGAGGCCGAGGCCGAGTGCCGCGCGATCCTCGATCGGCCCGCCGAGGATCCCAAGACTGGCAAGCGCATCGTCATGGCGCATCCCGCCTACGACCAGTGCATCAAGGCGAGCCACGTCTTCAACCTGCTCGACGCGCGCGGCGTGATCTCGGTGACCGAACGGCAGGCCTATATCGGACGGGTGCGCGCGCTGGCCAAGATGTGCGCCGATGCCTTCGTCGAAACCCGCGCCGGGGGCTGGACTCCCGAGGCGGCATGAACGGGCGCATCGTCGGGCTGGGCGTGCTTGCGGCGGCCGGCGTCGCCGGGGCGGCGCTTTACTACTTTCAGGTCTACGGATTCTACGAGGACGTGACCGACGAGGCCGGAACGGTACAACTCGTCGCGAAGGACACCGGCGCGACCGAAGCCATCGAGACTGCGGATTTCCGTGCCATCGACGCCGACAGCTCGCCGATCCGCTTCCGGGCCTGCTTCACCACCGAGGCCGCTCCGGAAACGCTCGATGCGCGCTACGAGCGTGTCGAGGACGCGGTTCCGCGCAACGCGCCGGGCTGGTTCGATTGCTTCGATGCCGAGGCGATCGCGGCGCGGCTCGCCGACGGGACGGCGCGGGCCTACCTCGGTCAGAAAAACGTGCACTACGGCGCCGATCGCATCGTCGTCGTGACCGAGGATCGGCAGGGCTTCGCCTGGAACGAGCTCAACAACTGCGGCGAGAAGGCCTACGACGGCACGGTCATCGGCGAGGATTGTCCGGAGCATCCGGCGACCGGGACCGCGGTCGATGAGGCCGAAGCCGGGAACTAATTCGCATGTCGGCGCTTGTCCCTGCACAGGAGGACGCGCACTGATGGCTCAGAACGACGACGCACCCGGCTGGGTGATCCCCGTGATGCGGACGGGCTACGGCGCCCGCGGCGTGACCTACATCATCCTTGGCGTCCTTGCCTTTCTCGCGGCCTGGACCGGCGGCGACGCCGAGGGCACGCGCGAGGCCCTGGCCAAGCTGCGCGACATGCCCTTCGGCCTCATCGGGCTCTGGCTGATCGCGCTGGGCTTTTTCTGCTACGCGATCTGGCGCCTGATCTGCGCCTTCTACGATCTCGAGGATCACGGCACGGACGCCAAGGGCCTGATCGCGCGCACCGGGCAGACGGTGACCGGACTGATCCATGCCGGCCTGGGTATTTCGGTTGTGCGACTGGCAACGGGGTCATCCTCCGAAAGCGCAGGCGACGGCGGCGGTGCGCAAAGCGCGACGTCCTGGGTGCTGTCGATGCCCTTTGGCAAATGGATCGTGATCGCGGTTGGTCTCATCACGATCGGCGCCGGCATCTACTATGGCTGGAAGGGTATTGCCGAGAAATACAAGGAGCACCTGCGCTGCACCTCGCTGACCGAGCGTCTCGACCCGGTGGTGAAGGCCGGACTGATCGCGCATGGCGTGGTCATCGCACTGATCGGGACGTTCCTGATCTACGCCGGGCTCAACACGGATCCCGGTCAGGCTGGCGGCATCGGCAAGGCTTTCGACACGGTGCGCAGCCAGCCCTATGGGCAGTTTCTTCTGGGCGCTCTAGGCATCGGGACCGTCGCCTTTGCGATCTACTGCTTCATCGAGGCCATCTACCGCTTCGTGCCGCGTCTGGCCGAGCCCGACCTGACGTCGCTGGCGGATGCGGCCGAGGGACGCGTACGGGCTGCCGCGCGGTCGCTTTGATCCGCGCGCAAATTCCGCGCCCCGCATCTGGACCCTCGCCAATGCCTTCGTTATCCACGCGCTGACGTGATGACCGCGCTGCGCGGTACAAGCCAAGGCGAACTCCGACATGAAGGACCTTCTGATCGAGCTTTTCTCCGAGGAAATTCCCGCGCGGATGCAAACCCGCGCGGCCGATGACCTGCGCAGGCTGTTTACCGACGGTCTGGTCGAGGCCGGGCTGACCTATGCGTCGGCGGCCGCCTTCTCGACGCCGCGCCGCCTGGCACTCACAGTCGAAGGTTTGCTGGCGCAGAGCCCGGCGACCCGCGAAGAGCGCAAGGGGCCGCGGGCAGATGCGCCTGAAAAGGCCGTCGAAGGGTTCCTGCGTGGGGCGGGGCTGACGCGTGAGCAGGTTGAGACGCGGGACACGCCCAAGGGGCCGGTGCTTTATGCCGTCATCGAGAAACCCGGACGCCCGGCCGCCGAGATCATTGCCGAGGTGCTCGAGCGCACGATCCGCACCTTCCCCTGGCCGAAATCCATGCGCTGGGGTTCCAGCAGCCTGCGCTGGGTTCGACCACTGCACCGCATCCTGTGCATCCTCTCCGACGAGGGGGGAGCGGAGGTCGTGCCGCTTAGCATCGACGGCATCGAGACCGGGGACCGGACCGAAGGACACCGCTTCATGGCGCCGGAGCCGTTTTCCGTCGCGAGTTTCGACGACTACGCCGCAAAGCTGAAGAAGGCGCGTGTGGTGCTCGATGCCAAGGAACGGGCTGACGTGATCTGGCACGACGCCACCAACCTCGCCTTCGCTTCGGGCTTGGAGGTGGTCGAGGATGCGGGGCTTCTGGCCGAGGTTGCGGGGCTCGTGGAATGGCCCGTGGTGCTGATGGGCGAGATCGGCGTGGACTTCCTCGACCTGCCGCCCGAGGTGCTGCAGACCTCGATGCGCGAACATCAGAAGTTCTTTTCGGTGCGCAACGCCAAGACCGGCCGCATCGAGCGCTTCGTGACCGTGGCCAACCGCGAGACGGCCGACAATGGCGCGACTATACTCGCCGGGAACCAGCGCGTGCTGTCGGCGCGTCTTGCGGATGCCAAGTTCTTCTGGGAGAACGACCTGCGCGTGGCGCGCGACGACATGAGCACCTGGCTGCAAGCCCTTGATAGTGTGACGTTCCACAACAGGCTCGGCTCGCAGGGCGACCTGATCCGGCGCGTCTCCGCCCTCGCGCGGGAGATCGCGCCGCTCGTGGACGCCGACCCGGACGAGACCGAGACCGCCGCGCGTCTTGCCAAGGCCGACCTCGCCTCGGAGATGGTCTACGAATTTCCCGAACTTCAGGGGGTTATGGGCCAGTATTACATCAAGGCTGCCGGTGGGTCCGAAGCCGTGGCCGCCGCTGCTCCCGGCCACTACGCGCCACTCGGGCCCTCGGACGCCGTGCCTGTCGATCCGGTCTCGGTGGCCGTGGCGCTGGCCGAGAAGATCGACAAGTTGACCGGCTTCTGGGCCATCGATGAGAAGCCCACCGGCAGCAAGGATCCTTTCGCGCTGCGCCGCGCGGCGCTGGGGGTCATCCGGATCGTGTTGGAGAACGACCTGCGGCTCGACCTGCGACAATCTTTCCGATCGCACATGAATGCGCATCCGCCCGGAGAGGGTGACGATCTGGATGGGAAGACGGATAACCTTCTAGGCTTCCTCCATGACCGCCTCAAGGTCTACCTGCGCGATCAGGGCGTCCGGCATGACGTGATCGACGCCTGCATCGCCTTGCCGGGCAGCGACGATCTTGCGCTTCTGGTCAAGCGCGCGAAGGCGTTGCAAGAGGTGATCGGCACCGAGGACGGCGAGAACCTGATTCAGGGGTTCAAACGGGCCAACAACATCCTGACCCAGGCCGAGGAGAAGGACGGGGTCGAGTATTCCTTCGGCCCTGACGTCAAGTTCGCCGAAGGCGCGGCGGAACGCGCGCTCTTCGCCGCGCTCGATGCGGCGGAGCCACGGATCGCGGACGCGCTGAAGGCGGACGATTTCGCGGGCGCCGTGTCGGCGATGGCGACCCTGCGCGGTCCGGTCGACGCCTTCTTCGAGGAAGCGCAGGTCAACAGCGACAACCAGACCATCCGGCGCAACCGCCTGAACCTGTTGCACCGCATCCGGACAATCTGCACCTCGGTCGCGGACCTGACGCGGATCGAGGGCTGATACAGTCATTCCCGCGGCTTTCCGGACACTTGTAAAGGGAAGGTGACGGATTATGCTGCGGCGACAACATGCAGGTGCTGCAGTGCCGAACGATCCCGATACCACCCTCGTGACCGCGACCGCCCCGATCGCCAATGCCACCCACGGCGGCCGGGCCAAGTGCCTGCAACGTCTTGTCCGGCTTGAACTGCCCGTGCCGCGCACCGTGGCGCTGTCCTTCGACGCGGTGCACCGCATCGCGGACGGGCAGATGCCCGACATCGGCTGCATCGTCTCGCAGTTTCCCGAAGGCGCGCTGCTCTGCGTGCGCCCGTCCTCGGAAGACCCCGATTGGGGCGGGCCCGGGGCGATCCTGAACATCGGCATGAACGAGGCGCGCCTGAAGGAGTTGTCACGCCGTCTGGGCGGCGAGGCTGCCGAGGCACTTTTCGCGCGGTTCGTCCAGGCCTATGCGGTGCATGTCGCGCGGCTTGACCCCGATCTCTTCGACGAGGTCGAGGGCGCGAACGTGTCGGAATATCTGCGCGCCTACGAGGCCGAACTCGAAGAACCGTTCCCGCTCGACGCCGGCGAACAGCTGGCCGGTGTGCTGCAAAGCATGGCGCGCGCCTGGAGCGGGACCTCGGCGCGTCTACTGCGGCAGGCCAAGGGTGCACCGGCCGACGCGGGGCTCGGTCTCGTGGTGCAGGAGATGGCGCTGGGCCTCGGCAAGGGCGAATGCGGCTCCGGCGTCCTGCAACTGGTCAACGGCGACACGGGTCTGCCGCAGATTACCGGGCGATACCTGAGCCAGAGCCAGGGCCGGGATGCGTTGCGTAGCGACACCGAGTCGCTCTACCTCACGCGCGATCCGCGCGGGCCGTCGCTGGAAGAGCTCGCGCCCGAAGCCTTCGAGGCGCTGAAGGAACATGCCGCGCTGATGCGCCGGCGCCTGCGCGAAGAGATGCAGGTCGAGTTCGCGATCGAGAACGGGCGGCTCTTCATCCTTGACGGGATGCGCGTCGCCCGCTCGAGCCGGGCGGCGGTACGCATCGCGGTCGATCTTGCGGAAGAAGGGATCATCAGCCGGCAAGAGGCGCTGATGCGGGTGCCGCCGCGCACGCTGACCGAACTCCTGCACCGCCAGGTCGATCCGCAGGCCAAGCGCGACGTGATCGGACGCGGAATCGCCGCTAGCCCCGGAGCGGCCACGGGCCGGATCGTCTTTTCAGCCCCCGACGCGCAGGCGAGCGCGGCCCGTAACGAGCCCTGCATCCTTGTCCGGCGCGAAACCAGCCCCGAGGATATCCGTGGCATGCACGCCGCGCAGGCGGTTCTAACTGAGCGTGGCGGTATCACCAGCCACGCGGCGGTGATCGGGCGTGGCATCGGGCTGCCCTGCGTCGTCGGCGCCTCGAACATGCGCTTCAACATCGCCAAGAAACAGCTCGTGGCGCCCGATGGTCGTGTCTTCGGCGAGGGCGACACGGTGACGATCGACGGCTCGCGAGGGCAGGTGTTGGCCGGCGCGCCGACCTTGCGTGAGGCAGCACTCGACGAGACCTTCCAGAAGCTGATGGAGTGGGCCGACGCGGCCTGCGACATCGGCATTCGCGCCAATGCCGACACGCCCGACGATGCGCAGACCGCGCGCAATTTCGACGCGCAGGGCATCGGGTTGTGCCGGACCGAGCACATGTTCTTCGAACCCGGCCGCCTGACGGTGATGCGCGAGATGATCTTTGCCGCCGGGTCGGAGGATCGCCGGGCGGTGCTCGAACGCCTGCTGCCAATGCAGCGTGCCGATTTCACCCAGCTTTTCGAGATCATGCAGGGCAAGCCGGTCTGCATCCGCCTCTTCGACCCGCCCCTGCACGAGTTCCTGCCGGCGGACCGCGCGGGGCAACGCGATCTGGCCGAGGCGCTGGGCTTGCCGCTCTCGGACGTCGTGCGCCGCATCGAGGCGATGAGCGAGTACAACCCGATGCTGGGTCTGCGCGGGGTCCGTCTGGGGGTCACGGTCCCCGAGATCTACGAAATGCAGGCGCGGGCGATCTTCGAGGCCACCATCGACGCCAGCCACGCGGGCGAACCGGTTGTTCCGGAAATCATGATCCCGCTGGTCTCGGCCCGGCGCGAGGTCGAACTGGTGCGCACCGCCATCGATGCCGTGGCCGTCTCGGTGCGCAATCAACGTGACCGCGACTTCACCTACAGGCTCGGCGTGATGGTCGAGACGCCGCGCGCCGCGCTGCGGGCCGGCGAGATCGCCCAGCACAGCGCGTTCCTGAGCTTCGGGACCAACGACCTTACCCAGATGGCCTATGGCCTGTCGCGCGACGACGCCGGCCGGTTCATGTCCGACTACGTCCAGCAGGGGGTCTTCCCGGAAGATCCCTTCCACACGCTCGACACCGAGGGTGTTGGCGAGTTGCTGAAACTCGGTGCCGAGCGCGGAAAGGCGGCGCATCCGGACATCGTGCTGTCGATCTGCGGGGAGCACGGCGGCAACCCCGAATCGATTGCATTCTGCCGTTCGGCAGGATTCGACTATGTCTCCTGCTCGCCTTTCCGGGTTCCTGTGGCGCGACTTGCTGCCGCACAGTTGGCAATTGCCGACCATCTCGCCATCAACATGGTGTAGGCCCCAGGTTTACGCTAGGAATATCTTGCTTTTTCCCGTGTTCCGTGTTGCGCGAGAGTACGCTCATTCGCCGATTCCATACGCCCCCGAACTTTACGTGCTCCGGTCGGTTCGGTAAGCGGCCCCGATTGAATTGACCAAGGGGTGTTGAAATGGGAATGGGGCGTTTGACCCGGGCGGCGCTGTGCGTGCTGACCGCAGGATTTCTGGGTGCCGGGGCCGTTGCGGCCAACCAGGTGGAACCGTTGCTCGAACAAGAGCGCTTGGGGCTGAACGCGGTGCCGCAAAGCCGGATTCAGGACTTCGTGCGCCCGCCGACATCCAAGCCCCAGCCTGTGAACTATTCGCGGACGTGGCTCGATGCGCAGCCGGATCCCAAGGGTGGGCCCGAAATGCGCTGCCTCGCCGAAGCCCTTTATTTCGAGGCGCGCGGCGAGACGGTGAAAGGCCAGTTCGCCGTGGCCGAGGTGATCATGAACCGCGTGAAGTCCACGCGCTTTCCCGGCTCGGCCTGCGCGGTGATCAACCAGGGAACCGGCAAGAAGTTCCAGTGCCAGTTCACCTACACCTGCGATGGCCACAAGGAGGTCATCCGCGAGAAGAAGGCTTTCGAGCGCGCCGCCAAGATTGCGCGGCTGATCCTCGACGGGCATGCGCCGCGTCTGACGGACGGGGCCACGCATTACCACACCAACAAGGTGAGCCCGCGCTGGAGCCGGGTTTTCACGCGCACCGCGTCGATCGGCGTCCACATCTTCTATCGCGCAGGCGTCCGGACCGCCTCGAACTGACGCATTCGGGGCGTGGTCCGTCGCAAGGCAGGCTGATAAGCTGGCGACGCGGTCCATCGTGGCCGTGTCCGTTCCCGCCGGGGACAACCAGCAAGGGGCCGTCCGATGACTTCCGAAATCCGCCTCGCCTTCGCGCATCCCTCCGAGCGCTCGGAGGCGACGGCCGCGGCGCAACCGCTCGACCGGATCTCGGTGCGGGATCATACCGTAGAGGTCGAGATCGGCGCCTTTCAGGCCGAACGCGGCGTCACCCAGCGGGTCTGTTTCAACATCGTCGTCGAAGTGCAGCCGCTCTCAGGTCCGGTCGATGACGACGTTGACCGCATCCTGTCTTACGACCGGGTCACCGAGGCGATCGCGGCGGAACTGGCGGCCGAGCGGATCAACCTGCTGGAGACGCTGGCCGAACGGGTGGCCGAACGCATCCTCGCCGAACCGCAGGCGATGCGGGTCTTCGTGCGTATAGAAAAGCTTGACCGCGGACCGGGTGCGCTGGGCGTCGAAATTGTGCGCGCGCGCGACCGGGCAAGGCTGGTCAGCGCCGAAGGTGACGCGCCACGTCCCGAGCTTGTCTACCTCGACAACGAGGCCATCGCCTCGCCGCGCCTCGGCGGCTGGATCGACCAGCTCGAAGCCATGGGCCGGCCGGTCGTATTTTGCGTCGGCGCTGCTGATGCGCCCGCGCCCCAAAGCGACCACCGCATGGCCCAGAGACGCATCGACCTGCTGGCTATCGAGCAGAATGCCTGGGTGCTCGCCGGTCGCGATCCACGCTGCGTCGTGGTTTCGACGCGGACCGAGCTCGACTGGGCAATGAAGAACGGCCGCATGAGCGTCTGGGCGCCGTCGAAAATCGTGCTCGATGCCGTCGACGGCCCCTCGGCACAGCCCCGCGACGCGGTCGCGCTTGCGACATGGTTCGCGGCCACCCTCGAGGCGCAGGAAATGCTGATCATCGGCGACAGGGCGCCCGCTGACGCCTCCGTACTGTTGCGCCGCGTTCCTGCCGATCAGGCCCGGCTCTGACGGATGACGCGCTACTATCGCCCGCTGGTGCAATCGGGTCCTGCGCGCCCCGAAACGGCGCTGGCGCTTGCCGGTGGACCCTGCTGGTTCAGTCATGTCGAGGTGCTGGACCGCACAGCCCCGCCGAACGTGATGGCGGCGGACGCCTTGCCCGACGACTGGCGCGCGGCCCTCACGATGCCCCGGCAACCCATTGCCGGGCTCACGCTGGACCGGCCGCGCATCATGGGCATCCTCAACGTCACCCCGGACAGTTTTTCTGACGGCGGCCTGCATGACACGGTGCCCGGCGTCCTGCGCGGTGCGGATGCGATGCAGGCTGCGGATATCCTCGATATCGGCGGCGAATCCACGCGCCCCGGGGCGGAAACCGTCCCGGACGCCGAAGAGATCGCCCGCGTCGTCCCGGCAATCACGGCGCTGCGTCAGGCCGGACACCGCCAGCCGATCTCGATCGACACGCGCAAGACCGCCGTGGCTCATGCCGCGATCGAGGCCGGGGCGGACATGGTCAACGATGTGGCCGGGTTCACATTCGACGCCGGTCTCGCGCCGCTTTGCGCGCACCACGGCCTGCCGGTCTGCGTGATGCATGCGCAAGGTGACCCGCAGACCATGCAGGCCGACCCGCGATATGACGACGTGCTGCTCGACGTCTACGACTGGCTGTCGGACCGTATCGCCGTGCTGGTCGGGCAGGGCATCCCGCGCGAGCGGATCGTCGCCGATCCGGGGATAGGCTTCGGCAAGACCCTCGACCACAACCTTGCGCTCATTGCCCGGCTGAGCCTTTTTCACGGGCTCGGCGTGCCCCTGTTGCTCGGCGCGTCGCGCAAGCGGTTCATCGGAACCATCGGCAAGGCCGAGGCGCCGCGCGACCGGATGCCCGGATCGATTGCGGTTGCGATCGCGGCCTTGCAACACGGGACACAAATCGTGCGCGTCCACGACGTGGCCGAGACCGCACAGGCCATTGCGCTCTGGCGCGCGAGCGTGGCAGGAGAGGCGCATGAGTAAGCTTTTCGGTACCGACGGCGTCCGCGGGACGGCCAACATCCACCCCATGACGGCCGAGACCGCGCTGCGCATCGGCGCAGCCGTGGGCCGCTACTTCCGACCTGACGCCTCGGGCGTTCACCGGGTGGTGATCGGCAAGGACACGCGGCTGTCGGGCTACATGTTCGAGAACGCCCTAACCGCGGGTCTAACCTCGACCGGCATGAACGTTCTGCTGCTGGGTCCGGTGCCGACCCCGGCGGTGGGCCTTCTGACCCGCTCGATGCGCGCCGATCTCGGGGTGATGATCTCGGCGAGCCACAACCCCGCGGACGACAACGGGATCAAGTTCTTCGGCCCGGACGGGTTCAAGCTCTCCGACAAAGTCGAGGCCGAGATAGAGGCGCTTGTCGCGGGCGGCGTCGAGGCCACCGAGGCGCAGGACATCGGGCGGGCCAAGCGCATCGACGACGGGCGCTTTCGCTACATCGAGCGCCTGAAATCGACTTTCCCGCGGCAGGTCCGGCTCGACGGGCTCAAGGTCGTGATCGACTGCGCCAACGGGGCGGCCTACCGGGTCGCGCCCGAGGCGCTGTGGGAACTCGGCGCGACCGTGGTGCCGGTGGGCGTCAGCCCGAATGGGCGCAACATCAACGATCATTGCGGCTCGACCCACCCCGAACTCGCGGCGGAATCCGTCGTGGCGCACGGCGCAGATGTCGGCATTTCGCTTGACGGTGATGCCGACCGGGTGATCCTGATCGACGAGAAGGGCCAGGTCGGCGACGGCGACCAGCTGATGGCGCTGCTGGCGGCACGCTGGGCCGAGGAGGGCCGGCTGCGCAACGACGCGCTGGTGGCAACCGTGATGTCGAACCTCGGGCTTGAACGCTTTCTCGAGGGACGCGGGCTCAGGCTGGAACGCACGGCGGTCGGCGACCGATACGTGGTCGAGCGGATGCGCGAAGGCGGCTACAATCTCGGCGGCGAGCAGTCCGGACATATCGTGATGACCGATTACGCCACCACTGGCGACGGCCTGATGGCGGGCCTTCAGTTCCTAGGCGAGATGGTCCAATCAGGACGCCGGGCGTCAGAACTTCTGCAAAACTTCGAACCGGTGCCGCAGCTCCTGAAGAACGTGCGCTACGCCGATGGCCAGACGCCGCTCGAGGCCGGTCCGGTCAAGCAAGCGATCGCCCAGGCCGAGGCCGATCTCGGGCAGGGGGGCCGCCTGCTGATCCGCAAGTCGGGAACCGAGCCGCTTGTGCGGGTGATGGCCGAACACGAGGATGACGCGCTCATGCGGCGTGCCGTGGATTCGGTGATCGAGGCGGTGGCCGACGCGGTTTCGGTCTGAGGCGTCCTACTGCAGTGGCGGTTGCCGGCTGCCATCGGTCTCGCGCGGGCGGTGGCCGAAGAGCCGGGTCAGAGCGCCGTACTGGCTGAGACCGACACCGACGAGGATCAGCGTCATCGCCAGCAGCAGAGAGCGGGGCATCGGCTCTCCGAGGACCACAGCCCCGAGGATCACCGACCAGACCGGAACCTGGTAGTTGGTCAGCGACATGAAGACCGGCCCGGCGCTGCGCACGACCAGCACCCGCAAGAGATTGGCGCCAGCGGTCGGCACCAGGCCCAGAAAGCCGATCAGGCCCATCGTCCAGGCATCGGGCAAGGGCGGCGGCCCTTCGACGGCAAAGGCCACGGGTATGACGACGGTGGCACCGACCAGCAGCAGGACGGTTGCAAGACCGATCGGATCGGCATCGGGCAGGCGTCGCAGCAAGATCGAGCTGACGGCATAACACGTCGCCACGCCAAGGCAGGCCGCGCGCCCCGCGAACTCGCGCGATGATCCGCTGGAATCGAAAGCCTGCCCGCCGATCAGGACGCAGACTCCGACGAACCCGATGAGAAAGCCGGCGAACTTGCGCCAGCTCAGGGTCTCGCCGGGAACGAGGAAATGCGCGAGCGGCAATACGATGAGCGCGACCGCCGCCATCGACACGCCCGCGAACCCCGACGTCACGTATTGCTGTCCCCATGAGAGCAACATGAAGGGAACGGCGGAGCTCAGCGCCCCGATGAGCCCGAGCGCGATCCAGTCGCCGCGCGGGACCGCGGCCCGGAACAGTGGCGCCCCGCGCGCCTGCCAAGCGGCAAGCATCAGCAGCGCCGCAAAACCGATCCGCCCGGCGGCCAGCCAGAACGGCGTGATGCCTTCCAGCGCAAGCTCCATGACCATGAAGGTGCCACCCCAGGTCAATCCGAGGATCCCGACCATCAGCCAGCTTTGCGCGGTGATGCGAGGCGCGGTCATCGGGCGCGGCATATCGCGCCCCGGAACCTTGGCGGCACGGCCCGAGTTTGTCGGTACCGAAGCCCGAGGAGATCCGGAATGGACATCGTCACCTTCTGCATCGCGCTGTCGCTTCTGGCCGTCGTCGCCGGATCATCGATGATTGCCGTCGCGGCTGTCGCGCGCAATGCGCGGGAGACCAGCGCGGCGCATCGCACGACACGAGCGCAGACATTCAAGCGTCGCGCGAAATCTGCCTGACAAGGCTCACGCGAAAATATCGCACATGTCTCGACAGTTCGAGACAATTGGTCAGCGAGGCGCGACCCGAAATTCACTTTTTCCAAGTTTTTCCCCGATACTTCGCAAGAAAACCGCCGCACAGCCCGTTCGCCGCCGCAATGTCCGGACCTGGTCCATCATGCTGCCGCAGTCGGATGGTCAGTAGAGCACAGTCCCATTGGCCTTAATGGTCGAAGGGTCGCCTGCCCGGTGGTGCCGCTCGTGCCCCTGGCGGGCGATCCTCGCAGCCAAGGGAATTTAACGAGTGCTCCTGTTGTGTAGGAATGGCCCGGCCCGCGCCGGGCCATTCTCATTTGGAGGGTGTTCTCGCTCCGCGTCAGTTCTTGGCCTTGTCGACCATCTTGCCGGCGGAGATCCAGGGCATCATGCCGCGCAGCTTCTCGCCGACCTCTTCGATCTGGTGGGCATCGTTCATCCGGCGCGTGCCCTTGAAGAACGGTTGGCCGACAGCGTTTTCCTGCATGAAGTCACGCACGAACTTGCCGGTCTGGATGTCGCGCAAAATTGCCTTCATTCGCGCCTTGGTTTCGTCGTAGGGCAGGACCCGCGGGCCCGAGACGTATTCGCCGTATTCCGCGGTATTCGAGATCGAGTAGTTCATGTTGGCGATGCCGCCCTCGTAGATCAGGTCCACGATTAGCTTCACCTCGTGCAGGCACTCGAAATAGGCCATCTCCGGGGCGTAGCCGGCCTCGACCAGCGTCTCGAACCCCATCCGGATCAGTTCCACCAGACCGCCGCACAGAACCGCCTGCTCGCCGAAAAGGTCGGTTTCGCACTCTTCCTTGAAGTCGGTTTCGATGATGCCCGAGCGTCCGCCGCCGATGGCCGAGCAGTAGGACAGGCCGATTTCCAGCGCCTTGCCCGACGCGTCGTTGTCGACCGCGACAAGGCAGGGCACGCCGCCGCCCTTGACGTACTCGCCGCGCACCGTGTGGCCGGGGCCTTTGGGCGCCATCATGATGACGTCGACACCTTCCTTTGGCTCGATCAGGCCGAAGTGAATGTTGAGGCCGTGGGCAAAGGCGATCGCCGCACCTTCGCGGATATTGTCGTGAACGTACTTGCGGTAGGTCTCGGCCTGCAACTCGTCGGGCATGGTAAACATGATCAGGTCGGCCCAGGCCGCCGCCTCGGAAATGCCCATGACCTTCAGGCCCTCGCCTTCGGCCTTTTTCGCCGAGGGGCTGCCGTCGCGCAGAGCCACGACCACGTTCTTGGCGCCGCTGTCACGCAGGTTCAGCGCATGGGCGTGGCCTTGCGAGCCGTAGCCGAGGATGGCCACCTTCTTGTCCTTGATGAGGTTCACGTCGCAGTCACGATCGTAGTAGACGCGCATCGGAATATCCTTTTCTTGCTGGTCGTCGTTCGCGGGCAGATTACGGTCTGGACGCGGGATTGCCATTGCGCCGCGTAGAAAAGTCGCGCATGAAATGCATCTGTCATGCGCAAGATAAGAGGTCTGTGGAAAATTCATGCTCGACGACCTCGATCGCCGCATCCTTCGGTACTGGCAGTCCGAACCGTCGCTGTCCCCGGCCGAACTGGCCGATCGCTGCGCGACGAGCCCGGGCACATGCGCGCGCCGCATCGCGCGCATGCAGGAGAGCGGCATCGTACGCGGCGTCTCGGCGGTCATCGACTGGGCGGCGCTGGGCTTCGGCGTCGAGGTGTCGTTGCGGGTGACGCTCGACAAGACGCAGGCGCGCGCCTTCGACGAGTTTCTCGAGGCAGCCCGCGACGTCCGCGAGGTCACCGAGATCCAGACCTTCCTCGGACGTGTCGACGTGCGCTTGCACATCATCGCGCGCGACATGGCGCACTATCAGGACATCTACCGCCATCGCGTCCTGACCTTGCCGCATATTGCCGACATCGAGGCGCTGATGCTGGTCTCGCGCCTCAAGGACGCCGAAAGCCTGCCGGTATGATCGACCTGGACGAAATCGACCGCGACCTGCTGCGCGAGTTGTCGCGGGATGCCACGCAGAACGCCGGGGCGCTGGGCCGCAGGCTCGGCCTGTCGCAGCCTGCGACGTGGCGGCGGATCCGGCGGCTCGAGACCGCCGGGATCCTGCGCGGCCGACGCCTGCATCTCGATGCCGAGGCTCTGGGGTTCGGGGTGACCGTGTTCCTCGGCGTCAAGCTCGTCACCAAGGGGCAGGTCGATCTGGGGGACTTCGAACGCGCGGTCAGCGCCATTCCCGAGGTGCAGACCGTCGAGCATGTTCTGGGTCTCTACGACTACCGCCTGCGCGTGGTGGCCCGCGACATTCCCGATTTCGAGCGGATCCTGCGCCGGCGCATCATGACCCTGCCGGGAGCCGGTGCGGTCGAGGCCAACGTCCTTCTCAACGAAGAGCGGCGGCCCGGCCCGATCGGTTGATCTCTGACGCGGCACTGTGCGCGGGGCTTTGCCTTTGCGGCGCAAGCGGGTAGGACAGCCGCAGCCAGACAGGAGGTTTCACCATGCCCGCACTGCTCGATACCATCGATCCCGAAGGGCTCGAGGAATTTTCGGTCGTCTTCACCGACCGCTCGCTCAACCACATGAGCGCGGCGTTCCAGGAGGTCATGCGCGACATTTCCGAGACGCTGCCCGCGGTCTACAAGGCCCATGCGGTCGCGGTCGTGCCGGGCGGCGGCACCTACGCGATGGAGGCCGTGGCGCGGCAGTTCGCGCGCGATGCCGAGGTACTGGTCGTGCGCAACGGCTGGTTCTCCTATCGATGGAGCCAGATCATCGAAACCGGCGGGCTGACCGCATCGGCGACTGTGATGAAGGCCCGGCCCGCGGGCAATTCCCATCCCGCACCCTTCGCACCGGCACCGATCGAGGAGGTGGTGGCCGAGATTCGCGCCACGCGGCCCCAGGTCGTCTTTGCGCCGCATGTCGAAACCTCGGCCGGGGTGATCCTGCCCGATGACTACCTGTCGCAACTGGCCGCGGCGGCGCATGAGGTCGGCGCGTTGATGGTGCTCGACTGCATCGCCAGCGGCTGCGCCTGGGTGGACATGGGTGCGCTCGGCATAGACGTGCTGATCTCGGCGCCGCAGAAGGGCTGGTCGGCCGCCCCCTCGGCCGGTCTGGTCATGCTGTCGGAGCGTGCATCGGACCGTCTGGCCGAGACCAGGTCGGACAGTTTCGCGGTCGATCTCGGCAAGTGGCGCGCAATCATGAAGGCCTACGAGGACGGCGGCCATGCCTATCACGCGACGATGCCGACGGATGCGTTGCGCGGCTTTCGCGACACCATGCTGGAGATGAAGGCACACGGCTTCGACAGGCTGAAGGAGGCGCAGTGGCGGCTCGGGGACGGGGTGCGCGCGATGCTGGCGCGCCGCGGCGTCGTGTCGGTTGCCGCCGAGGGCTTCGGCGCGCCGGGCGTCGTGGTCTGCTACACGGCCGACCCCGAAGTGCAGTCGGGGCGCAAGTTCGCAGCGCAGGGCATGCAGATCGCTGCCGGGGTACCGTTGCAATGCGACGAGCCGGAAGATTTCCGAACCTTCCGCATCGGGCTTTTCGGGCTCGACAAGCTTTATGACACCGATGCCACGCTGGCGCGACTGGAACGGGTGGTCAACAAGGTACTCTGACCGCCGCGGAACACACTCGTTTTCTTGCAAGAAAACGGGCCGGAAATTTCCAAATTTCCGGGGCGCCCTTTGGTTCAGCGCAGGCCGAGACCCAAACGCATGAGCTCGCGCCGGACCGGGGCTGCGCCATGCAGCAGGTCGATCCCCAGTGCGCGAGCGTCGCGCAGCCCGGGCCCGCCGGCCTGGCTTGCGCGGTTGAGCAGCGAAATGCCCTCGACCCGCAGGCGCACGTCGCCGATGCGCGCGGCGTGATAGGCATCGAGCATCGCGCGGTCGCCGAGCCCCTCGGGCCGGGCCTCGGCAAGCTCGAGCAGGGCCGCGATGTCGGCGAGGCTCATGTTCAGTCCCTGCGCCCCGATCGGTGGCACCACATGGGCAGCCTCGGCGATCAGGGCGAGGCGCTCACCCGAGAGCCGCGTCGCGCGCTGGCTGACGATCGGCCAAACCGAACGCTCCGTCAGCAGTTGCAGCGGTCCGAACAGATGGCAGCTGCGTTCCGTCATCTCGGTCTCGAAATCGGCGACGGGCATCGCGGCGAGGTCGGCCGCGCGGGGGCCGTCCTCCATCCAGACGACGGCAGAGCAGGGCAGGCCGTCGCGGTCCGGCAGCGGCACCAGCGTGAAGGGGCCGCCCGAGCGGTGGATCTCGGTCGAGACCCCGTCATGCGGGATCGGGTGGCTCACCGCAAAGGCCAGTGCTTTCTGACCGTAGCGCTTGGTCGCAACATCGATGCCCGCGGCGCGGCGCATCGCCGAGTTTCGCCCGTCTGCGGCGATCACCAGCCGGGCCGACACTGCGGTTCCGTCATCGAGGCCCACCCGGGCGCCGGCCATGCGGGTGAAGAGCGACGTGGCGCCCACACCGGGCCGGAAGGACACGTTCGCCAGGTCGTCCAGCCGCGCCAGCGCCTCGCGGCGCAACAGCCAGTTCGGGAAGTTCCAGCCGAAAGGTTGATCGGAAATCTCCGAGGCGGCGAATTCGCGGATCGTGCGCGGCGCGGGCTCGGCACCACCGGCATCAACGATTCGCATCACCTTGAGCGGAGCGGCGTTGGCGTCGAGCCGCTCCCAAAGACCCGCAGCCTCGAGCAGAGACCGGGCCGGCTGCAACATCGCGGTCGAGCGCAGGTCGGCGCCTTCGGCCTCTCCCGATGTGACAGGGGGGGCGGGATCGACGCAGATCACGTCGAACCCGGCAGTGCCGAAGGCCGCGGCCGCAGTGAGCCCGGCGATGCCGCCGCCGCAGATCAGGATGTCGCAGGTCTCTCGGGTCATCGCGTGTCTCCTTGACCCACGATTTAGGCGCGGGCCGCTGCCGCGTCCAGTGCGTCAGATGAGCCGGGCGAGAAACCCGCCGAGGTCGTCGGTGTGAAAGTGGATATGGTCGCCATCGCCCCGCGCCTCGGCCACGTGGACGGTCCGCATCCCCAGTGCATGCGGCACCAGCAGGTTGCGCGGATCGTCCTCGAACATCGCGGCGCGCGCCGGGTCGAGCCCGTCGGCGGCAAAGACCTTGTCGAAGGCAGCACGGTCGGGTTTGGGGTGGAAATCCGCATGCTCGACGCCGTAGACCCCGTCGAACAGGCCCCCAAGCCCGCGCGCCGCGAGCACACGCTCGGCATAGGGCGCGCAGCCGTTGGTGTAGACGATGCGGCGGCCCGGCAGCGCGGCGATCTGCGCGGCAAGAAGCGGGTCGGGGCTCAGCGCGGTCAGCGGAATGTCGTGGACGTCGCTGAGATAGGGCGCCGGATCGACGCCGTGCTCGCGCATCAGCCCGGCCAGCGTGGTGCCGTGGGTCATCCAGTAATGCTTGCGCAGACGGTCGGCCTCGAGCGCGTCGACGCCGAGCGCCTGCATCACGTAGCGCGTCATGCGGACCTCGATCAGGTCGAAGAGGCGCGCCGAAGGCGGGTAGAGTGTCTGGTCGAGGTCGAAGACCCAGGTGTCGACATGGGCGAAGGCGTCGCGGGGCATGGCGCTGCTTTAGGATGGAGCGCGCGGTTGCGCAAGCCACGGCCGGTCTTGCAGGCTGCGCGCCGGCATCGCTACTGTGGCCGGACCTGGCAAAGGGGGAAGACCATGGCGCTGCAGAAGCCGCAGCAGGCAGATGCCTATTCGCTGATCCTCGAGGCGATCGACGCGGGCAGCTACCGCCCTGGCGACCGGCTGGTCGAGAGCGAGTTGGCGGACCGGTTCGGGGTCTCGCGGACGCCGATCCGCGAGGCGTTGCAGCGCCTCGAGACGCAGTCGCTGCTGGTGAGGGACGGGCGCAGCCTGATCGTGGCCTCGCTCGATCACAACCAGATGGCCGAGCTCTACGTGGTCCGGGGTGAGCTCGAAGGGCTCGCGGCCCGGCTCGCGGCGCGCCATGCCACCGAGGAGGAGGTGCGCGTGCTGCGCCAGATGGTCGAGGAGGACGATGCGCTGACCGAAAGTCCGGCCGCGCTGGCACGCGCCAACAGGCGGTTTCACAAGCAGATCCATCTCGCCTCGCACAACCGCTTCCTGGTGCAGCAGCTCGATCTGGTGCATCGCTCGATGGCGTTGATGGACACGACCTCGCTCGCCGCGACCGGGCGGGGCAAGGGGGCGCAGACGGAACATGACGCCATCGTGCGCGCCATCGAGGCGCGCGACGAGGCGGCGGCGGACACGGCCCTTCGCGCCCATATCTCGGCCGCTTTCATGACGCGGTTGCAGATCGACGCGGCGCGGCGGCAGGAGGAGGGCTAGGCCGGGTGTGGCGATATGCCGTGCTGGGTCTTGTCCCAAAAGAACGGGGCGCGCAGCAGCTCCCACAGGGCCTTGTAGGCGGCCAGCGCGCCGAGGGTGAAGTAGAGCATCATCGTGGGCACGATCGGCATCAGGTGCCGGTGATCGCGGTCCGAAACCGCGACCAGCCCCATGGCGAGGTTGATCAGCTCAGCCATTGCGAAAAGCACCGAGAGCGTCGTGACGGCGCCCCAGCCGAGCGTTGCCTCGATCGGGTGGCCGCCGCCAAGGAATGTCAGCCAGAGCGACCACAGGAGCGGCGCGCAGGCGAACTGCGAGAAGGTCGCCAGGAACATGCCCTGCACGCCGAAGAATCGCAGCGGTCCCAATTCGTGCCAGAGCCGAAGCGGATGGCGCATGTGAACCATGTAGGTGACGAGAAACCCCTTGAGCCAGCGCGAGCGCTGGCGCACCCAGGCCCAGGGGCTGCACGTGGCCTCTTCGCGGGTGACGGTCGGCAGCAACTCGGCGACATAGCCGCGCCGCGCAAGGCGAAGCCCGAGATCGGCGTCCTCGGTCACGTTATGCGCGTCCCATCCGCCGAGCCGTTCGAGGATATCGCGGCGGAAGAACAGCGTCGTGCCGCCTAGCGGGATGACGAACCCCAGCCGGGCGAGCCCCGGCAGCATGATCCGCCACCAGGTGGCATACTCGATGGCAAAGCAGCGCGACATCCAGTTGGTGCGGGCATTGTAGTAGTCGAGCCGCCCCTGCAGGCAGGCGACGTCGGGCGGGGCTGCGTTGAAACGGGTCACGACGCGTTCGATCTGGTCCGCCTCGGGCCAGTCCTCGGCGTCCCAGACACCGACGATGCTGCCTTGGCAAAAATCGAGCGCGTAGTTGAGCGCACGCGGTTTCGTGGTCAGGCCGCCCGACTCGGGCACTTCGACGACGCTCATCCAGTGCGGCAGTTGCGTCGCCGCGATGGTGTCGCGGGTGACGGTGTCGCCTTCCTCCAGCACCAGAACGACCTCGAGCAGGGACTTGGGGTAGGTCAGGCGCGACAGCCGTTCGATGAGCACGCCGGCGATCTCTCTTTCCCGCAGCAGCGGCACCAGCACCGACACGCAGGGCATGCGGAAGGGGGTGACGGCAGCGGGTTCCGGCGCGCGATCCTCGATCCGTAGCTGACCCAGTTGGCTGGCCAGCGCCGCCGCCTTCAACCCGGTGGTCATCAGGAGCGTCAGCGTGGCGAAGATCATGCCGACGGTCACGGTCCAGAGCGGGGCCAGCAGCACCGCCGCGGCGAGCATCGACGCCAGCACGCCGGCCTTCAGCGCACGGCGCGCGTGCCGGTCGGCCCAGCCACGGCAGCTTTCGACGGCTGCGACCCGGCGCATCGCCTTCGCCGCCAGTTCGCGCCCGTACATCCGGCTCAGGTGGGCTCTGATCTGGGCGGCGTCGGCCACGATCGGCACCATCGCCGGACCGTTGCGGCCCAGTGCGATGCGGAACAGGTCGAAACTGAGCGGCCGGCTGGTGGCGACGTAGAGCTTGCCCTCCATCTCGCGCCACGGAAGCACGCCATGTTCCAGGCAGAACGTGGCCGCGAGGCAGCCTTCAATGCCGATGGACGGCGGATGGGTGTCAAGATCGACGCGCGTCAGCCCGGACTGCCGGCACAGGGCGCGCAGCACGTCGTCGCGCGCCAGCAACCCTTCGGACACCATAATTTCGCCCAGCGGCGCGTCGACGAAGTTTTGCATCTGCAAGGCGTGGTCGAGGTCGGCCGGGTCGATCAACCCTTCGTCGACGAGGTGCCGGCCCAGCGGCGTGTGCGCGCGCGCGGGATCCGAGTCGGGAATCTGCACCAGCAGGTCGTTCATCCACGAAGGCCCTTCGTCCGAAATCGCGTCGAACGGTGTCAGAACGGGGTTAATGTCGCGTTACGCGACACCGCAGCGACGCGGCAGCACACGTTCCGCGCGGGCGGTCAGACCGCCTTTTCGGCGGCCTCGAGTTCCTGCGCGAGACGCTTTTCCTCCGCCGCCCGCGGGCTCGAGAAGCCAGCGAGCAGCAGGTAGGCGACGGGCGTCAGGTAAAGTGTCGACAAAGTTGCAAGGCCGAGGCCGCCGACGATGACCCAGCCGAGCGCCTCGCGCGCCTCGGCGCCCGCCCCGGAGGACAGGATCAGCGGCACGCCGCCGAACACGGTCGAGACCATCGTCATCATCACCGGGCGCAGCCGCACGGTGGCGGCCTCGAGGATGGCATCGGCCACCTCCTTGCCGGCATCGCGCAGCTGGTTGGCGAACTCGACGATCAGGATGCCGTTCTTGGCCATGATCCCGATCAGCATGACCAGCCCGATCTGGCTGTAGACGTTGAGGCTGAGCCCGGTGAAAAGCAGGGCGAAAACGGCGCAGGCAAGGCCGATCGGCACAGTCGCCATGACCACGACAGCCGAAACGAAGCTTTCGAACTGGGCCGACAGCACGAGGAAGACGACGAGGATCGCGAAGCCGAAGGTGATGAACATGCCCGAGTTGGTCTGGTCGAGCGTCGCCGCCTCGGCCAGCGGCACGATGCGGTTCTCCTCGGCGAGGATCTCGTCGGCGAGGCGCTCGACCTCGGCCATCGCATCGCCCAGCGACATCTCGGGCGTCAGGCCGGCGGAGATCTCGACCGAGCGGTTCTGCCCCTCGCGGTCGAGTTCCGGCGCGATCGGGCGCTCCTCGAGCCGGACGAAACTCGACATCGGCACCATCTGCCCGCTGCCGGTCTGCACGAAGACGTTTTCGAGATCTCCGGGATCGTTCACCGGATCGGAGGTCGACAGCATCTGCACGTCGTAGCTGACACCTTCGATGAATACCGAGCCGATCGAGTTGCCGTCGAGCACGGCCCGCAGCGCCGCGCCCAGCCCGGTGATGTCGATGCCGAGATCCGAGGCCCGCGCGCGGTCGATGTCGATGAAGATCTGCGGTTGCGTGGTCTCGTATTCGAGCCGGACCTGACCCAGCCCCGGGTTTTCCTGCATCCGCGCGACCAGCCTGTCCGAGACCGAGGCCAACTGCTCGTAGCTGTCGCCCGTGACCGCGAAGCTGAGCCCGCGTCCGGCGCCGCGAATGCCGAGGCTGTTGGGCTGGATCGCGAAGGCGCGCACGCCGATGATGCCGCGCAAGGCCGCGTTGATCTCGCCCACGATCTCCTGCTGGGAGCGCTCGCGCGCGTCCCAGCGGGCGAGAGTGAAGACCATGAAACCGCGGTTCTCGGCGCCGAAACCGGTGATCGAGAACACATTGGTGATCTCGCCCGCGTCACGCTGAGTCTGAACGGCATCCTCGATCTCGCGCATCTTCGCGGTGGTGTATTCCAGCGACACACCCTGCGGCGCGGTGACGCTTAGAAGAGCCACGGCGCGGTCCTCGGGTGGCGTCAGCTCTTGCCGGATGCCGCTGGCGACGAGATAGGCGGTAAAGGCGACGATGCCGGCGACCAGGACGATTACCAGAGGCACCGAAAGTGCCGCGCGCAACGTTGCGCGATAGACCCCGGCAAGGCGCCGCCCGAGCCAGGCCACGGGCCCGCGCGCGTCCTGCGTCGGGGCGTCGCGCAACAGCCGGCTCGCCAGAACCGGGCAGAGCGTCAGGGCGACGACCGAGGACAGCATGACAGCGATGGCCAGCGTGAACCCGAATTCGCGGAACAGCCCGCCCGCCTGGCCAGGCAGGAAGGACAGCGGCACAAAAACCGCGGCCAGCGTCGCCGTGGTTGTCACGACTGCAAAGAAGACCTGCTGCGTGCCGAGAACGGCGGCCGCGCGCGGCCCAAGGCCGTCGGCCCGGCGCCTGACGATGTTTTCCAGCACGACAATGGCGTCATCCACGACCATTCCGGTCGCCAGCACCAGCGCCAGCAGGGTCAGGATGTTGATCGAAAACCCGACGAGGTAGATCGCGGCCAGCGTGCCGATCAAGGCCACGGGAAGCGTCAGGGCGGGGATCAACGTGGCACGCACATCGCGAAGGAAGACGAAGATCACCGCGATCACGATCGCCACAGCAATGCCCAGCGTCTTGACGACCTCGTCGATGGACCCCTGGATGAAGATCGCGTCGTCCGAGGTCACGAAGATCTCGATGTCCTCGGGCAGCGTCGCGTCGAGTTCCGCCACGACGGCCCGGACAGCGCGCGAAATCTCGAGCGTGTTCGACGTCGCCTGCCGGATCACCCCCATGCCCATTCCCAGCTGACCGTTGGCGCGCAGCACGGTCTCGTTCGGGGCAGGGCCGAGGGTCACCCGCGCCACGTCGCTCACGGTCACGTTGTCTGAGATCTTGAGGGCCTCGAAGGCCTCGGGGGAGGTCACCGTCGCCGTCGTGCGCACGCTGATCGCCTGCCGCTCTCCTGCCAGATCACCCGCCGGGGCGTCGAAAGCCACGTCCGACAGAGCGTTGCGCAGATCCGCCAGCGACAGGCCCCGGCTGGCCAATTCCAGCGGGTCGAGATCGACCCGGAAAATCGGTTCGCGGTCGCCGTAGATTTGCAGGTCGGCAACCCCGGCGATCGAAATGAGTCGGTCCTCGACGCGTTCGGAAACGATCTGCGTCAATTCCTGCGGCGAGCGCCCCGTGGATGTCACCGCGATGCGCATGATCGGGGACGCATTGGCATCGGCCTTCACGATCTCGGGCGTTTCGGCGTCATCGGGCAGTTGATTGACGATGCGCGAGACGGCGTCGCGCACATCGGTCGCGGCGATGTCGATGTCGACGCTTTCCTCGAACTCCACCGTGACGCGGCTGCGCGCGTAGCGTGAGTTCGACGAGATCGAGCGCACGCCCGACACCCGGCCCACGGCGCCCTCGATGCGTCCCGTAAGCTCCTGGTCGACCGTTTCGGGCGAGGCTCCGGAGAATCGCGTCGTCACCGTCACGACGGGCCTGTCGACGTTCGGAAGTTCGCGGATCTCGGCGCCGAAGAGACCGGCGATGCCGGCCAGCACGATCAACGCATTGAGCACGAAGGCCAGGATCGGGCGGCGCACGAAAAGCGCCGTTCCGGAGCGGGAGGAGGCGTTGGGCGTCATGGGCTTAGAGCCGGGAGGTCGGCAACCCGACCTCCCGTGCCTCGCTGCGCTCGGCGATAGCGACGTCGGATCCGGGCCGGAGACTCTGGACACCCTCGATCACCACCGGCTCTCCCGGTTGCAGATCGGCCTCTATCAGCACCGCGTTGCTGTCGCGCTGCAGGATCTGCACCGGCACGCGCGCGGCCTTTTCCGCGCGAATGACCCAGACGAAGGCGCCTTCGCTCGACCACTGCACCGCCAGCGGATCGACCGAAATCCTCTCGTCGCCGGGGAAGGTCAGCGCGACCGAGAAGGCCATGCCGACGCGCAGCCGGTCGGCATCGTTGGTCACGCGCCCCTGAACCCGCATCGTTCGGCTGGCGCGGTCGACGACGGTGTCGATGGCGCTGACCTCGCCCTCCAAAGTCAGGTCACGCAGACCTAGCGGGGTCACATCGACCGGCATGCCGACGCTCATCTGCCCGATCACGCGTTCGGGCACCCGGAAGTCGATTAGGATGCGTGACCGGTCTGTGATGGTCACGATTTCCTCCTGCGCCGCGATCCGTTCGCCGACATCCACGTCGACGATCCCGACCCAGCCGGCAATCGGGGCGACGATGCGGCGCTGTTCGAGGTCATAGGTCGCCTGGCGCAGTTCCAGCTCGGCCGTGCGCAGCGCAAGCTGCGCCTCGCGCGCACGCACTTCGGTTACCGCGCCGGTGTTCTCGAGCCTCGCGACCCGCGCGGCGTCGTCCCGCGCATTCTCCAGCACCACCTGCGCGCGTTCGACGGCGATGGTCTCGGCCTCGTCGTCCAGCCGGACGATGACGTCGCCGGCCTCGACACGGCCCCCGGCGCTGAGCGACAACTCGGTGATCCGTCCCACGGCTTCGGACCTCACGGTGACCGCGCGCAGGGCACGCCCGTCGCCGATGGCGGTCACACGGTCCGCGACCGTGCGGTTCGTCACCTCTGCCACGACCACCGGCACCGGCCCGCCACCGCCCCAACCGCCGCGGGCGCCGTCGCCGGTCGCGTCGCCGTCGGCGTCGATGCCCAGAACGTCGAGAACGCCGAGCCGATCGAGTAGCGGCATTGCGGCCGGAACGTAGGCAATCCAGAGCGCGAGCGCAGCGGCCAGCACGGCGAGGCTCAGGAACGATTGAAGAAGGAAAGGTTTCAAATGGACTTGCCCGATGAACGAAACGCCTCTTGGAAAGATATCACTTCACGGCAAAAGTCACGCCTTTCCAACACCGCGGACGGTGTTGTCCGGAGCAAGTTGGATCATGAGCGGGCGAGAAATGCTGTGACGCAGCATCAGAACGGGCGAGCGACGGTACGAACTGATGCAATTTTCGGCACGCGGCAGGTTTCCGCGCGCGCACGCCCCACTTTCCGCCGAACGGGAGGTTGTCTGGGTGCTTGATCCGTGCCTTTCTCATAAATATATGAAAATAATTAGCAAATAATCATGAGCTCCGAAAATGACATGGCTCCGTATGCTGGAAAGACCCGCTAAAGGAGAGCCCAGCTTTCAGCTTCAACCCTGCGGCCTTTGACAGCGCGCGTTCGGGATGCTGAATTGGCGATGCTGCATCGCAACATGGTGAAACCAATTGAGAACCGGCCGCGTTACTAATCAATCGACATCGCGGCGACGCGCAAACAATAGCAGGGAGTCTACAGGTAATGAGTGACAACAGGGTGCGGACGGCGATTTTCCCGGTGGCCGGTCTGGGGACGAGATTCATGCCGGCGACGAAAGCGACCCCGAAGGAGCTCTTGCCGGTTATCGACACGCCGCTGATCCAGTATGCCATCGAAGAGGCGCGCGACGCCGGTGTCGAGCGCATGATATTCGTCAGCCATCCCTCGAAATCAGCCATCGAGCGGCACGTCCGCGACGACGTCGGCCTGCGCGAGATGCTGCGCGGCCGCGGCAAGACAGGGCTTGAACAACGCCTCAAGGATGCGGCGATCGACGAGCAGCGTCACGACGTCGTCTTCGTGATGCAGGATGAACCGCTCGGACTTGGCCACGCCGTCCTGCTGGCACACGAGCACGTGCTGCCGGGGCCGGTGGCGGTCATCCTGCCGGACGATCTCATCCTCGGGGGCCGCGGCTGCCTTGCGGAGATGATCGACGCCTACGCTTCCTGCGACTCCGGCCATCTTGTTGCCGCGATGGACGTCGATCCGGAGACGGTTTCCAGCTACGGAATCCTGTCGCCGCTGACGCAGGAGGGGGCGTTCGTGAAGTCGAATGCAATCGTTGAGAAACCCAGCGTGGACGAGGCGCCCTCGAACAGCGCAGTCGTCGGGCGCTACATCCTGCATCCGGACATCTTCGACGCGCTGTCGACCCAGGAAGCGGGCGCAGGCGGCGAGATCCAGCTGACCGATGCAATCGCGCGCGGCATCGCAGAAATCGGGCTGTCGGGGTTCCGGTTCTCCGGTATCCGCTTCGATTGCGGATCGAAGCGCGGGATGCTGGCTGCGGCGCTGCACATCGCCCGGCGCGATCCCGATCTCGCTCCGGTCCTGAGCGAATTTCTCGACTCGGCCGAGCCGGGCCGGAGCGACCGCTTCTTTGCCGCCGACAAAACGGTTGCCTGACGTCACGATCACCGCTTTTGACCGCCCCGTTGTGAAACGCCGGGTTAGACAGTAGCCGGACGGTCTGAAGGGATGCGAAGAAGGTGCGGGCTCTCCGCGCCTTCTTTGCGTTCGCGGGTCTGGATCGGGCTTTTGGGCCGATGCGCGCGATGCTAGAACCTCCGTCGAGGCCGGGGAGAGGATTGTTGCCCGGCCGGGCATTCGCGAGGTGAATTTCATGATCCCCATTCGTTTTGTCGCCGCGGCGCTGGCTTCTGCCCTGATCGCGTCGCCGGTTCTGGCGCAGGTTCCGGCGGGATGTGCCGTCACGGCCGCCACTGACCCCGACCGCTCGGTTCTGACCTGCGAGGGCGGCCTTGTCGTCGAGATCGAGGCCGCGACGCAGCTTGGCCTTGTCGCTGCCGATCCACGCCGTCTCTCGCTGGAGGACGGCGCGATCCTGGTGCAGTCGCAGCCTGGATCCGGCCCCCGGCAGGTCCGCACACCGCATGCCATTGCCGCCGTGCGCGGCACGGTCTTCGCTGTCGACGTTGCGGACGAGGCGACATCTGTCTTCGTCGTGGAAGGAGCCGTCTCGGTCCAGCAGACACGGGCAGGCGGTGACGACGTGCTTCTGGAACAGGGCGAAGGCGTCGACGTGACCCCCGGTGAAGCCCTCGAGGTCAAGACATGGGGCGCGGCGCGCGTCGCCGCGCTGCTGGCGCGCTTCGGCAGATGAGCAGGCGGGCGGCATGGTGGCGCGCCGGTCTGGCCGCCGTCCTTGCCGCCTGCTGGGCCGCTGCCATCGCATGGCCGCACCTGTCGTCCCGGCCCGGACCGGTCGACGGGCTGGAGGCCATATTGACCGACCTGCGGCTGGTCAGCTTCGGTCGGCAGCAACCGACCGGCGAGGTGATCATCGTCGCCATCGACGACGCCGCCCTCGCGGACCCCGACTTCGGCGCGCTCGACGGGCGTGCGCGGCTGGCCCGGCTTGTTGCGGCGATCGGCGCGGCGGGGCCACGAGCCATCGGGCTCGACGTGATCCTGGCCGATCCGGGAGACCCGGAGATCGATGCGGAACTCTCCCGGATCCTTGGCGAGACGCAGGCAGTGATCGCCGCGGGGGCGGGGTTCGACGGCGACGCGCCATCCGTTGGGCCGCCTAATGTGCTGGGGCCGCAACCCGTCTTCGCGAAGGTTGCCCCCGTGGGCTTGGTCAACCTTTCGACGGACCGTAACGGGACACCGCGCCATGTCCCGATGGTCATGCCGACGGACGCCGGTCTGATGCAGTCTCTGGCGCTGCGCGTGGCTGCGGCGCGCGCGGGCAGCGTAGTCCGGGTGGGGGCCGCGAGCGTGAGTGTCGGAGAGAATGAGGTTCCGCTGGATACCGGATCCCAGATGCCTTTGCGCCTGCTGGGACCGTCCGGAACGATCCCCACGGTTGGCGCACTCGATGTGCTGTCGGGCGCGGCCGGTCCGATGCTGGAGGATCGCGCCGTGCTCGTCGGGTTCACGGCCACGGCCTTCGGCGACCGCTTCGCCACGCCCTTCGGGCAGGACATGCCCGGGGTCGAGGTCATCGCCACCGCCGTGAACCAGCTTCTGGGCGGCGAAGCCCTGCGGCGCGACACGACAACCCGGCGCATCGACCTTGCACTCTCGATGTTTCTGGCGGCCAGCGTCGCTGCAATCGTGGTCTGCCTGCCACTGGCGGTGGGCGTGCCGGTCGCGGCGGGCCTTGTGCTGGCGGGCCTCGCCGGCACCTGGCTTTCGTTCGCAGGCGGCATCTGGCTCAGCGCGGGCCTGCCGATGGCCATCTGTCTTCCGGTCATTCTGGTCGCGGGCACCGCGCGGCATCTTTACGAGCGCCGCGAGGCGGCGCGGACAACGCGCGGGATGCACGCGCTGAAGGCGTTTCAGTCGCCGGCACTCGCCGACCTGATCGCAAGCGATCCCGCTTTTCTTCGCAGCCCGGAAACCCGCGATCTGGTGGTGTTGTTCGTGGATCTGAGCGGGTTTACCGCGCTCTCGCAGGCGCTGGGCCCGGACGCGACGCAAACCTTCCTCAAGCGGTTTCACCAGGTCACGACCGATATGGTCGAGAGCCACGACGGCGTCGTGCTGAATTACATGGGCGACGGGGCGATGGCGGTCTTCGGTCTGAAGGGCGACCCGGTTCCGGCGGCCCGGGATGCGCTTGCCTGCGGCTTCGACCTCGTCGCTGCGATCGCCACGCTAAAGGCGACAGGGCAGGCGACCGGGTCGCGCGTCGGGATACATGCCGGTCCGGTGATCCTGTCGCGGCTCGGCGGCGCGCGCCAGCAGCAGGTCACGGTCACCGGCGATACCGTCAACCTGGCGAGCCGGTTGATGGAAGTCGCCAAGGACGCGGGCGCGAGCATTGCTGCCACCGGGGAGGTGCTCGCACGTCAGGGTGGACCGGAGCCGAGGCCGCCTGACACAAGCCTCTCCTTGCCGGTCCGCGGGCGCATCGGCATGATCGACGCGCATCTTTGGCGCGCGTAATCGCAGAATCGCTCGCCCATGGCGGAACCATTTGCCCCGTCGCGCGTTTGACCACGAGTTTCCGGCTTGGTGCGAAGTCCTGTCTATCCCCAAGACCAGCGCCGGGTCGGGAATTCGCCTCGACCGAGCGCCACGGAACCGCGAGACAATTGCAAGATCCCAGGGCGACGATTTGGGACTGTCATTGCCGTGAACGAAAATACCCATGAAATGAGCGGAGCCGAATGATCCGGATTAGCCTGGCGATCCTCGCCACCGTCGTCGTGTTCGTGACCCTCCGGGAGGCCTCGGAATTCTTTGCGCCGGTGATCGCGGCGATGGTGACCGGTGTCGTTCTCTCGCCCTTGGCCGACGGCATGGATCGGTTGGGCTTTCGGCCTTCAGTTGCCACCTTCTTTTCCGCCGGACTTGCGGTAGTCGTCATCGTCGCGATCATGTTCTTCATCGAGCCTTACGTCAGCCGTGCGATCGCTCGCGCGCCAGTGATCTGGACCGAGTTGCGCGAAGCGGTGCAGACAGTGCGCGCAATGCTTCTGGGTCTAGACGAAATCGCGAAGGACGTGGCGGAAGCAGTCGATCCGGACGCCGCCGAAGACGCCGCTCCCACCACCGGTGCGACCGATGCGATTCCGAAAGTGACCGATGCGCTGTTCTTCGCACCCGCATTCGTCGCCCAACTGATGATCTTCATCGGTGCGTTCTACTTCTTCCTGATGACGCGCAAGGACATCTACGCCTGGCTCGGGAACTCCATCGAAGGTCTCAAGAACGAGGATTTCATCACCGCCGAACGCCGGGTGGCCCGGTACTTTTTGACCATCGCCTCGATCAACGCGACATTTGGACTGCTGGTCACCGGTGTCATGCACGCCTTCGGAATGCCAGGCCCCGGATTCTGGGGGCTCATGGCCTTCCTGCTGAACTTCATCCTCTATCTCGGCCCGATCATGCTGGCCGGTATGCTGCTCGTCGCGGGTCTGGTCGTGTTCGACGGCGCGATCAGCGTCGCACCGGCAGCCGCCTACCTGCTGATGAACGCCACCGAAGGTCAGTTCGTGACCCCGGCGCTGGTCGGGCAGCGCATGGCGGTGAACCCTCTGGTGGTGTTCCTGTTCCTGGTGTTCTGGATCTGGATGTGGGGCCCGCTGGGCGGCATGGTCGCCATCCCTATGCTGATCTGGATGATCTCGCTGACCGAGGCGGCGCTGGGTCAGACCATCTCTTCCGGAATGCCCGGCAAATTGCGCCCGAACCTTCTGGCCGGACGCGATGCGTAGGGCAACATAAAGCCCACGCGGTCTTCGGGGGCGAGCCGGGCGTTGCTGCGCGCCCGTTCGCGCCAGGCGATCTGCGCAGTCTTCGGGTCGAAGAATTCCGGGCCGGCATCCGGGCCGAGCCAATGCGAGAAGAGGCGCTCCCGGAAGCGCACGATCGCTCCGGGATCGTCAAGCCGGATCCCAGCCTCGGTGTCCCATTTCAGGCTGCGGCCGTTGAGGTTGGCCGACGACACGATCGCCTCGGTGTCGTCGAAGACCGATACCTTGGCGTGCACGTAGACGAGCGGTGCGTCGTAGAGCGTGGCACGGCCGGTCTCTGTGCCGCGACGGGGTTGCGCCGGCGACACGAGCGTCATGCGATCGCCGAAGCCGGTCATCAGGATGTCGACGCATTTGGCCTGCAGATACTCACCGTAGCGCGCGTCACCGCCGGAGCGGTTTTCGAACGCCACATCGTCCGGGGCGGCGGGAAGCACGAGAATGAGCGTCAGGTCGCGGTTTTCGTCGGCCCGCTTGGCAAAGTGCTTGGCCAGGCGCGTGTCGCGGAAAAACTGGCTTTCGAGATAGATTAGACGCCGGGCACGCGATACGGCAACGCGATGCGCGCTTTCGATCTCACGCAGGCAGAAGCGCGGGGAAAGGTGCAAGAAACCGCTGTCGCGTCGCTGCGAGAGCGTGCGCAGGACATTGGGCAGTTCGGGCGGCGTGGCCCCAGCAGTGCTGGCTTCGAAGGTCTTCAGGTGCGCATGGGCGTCGGCGACCTTGGGTCCGCCGCGCACCAAGACCTGGACGTCATGCCAGGTCTGGTCCGCCGGCTCTTCGTGTTGCTTGGAATCGTATCGACGCTCGTCGAGGTCGAGGCCGCCGATGTAAAGCACCTCCTGGTCGAAGACGGCGAGCTTCTGGTGGTGGGTGACCGGGACCAGCCTCGGCAGCACGCCGTGGATCAGCCGCAGCAACCCGCGCTCGAGCTTCATGTGCCGCCAGAGGTACGGGGTGCGCTCGTAAAACCGCTGTCTCTCGCGGGTCGGAAGATCGTTGATACGCTTCGCAGTGCCCGAAAGCTCCTTTCGGCTAAGCGGCCAGAAGCCTAGGCAGGACAGCCAGCCGACCCGTGCGGGGTGCATCGCCACGCGTGCCTCGAGGTTTTCCGGACGCCCGGAGGCTTCGCCCGCGGCCACGAGCGAGCGCAGGCTTTCCCAGCTGACCCGGTGCATGTCGGGCAGGGCGATAGGATCGAAGTCGTTCACGATGATCGTCAGCCTGACGCCCTGCGCCAACTTGTGCGCGATCAGGTCGAACCATGTCTTGCCGATCTCCCGGGCTTCAGACGAACGCAGCTCGGTCCAGGGGTCGAAGATACGGAACGACAGGATCGCTTCGCGCCGCGTGGCGAGAAACGCCCGCTCGAACGCGGGGTAGGCCTCGGAGGCGGTGATCAGAAACTCGACGTCCTTCCCGTCGCTGCTGGCGGTTTCGCGTTCCATCAGAAATCCATCACCTCCGGCGTGAAGTCGGCTGCCTTGAACGTGACCTTTACGCGATAGGTATCCTCGGTCTCCTCCAGCTTGACGTCAGCCCCGAGCTGGATCCCGAAAGCGTTGATGAGTTGCGTGCCCATGCCCGTACCTTCGAACTCGCGGCTTTCGCCGATGGAGTTGATGAACTCGAAGCGGCAGGTCCGGTCCGCATCCGCCTTCAGGCTGACCGAAATGTGCGGGGTCTGACCCGGCTTCGCACCAAAATACTTCATCGCGTTCGTCGCGGCTTCGGCCGCCAGCAACGACATCGGCACGGCCTGGTCGGGATAGAGGCGGATCGGTTCAATATCGGTTTCGAGCCGGACGTCGTCGTGATCCGTCGTGCCGATATCGATGGAGCTTTCGACGATCTCCTGAACCAGATGGCCGACATCGACCTGTCCGCCGGTGGAGGTCTGGTAGAGATCCCGGTGGATCGTGGCGAGGCTGAGCACCCGATCCTGGATCCGGCGCAGCACGCGGGCGGTTCCGGCATCGTCGGTTTCGCGGATCTGCATGTTGATGATCGACGAGATGAGCTGGAGGTTGTTCTTGACGCGATGGTGGACCTCCTTGATGAGCGCATTGCGGCTGCGTACCGCATCCTCGAGCTGCGCCTCGTCACGCAGGATCGAGTCGGTCATCATCAGGAACGCGTTCTGGATTCGCTGGACTTCGCTCGGGATGCCCACCGATTTGGGCTCGGGCGGCATCTTCCTGGAACGGGCGAAATCGGCCATTTGCACGCCAAGGCGGCGCACGTGGCTGGTGACAAGGCGGTGGATCGAAAACAGGGCCACTCCGAGAGAGGCCAGCCACATCAGTGCCGGAAAGAGCGTTGCCGGTACCGCCCAGCTGGCCTCGGTCGCCAGTTCACGCTCGTTGTCCCAGATCCCCATGACGTAGATCGCGTCCTCGTCGATCGGGACCACCGCGAAACTGTGGTAATCGCCGTTGCGATCGTTGGCGGTGAAGGCCTGCGCCGGTTCGCCGATCAGACTGTCGAGAGTGACGTTGCTGGGCAGCCGGAAGGGGGCAGTCTCAAGCCCCTGGGCCGCGGTCAGCAACTCTCCGTTATTGTTGAACGTGATAATGTCGATCAGCGCGCCGGAGGGATCTTCGAACCTCTCGGTCTGCAGCGGCGTGTGCGGAATCGAAACCTGAATGAACCCGATAAGGCGACCGCCGGGTGACCTGACCGGCTGCGAAACCGTCATGAGCGACGTGGCGGTTCCACCGGCTTGACTTTCTATGAAAATGCGCGGCTCTGCGCTCTCGACAGCGTCGTCGAAGTCCGCGTAGGTCGAAAAATCCAGCAGCTTGCCCGAGGAAGAGCATGTCATGATGCCGGACACCGGCAAGAACCCTGCAAAGCTGAAGCTGGGCGAACGCTCGACGAAGTCGGACATGATCGCAACGCAGCCTTCGCGCTCGTCGGCGATTTCAGGCAGCAACGCCGAAAGGCCCTGAGCCGCTCCGAATGCACGCTGGATCACGAGCCGCTGTTCAAGTGCGGCACTTTCGGTCAGCACGAGCAGGGCCAGCTCGGCATTCTCCTGCGCCTTTTCGGAAACGCTTTGTGTTTGGCTAATCGCGATCAGGCCGATGGGCAGCAGTGCCAGCGACATCAGACCGAGCATGCGAAACCGCAGGCTGTGATACCACTTGGCATCCATCTGCATGGGAAATCACCTGGCCACTTTACCTCCGTCCGTCAGGACGGCCATGGTCGCTCCGTCGGTCAGCTCCATGGGGCTGTCCGAATCCAGCTTCAAAATTTCGGCGAGGCGCGCGCGCCCGCGGTTGACACGGCTCTTGATCGTGCCGATCGCAACGGAACACATGGTTGCCGCTTCCTCGTAGGAAAACCCCGAGGCTCCGACCAGGATCAGCGCTTCTCGCTGCTCGTCGGGAAGAAGTTCGAAAGCCTGACGGAAGTCCTGCAAATTCATCCGGCCGTCGTGATCGGGTTTCACCGACAGGCTTGCTGTGAACACCCCATCGACGTCGGGAACCTCACGGTTCAACTTGCGGCGGCTCGAATAGTAGGTGTTGCGCAGGATGGTGAAGAGCCACGCGCGCATATTGGTGCCGGCCTGAAACTTGTCGATGTTCGTCCACGCCTTGACGACCGTGTCCTGCACCATGTCGTCGGCCGTCGCCCCGTTGCGCGTCAGGCTCAGGGCGAACGCCCGCAAGGCCGGAAGATGATCAACCAGCTCGTCTCTGGCATCTGCGGTGGTCATTTGGAGTCCTTGGCCTCCGCGTCCTGCGCCTTGAGCACGGCAAGCAGGTCCTTGAACTTGTCGGGAAGCTCTTCCTGAACGAGGTCCGAATAGACAAGCTTGAGGTTCGCGTCGATAATAGACGCGACCCTGTCGGACGTTTCGTCCTTCTCTGAGGTCATAAGCACTCTCTGGAACTCGACTTTTTTCGTCTTTATCACAAGGTTTGCGGAACCAAACACCCCTCCGCCCGTTTGGTTCCAGAAAAAAATTCGAAAAAGGCCAAAACAACATGTCTCAAGCGAATGAAACCCCGGACTTTTCGGATCAGATCGCGGGCCAGTTGCCCTATCTGCGCCGCTATGCCCGGGCGCTGACCGGTACCCAGTCGAGCGGTGACAAATATGCCGTCGCAACGCTGGAGTCGATCCTCCAAGACCGGTCGGCAATCGAAGAGGCGGGATCTGTCAGGGTAGGTCTGTTCAAGAGCTTTCACGCGATCTGGGTCAGTTCCGGCGCGACCATGGAGCCCGTCGACGACGACGGCCCGGTCGCCCGCGCCCACAGGCACCTCGCAAGCCTGGAAAGCAATACGCGCGAGGCCCTGCTGCTGTCGACGATCGAGGATTTCTCGATTTCCGAAATCGCCGAGATCATGGGCACGGATCGCGACGAAGTCCGCCACCTGATCGAGACCGCGCGGCACGACATGAAGGATGCGGTCGCAGGGCGCATCATGATCATCGAAGACGAGCCCATCATTGCGGCCGACCTCAGGGATATTGTTTCAGACCTCGGCCACGAGGTCGTCGGCATCAGCCGCACGCGCGATGCGGCGGTCGAGATGGGCAATCGCGAACAACCGGACCTCATTCTCGCCGACATCCAGCTTGCCGACAACTCGTCCGGCATCGATGCGGTCAACGATCTCCTGCGCGATCTCGGTGACCGGCCGGTGATCTTCATCACCGCTTTCCCTGAGAGGCTCCTGACCGGCGAGCGGCCCGAGCCTGCGTTCCTGATTCCGAAACCCTACAAGGAAGATCAGGTCAAGTCGGCAGTTAGCCAGGCGATGTTCTTTGCATCGACCGAAACCCTGAAAGCCTGACGTCCACACCTTTCTTAAGAAACGAAAAGGCCCCGCGGTTGCGGGGCCTTTTTTTTTGCGCTTGTCGAAAATCGTGAGGCGTCAGTCGGCAACGATGGCGTTCAGCATCCAGACAGCTTGTTCGTGGAAAGCCGAGCGCGCGGTCGCGAGATCGTCCGTCACCACGTCGCGATTTTCCGCTGCGAGTTCGGCCAGCGCGTGGAGCCGATGCGCGATGCGCTCATGATCGGCAGCCAAGTCGGTGACCATCTCTTTCGCGCTCGGTGTCTTGTCGAGATCCTTGACGGTCGAGGCCTTGACGATGTCGTCGAGCTTCAGCGGTGCCATGTGTCCCAGCGCGCGGATACGCTCGGCCAGATCGTCGGCGGCCTGAAAGAGGTTCTCATACTGTTCCTCGGTCAGCTTGTGGAGCGAGTAGAACAGCGGGCCCTCGACGTTCCAGTGATAGGCGTGTGTCTTGAACATCAGCCGATATGTATCCGACAGGACATCGGTCAGTCCTTCGGCAACGGCTGCGTGCTTCTTGACACCGGTCTTCGGTTCGTTGGTATCGGGAACGACGTTCAGCGGCGAGGTCATGGTATACTCCTTTGATCAATTGCCGCTCGCGCGACGCGCGAGCGGATGCGTGGTTTGTGTCGTGTCACTTCAGCGAATGGGCGACGCGTACGACGATCACGGCGATGGAAAGTCCGAAGAATGTGACCGCAAGAACGCGGGCCACTTCGGCCGATGCCACTGTGATATCGCCAAAGCCGAACACGGCAGCGGTTGCTGCGATGCCAAGGAAAACAACTGACCATTGAAGCATTTTCCTGTCCTTTCGGTCCGGAACGTCCTACGCTTCTTGGAAGCGCACGCGGTTTCATGATGGGAAAACCGACCGCCCGGGGCATTGTTCCAGACAAATCGTCGCAGGTCCGCTGGAACGAATGCGCGACGATCGCGTTAACCGACGGAAATTTCGAACAATCAGGAGTTTACTACCCATGGCACAGTCTAACGTCGTATCCGCATCGAAGAAGGAACCGACGACAGCCGACCTTGAGGCACAGATTGCTACCTTGCGGGACGATCTCGGCACGTTGACCGAGACGCTCAAGGGGCTGGGTAAGGCGAAGAAGGACGAGTTGACCGAGCTTGCGGCGCTCAAGGCCGAAGTGGCCAAGCAAAAGGGCAGCGAAGCCGCGGACGCGGTGGTGCAGCAGGCCCGTGACGCCGAGGCGCAGGCGCGCGAGTTTGTCCGGACACAACCCGGCACTGCGCTTGGTATCGCTGCGGGCCTCGGGTTCCTCGTGGGGCTGATGAGCGCACGCCGCTGAGATGTTCCAGGGAATGAGGCTTAGGGCGGCTCTGGCCGCCCGCAGGGCAGGTCTGCTAACCGGCGGCCTGCTCTGCATCGTGATCGGCTGCGCGTTTCTGACCGTCGCCCTGTTCATCGTCATCGCAGCCAGTCATGGCGCGGGGCTCGCAGCGCTGGTGGTCGGAGTGATCTACGTCGGGTTCGGGCTGGTCTTCGTCGGCCTGTCACGCCGTACGCCACACAGCGTCCGGGCGGCCGCAGCCGCAACGGCCGCGGCTCCGCCGCCGGCCGGCACCGACGCGGCGGCACTGGTGACGGCATTTCTCAGCGGTCTCAGCGCTGGGGTTGCGGCGAAGAAGAAGTCCACCTGAGCATCCCGTCGCGCAGGCCGGACTCGGTGAAGGGTTGCGGCACGAGCACGACATCTCCTGCATCCCAGTCCTCGCGGTGCAGGCTGTCGGTGATTGCGAGAACAGACCGCGCAAAGCGTTGAGCTGCAGACAGGCTCGCGCGTGCGTCATCGCGGTTCGATGATGTTCGAAAAATCAGGTAATCCGCTTGTCCTGACTCCTGCCGACCGCTTTCGACGTCGAACAGGCTCGAGAAATGCGCGATCTCGACATGCGGCAGAAGGCGCGCCACGATCTGTGACAGATCGAGCGCGACGAACGGATCTTTTTCAATCAATATCAGCGTCATGTCTCTGGCAAGTTGGCACGGCGAGCCGCTACACTATGCCGGTCGCTGGATCGAACTGCATTAATCTAGGACATAGGGGTGGAGAAATAGATGGCGGTCGATTGCTCTAACTGTCCTCTGCGCGAGCTGGACGTCTTCATGGCCTTCTCGGCCGAGGAGATCCGGTTCATGGAACGCTTCAAGGTCGGCGAACTTAACATCGACGCCGGCACGACGATCCTTCTTGAAGGATCGAACAGCCCACAGCTTTTTACCGTCCTGAAGGGGCAGGGGCTGCGCTACAAATTGCTCGAGGACGGCCGGCGCCAAGTTCTCAACTTCGTCTTTCCCGGCGACCTGATCGGATTGCAGGCCGGGATCATGGGAGAGATGGGACATTCGGTCGAAGCCACCTCGCAGATGAGCCTCTGCGTATTTGACCGCGGCGGCATCTGGAGCCTCTTCAAGTCCTATCCGGAACGCGCCTACGATCTGACTTGGCTGGCCGCATCGGAAGAACACTTCCTCGGCGAAACGCTGGCCGTTGTCGGCCAGCGCACCGCGATCCAGGCGGTCGCATGGGCGCTGGTCCGGCTCTACGAGCGCGCCGGATCGCTCGGGATGCTGAAGAATGGCAACATGCCGCTGCCCTATCGCCAGCAGGACCTTGCCGATGCGCTGGGCCTGTCGCTGGTACACACGAACAAGACACTGGCCCGTTTGCGCGATCTCCAGCTTGCCAACTGGACCGAGGGTGAACTGCATATCAACGATATCGAGAAGCTCGCCGAGCTGGCCGTCTCGGCACGCGAGGGCGAACGCAGGCGGCCGCTGCTCTGATTGTGGTCAGATTTCTTCCTTGACCTGACCGTATGCGAGCAGGGCGAAGATCGCCGTTCCGCCGATGATGTTGCCGAAAAGCACGGGCACGAAGAACCCGAACAGGGCATCCATGGTCCCGGTCGCCCCGGTCAGCAGCATGTAAGCCATTTCGACCGAGCCGGCGACGATATGGGTGAAATCGCCGGCGGCGATCAGCCAGGTGAAGACCATGATCATGAAGAAGGCGGCCTGCTTGGCCTGCGGGTGCATCCAGACGATCGCCGCAACCAGCATTCCTGCCGGAATGCCGCGCGAAAAGGCATCGAGCGGGGCGAAGGAAAGCGCGTGTTCCGACAGCTCCGCAACTGCCGGCAACAGCTCTTGCGGGATGACCGGCGTGAAGATCATCACTGCGGCCGCGATGAAGGCCCCCAAGACGTTGGCGGCGAGAACGACCGCCCAGAGCCTGATCATGCGCGCGAACATGATCGGGCGAGGATCCGCCATGATCGGAAGAACGGTCGTTATGGTGTTCTCGGTGAAAAGCTGCATGCGGCCAAGGATGACCAGCAGGAAACCGAAGCTGTACCCCAGATTCTCGATGAGATAGCGCGATTGCGTGTCCGGCAGGTGGGTCCGGAACACCGCTTCGCCGACAACCGAAAAACTGATCAGAAGACCCGCGGCGACACCCGACCAGATTAGCGAAGAGGTCGGCCGTGCAAGCTCGTGTTCGCCATCCCGGCGAATGACCTCGTAAATCAGTCGCGGCGACAGAGACGCTGCGGCGTCGACCGATTCCTCTTCGGTCGCGTCCTCCAGTTCTTCCTGGTTCTCTGTGATCTTGCGCGCCTCTTCGTCGGTGGCGTCGCGCATCTCTTCGCTGGTATCGTGATCCTGTCGCTTGTCGCCCACACCGAAGCTCCGCTTTTGGTTGTTCCCGCCACAGACCAGCGCCGGATCAGGCTAGCTGGTCCAGCGACCTGGCGCAAAGAAAACGGGCCTGCCGTTTTCGGCAGGCCCGCGGTCGTTCAGGTGAACTGCATCACTTCTCGAAGGTCGGCATGGCTTCGAGCTGGTCCTTTGTCATACTAACGTAGACCCGCACATCGTCGCCGTCATCGGCTTGAAGAATGTCGAGTTCTTCGATGTTGAGCGCGACCGGCTTTTCGCCGATGCCGAGGAAGCCGCCCACGTCGACGACCGCCTGGTTATCGGCATCGCCTTCACCGAGGAGGAACATCGAGACTTCGCCGATCCATTCGTCATTGGCGTCGTAGACCCGTGCGCCGGTCAGCGTTTCGGCGCTGATGACGTCGGCGGAAGCGGGCGAATAGCCGTCGTGGGCCATCGCGGTCTGCATGTCGCCCTCTGCGACCACCGGCTCACCTTCGGCCACGTCCGCTTCTGCTGCGATCTCTTCCATCGCGTTTTCGGCGTCAGCGGCAGCAGTCTCGGTGGCCTGCTCGACCTCTTCGGTTGCTTCAGCCGTCTCTTCCAGTGCATTCTCGGTCGTCTGCTCGGCGCCCTCGGCTGCTTCGGCCGTTTCTTCCATAGCGTTTTCGGTCGCCTGCTCGGCGTCTTGGGTCGCTTCGGCCGTCTCTTCCGTCACCGCTTCGCCGATGGGCTGCTCTGCGTCGGCCTCGGCGGTCTCGGTCGTTGCCTCATCGGTTTGGGTGGCGCCGGTCGCCTGCTCGGAAGACACCTGCGCCGCAGCCATGTCGCGGTTCTCGGTGTACTCCGGCGCGCCTTCCAGCATCGCCTTGTCGGCGGTCAGCACCAGGAAATAGTCGTCGGCATCCGTGGCGTCGTCCGAAACGAAGCGCACTGCGTCCATGTCGATGGCAACCTGGCGTTCACCGATGCCGAGGAAACCGCCGATGTCGACCAGCACGGACTGCACCTCGCCCTCGCGGCTGAGGATCACGTCGTTGATCTCGCCGATGTCTTCCCAGTCCGCCTGCACGCCTTCCATGGCGCCGTCGGACACCTCGGTCTCGCTGGCGTACACGCGCATTCCGATGAAATCAGACGCGCGCACGGCATTCTCTCCGGCCTCGGTGGCAAATGGCGAAGCGGCGTCGCTCTGGGCGAGGCCGGCCGTTGCGCTGGCGGCGACGATGGCCGTCGTAAGAAGCAGATTTTTCATAATAACACTCCTCTTTTCAAGCGTTTAGCTTTGATTGGTTGTGGCATGTCAACGTGCTGTGCCCGCACCGGTTCCGCGCTTCGCCAAATTTTGTTGAAATCTTTTTCGGCCTTGACGAAGGCGCCGCGACAGCCTGCAGCGGATCGGATCGGCGGGCATGCGCGCGAAAGCGGAGAATGCCGGGATGCTTGGGAACAATCGCGAGTGGCCGGCGTTTTCGAACCAGTAATTCCGAAAGAAAAAAGGAGATGACCATGAATTGGGACCAGATCCAAGGCAAGTGGAAGCAGCTGAAGGGCGACGCCCAGAACGAGTGGGGCAAGCTCACCGACGATGACCTCGATCGCGCCGAAGGCGATCGCGAAAAACTCGAGGGCATCATCCAGGAGCGCTACGGCGACTCGAAGGAAGAGGCCCACCGTCGCGTCGACGAGTGGATGTCCCGCCTTTAAAAACTGACGTATCCACTGATCCATCAGTCATGCAGCGCGCCGTCCCGGACGGCGCGCTGTTGCTGTTTGGCCCTAGCGTTGCGGGAACGCGGCAACGGCGAATTGCCTGCGCGCGCGTTTACCGTAAAGTGGCGACAACCGCGACAGGGAAGACGCCGCATATGACGACACGAAAGCTGATGTTTGCACTTGGGGGCTGCGTTATCGCGCTGTCGGCCTGCGAACCGCCCACAACGGTGGTTGTCAATCCGACGCCCGTGCCGCCGCCGGCACCGATCATCACATCGCCCGCGGACCCGTTGCCGCCCGCTCCGGTTTACGATCCGAACTACGTGAACCCGGTCGAGGATCCGTCGATCTTTGATTCCGGCGAGCCGGACCTGATCGACCTCAATTCCGAGCCCCAGCCCGCGCCCGCCGCCACCTGATCACGGTCGGCATTGCGAAACCGCTGCTAACGGTTCCCGCTTGCGCGGACACCATGCGTGGCTCAGTCGCGGCCAGCGCGGATCTCGGCGAACCCGCGCGTCAGCGCATCGCGCAACAGCCAGATGTCCGAGGAATAGCAGATCAGGTCGCTGCCGTCGCGATGGCACGCCGCGCCGTCCTCCGGTCGCATCACCAATTGGCCGACCGGCACTCCGGCGCTCTGCGCCGCCGCCATGATCCGTGCAATCGCCTCCGTGAAGATCGGGTCGTCGAAAGCGCCGGGGATCCCCAATGAGCTTGTCAGGTCGAGATGTCCGATCCAGATCGCATCGACCCCGGTCTCGGCGCAGATCGCCTCGCAATTCTCGAGCCCTTCGGCGGTCTCGATAAGCGGCACGAAGCAGACGCGTCGGTTGGCAACTGCGAAGGTGTCGGCGATGGGCGCGACCCCGTAGTCGTCATGCGCGAGGCCCAGTGCGACGCCGCGCTGTCCCTCTGGCGGATACTTCAGCGCGGCGATGGCAGAGCGCACCTCATCGATCGAGCCCACCATCGGCACGATGACACCTTGCGCGCCGATGTCGGCAGCACGCTGGAGGTGGTGGCGCGCGCCGGACGGGACACGCAGCAGGCTCGCGACACCGGCCCCGTGCAAGCCGCGCAGCACTCCTGCCGCCGTCTCGAAGCCGAAACCGCTATGCTCCATGTCCACAAAGGCAAAGTCGCAGCCCGCCGTGGCAAGGATCTGGCCCAGACCGTGCGAGGAAAACTCTCCGATGTAGGTGCCCAGACGCAGTCCCGGGCGGTCGAGCAGCTCGCGCAGCCCCGGCTCGGTTCCGGCACCGCTCATTGCGCCGCGATCCGGCGGGTGTCCGGGCGGCCCGACCCGTGCTTGTAGACCGCGCCATCCTTCATGATCAGCGCGATGTTGTCCTGGTCCTGGAACAGGGTGATGTCGGTCAGCGGATCGCCCTCGAGCATGAGCAGATCGGCCAGGTACCCTTCGCGCAGCAGTCCAAGCTCGTCCGGCATGTTCATCGCCCGCGCGCCGATGGCGGTCGCGCAATGCAGCGTATGCGCCTCGGAGAATCCGTAATGGGTCACGAAATGCTCCAGATCGTTCGCATTGGTGCCCTGCGGGTTGACGGAGAACCCGTAGTCGCCACCGACAACGATGGGAATGCCGCGCTTTTTCATCTCGGCGTGGGTGCGGCAGTTGTCTTCGAACACCTTGCGCAATTCGTCGACCTGCGGCTGCAGCTTGGGATCGCCGGCGGCCTCCAGAGTCTCGATGGACTTGATGATCACGCCGACTGCGGGTCCGGTCAGCACCCAGTCCCGCGCCTCTTCCAGCATGTCGAGCGCCTCGCTGTCGCAATGGTCGCAATGGTAGATCATGTCCACTCGGTTGCGCACCGCGCGCTTGACCGAATCCGCGGCGCGGCAATGGGCGGCGACGCGCTTGCCATGGGCGTGGGCTGTCTCCACCGCCGCACGCACCTCCGGGTCGGCCATCACGGTCGAGAAGCTGTCGGCATGCGGCATGAAGATGTCGCCGGAGATGTTAAGCTTGATGTTGTCGACACCCTCGCGAATGCAAAGCCGCACGGTCGACACGATCTCGTCCACCCCGTCGACCACCAGCCCGAAAGTGTGCAGCTTGACATGCATCCGGTTGGCATCGCCCAGACCGCTGGTCACGGTGATCTCGGGGCTCGCCGCGCGCAGGCGCGGTCCCGGGATGCGTCCCGAGGCGATCTCGTCCCGGATCACGGCGTCGAGCCTGACTTTGGCGGAGGCTGCGCTGTTGACGCTGGTGAAGCCGGCATCGAGCAGCTTGCGCGCGTTGTGCATCGTGGCCAGCGTGTGTTCCTCGGCCCCGATGAGCGCGAGGTCCATCAGGTCGGACTGGTCGATGAACGAGATGTGCCCGTGCCCCTCGACGAGGCCGGGCATGACAAAGCGTCCGGCCGCGTCGATCTCGGTTGCGCCGCGCGGGTCTGGCGGCGTGTCGCATTCGGCGTCGGGGATGACCTCGGCGATCCGGTTGCCGCGGACGCGCAGGTGTCCCGCAAAGGGCAGGGCGCCCGTGCCGTCGAAAATCCGCGCGTCGCGGATCAGAGTATCTTGCATATCGTCCTCCTCGAGCCGGTCCGGGCGTTTCGGACCGTCCCCTCGGGCGCGAGTTTGCAGGCTGTCGCCTGCGCTGCAAGGGTTAGTTGTCGAGAGATGCGCATTAGCGCGGTCGACGCGCAGCGGAAACACCTGTCGCGAAAGGCGGTTGTTTCTTCCGATTTTGAAGAAAATTCTTTGGAGCGGGCGGCGGGAATCGAACCCGCGTCATCAGCTTGGAAGACAAAATGGCAAAATCCAGATTATCTTTTTTTGTCGGTAGTTTGTCGGAAACGATCCACAAACTTTGTCGGTTATTTGTCGGAAGTGATTTTTTGGAGCGGGCGGCGGGAATCGAACCCGCGTCATCAGCTTGGAAGGCTGAGGTCTTACCACTACACAACGCCCGCTCTCGGCAGGCTTGACCTATTTCATGCGATTTCCGGCGTCAAGGGGCTTGCCGGTTGCATCGATCAGTAAGCGAGGCAACGCCTTAAAATTGAAAGATAATCAGTTCCCAAGGTGCCGCAGATACTTTTACAGCCGGGCCCAATGCCCGACTTTTACTACGGTGCTTCGATTGACCTGGGACCAGCTGCCACCCAGAACATATTCGGCGAGGTGCCATCAGCTTGTGACTTGAAATCCGGACTCTGCCGGCGCATCTGCATCCCTGACCTGCACTTTGACCACTCTTGCAGTGTCGGGGCCCCCATGTAGCGCTTCAATCATAGCCTCGACCGCCTCATCTTCCCCTGACAGCAACGCCTCAACCGATCCGTCCGAACGGTTGCGTACCCAGCCTGAAATGCCACGCGTCTCAGCTTGTTTGCGGGTCCAAGCCCGATACCAAACACCCTGGACCTGCCCTGACACGATTACATGCTTCGTCGTCATCGAATTTTTGGTCCACTGATCGTATCTGACTTTGGTTTCCTGGAAACCGGATGGTCTCCGCCATAGCCTGCCTGCCAAGTCAGAAAGTGTCGACCCCTCCCGATCGTTGGAACCAGCGTGTCTCAACCCCCATTTTCCAGCCAAGAACCGCCTAACGCCAACGTCCGAGACCCGGATCAAAGTCATGGTTGGATCGAACAGCAAAAAGGGCTGATCAGAGCCGATTCCACTCATAGGTGAACCGCGCCGCATCCAGCAACAACGGCGGATTCCTGATATTCTCTGCGAGCGCGAAATCACCACCTAGCGACCGCAGATGTGGTCGTTCGCGAAAGCCTTCAGAGCCGGTTTCAAATCCGGTCGTTCGCTGCACGTACGTCCAACGTCCCATTGGCGGACTATGCGGACGATGGTTAGGTTGGCGGCCAGAAGCGCGATAGGACCATATCCAGACCCGCCTCTGGCGCCAATGGAGGGTTGGTTTGTGAAATGGACCTCCAACCAAAAGGGTTTGGACTTGGTCTATTTGCCGGGAAGCCAAAAACTTGGTGCAGGTAGATCCGGTTTCAGTCTTACTGGTTTCATACAGTTTTGAAGGGCGCCTACCGGACCAATGGAACCAACGACTGCCGCGGCCGAATACACCGACGTAACCTTAGCCACCTACAGCCTTTTCCAGGTGGGTCTGGTTATCTTGGTGGGCCTCCCGCTCGCTATTTTCATGGGCTTCTGGACGGGAAGACTTCGGCGACGACGACTTATCGAACGCGGCATGGGCGTCGAAAGGCTGCTCGGCGAAACAGCCCAGGGTGCATTTCTCGGGCTTGTCGGGTTGCTCCTGGCTTTTTCATACGGCAACTCCCTCTCGATCGCCCAGTCGATGAAGGACGCGGCAACCAACGAAGCAGCAGCGATAGGGACGGCCTTTCTTCGGACCGATTATCTAGACGAACCGGGTCGCACCGAACTGAAGTTTGCAATTCTCGAATATGCAAGAACCAGACTTCTGCCCACCGGTGAATTGATTAATACACCTGAAGAGTTACACGTCTGGCTTGAGACCAGCCTCGAGGCACAGGGAAAGTTGTGGCCGACCACGCTGTCAGTGACGCGAGGGGTCGCACCCCCACCCACCCAGAGTTTTGTCGCTGGTGCCATCAATGAGGCGATCGACGCTCATCTCTATCGTGTTGCCACGCAGACCGTGCCACTCGCACCCTTTTCACAAGCAATCGTTCTGCTGGCGACCGTGGCCGCCATATTCCTTCTTGCCAATCGTACAGCCTTACTCGGTCGATCCCTGACCTGGCGAATGTGGCCTGCTGCCGGTTTCGTGGACACCGGGTTAGGATTGCATAGCGCGGTCCTCGAACGCCATGGGGCTAAGATAGCCCAGCTTTGAGTGGCGTCGTCTCGGATTGTAGAAGCGCTCAATGTAGTTGAACACGTCGGCGCGTGCCGCGTCGCGGGTCCGGTAGACCTTGCGAGCCGTCCGTTCGGTCTTCAGCGACGAGAAGAAGCTCTCCATCGCCGAGTTGTCCCGGACATTGTCCGCCCGGCTCATGGAGCAGGTGATGCCGTTGTCGAGCAGCAGGCGCTGGAACTGCTCGCTGGTATATTGCGAGCCCTGGTCGGAATGGTGGAGCAGAGCGTCGGCCTTGCCGCGCCGCCAAACCGCCATCATCAGGGCATCTATGACCAGTGAGGCATCCCGGTCCGCCTTCATGGACCAGCCGACGACGCGCCGGGAGAAGATGTCCAGCACGACCGAGACATAGAGCCAGCCCTCCGCGGTCCAGATGTAGGTGAAGTCGGCCAGCCATTTCTGGTTCGGCCGGTCGGCTTGGAAGTCGCGGTCGAGTATGTTGTCGGCGATGACCGAGCGTTCGCCATAATCCTTCGGATTCCCGCGCCGCTTTGGTCGCGCTCTCATAGCGTTCTGACGCATGAGGCGCTCGATCCGGTGCAACCCGCAGGTCAACCCTTCCTCGAGCACGTCGCGCCAGACCCGACGGGCGCCATAGGTGCGGTCGCTGGCCTTGAAACTCTTGTCGATCTCCAAGACGAGCTTCGCGTCGTAGCTCGCCCGGGCGCTGATCGGTCGCTTGAGCCAGGCGTGGAAGCCCGACCGAGAGACGCCCAGCACGTCGCACATCCAGCTGACTGGCCAGATATGCCGATGCTTCGCAACGAACGCGAACGTCATGTCGCTTCCCGCGCGAAGAAGGCCGCGGCCTTTTTTAGGATGTCACGCTCCGCCTTGAGCTTGGCGACCTCTTTCTTCAGGGCCGCGATCTCAGCCAGCTCGGCGCGCTGCTGGCCATTGCCGGGGAAGGCAGTGGCAGGCGCCACCGTCGCTTCACGCATCCACCGTCGCAGAACACTCTCCGCCAGGTCCAGATCCCGGCACGCCCGGGCCACCGTCACGCCGCGCTCGGTCACCAGATTCACCGCCTCGATTTTGAACTCGCGGCTGAACTTCCGTCTCGTCATATCCACTCTCCAGTTCCATGGTCACAATCTTATCTTCGTGTCCACGAAACCGGCAGCAGGCCATCCGATTGATTTGCTTGGATGAGTGCTTCGGGTTCGAATGCAGATAGGCTCATACCTCAACCTCGGCCCCGTATCGCTCAAATGCCCAGCCTCTTTTTGGGCATGCCGCTGAATGAGAAGTCGGTGATGGACCAGCCCGACAGGCCGGACACCATCTGGCTTTTCCGCCGGCCGCTCCTCGACGAGTGGGCCCGGCGCGGGGACGTCTCGCTCGCCGACCTCGTGGCGCACGTATGACTTCGCTTCGCTGGAACATATAGCTATGGCGTTAAGGTCTCTCGTCGAACGAGCCTAGGGCGAGTCCTTTGCCCAATCACACGCTTGCTGACGGCCGAGAGCGCAGGCCTTTTCGAAGTTGCGCCGCGCTTCACTCTCGTCACGTTCGACGCCGAAACCCAGCATATGCAGCAAACCCAAATTACTGCATCCGGTGGCGTGGTCAGCGTCGCATGCCTGCCGATATAGCTCGGCCGCGACGGTTTGGTCCTGCGCGACCCCAAAGCCCTCGTCGTAGAGTATGCCGAGACTGTTGCAGCCCCGCGGTAAACCGCCGTCGCAGCCTTGCCGGTAAAGCGCTGCCGCCCGAGATGGATCGGCCTCCAGGCCCAGTCCATAGTGGTAAAAGCGACCCAGATTGGTGCAAGCGACCATATTCCCGCCGTCACATCCTTGTCGGTACAACTCCGCCGCGAGCCCGGTATCCTGGTCCCTTCCTTCGCCCCGCTCGTAGAGGTATCCAAGATTGGTGCATCCGATCGGATCCGCCTCGTCGCACGAGATCTCGAAGAGGTTTGCGGCGCGATCCGTGTCAGCAGTCACACCGAGACCATATTGGTACAGAAAGCCGAGACGCCCACAACTCGACGGATCTCCGCCGTAACAACCGGCCTGCCAGAGACGAGCAGCACTCTCGCCGTCGACTTCATAGATCTCAAGGCCGCGTTCCAGGCATTCCTTGGTCACGCCGCCCTCACAAGCGAGGGTGATAAAGTCGAGCTGTGCCTGCTCCAAAGGAGTCAGCGTCGCGACATCGAGACAGACTCGTCCCTTGAAGACGGAGCATAGCGTCCGCTCCGCCGCGGTCAGCCCCTCCTCGTCGCGTGTCATGGGGCCCGAGAAGGCAAGGGCTCCGAGGAAGGTCACCAAACCCACGAGGTTGGAGAGGATGAGGATGGGGCGGTGCTCGACGTCGAGCCAGTCGGCGAGGCGGAGGCGCTTCGCGGCGCGCATGAGCCAGGTGGAGGCGACGTAGGCCCAGGTCCAGACCGAGGTCAGGAAGGTCGAGTAGAAAAAGACCGAGAAGATGGAGAAGATGCCGAGGATCTCGGCGAAGGACTCGATCTCGCCCTGGTGCAGGGGGCTGCGGATGTAGGCGAAGATGGCCAGCCAAATGATCGCGGCGGAGAAAAGGAGGTCGAGGATCAGGACGCCCGCCTGGGCCAGCCAGCGGCGGGGCATGTGGGCGAGGAGGTGGCGGGTCTCGAGCAGGGAGGCGTAGTCGGCGGCGACGTTAATGGCGAGGCCGAGGATCAGAACGGTGCCGAGCGTCAGGTCGGCCTGGAGGCGGAGGCCGATGGTCTCGGCGCTGCCCATCAGGAGCCAGATGACGACGACGGCGACGAGGGACGCAGCGGCGGAGCGGAGGAAGCAGCGGAGCGACAGGTGGTGGCGGCCGAAGACGGCGTCGAAGAGGGTGGTGAAGCTCTTCGCCCAGCCTGCCTCAGTGTGGGCGCCCATGAGCCAGAGGGCGACCTCGTCCTTGCGCTGGCGGTTCAAGAGGCCGGCGAGCGCGGTCAGGCCCATTATCGAGGCGGCGAGGCCGGCGGCCCAGCCCCAGTTGGCCTCGAGGTAGCTCAGAACTGATTCAGCGAGCACTGACAGCGCCTGTTGTCATCGGAAGCATCAGAGCCACTGTAACACGAACTTGTACGGCGGCTCTAATGTGCATACTGACTAGGCTCCAGACTCATTGATTTTCAGAGCCAGAATATGACTGCGGCGGCGAGCGCGATGGCTGATAGG
>NZ_JAWQFO010000009.1:0-158815 GCF_033436665.1 Roseobacter sp. FCG-D35
CTATCAGCCATCGCGCTCGCCGCCGCAGTCATATTCTGGCTCTGAAAATCAATGAGTCTGGAGCCTAGCTGAGTATTCGGCGGATAGGGTTGGCTTTGGCCGGGTCTGATCAACAGACGCTTTCAAAGGACGGCAGCGCTCAATTGTCGAGTCACAAGATCGAAATAGAACAATTTTCCTTTATTGTTTTATTGCCAAACCAGCCAAGAATATTCTGTGGATATCTGGGGTATCTGTCGGATCCATTCAGGCGCAGGTGCGATTTAGTATAGCAACACCTCATGCTTATAATCCAGCCTCATCAGCCTTTTACTTAAAGTGCCCTTGCTATCGGAAAGCAACAGGCGCCCAACTCCACCCGTTGAGAACAAGACCCGCAGTTTCGGCGGCCAACGCTATCTCCGCTCCGGTGGCGCGGATCCCGAGCCCATCCAACCCGATTTCACTCGCTTGCGCATCGAACCTTTTCTGACGCTTAAACCCAGTTTGATCAGTTGCCATGAAACGAGACTTCAATAGCAGGCGCTGATCCTCACCGTGGTGGTCGAAGTCCGAAATTCGCTGCCGCCTCAGATCGACCTTGGTTCGAACCTCTAGACGCGGAAGAGGGGACAGCTCAAAGTCTGCATAGCGGAAACCTGTCAACTTGCCGGTTCGAAGATGAAATTTTATAAGTTGCATCTCGTCGAAGCCACCGGCGTACTTCTCAGCACAGCCTGCAAAACAACGCAGCACTGCGGGGAGTCGCGGTGTCAGTTCGGTGCTAACCCAGTAGTTATGTTCTTCGTCCAAATAACCCAGACCTTCGCTGGCGGTAGCCTCGGCCGCGGCGCAGAGACGCTCAGAGTCAGCGAGAGAGAAAAGCAAATCTCGCGCTGTCGCTTGCGCCATGGTGAAATTTTGGAACAGCGCGCGAACATCCCTTTGGAGACGCTCTGGCAAGTCCCTGTAATTCTTGCGCCGATTGAATTGATTGAGCGCTAAATAGACAGCGATATCTTCCTGCCTCTGCTGGGCTACTTCGTCGAGAACCTCGGGGTCGGACAGGCTGCTCGCCAAACTGATTGCCTTCGCGGCTGAGGTATTTGCCGCCGCGAGCCGGTTAAGTATTTCTTGCGGAAGTTCGACCACCGCTGGCCACCTTCCAAGTTCTGTCGCTACTGCCGCAATGGCTTCGAGGTCGGGTCGGAGGGCCTCGAAGGCCGCTTCTCGCGCCTCCTTTCGCCGTGCGGCGGCGCTCACGGCCGGGACGGACCGGCGAGTTTGTCGAGACAGCAGGTAGGATTGCTCGGACAACGGATCTGCAAAAATGAAGAAGAGACCTGGTCCTGCCGGAAATGCCTCTCTGCCAAGCGTGGATTCAATAAATTCCTTGAGTTCGACCGGGCGATAGAATTTCTGAAACGTACCGCGGCGTGTGACGTGCCCGTCACCATAGGGTCGGCACGTCTCTGTTCGCGCCCGGCTAGAGGTGATGACGGAGACCGCAAGGCAGCGTTGCGCGAGGGCAAAGGCCGAACGCAGGACATCCTGCCGCTCAGCGGGGGTCTCGATCACATTCAGAACAAAGCCGAGGTTTACGACATTAGCTGGCTCGCATGGCTGATCCGGAGCGTAGTATGGATCCCACCCGGCGGCCGAAATGCCAGCCGCCTGAAGCCCTTCGATATCCGATCCAAATCCGCACCCGTAATCGAATACGGTGGTCTCTTCATTGATTAAGCCATAACGGATCAGTGATTGAATTGGTGACGATAGTCCGTCTCTCCGGATGGCCGCGAGATGTCGCTGGATGGTGGCATCTGGCTTTGAAAGGGGCTCGTCAAGCAGCTCAATTGTATGCCCAACAATTTTGACTCCCGCTTCCCGCATACGTTCGTCCCATGCACGCCTTGTCCCAATGGAACTCGTCTCTCTGAGAAGCCCTATGCGTTCGAGGCCCATCGTCAGTTCGCTAAACTCCTCGAGCCTTGGGTGATCAGCTGGCAGGAGAAGTTCTTTGCGATGAAGTACTGGTGGGTTGACGCGTGCACGGTAAGAACGCCGAACCGCAGTCTGGTTCTCTAGATTTACGGTGATGCTCTCAAGCAAGGCCGGAAACGGCCGTTCAAAATCCTCGTAGGTTAGGAGCGAAATTCGCTTTAGTCCAATCGTGTTAAGCTTGACGACGTTCCAGTGCGATGAATTCGCTATCGCTTCAGCCTCCCAGATTTCTGACCGCAAGGCTTGCTCCAGACGGGCGACCGCATCTCGATGCAGGTAGCGGTTACCCGCGACTAGCTTTCCAGGATCTTCCGCATGCATTGCTGCACCTTTCAATTAGCGGCCATACTACCTATCGACAGCAGGATGCCCGCGTGGTGGTAGGGTGGCGATGGCTTGTCGGTTTACTCCACCATGATAGCTTGGCAGACGACAAACCTGGTCACGCAGTCGGTGAAACCTCGACCGATCTGGCGTGCTTCAACTGAATTATGTATCTCTGCGAGGTCTCTTCACGCAAGCGTCGAGCCAGTCGCGTCAGTCTTCGATCGGTAGCTTGTCTGGAAAGCTTTGAACCTCACGTTCGAATGCCTCGACATCCGACAACCTGTAGGCCACCCGGCCGCCGATCTTGAGGTATCGCGGACCTTCCTGGGCCCAACGCCAGCGCTCAAGTGTTCGGTGGCTGATCTTCCAGCGGGCCGCCAGTTTTTTCTATTCACACATACTTCGCTCATTTTCGTCTCCTTTTGCGCAACTCACTTCGGTCGCAAAAGAACGAATGCGTGAGAAGAAAAACTATTCAAGTCGGTAGGTTGCGTGCTCGGAGGCTATGTTCGAAACAGACGGAAAAGGCGTGAATTGGCGCAAGCCTTAGAAGCGGGGTCGGAACGTTCGGGACGGAGCGGCCCCCATCGGCATGGGGTCGGACACTTTTCTCAAGATTTCAGGGATTTTCGTGGCGTCTAGACTCGATCCGAAACGCCAAAACAGCCGAATTGCGGAGCGAGTCATTCCCTCCGCCAGCCCAACCGGAGCGAATTTGCACAACCGGCCCGGATCACCTTCAGGTTCCCTCGCGCAGTCGCCCGAAAACATCGACCGGGCCCATCTGGCCGCCTTTTAGCATGATCTCGATCGGCAGTTGATCGGGGTCTGCGAAATGCCCGGTGTGAAGCGCGGCCCCGCCCGCAATGGCCGCGAGCGGGGTCAGCGCCGCGATCCCGAGCGCTGTCGCGGCGTGGCTCGAAGTGTCTCCCCCCGCGATGGCGACGCGGGACAGTCCGTGCGCCTGCGTCAGCCGCGCCAGGACCTGTCCTATCGCCGCCGCAAGTGCGATCCGGGCTTCCGGCATGGGCCGGTGTGCCCGATCCGCGGCTTGCCGGAACCGGTCGATACGCGGGTCATCGGGGCCGCGCGCTGCATGAACGATCACGTCGCGGCCTGCCGCGATATAGGCGCTCGCGGCCGCCACCGCCTCGGCGATCACCTGCTCTTCCGTCCCGGCAGCCGTTTGAGGCGAGTCGAAGGCGACGGTGGCGAAACCATGCGCCTCGCCCCACGCGATCTGATCGGCGCTTCGCGGCGATTGCGACCCCGAGACCACGGCGATGGGACGCCCGGTTGGCCCGAGTGAACCGCGCGTGCGTCCGGTGCATAGACCAAGATCGGTCCAGTGCGCGGCAAGCCCGGCGGACAGGCCCTGGCTGGCCACGGCGATCCCGATCTCGTCCCGGAGGCCCCAGATTGCGGCGGCGGCGCGCTTTTCGGTGGTCGCGTCGATCACGTCAACCGAAACGACTGGCCGTGCGCTGCGCGCTTCCCGGCGAAAGGAGTCTTCCGGTGCCTCCGTCGCCAGATCTTCGAGCGTGACAAGCCCGACGCCCAGATCGGTCTGACGTGAAAGGTGAACCCGCGTATCGGAATCGTCGATGGGCGTCGAGGGATGCCGCGACATCGTGCCATGCCGGTCGATCCGGGCCATGCCGTCGGCGTCCGAAGCGAAGAGATGACCGAAGGCCTGGTACCGACGAAAAGCAGGCGCGGCGAACATAACAGGCGTCAGCGCTCGGCCAGTCATCTTCGACCCGATCTCGATGGCGCGCCCGATCGAGCCGATGTCTGGGGCGGAATCCATGGTCGAGCACACCTTGTACTGGATGAGCTCGGGATCCTGATCTTTCAGCCACTCGAAGATCGGTGGCAATTCCCGATCCATCCAGGCAGGCGATTGCGACCGCGCGCTTCCCGCGATGCCGATGGCTTGGGCGTCGGCGAAACGTGCGCGGAGTGCGGCATCCGGGAAGCCTACAAATAGCACCGCCTCGATCCCATAGCCGTCCAGGATCTCGGCCACGACAGCTGAACCGGTGAAGTCGTCGCCATACCAGGCAACAAGCGGCCTGGTCCCGGTCATTTCGACACACCGCCAAGGGCGCGGGCGAGCTCTGGCGAGCGCCTTGCCCTGTCGGCAAGTGTCTCGCCAGCCATGGCCGCGCCCCAGGCCTCTCGAAATGCAGCGACGCCGGCCGCGGGCCCGTCGGGATGTGCCATGATCCCGCCGCCCGCCGCATGGATCAGGTCTGTCGATCCAAGAGCCGCATAGGTGTCCGGAGCCTGCCGAGCGGTCTGACCGGACGAAAAAACCGGCACAGCGATGCAGGGCTTTTCGGCGAACATCGGCGTCAGACAGTCGCGGGCCGAAGCAATCACGCTCTCGTCGGCCTCGCAAAACTTGTTGGCGAGGCCGTTGACATGCATGTGATCCGCGCCAGCCAATCGCCAGAGCTTGGCCCAAGCGGCATAGGCCCACCCCAGCGAGGGATGACGCGACAGAACGCCCCAGCCGTTGCGGTGTGCGTGGATCGGAAGTTCGGAATTGCGCGACAGTCCGAGAAAGCCCGACATGCCAACCGAATTGAGGCTGACCATGACGCAACTCCCGCCGAGATCGCGCACGAGATCGTGCCGACGGCGCATCTGGTCGATCTCGCCGGTAAGATTGAAGGCGAACATGACCTTTCTGCCGGTCCGTTCGGCGTGGTCGTTGATGACCTCCATGACTGCGCGCACCCGGTCGTCGAAAGGGCAGTTGGGACCATCCGACTGCAGTTCGTCGTCCTTGATGAAGTCGATTCCCGCCCGCACGAGCTGATCGACCATCCCGGCAGTATCTTCGGCGGACATCCCGACGCTGGGCTTGATGATTGTCCCGATGAGCGGACCCTCTTCGACGCCCGAGAGACGCCGCGTACCCGCGATCCCGAACCGGGGACCGGGATAGGCCTGCGCGAAACTCTCCGAGAGCCGGAGGTCCATCAGGCGAAGCCCCGAGAAAGCGGCGAGCTCGAAAAGATTGCCCGCAACCGTCGCGATGAGGTTCGGCAGCGATGGCCCGATGTTCGCGACGGGCCAGGACAGCGTCACGAGAGCCGTTCGGATCGCACGGCCCTCGGGTCGCGATGCCCCCGAGAGTGAGGGTGTGTCGACTTCGCCCAATTCCTCGATGCGTTCCACCCGTGCTCCCGAGCGCGCCCGAAGCTCAGGTGTCTCACCTGGCACAGATACGAAGGTGCCCGAAGATTGCTCGCCCGCCATCGAGGCGGCGGCGTCCTCGAGCGGCCACGCGGTTTCGATCAGGTAGTCGGCCTCGAAGCGTTCGCTCATCGATGGGCCTCCTCATAGCCGGCCAGGGAAACCGGAGTGCCTGCCGCCGCCGAGGCATAAGAGGCAAGCGCAAGATCAAGCGTCTTGAGATTATCCGCCCCCGATGGTTGCGGCGCGGCGCGTTCTGCCAGCACGTCGACCACGTGGCGTTGGAAATTGATGACGCTGTCCTGAACCGCATGCCAGGGCTTCTCACCCCAGTGGGGCACCTCCGGTTCAACATCGATCTCGCGGTTCCCGTCGCGGCGGGTCAGCGCCAGGCGATATCCCTTTTGCAGTTCGAGGGTCCCTTCGGGTCCTTCGATCCGCGCGAATGTTTCGGGAAAGGGATCGGGGGTTTCGACAGAGTAGAAACTCACATCGACCAGCGAAACCGCCCCGTTGTCATGGCGCAGCAGCGAAGAGAATGCATCCTCGCCCTTTACATCCGGGTTCAGTCGCTGGGTCGCGCAGTCCACACTTGTCACATCACCCAGAAGAAAGCGCGCGACGTCATAGACATGCACACCGACGTCCATCAACGCGAGCCTGGGAACCTGCGCCAGATAGGGTTGATTTGCATACACGTCAAAGCCGTGGCGAAACCGGATATGAGCGAAATGCGGGTTCCCGATTGCGCCTTGGTCCAAGAGGCTCTTCATCTCGATAAACCCGCGCTGCCAGCGAAAATTTTCGTGGATGATGAGCGATGCGCCGGCGTCCTCGGCCGCATTTACCATCGCGCGGGCATCGGCCTGGGTTTCGGCCATGGGTTTCTGACAGATCACGACGCGACCGGGCGAGACGGCAGCTTGCGTGACCGCCAGATGCGTCGGCGGCGCGGTGGCGATGTCGACGAAATTGGGCGAAACGGCTTTCAGCATGGCCTCGGCGTCGGTGAACCACTCGGGCACGCCGAATTTTTCAGCGGCGGCTTTGGCGCGCCCGCTGTCCAGATCGCAGACCGCGACGAGGTCCGCACCCTCGAGTCCGGCCCAGGCATTCAGGTGGTTCTCGGCAAAAAAGCCGCAGCCGATCAGGGCCCCCCGGAATTTTGTCACGCCCCGTCCTCCAATTCCTGAAACACGAGATCAAAGGGCTGAAGTTGGACCATGCCGCTGTCCTTGGGTGAAAGCGCCACGCGCCAGTTCGGAGTCCCGCGGGTTCGAGCTTCTGCATTCGCGTCGAAATGCCAGAACCGCCCTTTGTCCGCAGTCTGGAGATTCGCGGGCGACAGTCCGCAATTGGCGAAAACCGCTCCGCCTTCGAGCGAAACTCCGACGATGCCGTGGGGCAAGGCTCCGATCACTTCGCCCGCTTTGCCGCCGTGCTTCGAAAGGAAACCCAGAAGGTGACAGAGCGGACTGTATTCGCGTTTACCGTCCGCGATCCGCGTCACACCGAAGGGACCCGCAACAGAGGCAAGCGAGAGGGAGGCCACGCCCGCCTCTGCCGCCGCCGCATAGGCGCCAAGCGCGAAGGCTGCGCCGAAGCGAGTCCATTGGCGTGGGTCGTCCATCGCCATGGCGATCTTTTCGCCGCCGGGATTGGCAACGGTCCCCGCGCCGTAGGGGTTCGTGCGCATTCCGATCGAGACCAGCCCCAGGCAGAGCGGCAATCCGTCCGCGATCGTCCGCGCACTGGCAAAAACCTGCGGCAGGGCCTCGAGTGTTTCCATGACCGAGACATCGTCGGCGGCATGGACGATTGCAGTCGTCGAATGAGAGACAAAGTCGACTTGGTCACTTCGGGGCGGGCACCTGTTCAATTCGGTGAAGTTGGTCAGCATGCCGGCTCCGATCTCCGCCTCCGGAAAGGCGGTCCGGGCCCAGTCGGCCGCTTCCTCGGGCGTGGTGCCGAGCGGCCAGTCTCCGTCCGGCTGGTAGCTTTTCAGGTACGGCTCTGGCAGGGCGAAAACCCTGCGGGGCCGAATTCCCCGATCGGACAAGGCTACGGCGAATTTGGAGACGTCTCCGGGTTCGGTCCCCTCTGGCAGAACGATCTCGAGATCGAGTGGCGTCGCACCCACCAGATGGTCCGGGACGCCGTCTTGGGGCTCCGGACTGCGCCAGATCACATGCGCAGGGGCAATCGCAGTAATCGCGGCGGCCGTGTCGTCAGGATCGTCCCAGCCATTTTCGGCGACCAGTCCGATTTCGGGCAAAGTTACCGGTCGGGCCGCGGGCTCCGGCTTGGTCGCGGTTGACGATCCGCTTTCCCGGACGGCCAGCGTCACGCTCTGCCGGATTGTCTCGCCCGCCGCGATACGATAGGGAAATCCGAGCGAGAGCGGCCGCGAGTAGGTCTTGAAAGAGGCGTCGGTCCAGTTCCGCTGGTCCTCCATCTCGAAGAGGTCGCCGGAAAACTCGATACGAAGCTCGACCGGGCCGACGCTGTGCTCCATCACGACGATATCTGTCGCAGGTTGCGAGGGCATGACCGCCTGCGGGAATTCGGTGGTTTCGGTTTGCCCATCGCTGTGTGTGATCCGAAGGGGCTTGCCCACGACGTCAACAAGCGGTGACAGAAGCACGAACCCGATGCGGTTCAACTCAACGTCGCTAAGCACATGGCCCTCGAACCGGGCTGTCAGCCCGCCAGTGCCAACCTCGAAACGCACCGTCCCGTCGATCGAGCCGTCGAGTGCGGAGAAGTCAAACCCGAAAGTGTGGAGGTTGGTTTGTGTGCTGAAACCATGGGGCCTGGTGCGAAGCGGAGTCGTGGCCCAGGAGCTGTCCCGGACGAGGAATTCCAGGCTTCGGACAGCTTCAACGCCGGAACACCGAATGCTGCGCAGGCCGTTCGGCAAGGGCGCATATGTCACCGTTCCGAGACGCAGGGTTTCGCCGCGCGCCTCCGAACTTGAGGCAGTGCTCTGCTGTGTTGACGTCATCTGCCTTCCCTTGAACCGACCTTGTTTTAGTATGTTATGGTCATCATACCAGTTCAATGAAATTTCGGTTTCAGAAGCAACTACATCCTAGTCTAGGTTAGATTGGCCTTTTGATACAGGACGTTGGCGCGATTCAAGTGATCGACCATGCGGCTTTCCGCCAGGTCGGGATCGCCTTTCTCTATGGCATGGAGGAGCGCTTCGTGCTCCTGCAGTGTCAGGCGCTCGAGCCCGGGCACACGCACCATGTCGATGTGAAATCGGCGCAGCCACTGGAAGATCGACCGCGACGCGGCCGAAAGGATCGGATTGCCGCCTACCATCGCGATGCGTTCGTGGAACTGTTCATCGAGATCGAGGAATCTAGGAACGTCGTCAGAGGCTTGCGCTGCGCTTGCAATGAGCTCCGAAAGGTCGGCGAGGTCGCTTTCGGTCCGCTGCACCGCCGCGATCCTTGCATTGCGCGCCTCCAGCACCAAACGCACTTCTTTCAGATGCGCCATGGTCGCCTCGGAGTAGGACAAGACGTGATGCATGGTCAAAGCAAGCTGCTCGAACACCGGTTCCAGCGTAGGTTGAGCGACCCTTGGACGTTCGCCATGACGGACGGTAATCAGGCCCATGGCCTGCAGCGACTGCATCGCCTCGCGGATCGCCGGACGGCCGACGCCGTACAAATCCATCATCTCGCGCTCCGACGACAGGGTGTCGCCCGGCGCCAGCGACTGCTCGTCGATGCTCTCTAGGATGCGCTCCCGCACCTCGTCGGCCAGTTTGCGCCGGCGAATCGGCTTGCGTTCATTCGGCCGGTTCATCTGGCTGCCTTGTGTCCTTTCGCCAAACACCGGGCGTTTCGCCCGTTGCGCCGCCTTCCCTTCAATCGGCTATTTTCTTCAGTCCGTAAAGCATTTGCGGTGCAGCCGCCGATCTGACCTGACCTCATCTGGAACCAAGCAAGATATTCGTAGAGGACGGCATGTCATCTGGTATGATATGTATAATAGATGATCAACGCCACTGCGTTGCGACCGGGAGACAGCCGAAAATGACCGAAAAGATCGCCATTCTTGGCGCCGGCGGAAAAATGGGCTTCAGGATCACCAAGAAGATCTTCGATGCCGGCTACGACCTGACCGCGATCGAGATTGGGGAAGACGGCCGCGCTCGGCTTCGAGAAGCCAGCATACCAGTATCGGAGGGTGACAGCTGGAAAGCGGAGGCCGACGTCATTGTCCTGGCGCTGCCTGACTCCGTCATCGGCAAGGTCGCAACCGATCTCGTGCCGCGCCTGAGGCCCGGCGCCATGGTTCTGATTCTAGATGCCGCCGCGCCCTATGCCGGCGTGCTACCCGAACGTGAAGACGTGACCTATTTCATCGGCCACCCCTGCCATCCGCCGCTTTATAACGACGAAACCGAATGGGATGCACGGCGCGACTATCACGGCGGCGTCGCCGAACAGGCCATCGTCTGCGCCCTGATGCAGGGGCCAGAAGAACACTACGACCTCGGCCGGGAAATCTGCGAAGCCATGTGGTCGCCGGTGATCCGCACCCACCGCGTGACATTGGAACAGCTTGCCATCCTGGAGCCGGGCCTGAGCGAAATGGTTGCCATGCCGTTTATCGACGTCATGGTCGAGGCGGTGGACGAATGCGCCGAGAAATACGGCATCGACCGGCAGGCAGCTTTCGATTTCATGATCGGCCATCTGAACGTCGAGATTGCCATGTGGTTCGGCTTTGCGCCCAAGGTGCCCTCGGACGCGGCGCTGCGCCTGATGCGGTTCGCCAAGTCGGTGGTCGTCAAGGACACATGGCGCGACGCGCTTGATCCCGGCAAGGTCAGGGAAGCGTCGGAGCTGATCGTGAAGGGATGACATGAGCCTGCCGGGCGTCTCGACGGTCATCTATGACGGTTGCAACGAGGTCATCGTCTATTTCGCCCGCGCGGCCGCAAAGGGTCACGTCACGGGAACGGATGACATCATCCTCTCGGGCAAGGCTGGGGTCGAAGCACAGGCCCCTGCGGATTAACAGCATGCTGCCGGAAATCCTTCCGAACTTCGCCGACCTTACCGGCTGCCTACCATGGTCGCTCGCACCGCTCATGGGGCTATCCTGATCTACGTTGTCCTGGATGGCTTCTGTCTTGGCGTCGGTATCCACTTCTCGTTGGCCGAGCCGCGCGAGCAAGACCGTATGATAGGGCGGTTCTGGGATGCCAATGAAATCTGGCCCGTGCTCGCAGTCGGGCTGTTGCTTATGGCCTTTCCGACTGCACATGGCTTGATCCTGTCGACCCTCTATCTGCCGGTCTTCTTCAAGCTTGTCGACCTGATCCTGCGCGGCGTGGCCTTCGAGGTTCGTGCAAGGCGCGCGAACAGCACAAGCGACTTTGGAAACGTGCATTTTTTGCCGGCTCGCTGACGACCGCTCTGGCTCAGGGCTTCATGCCGGGTCGGTACATCTTGGTGCTGGAGCGGTTCCCGCCGGCGCTGGCGTTCGCTGCGCTGAAGGCAGTGTTTCTGGCCGTCGGTTACAGCTTCATCGGAGCGATCTGGCTGGTGCATAAACGGGACACGATTTGCGGATAAACTCGATCCGCTGGTCCAGCGAAGCGCTCTGAGGCGTGATCCTTGGCGTTGGCGCCGTGGCGCGGGCGACGCTGCTCGTCTGCGCGCGAAAATTCGACAAGCGGTTCGGCTTCCCCGAAGTTCCGTGGGTCGCTCCGCTTCCGGTGGTCTTGGCCGCGCTGAACCTGGCGCTCTGGGCCGTGCTGCGCCGCGTGCCTTTTCGGAACCCCCGTCTCACCTGGCTGCCCTTTGCCACCTCGGCGAGACAAGTTACTGTTGCAGCACGTCCCAAAGGTGGTTGCTATTCCCGAGACATGCCATCTTTGACGTGCAAGGCTGATTGCGCAAGCGCGGCATAAGACGAGATACCAAGCTGGCCGAGCGCGCGGAGAAGTTCCAGCTTCAGGATGTCCATCGCGCGTTCCGCGCCCTCGTCTCCGCCCGCGCCGACGCCATAGGCCAGAGCCCGGCCCGCCAGGACAAATCCGGCGCCCAGGGCTTTTGCGCGAAGGATATCGGCGCCCCGCCGAATGCCGCTGTCGAGGATGATCTCCAGCTTGCCGCTCAGGGCCTCGGCAATGTCGGGCAGCGCCTCAATGGTCGCCGGGCCAAAGGCGACCTGTCGGCCTCCATGATTGGACACGACGATGCCGTCCGCCCCCAATTCCGCACATCTCACGGCGTCTTCCGGATGCAAGATCCCTTTGACGACGAGCTTACCTTTCCAGCGGTCACGTATTCGCTTGAGCTGCACCCAGGTCAGGCCGGGAGTGATCAGCGTCTTCTGCACGTCGGCGTAGGACGTCGCGTTTTTCAGAAGATCGGCGTAGTTCGCGATATTGGGTCTTCCATGGCGCAGGCTGGTGAGCGACCAGACCGGATTGGCTGCAAGTTGCAGCATAACCCCGGGTGTGAACTTGAAGGGCACCGACAACTGGTTTCGGATGTCACGGTCGCGTTTTCCGGCAGCCGGAACATCCACCGTGACCATCATCACCTGATAGCCTGCTGCTTCGGCGCGCGCGATCAGACCCTCGGTCACCGCGTCGTCGCCAGAGACATAAAGCTGGAACCATCCGTTGCCGTCAGCCGCCTCGGCCAGTTGCTCGAGGGTCGTGGAAGCGGCGGAGCTGGCGACATAGGGCACGTTCTCGCGCTTGCAGAGCCGTGCCAGCTTCAGGTCGGCATCGGGCCAGAAGGCATTGAGCATTCCGATGGGCGCCTGGCCGAATGGCTGATCGTACGTCTGGCCGAAGATTTCCGCCTTGGTGTCGATCTCGGCGACATCCACCATGTAACGCGGCACGAGTGCGATCTCTTCGAAGGCCTCGATATTGCGGCGCATGTTCCGTTCGCCTTCGGCGCCGCCATCGACAAGATCGAAGGCGAACCTCGGGATACGGCGTTTCGCGCGCGCCCGCAGGTCGTCAATGGATGCCGCCCGGTCCAGCCCCATCAGATCGACCAGCCTCCGTCCACGGCAAACGACTGTCCGGTGGTAAAGGCCGACAGATCGCTTGCGAGGTAGCAGACCATCTCGGCGATTTCTTCGGGCGTGCCGAGACGGCCCATCGGCTGACGCGCCTTGAAGGCGGCCAGTGCGGCTTCGAAATCGCCGGTGGCGCGCAGCCGGTCTTCCAGCGACGGGCTTTGCACCGTGCCGGGGCAGATCGCGTTGCAACGTATCCCGTCTTTAACGAAATCGGCGGCAATCGACTTCGTCATGCCGATGATCGCAGCCTTGGAAGCGCCATAGGCGAACCGGCGCGGCGCGCCCTTTTCGCTCGAAACGATCGAGGAGATGTTGACGATGGATCCCGAGCGCTTGTCCAGCATCCCTGGAAGCACCGCTTTGATGAGCCGGAACATGGCTTTTGCGTTCAGGTCGAAAGACCGGTCCCATGCCGCCTCGTCACACTCGAGGATCGTGCCGTCATGAACCCAGCCAGCGCAGTTCACCAGTACGTCGACCGCATCGACCTCGGCGACCAGCGCGCCGACCGCGTCGGCGTCGAGCACGTCCAGCCGGCGTGTCGCGATCCTGTCCGACGTCAGCGATGAAAGTCCGTCTTCATCGATATCCGTCGCGATTACGGATACCCCCCGCGCCGCGAGAGCCTCTGCCGAGGCGCGACCGATCCCGTTTGCGCCAGCGGTGACAAGCGCGGTCTTTCCGTCGAGTGCGTCTGTCATCCTGTCTCCTTCATCTCGCCAACCAGCCACCGTCCACGGTGACCACGCTTCCATGACAGTAAGAGGCCGCATCCGAGGCGAGGAAAACGGCAGCGCCGCCGATCTCGGAAGGTTCGGCGAAGCGTCCCGCCGGTATCCGTTCCAGAAGCGCCTTCGAGCGTTCGGGATCGTCGCGGAGTGCCTGCGTGTTTTCGGTGGCCGTGTACCCGGGCGCGATGGCGTTCACGTTGACGCCGCGCGGCGCCCATTCGTTGCAGAGCGCGCGCGTCAGTCCGAGCACCGCATGTTTGCTGGAGGCGTAAGCGGGGACGCGAAGCCCGCCCTGCGAACTCAGGACCGAGGCAACGATGACGATCTTGCCGGACCCCTGCTCGACCATCTGGCGTCCCGCCGCCTGGCTGAGGAGCCAGACCGTATCGAGGTTGATTGACAGTACGCGCCGCCAGTCTTCGAACGGCATGTCCGTCGAATTCTCGCGGTGGATGATGCCAGCGTTGTTGACGAGGATGTCGAGCCCGCCGAGCACGTCTGTCGCAAAGCCAACGACGTCGCGCGCCGCGACCTCGTCCATGCCGTCGAAATCGGCCTTGACCGCCGCACCTGTACGACCCGCCGCCTCGATGCGCGCTAGCGTGTCTTCGGGCGCGTGACTACGATAGGTCAGGGCGACGTCGGCCCCGGCGTCGGCAAGGGCAAAGGCAATTCCCTCGCCGATCCCCGTGGCACCACCGGTGACCAGGGCCTTGCGCCCCGACAGGTCGAACGGATTTGGCATGACCTAGTACCGGTTCGCGATGGGCAGGTCTTCCGCGGGGAAAAGCGAGATCACCTCGCAGCCTGTCTCTGTCACCACGACCTCCTCCTCGATGCGGGCGGCGGAGTAGCCGTCGGCGGCGGGGCAGTAGGTTTCCAGCGCAAAGACCATGCCGGTCTGGATTTCCATCGGGTGATCGAGGCTGATCGCGCGGCTGATGATCGGGCGCTCGTGCAGCGCCAGACCCAGCCCATGACCGAACTGCAGGCCAAAGGCCGCATCCTCGTTCGGGAAACCGAGGCTTTCCGCGGTCGGCCAAACCTCGGCCACCTTGTCGGTGGTCACACCGGGTCGGATCATCGCGATGGACGCGTCGATCCATTCGCGGGCCTTCACGTAGGCGTCGTTCTGCGCGGGTGTCGCGCGCCCGACGTTGAAGGTGCGGTAATAGCAGGTCCGGTATCCCTGGTAGCTTTGCAGGATATCGAAAAACGCCTGATCGCCGGGCCGGATCAACCTGTCGGTGAAGTTGTGCGGATGCGGATTGCAGCGTTCGCCGGAAATTGCGTTGATCGCCTCGACGTCGTCTGACCCCATCTCGTAGAGCATCTTGTTGGAAAGCGCGACGATATCGCTCTCGCGGACGCCGGGTTTCAGCTCCTCGTAGATCATGTGGTAGACGCCATCGACCATGGACGCCGCCTGCGTGAGCAGCTGGATTTCGTCCCAGTTCTTGATCTCGCGGGCCGCCAGCATGATCTGCTGACCGTCGACGACATGAATGCCCTCTTCTTGCAGGGCATGGAACATCGCCGTTTCGGCATAGTCGACGCCGACCGGCATATCGGCCATGCCCGCGTCCTTGATCAACTCGGCGATCATCTTGGCGTATTTCTTCATCAGGCCAAAGTCGGGCGGGATGGTGCCGCGCATGCCGACTACGCCGGCCAGGCAGTGATCCGGTTCGAGCCAGTCGGAATACCGTTTGTGGTGGACGGCTGCCGAGCCGAAATCCCACACGTACGGGCTGTCATCGCCCGTCAGCAGGCAGAAGCGGCACATCTTGTCCCGCTCCCACTCGCCGATCTTGGTGGCGCTGACATAGCGGATGTTGTTGACGTCGAAGAGCAGAAGCGAGCCCGCGTTCGAGTTCTGTAGCGACTGGCGTGTCCGTGCGAGGCGGTAGCGACGCAGACGGTCGTGGTCGATGCGGCGCTCGAAATCGACCGAGGTATGGCCCCATGCGGGCAGCTTGTCGCGCCATTCCCAGTTGGGTTCGAGGTCTTTCGGGGTAAGCATGTTCGGCAATAGTGCGCGTGACATAGGCGGCTCCTTTCGGGAAGGGCGTCCTCCCCCGCTATCGAGTGAAAAAGATCGGAAATGCGGTTACTTGGTGACCCAGCCGCCATCGACCGAGATCATCTGGCCGGTCATGTAATCGCTATCGTCGGAGGCAAGGAATGACGCGGTCCCGATGATGTCCTTGGGGTAGGACACACGCTTGATCACCAGATTGTTCTCGACGATGTCGTCATAGGCCTGGCCCGCGCGCTCCTTGAAGCCGATCTCGACCAGATCCTTGTCCAGTTGTTCCCAGAGCGGCGTGACGACCACGCCGGGTGCATACCCGTTGACGGTGATGTTGTGCTCGGCCAGCCCGAGCGCGCCACATTCGGTCAGCGCCAGGCAGCCGTATTTCGACGTGCAATAGACCGTCACGTCCACCAGAGGTTTGCGCGAGGCGATCGATCCGACGTTGATCAGCTTGTAGGGGTGATCCTCCATCGGGCCTTGGGCGATCATCTGCCTGGCCGTCTCCTGCATGCCCAGCCACATCGCCTTGGTGTTCACGTTCATGATCATGTCCCAGTTGTCTTCATCGATATCCATGAAGAACCGGGGCTTGTTGAGGCCGGCGTTGAAGAGGCCGACGTTTATGGACCCGAAGGCCTCGACCGTTGCGGCAACGGCCGCGGCGTTGTCCGCGCGCTTGGTCACGTCACACTTGATCGCAACCGCCTTGCCGGCTCCGGCGCCGTCGATCCTGTCGGCAACCCTTTGCGCCTCGTCGCCGTCGAGGTCTGCCAGGCAGACGTTTGCGCCCTGCGCGGCGAAGGCTTCGGCATTGGCGGCACCCATGCCGCGTGCGGCACCGGTAATCAGGATGTTCTTACCTTTCAGGCGATTGGGGTCCATGACATCTCCTCCTCGATCCTACGGTTTCCCGTTTGGTCCCATCAGCGCATCGGCCCTGGCCTGGGCCTTACGCAACGCGTGTTGCGGGGTGGTGATCCCGCGCAGCATGTCGTGAAATTCTTCGCCGCAGATGCGGATGATATCGACGATCTCCGGCACCGGCGGGCGCGGCCAGAACTGCAACTCATCGCGCCAGGACATGGCATCGACGGCCTCGAAGATCGGTGAGGCGCGGCGCACCTCCGGGTCCGACGCGACCGAGTAGCGCGGGTTGGTGCGGCTGCCGTTCTGGATGTAGAGCTTCTGCGCCTCGGGCGAAGTGAAAACGGTCAGCGCCTCCACCGCGGCCGGCACGCGCTCGGACGGCAGATTTGCAGGGATGCCCATGACATACCCGCCGACCGGCGCGACGGGGTTCGCACCAGGGCCCGCGGGATGGGGAAGATAGCCCGTCTGCCCATAGGCCGGCGAACTTTCATCGAGCTCGAAGTACGGGGCAAGCAGCGTGTAGCCGTAGGCCATGGCAATCCTGCCCTCGGCATAGGGGCGAATGCGTTCGTACCAGGACATCGACAGGATATCGGCCGGCGAAAACTGCAGAAGCTCGATCAGGAATTCCGCCGCGCGCCGTCCCGCATCGGTATCGATCGTGGGCCGATACCCGCCGGCGGCCAGATTCCGGGTATCGAAGCCACCTGCAATTTCGGGGATGTCCAGGACCGGCTGTCCGAAATCCGCCATCGTCATGAGAACCGTGTGGCCCAGAGCGGTGCCGCGCGCCGCATTCCAGGCGATGCCGTGCAGCCCGCGTCGCGGGTTGTGCAGGGTGCGCGCGGCCTCGAGCAGATCGTCGGTCGTCGCGGGCGGTTCGAGCCCCGCGTCGGCAAAGAGGTCGCGACGGTAAAGCAGCAGCTCCGGCGTCGTCTGTGCCGGCACGCCGTAGGCGCGGCCGCCCCAATGTGCCGCCTGCCAGCCGGCCGTGTGGAAATCCGACGGGTCCAGCCGGGTCACGTCCATCGCCTGGTCGAGCGGCATCAGAACATTTTTCTCCGCGAATTCCCCGATCCAGGGCAGATCGACCGCGATGATGTCATAGCGGCTCGTGCTGCGTTCGGCATTGCGCAGCGCTTCTTCGCGCAGGCGGTCGATTGAAAACGCGCGCTGGCTGATCTCAGAGCCGATGACCTGCTCGAACTGACGCTTGAGCGTATCCATGACCATGAACGTCGGATCGCCGTGGACCAGCACCCGGACGCCGCCCGGTACCTTCAGCGGTTCTTGCAGAACGCTCAGCGGAGGAATGGATCGCGCCGCCGCGTAGCTGCCGCCGAAATAGTAATCCTTGGATGTCTCATCATCTTGTTGCCCACCGAACTGCATTTCAGCAAGGCGGCGAATGCGCCCCGAGACTTGCATCCACTGCTCCAGCAACAGCTCGCTGGGATGCATGGAAAAACTCTTGCCGGTCTTGGTCCGCGGCCGCTGCTCGATCAGACCCGCCGCGATCACCTCTTTTAATTTTCGGTTGGCTGTCGCGTACGGGACACGACTGGCGCCGATCAGCGCGGTCGGCGTTACCGTCTTTCCGGAAAAGTGCCCGTTGAGCAAATGCACCACCATGCGCAGATGCGGATTGGGCGCGATCAGGTCGAACAGACCTTCCAGCTCGTCGCTGAAGTCGTCGAGAAAGGACAGCACATTCAAAGCCTCGGTTTTCGCCTGCGGCGAGATCTGGCTAGATAGGCTATGTCCCGTCATCGCATTCATTTGCGCCCGTGGCTCCCTTCGCGCATCAATCCCTTGCTGGGCGGCTGATCTGTTCGATCTGGAAGATTTCTCAACAGCCATTTTGACGTCTCCAATGGTGATCAGTCCGGGACGCAAAGCATATTTGGGAATCTGTCCAGAATGGATAGAAAAATATCCATAACGGATCATTTTTGCGCATTTTGGATGATGCGAAACGGGCAAGTTGTCGGGCAATCATCCGGCGTACCGGGCGATGAAGCGGCCGCCGGGGGAGGTGGCCAACGAACATGGATGAACCACGAAATTTCCGGGAGGAGACTGGAATGACACTTCGTACGACGCTTGCCGCAACGACCGCGATGCTTGCCCTGACGGGAATGGCATCCGCCGAAACGATGAAGATCGGGATCACCCAGAACAATGTCGGCGTCGACAGCTATCAGACGACCTACGAGAAAGCCTTCATCGCTGCCGCAGATGAGAACCCGGACGTGGAAACCGTCGTTCTCGACGCTGGTGGTGACGTGGCGCGTCAGATCGCCCAGATGGAAGACCTGATCCAGCAGGAAGTCGATGCGATCATCATCTGGCCGACAAACGGCGAGGCCGTGATCCCCGCCGTCCGCAAGGCGCACCAGGCCGATATTCCGGTCATCGTGACCAATTCGAACGTGGCCGAGCAGGGCTTCGATTTCGTCAAGTCGTTCTCGGGCCCCGACAACATCACCCAAGGTGCGCGCTCGGCGGAAATCATGTGCGACAAGTTCACCGAAATGGGCATTCAGGATGAGGCCCAGGTTGTCCACATTACCGGCCAACCGGGCTACACGACGGCCATCGAACGCGCCAAGGGGTTCGAAGATCGTCTGCCGGAGGTTTGCCCGAACGTGACCGTGGTCGACACCCAGCCGGGTGACTGGAACCGCGAAAAGTCGCAGCAGGTCATGGAGGCGTTTCTCGTCAAGTACGACGACATCGACGGGGTCTACGCCGGTGACGACAACATGGGCGTCGGAGCCCTGAACGCCGCCAAGGCGGCCGGACGCGACGGCATCATCTTCGTCGGTGCGACCAATTTCGCCGTCGGCTACGAGGCGATGGGCGCGGGCGAGTACTGGGGGTCAATCTACCAGTCGCCGGTCGATGACGCCGAAGCCGCGCTGAAAACCGCGATCGACGTGCTGAACGGCGAAGAGGTTCCGTTCCTCAATTACTTCGACACGCCGAAGATCACTCAGGACAACATGGGCGACTTTACCAAGCCCGTGTTCTGAGCCAAGCCGAACCGGGGCGCGGGCCAGGTCCGCGCCCTGAGCGTTTTTCACGAACCAACAGGTTTGAGGGGGACACGCGGCATGGGACGTGTAACCGACCGCGTCTGCATCGTGACGGGCGCCGCTCAGGGTATCGGACGCGCCATCGGAGAGGCGCTGCTCGATGAGGGCGCCAAGGTCTGCTTTGCCGACATCAACGGGAACAAGGTCGCTGACGTGGCCGATGCAAACCGCGCTGACTACGGTGACGATGTGACCTCGGCCCAGGTGGATGTCACCGACCGCGACCAGGTCCGGGCCATGATCGCCCATACGGTCGAGACCCACGGACGGCTCGACGTGACGTTCAACAATGCCGGCGTCAACAAGCCGATGAACTTCATGGACGTGACCGAGGACAACTGGAACTTCATCATGGGCGTGAATGGTCTGGGCTGCATGATCGGGATGCAGGAATCTGCCCGCCAGATGATCCAGCAAGGGCAGGGCGGAAAGATCATAAATACCGCCAGCATCGCCAGTCGGCAGGGCTTTGACAACGTCGCGCCCTACTGCGCATCGAAGTGGGCGGTGGTCTCGCTGACGCAATCCGGCGCGCGGGATCTGGCGAAACACGATATTACCGTGACGGGTTTTGCGCCCGGTGTGGTTGCGACCGAGATGTGGAAACAGGTCGACCGGGACCTTATGGACATCGGCGCCGCCGAACGTCCCGGCCAGGCGATGGAGGAGTTTTCCGCCGAGATCCTGCGGGGCCGCGTGGCGCGACCCGAGGACATAACCGGCACGACGACGTTCCTTGCATCGAAGGACAGCGACTACATGACCGGCCAGATCGTCATGATCGACGGGGGAATGACGCTGGTCTGAGCGCAGTCAAAGACCACGACGAGTGTCGGCCTCCACGTCTTGCCGACAACCCGAGGGAGGGGAAGATGGCGACATTGACCAAGGCCCGGATGGGCAGCCTGCTGGCAAGTCAGGGCATCCTGATCGCCTTCGTGCTTTTCATGATTGCGTTCACTTTCGCAAATCCAAAGTTTCTATCTGCCGACAATGTGCTGAGCGTGATCCGCTCGTCGGCCATTCTCGGTGTGATCGCCCTTGGCGTGACCTTCGTTGTCATCGGCGGCAACCTCGATCTGTCGGTCGGCTCGATGATGTCGTTCTCGACCATCGTCGTTCTGGATCTGCACGACAAGATCGGACCCTTCATGGCGATACCGGCCATGTTCGCCATGACGCTCTGCCTCGGGGCATTCATCGGCTTTCTGGTCGGCTATCTCAGGCTCAACTCTTTGATCGTGACCCTGGGAATGCTTTCGGCCATCCACGGTCTCACCCTGACCTATTCCGGCGGGCAGAACATGGACATCGCCGACAAGGAAGGCACGTGGTTCGGCGTGTTCGGGCAGGGTGACGCGCTGGGCGTTCCGATACCGATCCTGATCTTCGTGTTGCTGGCGACGGTGCTGGGAATGGTTCTGGCCAAGACACCTTTCGGACGCAAGGTCTATGCGGTCGGCGGCAACGGAACGGCAGCGACCTTCTCGGGCATTCCACGCGCGCGCACGGTCTTCTATTGCTACCTGATCTCCGCATTTTGCGTCGCGACTGCCGGGCTCATCCAGGCCAGCCGGTCGCTGGGCAGCCAGAATACGGTGGGGCAGGGCCTCGAACTCGAGGTCCTCGCAGCGGTCATCCTCGGCGGCGCGTCTCTTCTCGGAGGCTCGGGCACGATCTTCAAGACGGTGATCGGTGTTCTGATCCTTGGTTTCATCCAGAACGGCCTGCTGCTTCTGGGCCTGCAGTTCTACGTCCAGTTCATCGTGACCTGGGTCATCATCATTCTTGCCGTCTGGCTCGATATCGCGGCCAAGCGCGGCAAGCTCTGGTCGCCGATCGCGTAGGGGAGGGGAATTCATGCAACCGGGTACACTGTCCAAGGCGCTGAAAAACGGCGCGATCTGGGGCTTCATCCTGCTGGAACTGGTGTTCTTCAGCGTCGCCGGATCCTACCTGTCGATCTCCGATCAGGCCTTCATGGACTGGGACAACATGCTTCTGCTGCTCAAGCAGTCGGCCCCGATCGGGATCATCGCGATGGGCATGACCATCGTCATGGTGAACGGCAACATCGATCTCTCGGTTGGTGCTACTTTCGCGATTGCGGCAATCATCCTGCTGGACAGCATGACCTGGCCGATCTTCGCAGGCTTGGGCGACTGGGTGATCCCTGTGGCCTGGCTGCTGGCGCTGTCCGTGGGAACGCTCCTGGGCGCACTCAACGGGTTGATCGTGTGGAAGACCGGGGTGGACGCCTTCATCGTCACGCTGGGCTCGATGCTCGGCTATCGCGGTATCGTCTTCATGTTCAACGGTGAAAATCCGACCAGCCACCTGAATTGGACGCTGGTGGATTTCGCCGAGGCGGAGTTCCTGGGCTTTGCGACCGCGTCCTGGTTTCTTGTCGTCGTGACCGTGGCGATCTGGTTCCTGATGACCAAGACGGTGCATGGGCGCAACGCCTATGCCATCGGCGACAACCGCGAAGCGGCGGTGAACGCCGGTATCCGCGTCGGGCCGCACATGATGATCAACTTCGCGATCATCGGCTTTCTCGCGGCCCTGTCTGCGGTCGTGTTCTATTCCGAAAGCGGCTCGGTCAACCCGAACGACGGGCAACTCTATGAACTCTGGGTCATCACCGCCGTCGTACTTGGCGGGACCAAAATCACTGGCGGTGCGGGCTCTGTCATCGGCACGTTTGGCGGCGTCATCGCGATCCAGCTTCTGCGCAAGGGTCTGGGCCATATCGGGGCGGACACATCGACCGTGAACCTGGTCATCGGTCTCATTCTCGTCGCCGTTCTGTTCCTGGATCGTCAACTCAACATCAAGGGCAAAGAGGAGTTGAAGGTATGACCGACGCAAAACCCGTCCTCCACCTCGATAACATCGTCAAGACCTTTCCGGGCGTGCGTGCACTCGACGGTGTGTCCTTTTCGGTGATGCCCGGCGAAGTGCACGCGCTGATGGGCGAAAACGGTGCCGGAAAGTCCACCCTGATGAAGGTCTTGGGCGGCATCTATCAGCCTGACGGCGGCAATATTTACATGGGCGAGGACAGGGTCGGCATGGCAGGCCCGTTGGAGGCGAAGGCCAAAGGCATTGTTTTCATCCACCAGGAACTCAGCCTCGCCGAAGAACTCACGGTGGCCGAAAACATCTATCTGGGTGAACTGCCGCGCAAGAGCTTTGGCCGCGTCGACTGGGCAAGGCTTGCCGACCAGACCAACGCCATCCTGAAGAAGCTGAACGTGAGTTTCGATGCGAAGACACGCGTCGGCGATCTCTCCATCGCCAACCAGCAGATGGTCGAGATTGCTCGCGCCCTGACCGTGGAAGCGAAGGCGGTGATCTTCGACGAGCCGACCGCGTCGCTGACCGATGCCGAGAAGGTCGTGCTGTTCGACGTCATTGCCGATCTGAAGCGCGACGGCGTGGGCATCATCTACATCTCGCACCGCATGGAGGAGATCTTCAAGATCACGGACCGCATCTCGGTCCTGCGCGATGGCCAGTATCAGGGCACTGTCGCCACCGCCGACAGCACCGAAGAGTCGGTGACGCAATTGATGATCGGGCGCAAGCTCGACCTCAGTCGCAACGTGTCGCACCACGAACTCGGAGACGTGGCCCTCGAGGTGCGCGGCTTGAGCTGCGGCAAGCTGTTCAGCGATGTCAGCTTCGAGATCCGCCGGGGCGAAGTTGTCGGCTTCTATGGTCTCGTCGGCGCGGGCAGGACCGAGATTGCCGAAACGCTCTTCGGCCTGCGTGATCCCTCTCAGGGAAAAATCCTGCTCGATGGGGAAGAGGTTCGCATCCATTCGCCTGCAGACGCCATCGCACGTGGGATCAGCCTGGTTCCGGAAGACCGAAAAGGTCAGGGTCTTGTGCTTGGCATGAACTGCCGGGACAACATGACGTTGCCGCAGGTCGATGATCTGAAGGCCGGGCCGTTTGTGGCTGAAGGGGCCGAGGTCGCGATCTTTGACCAGTACCGCGACCGGCTGGATATTCGCACGCCGGGCTGGAAGGCGCGGGCGGGCAACCTGTCGGGCGGCAATCAGCAGAAGATCGTCATCGGCAAGTGGCTGTCGATGCACCCGAACGTGCTGATCGTTGATGAGCCGACCCGAGGCATCGACGTCGGCAGCAAGTCGGAGATCCACAAGCTTCTGCGCGAACTTGCGGCACAGGGCTATGCGGTCATGGTGATCAGCTCGGAAATGCCCGAGGTGTTGCACGTCTCGGACCGGATCGTCGCGATGTATTCCGGTCGGGTCATGCGCACCTTTACCTCTGACGAGGTGACGGAGGACAATCTCATTCAGGCGATTTCCGGACTCGGCGGCGATCAGGCCGCGTGATCGACCCTTTAGGACAAACCGCGCCTGAGGTGCGTCAGGGAGCCAATTCTCATCGCGCGTCCGCGGCCTGAAGTGGCGTTGCGGGAACGGCGCGACAGCCCTAGTCTCTTTCCTGTCGAAGAATTCGAAACATATCCATACCTGCGCCTGTTAGGTTTCTGGCGGGATGCCAATGCTTCAGGACTGTCGTATCATGTGAAACTCTGGTGCCGATCCGGAGAGAAGGCTGAGAGTGCGAGCGACGAAGATGTCCGAAAAAGACTTTCCGATCGTGGGAGTCGGTGCGTCCGCCGGCGGGCTTGACGCCTACAAGTCACTGCTGAAGTCGCTTCCGACGGACACCGGTGCGGCGTACATCCTGATCCAGCATCTCGATCCGAACCATGAAAGCATGATGGCGGAACTTCTGGCGCGGCAGACCAGCATGAAGGTTCTGCAGGCCGAGAACGAGATGGCGCTTGAGCCGAACACGGTCTACGTCATCCCGCCGGGCAAGTTCATCCGCCTTATCGATCACGGCCTTTTTCTCGACGATCCGGTCAAGGAAAAGGGCATCCGGATGGCGATCGACTACTTCTTCCGGTCGCTTGCCGAGGTGCGCGGCGAGAAGTCCATCGCGATCGTTCTATCGGGCACCGGCAGCGACGGAACGCTCGGGATTCGCGAGATCAAGGCCGCGGGCGGCATGGTGATGGTGCAAAAGCCAGACGATGCCGAGTATGACGGCATGCCGCGCTCGGCCATCGACACCGGTGCGGTCGACTTCATCGCCCCGGTCAGAGAGATGGGCGAACGGCTCGTCGACTTTCTGCGCCATCCCTATCTGCGCAAGCACGACCGCGGCACCGCCCTGTCGGAAGAGGCGCCAGACGGGTTCGCCAAGGTCCTGAAGATCCTCAGGTCTCAGACCGATTACGATTTCCGAAGCTACAAGAAGGGCACCGTCGAACGGCGCATCCAGCGCCGGATGGGGCTCAGACAGGCCAAGACGCTCGAGGATTACGTCGAGATCATGGGGGAGACTCCCGAAGAGGTGCAGCAGCTGTTCCGGGATCTGCTGATCGGGGTGACGCGATTTTTCCGCGAGCCCGAGGCCTGGGAGGCGTTCGGAGACGAGGTGCTCGATCCGCTGGTGACGCGTACCAAGAACGGCGCGCGCTTGCGGGCCTGGGTGCCTGGATGCGCCAGCGGCGAGGAAGCCTACACGCTTGCCATGACGCTCTTCGACCGGATCGAGCGACAGAACAAGGAGATTACGGTCCAGATCTTCGCAACCGACTTGAACGACCGCGCCATTGAGGCCGCCCGGTCGGGACATTACTCTTCTGCGGCATCCCCCGACATACCGGAAAAAATGCTGAACAAGTACTTTACCGAGGACGGGGACAATATCCGGGTCAACAAGCGCCTGCGGGAAACCGTGGTCTTTGCGACGCAGAACGTGATCTCGGATCCGCCGTTTTCCAAGCTCGACCTGATCACCTGCCGAAACCTGATGATCTACCTCGAATCCGATGTTCAGCAGCGGATGATCGAGATGTTCCATTTCGCCCTGGCGGATGGCGGACATCTGTTCCTTGGAAACTCCGAGAATGCCGAGCGGCCTGGGCGGCTGTTCATCCCTGTCGACAAAACGCACCGCATCTACCGCAAGAGCGATGCGGCCCGCGCTCCCACGGGCAGCTTTCCGATCGTTCCTGCGGGGCGGCGTGGCAAGACCAAGGAAACCGACAAGACGACGCCGGTCTACAGTGCGAGCACCGAGCAGGCCCGCCGCACGCTCATGGAGCGTTTCGTCCCGGCAGCCGTGATGATCGACCGGTCCCTGGAAGTTCAGTATTTCCACGGGCCCGTTCGACACTACCTCGACTTTCCGTCGGGAGAGCCGACGGTGCAACTGCCCGAAATGGTGGTGCCCGCCCTGCGCACGAAGTTGCGCGCGCTTGTGACATCGATCCAGAGCGGTAAGTCGCGGGAAGAGGCCGTCGTGCAGAAGGTCCCGAGGAACGGGCATGAGGTCTCTGTCCGACTTGTCGCGGAGTCTCTCAGCGACCCCGAGACCACACCGGCGATCCTGATCTATTTTGAGGATGTCTCGGAACTGCGCGATACCGAAGCGGACCGCGAAGCACGTGAACGGGCGCGCGCGTCCTCGACACCGGAAGAGCAGAGCGAGGTCGCTTCGCTGGAATACGAGCTGCAGTCGACCCGCGAGGATCTGCAATCGACCATTGAGGAGATGGAAACCGCGAACGAAGAGCTCAAGGCCTCGAACGAAGAGGTCATGAGCATGAACGAGGAATTGCAGTCCACAAACGAGGAGCTCGAGACCTCGCGCGAGGAACTGCAGTCGCTCAACGAAGAGCTTGCGACCGTCAACAGCCAGCTCGAGGACAAGATCGAAGAGCTGGAGCGGACCAACAACGACCTCACGAACCTTCTGGTTTCCACCGACATCGGGGTGATCTTTCTCGATACCGAATTGCTGATCCGCCGGTTCACGCCGGCCATGAAGGACATAATGCGCATCATCGACAGCGATGTGGGGCGGCCGGTGGAAGATATCGCGATGCGGGTCAGCGACCCGAAGCTGATCAAGGACGCCCGGGTCTCGCTGCAGAAACTCACCGAGATCGAGGCCGAGATCACGAATGACGAGAAGCAGCACCTGATCCGCAGGGTTCGTCCCTATCGCACCAGCGAGAACAGGATCGAGGGCGTCGTGGTCACCTATACCGATGTGACCAAGCTGCAGAACGCCCGGGCCGCGGCGCGCCTGCGCGAACAGCAGCAGGAGGCCGTTGCCGAACTCGGGCGCGAGGCGCTGGCAGGCGAGCCTCTGGGCGAGGTTCTCGACAGCGCGGTGCAGGAAGTCGCGAAGCATCTTGGCGTAAGGTTCGCGAAGATCCTTCAGCTCGATGGCGATCGGCGCAACCTGACATTGCGCGCCAACATTGGATTTCAGCAGGGCGAGCTTGGTGTCACCAAGGTCGAAGCGGGCGTCAGGAGCCAGGCCGGTTTCACGCTCGATCGGTCGACGCCGGTTGTCGTTCGCGACTTCCGCGAAGAGAAACGCTTCAGCGCACCGCCTTTGCTGAAGGACCATCACATTCTTTGCGGGGCCAGCGTCATCATCGGTCCGGTCGACGATCCCTGGGGCGTTCTCGGGGCGCACGAGATGGACATCGAACGCTGTGGCTTCGACGCCGACGACATCAACTTCCTGCAGTCCGTCGCGCATGTGCTCTGGCTGGTCATCGCGCGCGATCGTTCGATTGCGGAACTCGACCGCGAGCGGGCCCAGCTGCGCGACATGACCGACGCCTTGCCGGTGCTCTTCGCCATCGTCGACCGTGACGCGCGTTATGAATTCGTCAACAAGGCCTACGAGGCCTGGGGCGCGGACACGGGCGAGGTCGAGGGCAGTCTGGTGTCGGATATCCTAGATGACGACGCGTTCCGCGAGGTCGAGCCGCATATTAAGGCCGCGCTGAACGGCGCGCCTCAGAACTTCGAGGTGACGGTCAAGCCCTTCGGAGGCAAGTCTTCTCGCGCCAGCCTCGTCAGTTATGTTCCGCGCCGGGACGAAAATGGAGACGTCACGGGTTTCTACTCCGCCTCCATCGACATAAGCCGGCAGAAGCGCCTCGAACGCAATCTCGCGGAGCGGTTCGAACAGTACCGTGTTCTGGGCGAATCCATACCCTTCGGCGTCTGGATCACCGATGCCGAGGGCAAGCTGACCTATGTGAGCCAGTCCTTCCTTGACCTGATCGGCATGACCGAGGACGAGGCGTCGGGTTTCGGCTGGATCGACTGCCTAGAAGAAGCGACGCGCGAGGAGACCGCGCGTCTTTGGGAGGAAACGCGCGACGCAGGAGCCAACTGGGAGAAAGAGCACCGGGTGATCGGCAAGGACGGTCAAACCTACCACGTACTCGCCTTGGGACGTCCGATCCGCAATGCCGCGGGCGAAATCACCACGTGGGTCGGCCTGAACCTCAACATCACCGAGCGAAAGGCGGAAGAGGAGCGGCTTAGCGTGATCTCGGCGGAACTCGACCATCGCGTGAAGAACATTCTGGCCACCGTCAGCACGATCGCGCGCATGACCGGGCGCTCGGCCAGTTCGCTTGACGACTACCGCAACGCACTGCAATCGCGCCTTTATGCCATGGCCACGGCGCACAAGCTTCTGGCCGAGCAGGACTGGCGCGGAATGGACCTGGGCCTGCTCGTCAAGACGGAACTGGAACCTTACGCCGAAACCCACGCCGACAGGGTTCGGATCGAAGGACCCGAGGTGCGCCTGCCGCCTTCGATGGTGCAAAGCCTTGCGCTGGCCTTGCATGAACTCACCACCAACTCCGCGAAGTACGGTGCGCTCGCCAGTGACGGCGGACGGCTGGAGATTTCCTGGCAGACCAACGGCAGGACGACCTTGAGTTGGAACGAAAGCGGACTGGAAAACGTTTCTAAACCTGAAACGCAAGGGTTCGGAACGACCCTGCTGACGAAAATCTTGGCCGCGCAGGATGTGGACGTGCACCTGGACTTTGCTGAAACCGGGCTGTCCGTGGACGTCACGTTCGGCTGACGACTGAATGCCGGACGGTGCGAATGAAAGTTCTGTTGCTGGAAGACGACCCGTTCCTCCAATTCGACATCGCCGATACCGTCTCGATGTCGGGTCACGAGGTGATCGGACCCTTTTCCAACGAGGAAGAGGCCCTTGCGCGCTGTCGCTCGGAACTTCCCGATGCGGCGGTCATCGACTTCAATCTCGGAGAGGACAAGAACAGCAGCCGCCTTGCCGATTTCTTCATCGAGAACGACGTGCGGTTCGTGATTACGACCGGGTATAGTATCAAGCACCTGCCCGAGCGCTTGCACGCAGTGCAGGTCATCGAAAAGCCCTTTACGGATCGCGCCGTGTTGCAATTTCTGGATGGTTCTGACTGATCCGTCCGGGCCGCCGGTGACACCCTGCCATTGCCGCCTGCCAAGTAGCACGCTGCGAGAACCAAATCCCGCCGCGGGACCCTCGCCATGATCAACGTGTCCATTTCGGTTCTACCAGCCGGCGGGGTGACTGGGTCCGAACCGGGCAAGCGCGCGGCGGATCGCGGTGCTCGGTGCGGTGCCTGCGCTTCGCAGGTCTTGTGCGACGACTCCGGCCCGCGTCGCGAGGCCGCGATGTCTCAGGTGATCCCGTGCAGGTCCAGTAGCGTCGACATGCGCTTTTCGGCAAGGTCGGGGTCGGAAAGAAGGTGCGCAGTGTCCGCAAGGCGAAATACCTGCGCGTAATGCGTGATGTCGCGCGACGACTGGAATCCGCCAGGCATGATGAAATGGCTTTGCGCCCCGTTCAACCAGGCGAGGAAGGCGATCCCGGCCTTATAGAACCGCGTCGGGGCGCGAAAGATCTCGCGCGAGAGCGGCACCGTGGGCGCCAGAAGCCGGTGGTAGGTGTCGAGATCGCCGGCGGCGAGCGCTTCCAGCGCCTGCGACGCTGCCGGCGCGATGGCGGCGAAAATTCCTAGCAGTGCATCGGAATGATGCTCTCCGTCGCCCGCGATCAGGTCCGCGTAATTGAAGTCGTCGCCCGTATAGAGTTTCACGCCGTCCGGCAGGCGTTTGCGAAAATCCTCTTCATGCTTCCGGTCGAGCAGCGAGATTTTGATCCCGTCCACCTTGTCGGCGTGATCGCGCATCAGTGTCAGAACGGTTTCAGAGGCGAGATCGACGTCGCCCGACCCCCAGTAGCCGGCAAGTGCGGGATCGAACATATCGCCGAGCCAGTGCAGGATCACCTTGCCTCGAGCCTGCCGGACCAGCGTGGAGTAGGCCTCGAGATAATCCTCAGCGGTCGCTTCGATAGATTTGAAGGCGCGTGAGGCCATCAGGATGATCTGGCCACCGGCGGCTTCGATGGCCTCCATCTGCGTCGTGTAGGCCGCGACGATGTCGTCAGTCGTGCGGATTTCGTCGAGCGTCAAATGATCTGTTCCGGCGCCACAGGCAACGCGGGGCTTCAGCGGGTGGGCCGCCGCCTCCGCCATCGTGCGCGTGATCAATTCCTTCGCTGTGAGCCAGTCCAGTCCCATGCCGCGCTGCGCGGTGTCCATCGCCTCGGCCAGTCCCAGGCCCTGATCCCAAAGCCAGCGTCGGAATCCCAGCGTGTTCTCCCAGTCGATTGCCGGACGGCCGTCCCAGGGATCACGCTCGGCGATCGGGTCCGAGACAACATGCGCTGCGGCGAAGGCGGTACGCGTGAACGCCTGACGCGGGGCGCGCGGCATCAGCGGATCGCCGGTCATGACAAAGGTTTCGAGCGTGCGGTTCTGGGTGGGAAGGCGCATTGTCTCTCCTAGGTTGTTTCGTGCGAGTTCGGATTTTTCTCCGCGGTTCGGCCCGCGGACCCGTCAGAGTCGCGGGATCGACAGGCCTCCGTCGATGGGCACCGCGGCGCCAGTTGCAAAAGCCATGCGCCCCTCGACCATCGGCAGGATCGCTTCGGCAATGTCGGACGGTTGCCCCCATCGGGACGCAGGGACCAGGCCGCCCTCGATCCGGGGCGTGTAATCGGCGTGCACGCCGTCGGTCATCGGCGTCTCGATGATGCCAGGCTGGATCTCGAACACCCCGATGCCGGCTGGCGCGAGACGGGCCGCGAAATGGCTGGCCGCTGCCGATGCCGCGGCCTTGGAGACGCAGTAGTCTGCCCGGTTGATAGACACCATTTTCGCGCTGATTGAGGTGACGAAAACGATCGAGCGATAGGTGTCCACGTCCTCTCGGGCCAGCATGCGACGCGCGACGTCGCGGGCAAGGAAGAATGCGCCGCGCAGGTTCACGCCCATGACGAAATCGAAGTTCTCCGGCGTGATATCGAGCAAATCGCCGCGCACGCGTGATCCGACGCCGGCGTTCGAAACCAGTGTCGTGATTGGTCCCTGTTCCGCCTCGATCCGGTCGAGCAGGGCGCCGCGCTGGCCGATGTCGGCGATGTCGTTGGCGTAGTAGCGCGCCTCCGGGCCCAGAGACTCGAGTGCTGCGGCGACGTCGGGGTGATCCGGTGCACTACGTGAGGCAAGCGCCAGCCTGAAATCGGCCTGCGACAGAACCTTCGCGATCCCCAGACCGATGCCGCGCTGGCCCCCGGTGATGAGTACGGTTCCGGTCATCTTGCATTTCCTTTCAGGTTTCGTCTGGTCTTCCGGGGCGGTCCGCAAAGTCGCCCTTGGCGTCTCGGTTGCGGCTACAGGTACGGATCAGAGATCGAGTGCCATTGGTGTTGGCGCCAGCAGGCGCAAGGGCATGACGCTGGCGTTTTCCGCAACACGCACGCGGCCATGCGAGGCTTCGGCGATATCCCGACGCGCGTCGATGCCCGGCATGATCTCGGTCGCCACCAGCCCGCCATCGTCCAGGCGGATCACGCAGCGTTCGGTAACGTACATGACATCCTGTCCGGTCTCTCTCGCACGCGCGCCCGAAAAGGTCACATGCTCGACCGCGTCGACCATCTTGGTGAACTTTCCGGGCCGGGCGACCCGGATTCCTGTGTCGTCGAGTTCCAGCCCGGCGGCGGTCTCGAAATAGCCCGAAAAGACGATCTTGCGGGCGTTCGCAGTGATGTCGACGAAGCCGCCGCATCCGGCGGTGAGGTAAGGCTTTTTGCCCAGCTTCGAGACATTGACGTTGCCTTGGGTGTCGATCTCGAGAAACGACAGGAACGACACGTCGAACCCGGCGCCCTGAAAGTACGTGAACTGCTGCGGTGCGGGCATGTAGGCATCTGCGTTCGACGCGCAGCCGAATGCGAAGTCCATCAACGGCATGCCTCCGACCGCCCCCTGTTCTATAGCCCAGGTCACAGCCTGCGGATGTCCGGCCTCGAGCAGGATGCGCGGCACCATCGTCGAGATTCCGAAGCCGAGGTTCGCGGTCTCGCCAGCGCGCAGCTCCAGCGCGGCGCGGCGCGCAATGATTTTTTCAACGCCGTGCGGCACGTGAGTGAAACTCTCCCAAGGCCGCAGGATGTCGCCGGAAATTGCCGGATCGTAGGGCGTCTCGGTCGTCTGGTATTGCGCGGGGTCGAGCACCACCACGTCGACTAGGTGACCCGGTACGCGCACATCGTGCGGTCGAATCGTTCCGCGCGCGGTCAGTTGCTTGACCTGCGCGATGACCAGGCCGCCGTGGTTGCGCACCGCGATGGCCTGTTCCAGCCCGCCGAGGTAGGCTCCTTCCTGCTCGAAGCTGAGATTTCCGTGCTCGTCCGCGGTGGTGGCGCGGATGATCGCGACGTCCGGTACGATGTTCGGGAAATGCAGCCAGGTCTCGCCGCCAAGCTCGACGCGAAAAACGATCGGTTGCGCCGCGGCCGCCGTGTTCATCGCGCAGCCTTCACGTTGGGGATCGACGAAGGTGTCGAGACCGACCTGCGTCAGGACGCCGGGTTTTCTTGCGGCAACGTCGCGGTGCATGTCATAGAGGATGCCCGACGGAACATTGTAGGCGGCGACCCTGTTTTCGGTCAGCATGCGCCAGATCTCCGGCATCGGCAGCGAGGACGGTCCCGACGGGTAGGAGCCTGCCACGATCCGCGACAGCAACCCGTCCCTGGCGATATGATCAATGCCCTTGATGCCGTACATGTCGCCGGCGCCGATCGGGTGCAGCGTGGTCAGGTCGCGCGGGTGTCCCTCGCGCGCGTACCGTTCGCCGATCGCTTTCAGCATCAGGTCCGGGCAGCCGAGACCGGAGGACGAGGATACCGTGACGACGGCGCCGTCCGCGATCCGACCAGCCGCCTGATTGGCAGTTGCAAGCTTGCTATTCACCCTTGAGCCTTTCCGCAACCGGTCGCGGTGCCTTGCTCTCGGTGGTTTTTGTTGAGCGGCGACATGGCGCTCGATACCGCGCAATACGCCTTCGGACTTAGGCCGCGGATCACAGGCGCGCCCCATGCCGCAGCAGTTCACGGGCGATGATGTTGCGCTGGACCTGGTTGGTGCCCTCGTAAATCTGGGTGATCCTGGCGTCGCGGTAGAGCCTTTCGACCTCGCAGCCCTGAATGTAGCCCGAGCCGCCGAAGACCTGCAGCGCGTTTGAGGTCTGCGCCACGCACATGTCGCCAGCGAAGCACTTCGCGATCGAACAGGCCGCGGTCGCGGGACGTCCGGCATCCAGAGCCGCCGCGGCCTCACGCACCAGGGCGCGGGCGGCGGCGATGTCCTTGGCCATGTCGGCCAGCATCCATTGCAGACCCTGCTGATCGGCAATGGCCTTGCCGAACTGGCGGCGTTGCTGCGCGTAGTCGAGCGCCGCCTCGAGCCCTGCCTGCGCGATGCCGACGGCCAGCGAGGCGATGCCGACACGCCCCTTGTCAAGCACGCTCATCATGATGTGGAACCCGCGGTTCAGCTCACCCAGCAGCGCGGCTTCGGGCAGGGCGACGTCATCGAAGGACAAGGCGCCGATCTGGCTCGCGCGCTGGCCAAGCTTTTGCTCCTTGGGGCCGCGGCTGACACCCTCGGCATGCAGGTCGACGATGAAGATGCTCATGCCGCGATGGCCGGCCTTTGGGTCGGTGCGCGCCAGAACGAAGCCGAGGTCGGCGACGGGTGCATTGTGAATCCACAGCTTGCTGCCATTAAGCACCCAGCCATCGTCAGTGCGCGTCGCCGTGCTGCGCAACGCCGAGACGTCCGAGCCGGCCTGCTCTTCGGTGATGCAATAGGCGATGCGGGTCCGGGCCCCCATGACGTCCGGCAGGTAGCGCGCCTTCTGATCGGCGCTGCCGTAGCGCGACAGTAGGGTGCAGATCAGCTCGACCACGCCACACTGGTCGGCGATCGAGGCATAACCGCGCGACAATTCTTCCATCACCAGGGCGTAGGACAGCACGTCGAGGCCGGCGCCGCCTTCGGCTTCGGGGACAGTGATGCCGAAGAGCCCAAGCTCGGCCATCTCGTCGAAGATGTCGCCTGGAAAAGTGCCGTCCCGGTCGAGCGCCTCGACACGCGGCCGGACCCGATCCTCGGAAAAGGCGCGCGCCGTGTCGGTCAGGCTCTGGTAGATGTCGGCGTCGAATTTCGGCCGGTGGAACATGTCGGGCAGTCTCTTTCTCAGCCGGCCACGAGACCGGGCAGCAATGTAGTAATGGGCGGGACGACGATCAGCAGCGCGAGCACGAGCAGGATCACGCCGAACATCTTCATCGTGTCGCGCAAGGCATCGTGCATCGGGATCTTTCCGATGGCGCAGGCGATCAGCAGGCACAGCCCGTAGGGCGGCGTGATCAGCCCGACGGCGAGCGAGACGCCGGCGATCACGCCGTAATGCACCGGGTCGACGCCGACGGCGAGCATGGCGGGCAGGAACAGCGGCCCGACGATGATGGCGATGACCAGTGCGTCAAGGAAGGTGCCGAGCACGATGCACAGCAGCGCGAAGGCCGGCAGCAGCAGGTAGGCCGGCATGCCGCCGGTGGCGTCGAGCAGGAGGTTGGGCACCTTGTAGAAGGCCAGCAGCCAGCCGAAGAGCCCGGCCGAGCCGTAGCAGAACAGCGACAGGCTGACGAGCTTGGCGCTGTTCGACAGCACCTCGACGGATCGCTCGAAGTTAAGCGTTCGGTAGACCACGAGGCCGAGGAAGAACGCATAGAGCACGGCGAGGATCGACGCCTCGGTCGGCGTGGCGAAGCCGGTGATGATACCGCCGATGATGATGACCGGCGTTCCAAGGCCGAGAACCGCGCCGGTGAAGGCCTCGCGCAGTTCCGTTCGGTTCGCACGTTTTTCCACCGGCCACTCTTCCGCCCGCGCGCGCCGGGCGACATATCCCATCTGGGCGAGGGCGATCAGGATGCCCGGAATGATCCCGCCGGCAAAGAGTTGCGCCACCGAGGTGCCGGTGATCGCGCCCCAGACCACGAAGAAGATGCTGGGTGGGATGATGCCGCCGAGAACCGAGGAGGCTGCCGTGACCGCAACAGCGACGGACGTGCTGTATCCCTTTTTCTGCATTGCCGGGATCATGACGGCGCCGACACCGGCGGTATCGGCAGTCGAGGATCCCGATACGCCCGCGAAAAGCATGCTGACGAGGATGTTGATATGCGCAAGCCCGCCGCGCAGATGGCCGACCAGTGCATAGGATAGCCGGATCAGCCGTTCGGTGATGCCGGTCTCGTTCATCAGCGATCCGGCCAGAAGGAAGAGCGGCACTGCCAGCAGTATGAAGCTGTCGAGGCTGGAATAGAAACGGCGCGCCAGCATGAAGATGTTGAGATGCGGCTCGATCATCAGCACCGAGGCCGAGGCGGCCATCAGCGAAACTCCAATCGGCACCCCGAGCAGGATGCAGACGGCCATGACTGCCAGCATGAGAAGGACGAGTTCCATCAGCGCGCCTTCTCGTGCGGGCCGGAGCCGCGCAGCGTCTGCCAGAGCGCCCAGGCGATCGCGAGCACCGAGATCGCGGCTCCGACGAAGAGCGCACCGTAGCTCGTCGCGCTGGGCAGCCCGGTGACCAGAGAGGAGCGGTTGAAACCCTTGAGAAAGAACGACCAGCTCGAGAACAGGAAAAAGGTCATCACCAGCAACGTCAGCGTCTCGGCAAGCAGGCCCGGCCAGCGACCGAAGCGGCGCGTCAACTGTTCCTGAACGAAGGTGAAACGGAAATGCGTGCCCCCGACGAACCCCCAGGCTGTCCCGAGCATGATCATCCACATGAACACCGTTCGGGCGATTTCCTCGGTCCACAGGAAGGGCGGAACCATCGGCAGGTAACGCGCAAAGACCTGGTAAGCCACCAGCGCGCAAAGTGTGACCAGCATCAGGGCAAGAGCGGCCTTGCAGAAATTCGCGAACATCAGTCCTCCCATGCGTTTCGGTGACGCAGATTGACAAGGAAGCGATTAAACGTTTTACCTAATTTGCACCGAAACGCAATCTCGAATTGATGATTTACTTGGGATCGTGATGAAAGGGCGCCGGCTATGGGAAAGAAAGTCAGCATACGTCAGGTGGCCGAGCACGCCGGTGTGTCGGTGGCGACCGTATCGCTTGCGCTTAGCGGCAAGGGGCGAATTTCGTCCGACACGGTGCGGCAGGTCAAAAAGTCGGCGGCCACGCTGGGGTTCATTCCGAACCGCAGCGCCTCGCGGCTGAGGTCGGGACGGTCGCTTCTGATCGGGCTCGTGGTCAACGATATCGCCAACCCGTTCTTCGCCGAACTTTCTGCCGACGTCGAGGCGCATGCCTCGGAAAACGGCTACCTTTCGGTGATCGCGAACACCAACGACGACATCGAGAAACAGGCGTCGGTCATCGAGACGATGATCGGGCAGGGTGTCGCCGGGTTCATTATCGTGCCAGCCGACACGTCCACGCCCGACACCTTTCAGGTGATCCGCGATCATGACATGCCCTACGTGCTGTGCGTGCGCGACATAGGCGACGGGAAGGCCGACTTTATCGGGTTCGATAACTTCACTGCCGGCGTCATGGCCGCGGAACACCTTGTCGAAAAGGGACATCGGACGTTCGCGTTCGTCGGAGGGCGCCTGTCGGTCGACAACTTCCGGCGGCGTCTCGACGGGGTGCGCCACGCGCTGGCCCGGCACGGGCTTACGCTGCCGGACAACTGCGTCCGCGAGGGCGTGCCGAGCCGCGCGATCGGCCTTGCGGAAACCGGCGATCTGCTGGCTTCCGGCGCCGAGTTCACGGCGCTCATCTGCTACAACGATTTCGTCGCGGTTGGCGCCTATGCGGCGCTGAACCAGGCTGGCCGGACGATTGGCGAAGATGTCGCCGTGGTCGGCTTCGATAACGTTCCCGAATCGGAGAGCCTGTCTCCGCCGCTTACCACGATCGAGCTTTATCCACGCGCGATCGGCAATCGTTCCGCCCGCGCGCTGATCGACGCGGTAAACGGGTCTTCCGGCCCGCACGAGCGCGTCTATCTGGCGCCCGAACTCATCTCGCGCAGCTCGACTTGACGTCCTTTCGGAGGATTGGGGCTTGCTTTTCGCCGTGGATCGATGCTTAAACGTTTTATCAAAATCTCACGGGAGGACCGTATGAAAATGATCACCACACGCCAATTCGCGCTTGCCGCCAGCCTTGCGATGGGTACCGCGCTGCCGGCCCATGCCGTCGAGCTTGCCGCCTCGATCGACGGGCCGGTCTCTACCGCTCAGGGGCAGGGTATCCTCAAGTTCGGAGAGATCGTCTCCGAGCTGACCAACGGCGAAGTGACCGTCGAGCTGTTCCCCGATGCACAGCTCGGGTCGGGTGGAGAGGCCTTCGAGCTGCTCGAGGATGGTCAGATCGCGATCCTGACGACGGCGCCGGGGTACCTCGCGGAATTCGCGCCGAGCGTGCAGCAGTTGGTCGTGCCGTTTGTCTTCCGTGACTTCGACCACTGGGAGAAGGTCGTCAGCGGCCCGATCGGCGACAAGCTGGCCGAGGACGTGCGCGAGAACACCGGCGCGATGATCCTGGGCTATTTCGGCGGTTCGATCCGCAACCTCGTCAGCTCGAAACCTGTAGAGTCAGTCGGTGACATCGAAGGTCTGCGTGTGCGCCTCCATCCGGCGGACGTTCAGGTCAAGGCATGGGAAGCGCTTGGTGTCGTGCCGACGGTGATGGCCTATGGCGAGATCTACTCGGGCCTGCAACTCGGAGCCATCGACGGGCTGGAGAACGAGGCCGAGTGGGTTCTGCGGATGAAGTTCTACGAGCAGGCCAAGTACTACGTGCAGACCGAGCATGAGTACGTGACGCGCCCGATGATCTTCTCGGAAACGATTTTCGAGAATCTGACGCCGGAGCAGCAGGAAGCGGTTCTGGAGGCGGGCAAGCAGGCCGCGGCCTACCAGCGCGACCTCGAGCATCAGTTCGACTCGGAATCGAAGGTCACGCTGGCCGAAGGGCACGGCGTAAACATCGTCGAGATCGACAAGTCGAGCGTGCAGACCACCGTCGCCGCGGCCCTTGAGCCGGTCATCGAAGGCCTCGGCCTTGCCGAAGACGTCGCCGCGATCCGCGCTGAATGAACAGAGGCAGGCCCCGCGCCACCGCGCGGGGCCGACCAATCATGTTCCCAGACGATCTGCTGCCCGAAGGATCGGAGTTCGATCCTGAGCTCTGTCTGCCCCGGGTCCACATCGACGGGCAGCCGTTTCACACCACATGGATGGCCGCCGAATACGCCGCACGTCTGATGACGCGTTCCGGCGCCGAGGGCCAGGCCGCGGCGGTCATGGACGCTCTTGAGGGATCGCAGGACCGTGATCCCGGCTCGCCGGATTTCGGCAATTTCCGATGGGAACGCGAAGACCGGATCGTCGAAGACCTGAACGCCGCCCCCTTTGTTTCGATCCGTCTTGCGCCGGCACTGCTTCGCCACGGCGCGGCGCTTGCTCCAAGGGCACTCGAACGCGCCTGCCACATGATTCGGTTGTGCCTGGAGGCCATCGTGCGCATAGACGTCGCGTCAGACTACACCAACATCGTTGCGCAATCCGTGGCATCCCTGCGCATCGGCGGCGCGCTGCTCGGCGACGCGCGCTTTCTCGACATCGGCGCGACCCGGTTCCGCCGCTGGATGGAGATGGTAGATCGGGCCGGCCTTGCCCATGAGTACAACTCGCCAGTCTACACCGAAATGACGGTTGCCTCGCTCTCCCAGATGGTCGACCTCGACCCGGACCCGGAGCTGAGGTTCGCCGCCGACCAGTTTCGGATGCGACAGGTTCTGGGCTTCGCGCTGCGCATCCACCCGGAGACCGACCGGCTGGCGCCACCCTATTGCAGGGCTTACGCGCCGTTCATGTTCGCCAGAACCGCATCGGAACGAACTGTTGTCGAAGGTTGGATCGAAAAAGGGTGGGCGCCGGAGTGGATATCCGCCGCGCTCGAATGCACCGGTGAAGTCCGCGAGACCTCGGACGGGCGCACGGGGCTGCACCTGACCAGCCGGCTCGACGCCGGTCTGTCGATGGGCACGGCTTCGGCGGAGCTTGCCACCCAGAACAACCGGTTCATCGCAGCGCAGTCGATGCCCTTCGGCGTCCACCTGTCGCGCGGCGCAGACCGGCCGCCGACTGTCGTGTTCTCGCGATACATTCTCAACGACCAGTGGCTCGGCTCCTACAGGACCACCGGGTCGCGCCCCGTCGACCAGGTTTTCTTCGACCACGGGGCCTTTATCGGGGCGCAGGACGGCAACCGCGTCTTCTGTCTCTACCGTCCGCGCACGCTCGACGCCTGGGAGCGGACATGGTCGGCCAAGGCATGCCTGATCGTGTCGGACGAAGGCGAGGTCAGCGAGATCCTCGCCGACGGATCGCAGGTCTCCGAGCTTCCCGCGGATCTCCCGCCTGGCAGTTGCGTTGAGCTCATCGTTTCGGGTCGCCGGCTGACGCTGCAGCCACTCAATGGGCTTGAACTTCAGCCCGATGCGCCGGTCCGTGTCCAGAGTCGTGACGGCATGCTTGTGGTGGAATGCCATGACTATCTCGGCCCGCCGAGAACCTTCTGGACCCAGGCCAAGCCCGGCTCGTTCTTCCAAGGTTACATCCGTTCGGGGTTTCATGTCACGCTGCAGGACGCTGCCGAACGCGCCCGCCCAGTAATCTCGCAATCGCTCGACGACTTTCGCGGCGCGGACGGCCAGCGGGTCTGGTCGCTGAACGATGATGCGGGGCTGGGCCTCGACGTCGACCTGATGGGCTGGACGCTGGAGGGCGAACGGATCGCGTCGGGCGACCCGGCACCCATGCTCGCCTCCTCGGTGGCCGTGCAATCGCGGTCGGGTCGACTGACCTGCAACGGCGCCACGCTGACCTGCGGGCCGGTTCCCGCGACGCTGCTGGCCTGGCCCGAACGCAACCTCTGGGTCGCCTCCGTCCACGCCTTCGACGTACCGGACGCGATCACGCTCTCGAACGGTCGCGGAGAGGTGCGTTTGCCGAACGCGCGCGGCTGCGTGGTTGTCTGGTCGGGCGACCGGGTGCGCGTCGAAGCTACGGGGCTCGAAGGCGAGATCGCGGTGACCGGTGCCGAACTCGAAGGGTAGGGCGTGGCGGGTCGCGACGGCTGACGAGCGCGACCGTTTCACTCCGAGATTTCGATAAACGCCGCATCGACGGCGACCCTGCGCCGGCCACCGCCTTCCCCGGTGACGACAAGCACATCTCCGTCGATCTCGATCGTCGCAACGGCCTCGCCGCCCGGCCAGTCGATGGCACCGATGATGTGCCGGACCGTTGCGGGTCCATCATCGAGCGACAGCGCGCCGGGACCGGAGAGATCCGCTTCGGTCGAGAGGCCAAGCATGTGATCCGCGGCCCCTTCCTCGACCCCGAGACAGCCGAAATGCCGGCCGGACCACGGGGCGTAGTCGCGCCCGCCGTTGGAATGCCACAGCATCGTCATCGGCAGGTGCCGCGCATTGCGCAGCGAGAGGTAGAGATCTCCTTCTGCAGGGCGCGTCACTGCCGTCCAGCCAAGCACATGGCCGCCGGCCTCGACCCCGATGACGAAATCCTCGTGCCGGGGATTCCACGGGTAGCGCGTGAGGTCGACGGGGCCGTCGAGGCCCGGAAAGATCGTTGGATCGTCGGATTTCTCTGGGCAGATCAGCGCGGACCGGCCTCGGGCGGGATCGCTTTCCTGCGGCGTCCGCGGCGTTTCCCAGTGGCTTTTCGCCGATGTCCGGATCAGCCCGCCGGACTTCAGGGAGACATTGGCATGGTTGGCCACGCTGACCCGCCCCGTGCCGTTCTCGAAGACATGGCTCTGGTAGACGAAGGGGTGTCCGTCGCGCACCCGCAGCGTCTTGGTCAGGGTCGCGCCGTGAACCTTGCGGTCGAGGATCGCGGTCAGGGTCCCGTGGCCATTCTCGCGCACGGTCCAAGGCGTGTTCGGCGGCCAGCCGTGCAAGGGTGATCCGTCCTCGCTGTCGGCGAAGGGTGCGCAGAAGAAGTCACCGCCGAGCGTCGCCATGAGAGGCGCGGCGTCCTCGGGCATCACCTCGTCGGTTCCGACCCATGGGGCCCGGTGTAGCGGCGTGATCTCTCGCCCTGCATCCGACACCGTGAACCCGTCAAGCTGACCGGTATCCGGCCGGAAGCCGAACCGGATCCCTTCGGCCTGTACCTCGATCATGCCGCGATGTGCTCGCCGGTGATGATGTCCTCGACGTCCTGGATGCTCGATGTCTTCGGGCTGAGGTCGTCGGCGACGATCTCGCCGCGCCGCATCACTACCATCCGGTCGACGACCTGGAACACGTGGTGGATGTTGTGGGCGATGAAGATGCACGAATGGCCGCTGTCGCGGGCGTCGCGCACGAACCGCAACACGCCCTGGGTCTCGGCGACCCCGAGGTTGTTGGTCGGTTCGTCGAGAATGATGAGCTCGCTGTCGAAATACATCGCCCGCGCGATGGCCACAGCCTGTCGCTCTCCGCCTGACAGCGACCCGATCGGCGTGGTCGGCGGGATGTTCTTCGAGATGCCGACGCGTTTGAGCAGCTCGCCCGCCACCTGGTTCATCCGCTCCTGGTCGAGCCGATCCAGAAACCGCGGGCCGCTGCGCAACTCGCGCCCGAGGAACAGGTTGCGCGCGATCGAAAGCTGCGGGACGAGTGCGGAGTCCTGGTAGATGGTCTCGATCCCGGCATCGATTGCGTCGTTGGTCGAGCGCAGGTTCAGCGGCTGGCCATTGATCCGGATCTCGCCCGAGGTGTAGGGCACGGCGCCCGACAGGACCTTGATCAGCGTCGATTTACCCGCGCCGTTGTCGCCCAGAAGGCCCACGATCTCGCCGCGCGGAATCGTGAGGTTGACGTTCTTCAGCGCGTGGATTCGGCCGTAAAACTTCTCGATGTTGCGCATCTCGACAAGAGGCGTATCGCTGGCGGACATCTCAGACCCCCTCGTTGTGGCGCTTCTCGAGCGCGGCGTGCAGCGCCATCATCCCGAGGATGATCGCGCCGATGAAGATGTTGTAAGCCAGCCCCGGCACCCCGATCAGCACGATGCCGTTGCGCATCAGGCGCAGGATAAGCACGCCGAGCACAGTGCCGATAATCGTGCCGCGCCCGCCGGTCAGCACCGTGCCGCCGATGACGACCATTGCGATGACCTCGAGTTCGTAACCCATGCCCGAATTCGGGTTCGCCGCCGAGACCCGGATCGACGAGATGATCCCGGCCAGACCGGCCATCGCAGAGGTCAGCATGAACAGGATCAGCTTCACCCGCTTTATCGGTACCCCGCGGTTGCGCGCGGCCCCGGCATTGCCCCCGGTGGCCTGGATCCAGTTGCCGAAACGCGTGCGGGTGAGAAGGAAGTGGAAGGCGATGGCGATCAGGATGAACCAGATCAGGCTCATGTAGATGCGCAGCCCGCCGATGTAGAAGTCACCGACGAGCACCGTGGCGAGCCATTGCTCGCCCGCGTCCCAGGTGCGCTGCGGAAAGCCGCTGGTGAGCCAGAGCGCGCTGCCGCGCACCATCAGCAGCATGCCCAGAGTAACGAGAAAGGACGGGATGCCCAGCCGGGTGACGAAAAGCCCGCTGAAGCAGCCGATGGCCATCGCCACGAGCAGCGCGACGAGAAAGGCCGGAAAGAGCGGCATTGCGCCTGCGTTGAAGAGCGTCCACATCACGACCGGTGTGAAGCCGAAAACCGAGCCGACCGAAAGGTCGAATTCGCCCGATGTCATCAGCAGCGTCATGGCCAGCGCGATCAGGCCCAGTTCGACAGTGAAGGTCAGGGCGTTGGAAATGTTGGTCAGCGACACGAAGGCCGGGTTGATCGAGGTGAAGACCACCAGCATTACCACCAGCAGAACCAGGGGGCCGAATTCCGGCATGGCAATGAGCAGCCGCACAAGACCCGGGCTCTTGGGCGGCGACGCGCTTTCGGCGCTCGCGGTGTTGGTGTCGGTCATGTATCGCGTCCCGTCAGTCGGTTGCACAGACCCGCGGCGGCGTCCGCCGCGGGCCGCGAGTCAGGTCAGTTGCCGCCCATGATCCCGTGATAGAGCGGGGCGGTGTCGGCCTCGTAGAGCGCGCCGGTGATGACGTTGAAACCGATCGGGATGTTGCTGGTCTCCATCAGCAGCGCCGACAGGCACATGTAGGACGTCGCCTGCGGGTCCTGCCACATGGCGGCCTCGACATAGCCGTCCATCACCTCTTGCGTGGTGTCGAGCGAGTTGCCCCAGCCCACGACCGGGATTTCGCCCGGCTCGACGCCGGCCTGGTCCCAGACCCGCTTGACCGAGCCGGTGACCATGTCGCCGAGCCCGATCATCGCGCTGATGCGGTCGCGGTTGGCGGTCACGTAGTCGGTCATGCGCTGGATCACCTCGGCCTGGTCGAGCGTGGCGTCGGTTACCTCCCAGGTGATGCCCATCGGCTCGAAAACCTCGGCGATACCCTTTTCCTCCTCGACACCGTATGAGGCACCGGGCACCTCGACGGGCATCCAGACGAAGTCGCCTTCCTTCACGTGGCCATTGTCGACGAGATACTGCGCCCAGGAGCGCCCGACGTAAAGAAGATCGCCGCCCACGTAGGCGTTCCAGTCCGGCGCATCGTCCGGCGTGTTGAAGTTGACGATCGGGATGCCCGCGTCGCGCGCTTCCTGGACCACGTCGACCATCGATCCCGGATCGGGGCTCGTCGAACAGACGCCGTCCGCCCCGGCCGCGATGGCTGCGCGCACCGCCTCCTGCTGGCTTGGCACGTCGCCGGAGTGGAACGAGGTGTTGACGGTGTGGCCGGTGTCCTCGGCCCAGTCGTCGGCCCCTTGCAGGAAGTAGGTCCAGACAGGGTCTGCCGGGCCGCCGTGCGAGATCCAGTAGAAGGTCTTGCTGTCCTGGGCGAATGCCGTCCCGCCCGCGAGGGCCAGCGCCGCCGCTGTCCCAAGGAATGTCCGTCTCATCATGGTTGGTCTCCTCCTCCGTTGATCCCGGCGAAGTGTTCGCCGGTGGTTGGTGCTCTTGTTATGTCATGATTCCGCAAGCTTCTCGCGAAAGCTTTCGAGTTCGGCGGCCGGCATGCGAACGAGGTGGCGGTCTTCAGGAAAGGCTCCGGAAGCCACGTCGCTGGCGAATTCGCCGAAGGCTGCGACCCGTTCGGCTTGCAGCCGCGCGTATTCACCTCGGAAATCGCGGTAGGTCTTGGCATGACGCGGGATATGCCCCTCGGTATAGCCGAGGATGTCGTCGGCGAAGAGATACTGCGCATCGCAGCCCGGACCGGCGCCCATCGACCACAGCAGGATGTCGACACGGGCCGAGATCTCGGTGGCGACTTCCTCGGGGACGACCTCGATCTCGACCGCGAAGGCCCCGGCCTCCTGGTAGGCCTTGACCTCCTCGAAAAGCCGCCAGGCGTTCTCGGCGGTCTTGCCGACGGCGCGAAATCCCCCGGTCCAGGTCGCGCGGGCCGGCACCAACCCGACGTGTCCGACAACGGGGATGTGCTCGCGGGCGAGATACTCGACGGTTTTCAGCGACCCCGAGCAATAAAGCGCGTCCGCGCCGCGTTCGATGGCCGAGCCGCACCAGCGCAAATAGTCGTCCGGCGTTCCGGCCTCGAGATGGGTCATGCCGGTCATCGAGAAGACCGAGGGCGCGACCGCGCGGTAGGCCGGGTCGAACAGCAGTTCCGGCGGCACCGAGGCGATGTCGATACCGGCGGTTTCCGCCGCCTCCGCCTCATCGAGCGTGAAGTAGCGCAGCATGGTCAACTGCCGCTGGCCCTTGAGCTGGCGCAGGTCGTGGACGGTAGGCAGCTTGCGGTCGCTCATTCGATCAGGACCTGCACGCGGCCATCCTCTTCGCGGGCCGGGTAGGTCGCGAGATCGACGCAGACAGGGGCGCGCTTGGCGGCGCCGGTGCGATAGTCGAAGAGCCCGTTATGCTTGGGGCATTCGATCTCGTTGTCCATGACCAGCCCGTCGGCGAGATGCACCTGCTCGTGCGTGCAGAGCCCGTCGGTGCAATAGAACTTGCCGTCGACACCGTGGTAGATCGCGAACGTGCGCCCGTCGTGATCCCAGCGGATCACGTCCTCTTCCTCGATGTCCTCGCTGGCGCAGGCGTCAATCCAGGGCATCCAATTCCTCCGTTGGGGTCATGCGGGCTGTCGTTCCGGAACGGCGCTGTGCAGCGTGTCGCGGTAGGGGCGGGCGGTCGGCGGCAGCTCCCGAACGAGGTAGTAGCCCGGCTCGCGCCGTTGCCGCATGACGGCCTTCATCATCTCGCGGTAGGCCTCCCAGATCGACCTGTCGGGCGGTGGCAGGTCGTCCTTGATGGTCTCGTGCAACTCGGGCAGCGCGTAGTAAGGCACCATCGGGAACATGTGATGTTCGACGTGGTAGTTCATGTTCCAGTAGATCCAGCGGCTGACCGGGTTCATGTAGACGGTGCGGCTGTTCAGCCGATGGTCAAGCACGTCCTCGGCCAAGCCACCGTGCTGCAGAAGACCCGTCATCACCATGTGCCAGCACCCGTAGGCGCGCGGCCCGCCGATCAGCAGGAACGGGATCGTGGCCTTCCAGCCCATCCCGGCCAGCAGCATTCCGAGGCCTGCCAGTACGGTGGCGAGGTAGATGGCGACGTGGATGCGCGCCCAGAAGATCGCCTTGGGCCATTCGCTTTCCGGGATGTAATCTTTTTCGTCCGGCGACAGGGTGCCGGCCGCGTTTCGGAACAATACCTTCAGCGACATCCAGACCTCGTAGACCCCGACATAGGCCAGCGCCTTGGTGGCCAGCTTGATCGGATGCATCCAGGCGATTTCGGCGTCGCGCCCGACGATGATCGTGTCGGTGTGGTGCCGGGCGTGGCTCCAGCGCCAGTTGACCGGGTTCCGCATCACCTGGAAAGAGGCGATGTGATAGACGACATCGTTCATCCAGCGCGTCCGGAACGCGGTGCCATGTCCGCATTCATGCCAGCGCGAATCGCAAGCCGATCCGTAGAGCACGCCGTAGGCGAGCCAGAAGGGCACGGCGAGCCAGGACCCCCAGAAATAGATGCCGCCCGCCGCGAACAACACATGCAGCAGCACCCAGAGCGCCGTGTCGCGCAGGGCCGGACCGTCGCGGCGCTGCATCAGGCGCTTCATCGTCTTGCGCGGCACGTCGGTGTGATACCAGTCGGCGGCTGCAAGACCCGACTCGACCGCATGACGTGCCGATGCGCCGGTCAGCGAATAGTCCGGCGTACGATCTTCCTCGATTTCCCTGATCTCGTTGATCTTCGCGCCCTCCCCAGCACCCGGATCACACCCGGAATATCTGCCGGGCGATGCCGCCCGATCTCTCCCGGATACCGAAGCATCCCGGGTCGGGCGCTTGACCTCAACCGGAAATCACATCAGATCACATCAGCCGTACGCCGAGAGGGAGGCTCGCCGCCGTGAGACGCGCGACGATCAAGGGCATCGCTGAAGCCGCCGGCGTGTCCACTGCCACGGTCGACCGGGCGCTGAACGGGCGCGCCGGCGTCAGCGCCGCGAACCGCCACCGCGTGCTCTCGGCAGCGCGTGATCTCGGATATCTGCCGTCGGAAGGCATGGTCATCCTGCCGTCGCGACCGGCCCGGCTGGAGTTTTTCATCCCCTTCGACCGAAACGCCTTCATGCGCGACGTGATCGACAGCATTACCGATTTCGCCTCCACGCTGCCGCTGGTCGATACCTGCCGCGTCGTCCCGCTCGACGGGATCGGACCCGAGGCGCTGCTGCCGGCGCTTGACCAGGTGTCGTTGCAGACCGACGGCGTCGGCATCATCACCACCGATCACCCGCGGACGCGGGACGCCGTGACCGCGCTGTGCCATGCCGGGGTGCGCGTGGTGACATTGGCCTCGGATGTGACCGGCACGCCGCGGTCGGCCTATGTCGGGGTCGACAACCGCGCGGCCGGGCGCACCGCTGCGCAGGTGATGGGCATGGCGGCGGGGCATCTGCGCGGCGACGTGGCGGTTTTTCTCGGCAGCGGCGCGTTTCACGGACACCGCGAGCGCGAAGCCGGGTTCCGCGAGGTGATGGCGCAGCGGTATCCGGAGTTCAAACTCCTGCCGGCCATCGAGACCGAGGAGAACAGCGACCGGTCCTACAGGATGACGACGCGGCTGCTGGACCGGACCGAGGCCTTGCGCGGCATCTATTGCATCGGCGCGGGCAGGGAAGGTATCGTCCGCGCATTGCACGAAGGCGGTGAGGGGGCGCGTCCGTTCGTGGTCATGCACGACCTGACCGAAAGTTCCGCTGCTTGGCTGGCGCAGGACCGGATCGACGCGGTGATCGATCAGAACGCGCGCATGGTCGGAGAACAGGCGGTCATCCGACTGCTCGGGTCCATCGCCGCAAGCACGCCTTTGCTGCCGTTCAAGAACATCGAGCCGAGGATCATCGTCCGCGAGAACCTGCCCGGCGGCACGCAGCGCGAAGGCCACTCGGCATGAAGGTCGATCTGGCGGGGAAGATCGTCGTCGTAACCGGTGCGGCCAGCGGAATCGGTCGCGCCGTGGTCCGCCGGATCGTCCAGTCCGGGGTCGGCGGTGTGCTAGCGACCGACCGCGATCGCGCGGGGCTCGAGGCCCTGGGCGAGGAACTAGCCGGATACGATGCACCGGTCTCGATGCATATCTCGGACCTGTCGGAACCTTCGGCAGGGGCGGAGATCGTCGGGGCCGCCGTGCAGGCCTTCGGACGGGTCGACGGCCTCGTGAACGCTGCGGGCCTGACCACGCGTGCCGCGTTGGTCGATGGGGATGCAGGGACCTGGGATCGCCTGTTCGCGGTGAATGCGCGGGCGCCGTTCTTCCTGATGCAGGCGGCGATCAGGGACATGCGGCGGCGCGCTGCGCCGGGCAGCATCGTCAACATCCTGTCGATGAACGCGCACTGCGGTTCGCCCGAGCTTGCGATCTATTCCGCCACGAAGGGCGCATTGCTGACGTTGACGAAGAACGCGGCGAACGCCCATCTCGGCGACCGCATCCGCGTCAACGGGATCAACCTCGGCTGGGCACTGACCGAGGCGGAGCACGTGATGCAGTCGGAAACCCTGGGTCTCGGCGCGGACTGGGCGGAGAAAGTGGTGTCGCGCCTGCCCCTAGGGCGGCTTCTCAATCCGGAAGAGACCGCGCGGCACGTGCTCTTCCTGCTCTCTGACGCGTCCGAGCCCATGACGGGCGTCATCGCCGACCTCGAGCAACGCGTGGTCGGTGCATGAGTGGCGGACGCGAGGACAGGGCAGCCACCGCGCCGCGGATGGATTACGAGAGCTTCGTGTCGCTCCTGGTCGCACGGCGCGGCAAGCTGAGCCGTCGCCATGCCCAACTGGCCCAGTTCTGCCTCAACCACCCCGAGGACGTGGCAATCAAGACCATCGCGCGGCTGGCCGAACAGGCCGGTGCGCCGCCGGCGACTTTCACGCGCTTCGCCAAGGAACTCGGGTTCAGCGGGTTTCCCGAATTGCAGGCCGTGGTGCGCGAACGTGTCGTCGGTCCTGGCCCCAGTTTTTCCGAGCGGCTTTCCGGGATCACAGCCGTGGACCGCCCCGGCGCGATCGGCGAGGACGATCTGGAGCGGCCGGACAGGGTTTTCGAGACACTGGTCGAAGCGGCCGTGCATTCGCTGGTCCGGATCGAGGAAACGCTCGACCGCGACGGGCTCGCGGGGTTCGTGGAGGATCTCGACCGCGCCGAGGCCGTGCACGTGGTCGCCGCGCGCGGTGCCTTCGGGATCGGGGCCTACGCGTTCTACGGGCTGGCCAACATCGGCAAGCGCACCTATCTCGTCGACAATCTTGGGGCGATGCGGGCCGAGCAGATCGCCGCCATCGGCCCACGCGATGCCTTGCTGGTGCTGACCTTCGACGACTACACGCCCGAAACGGTCGAGATCGCGCGATTGGCCCGCGAAAGCGGGCGCCAAGTGCTTGCGATCACCGACAACGAACTGAGCCCCGTCGTGCCGTACGCCAAGCGCACGCTTTACGTGACCGAGGCGCGCTTGGGACACTTCCGTTCGCAGGTGCCTGCGCTGGTGCTTTGCCAGTCACTGATCGTCAGCCTTGGCCGTCGGCCGGGTAACGTCGACTGACGCGGCGCAACTGTTTCATTTCTGAGAAAATGAAAAATCTGTTGCGCGCCGGCTCGCAACCTGCAAGCCTGAGCCTCGGGAGGAAGGGGAATGTCGGTCACGCACGACTTTTCCGGCGCGGAGGTTCTGGTCGTCGGCGCAAGCCGCGGCGGCATCGGTGCGGCGATCGCCCGGGCGTTCCGGGCTGCGGGCGCAGAGGTGACGATCACCGGCGTCGAGGAGAGCCCGGTCGCAGCGGACAGGGATCGGTTTCGTTACGTGCAGCTCGACGTCTGCGATGGCGCAGCGATCGAAGCGTACGCTGCCCGGACCCAACACCTCGACATCCTCGTCAATTGCGCCGCGATCACCGCGCGCGGTGAGGAGATGGCCCCGGACTTTTTCGCCAAGGTGGTCGACGTGAACCTGCACGGCACCTTTCGGACCGCAGCCGCTTTTCATACCGCGCTGAAGGCTGGGGAAGGCGCGATCATCAACGTGGCCTCGATGTACGCCGTCTTCGGCAGCCCGAAGAACCCGGCCTACGGCGCAAGCAAGGCTGCTGTGGCCCAGCTTACCCGCTCGCTCGCCATCGCCTGGGCCGAGGACGGGATTCGCGTGAACGCCGTCGCGCCGGGGTTCATCGTAACCGAACAGTCCGCGCGCAGCCGCACCGACCCCGATCACGTGGCGGCGGTCAACAAGCGGACACCCCTTGGGCGTTGGGGCGCGCCCGAGGATATCGCCGGTCCGGTCTTGTTTCTCGCCTCGGACGCGGCGAAGTTCATCACCGGGACATGCCTCGCGATCGACGGAGGATACTCGATTGCCTGACGAAAGCCTGACCGCACCGGATGACCGGACATGACCGGCGCGGCCATCATCGGCACCGGGTTCATCGGCACGGTGCACAGCTGGGCGCTGCGCCGTCTGGGCGTGGCCATCCAAGGCGTTCTGGGTAGCAGCCCCGAGCGCGGCGCCGAATGCGCCGCAGCGATGGGGGCCGCGAAGGCCTACGCGTCGCTGGACGACCTGCTCGCGGACCCGGCGGTCGAGGTCGTGCATGTCACGTCACCGAACCACGCCCATTTCGAGCAGGTGATGCAGGTGCTGGCCGCCGGGCGCCACGTCGTCTGCGAAAAGCCGCTGGCGATGACCGCGGCGCAATCGGCCGAGATGGTCGAGGCCGCGCGCAAGAGCGGCAGGGTCGCGGCGGTCTGTTACAACGTTCGGTTCTACCCGCTCAACCAACATGCCCATGCGATGGCCGCCGAAGGAAAGCTCGGCGACATCCGGTTCGTGACCGGTCACTATCACCAGGACTGGCTGGCGAAACCGACCGACTGGAACTGGCGGCTCGAGGCCGACGAAGGCGGCGCGCTGCGCTCGGTGGGCGACATCGGGACGCACTGGATGGACCTCACGAGCTTCATCATCGGACAGAAGCCGGTGAGCGTGCTGGCCGATCTTGCGACCTTCCTGCCGGAGCGGCAGAAGCCGAAGGGCCCGGTCGCCACCTTCGCCGCCGCCGACGGCGAGACCGAGACGGTGACGATAAAGACCGACGACGCGGCGACAATCCTGTTGCGCTACGAGAACGGCGCGCGGGGCGTGATGTCGACAAGCCAGGTGAACGTCGGTCGCAAGAACGAACTGGTCTGGGATATCGCCGGGTCCAAGGCCTCGGCCGCCTGGCACTCCGAGACGCCGGACCAGCTCTGGATCGGGCACCGCGACGCCCCGAACCAGATCCTGAGCCGCGACTTCGGGCTGATGAATTCCACGGGGGCCACTGCCGCGAGCCTGCCTCCGGGGCATGTCGAGGGCTTCGCCGACAGCTTCTTCGCGTTCTTCCGGCAGGTCTACGGCGACATTGCCGCCGGTGGGCGCCAGCCGGCATCGACCTATGCGGGCTTCGAGGACGGGCATTTCGAGATGCTGTTCTGCGACGCCGTGCTGAAGAGCGCCCGCGACGAGCGCTGGACCGACATCTGATGAGGTGACGACATGAAACTTGGCCTTCTGACCGCGCCGTTCCCGGACACCGACCTGATGTCGGTCGCGGACTGGACCGCCAAAGCCGGAATGGAAGCGCTCGAGATCGCCTGCTGGCCCGCCTCGGGCGGCGAGGCGCGGCGATATGCCGGGACCTCGCACATCGACGTGGCGGCGCTGGAGCAGGCGCAGGCCGACGAGATCGCCTCGGCCCTGTCGGACAAGGGTATCGCGATCTCGGGTCTCGGCTACTATCCCAATCCGCTGCATCCCGACGCGTCGCACCGCGACGAGGTCATCGGCCATCTCAAGCGGGTGATCGAAGCCGCGGCGAAGCTGAAGGTGCCGGTGGTCAACACCTTCATGGGCGGTGACCGGACGCTGAACCTCGACGAGAACTGGGAGCGCGCCGCGTCGATCTTCCCCGACATCGTAGCCCATGCGCGGGGCAACGGGGTCGTGCTGGCCTTCGAGAACTGCCCGATGATCTTCAGCCATGACGAATGGCCGGGCGGGCACAACATCGCCTACAGCCCCAGGACCTGGCGGCGCATCTTCGAGACCTGGGGCGAGGACGTGGGCATGAACTACGACCCCTCGCATCTCGTCTGGCAGATGATCGACCAGACCCGGTTCATCAAGGAATTCGGCAGCCGCATCGTGCATGCGCATGCCAAGGACGTGATGATCGACCGCGATGGGCTTTACGAGAACGGCATCATGTCGGTCGGTATGGGCTGGCAGATCCCGCGAATGCCGGGGCTGGGCGATGTCGACTGGAGCGAGATCTTTTCAGGGCTCTACCGCGCGGGCTACGATGGCCCGATGATCATCGAACACGAGGACCGCGCATTCGAGGGGTCGGACGCCGACATCAAACGCGGCTTCCTGCTGGCCCGCGACATGCTGCGGCCCTTCGTGAAGTAAAACGACCAAGGCTAACAAAAACGGGAGGACCACCATGAAACGCATCTACCGCACCGCCGTCGCGGCCTCGGCGCTGGCCATCGGCTTTGCCGGGCTGGCCGAGGCCTACACGATCGGCATTTCGAACACCGTGCAGGGCAACGGCTGGCGCGAGGAAATGATCTGCGCGATGAAGGCGCAGGCCAAGTCCTCGGGCAAGGTCGACTCGCTCAACATCGCGCATCGCAACACCGACGCGGCGGGCCAGCTCGAGGATATCCGCAACCTGATCGAGGCCGGCGTCGACGCCATCGTCGTCAACCCGGCGAACCCCGAAGGGATCAACGCCGCGATCAAGGAAGCGACCGACAAGGGTATCGTCGTGGTCGCCGTCGACCAGGCTGTGACCGAACCCTCGGCCTACGTGCTCTCGAACAACCAGGAGGAATACGCCTACCTCGGGGCCAAGTGGCTTTTCGAGCAGATCGGCGGCTCTGGGAGCGTGGTCTACATGCGTGGCGCGGCGGGGGCAGCGGCAGATGATGACCGCGACAAGGGCTTCAAGCGCGCGCTCGAGGAATATCCGGACGTGACCGTGGCCCATGAGGTCTTCACCGGCTGGCAGCAGGACCAGGGCAAGCAGCAGATCCTCGACTACCTCGCCACCGGCATTCCCTTCGACGGCGTGTGGACCAGCGGCATCGATAACGTGATTGTCGACGCCTTCGTCGAATCCGACGTGCCGCTGGTGCCGATCGTGGGCGCGGACAACGCCGGTTTCGTCGGTCAGCTGTCCTCGGTCGAAGGGCTCGAAGGTGCGGCGGTGACCAACCCCGGCTCGGTCGGCGGTGCCGGCGTGGCGCTTGCGCTGCAGATCCTCGAGGGCGAGGCACCTGCGGAAAAGACCGTTCTCGTCGATCCCGAGATCTGGTCGAACACCGATGATGCGGGCCGCGCGAAGATCGAGGAGGCGCAGAACCCCGACCTCGACCCCGAGTGGCCGGTCAGCGTGTCGATCCCCGGCTGGACCACCTACACGATGGAAGAAATAGTCGCCTGCGAAGGCCCGGGTGAGTAACCGGTGGCCGGCCCCCGATGTGACGGGGGCCGGCACTGGCTTGGTAGAGACCGTTTCGTGACCGACGACGCGCGTGCATCCCCCCTGCTCGAAGCGCAGGGGGTGGCGAAAAGTTACGGCGCGGTGCGTGCGCTCACGGACGCGTCGCTCGAGGTGCGGGCCGGAGAGGTCGTGGCGCTCATGGGCGCGAACGGCGCGGGCAAATCGACCTTCGTCAAGATTCTCACCGGCGCGCTCAGGCCCGATACCGGATCGGTCCGGATCCGGGGCCGCGACCACTTCGTCGCTTCCCCGGCCGAGGCGCGCAAGAGCGGGCTGATCCCGGTCTACCAGGAGCCTTCGCTCATCCCCGACCTCGACGTCGCCGACAACCTCGCGCTCGGCGACACGCCGGTCGATGCCTTCCGGCACTGGCTGAGCGAGCTCGGGCTGGGCGACACGCGGCTCGACGCGATGATCCGGGACCTGCCGCTGGCGACGCTGCGCACCATGGACCTTGCTCGGGCGCTGGCGGGCGAGCCCGACGTGCTGTTGCTCGACGAGATGACCGCGGCCCTGCCGACGGACCTGGTGGAAAAGGTGCTGAAGGTCGTGCGCGGGCAGGCCGATGCCGGGCGCGGGGTCATCTACATCTCGCACCGTTTCGCAGAGATCGCCGAGCTGTGCGACCGTGCCTCGGTCCTGCGCGACGGTCGCACGGTGGGCTCGGTTCCGATTGAGGAAGGCGTGGAACAGCGCGTGGTCGAGATGATGCTGGGCGCCAAGCTCGACGCCGGCGCGCGCGCCGAACGCCGGGCGGACACCCGGCACACCGGCACGCCGCGCCTGAGGGTGCGCAACCTATCGGCGGGTGCCAAGCTGCCGGACGTGTCCTTCGAGGCCCATGCCGGCGAGGTACTGGGCATCGTGGCGCTGGAAGGGCAGGGGCAGGACGAACTGTTCGATCTGCTGGCAGGCTTCCGACAGCCGGAAGCCGGCAGTATCGAGGTCGACGGAGAGGCTGCGCGCTTTTCTCATCCGGCCGACGCGATCCGGGCCGGGCTGACGCTGGTCCCGGGCAACCGCGCCGACGCGTTGCTTATGCAGCAGTCGGTGCAGGACAACATCTCGCTGCCGTTCTCGGCGCGACCGGCGAACTGGGGCCGCATCGACGCCCGGCGCGAAGAGGCGCGGGTGACCGAGGCCATCGAGCGCCTGCAGATCGACACCCGGGCGCAAGGGCAGGTGCGGCGGCTGTCAGGTGGCAACCAGCAGAAGGTCACCATCGGGCGCTGGGTGGCGACCGGCGTCGAAACGCTGCTGCTCTTCGATCCGACACGCGGCATCGACGTCCGCACCAAGCGCCAGATCTACCCGCTTGTGCGCGAACTGGCCGCGAACGGCGCGCTGGTGCTGTTCTACACCTCGGAACTGGAGGAGGTTCAGCTTGCCTGCGACCGGGTGGTGGTGATCTTCAACGGTCGCGTGGTCGACATGCTCGACGCCGCCGACGCGGACGAGGCGACGCTGATGCGCGCGGCTTACGGACTGACCGCGGGCGAGGCGCAGGCGCAAGGCAAGGTGACGGCGTGAAACTTCTGTCCCGCAACGGCTGGATCCTGGGGCTGGCGGCGATCTTCGCGTTGCTGCTGGTCGCGACCAAGCTGATCCAGCCCAATTTCGGAGCCTCGGGCGTCGAGTCGCTGGGCCGGGCGGCGCTGCCGTTCGCTTTCGCCACGGCGGCACAGGCCATCGTGGTGATTGCCGGTGGGATCGATCTTTCCATCGCCTCGATGATGGCCGTCGCCAGCGTCACGGCGGCGCTGCTGATGGACGGCGCGAGCGATGCCGCCGTCATTCCCATCGTGATCTTCGTCCTGGCGCTGGGCGGCGTGATGGGGGCCATCAACGGGTTGCTGATCGTACTGACACGGGTGCCGGACATAGTCGTGACGCTGGCCATGCTCTTTGTCTGGGAAGGCGTCGCCCTGTTGATCCTGAAGGCGCCGGGGGGTGCGGCGGCGCCCTGGCTCATGCAGTCGATCGTCGGCGGTGTCACGATCCCCGGCATCCCCGAGACGCTGACCGCATGGTTGCCGAAATCGGTGCTCGTGCTCGCCGTCGCGGTCGCGCTGATCTGGGTGCCCCTGCGGCGTTCGAAACTCGGGCTGTCGCTTTACGCCATCGGAAGCGACCCGATGGCCGCCTTCCGCTCCGGTGTCTCGGTCGGGCGCACGAAGGTTCTGGCCTATGCCTGTACCGGTGTTCTGGCCGCGATGGGGGGCCTGTCGCTGACCATGAGCACCGGCATCGGTGAGCCGATCCCGGGACCCTATCTGCTGGCAAGTGTCGCGGCGGTGGTGCTGGGCGGCGTCGTTCTCGGCGGCGGGCGCGGCGGGCTGCTGGGTCCGATCATCGCGGTCTTCATCCTGCGCCTCGTGCGCATGGATCTGACGCTGCTCTCGGTCGATCCCAACGTCACGACGATCATCGAGGGCACGATCATGGTCGTCGTCGTCATGTTCGGCGGTATCCTCGCGGCACGGAGGCGACGATGAACGCGCAAGCCGAAACCCTAACCACCACGCAGCGGATCGGACGTTTCCTCCAGGCCTATCCGATCGTGCCGCTGATCGTGCTTCTGGCGGTTCTCGTGGGCGCGCTCGAGGTTATGCGCCCTGGTATCGTCAACGAACGCTGGATCGCCAACACGGTCAAGTTCGCCATTCCGCTTGCCATGCTGGCGGCGTGCCAGACCCTGACCATGCTGACAGGCGGTATCGACCTTTCGGCAGGCGTCGCGGCCACGGTCAGCGCTTTCGTCATGGCGACGCAGGTCTCGATCCTCGGACCCACCGGCGCGATCCTCGTCTCCTTGTTGCCGGCCATCGCCATCGGTCTCGTCAACGGTTTCGGCGTCGGGATCTGCCGCGTGCATCCGCTGATCATGACGCTCGGAACAGGCCTGATCGCGACGGGCTGCCTGCAGGTCTACCAACGCTTCGTGATCGCGACCGGGTCAAGTATCCCCGAAGCGCTGGCCTGGCTCGGCACGGGGCGCACCTGGGGGTTTCCCAACGCGCTTCTGCTCTTCGTGCCCTTCGCGGCACTGATCCTCTGGGGGCAGCGCCGCATGGGCTTCGGGCGGTTGCTCTATGCGCTCGGCGACAACGAGAACGCCACGCGCCTGTCCGGTGTGCGCTCCTGGCAGGTCTACCTTGCCCTTTATGCCCTGTCGGGGCTGATCGCGGGCATCACCGGTCTGCTCTACGTCGGGCTGATAAAGGCGCCGTCGCTGTCGCTGGTGAACCCGCTGATGCTGCCTTCGGTCGCCGCCGCCGTCATCGGCGGAACCTCGATCTTCGGCGGGCGTGGCGGCTATTCCGGCACCATCGTCGGCGCGTTGATTTTGACCGTGCTCGGCACCATGCTCACGCTGCTGCAGATGCCCGAGGGCGTGCGCCGCATCCTTTTCGGCGGGATCATCCTCGCCGTGACCGCCATCTATGTCCGCCTGACCGAGGACGGCTGACCAAGGGAGACCGCCCGTGACCCGCTATCGCATCGCCGGAATCAGCTTCGACCACATGCATATGGGAGACCTGCTGCGTCTGGTCCATGACCACCCCGAGGCGGAAATCGCCGGCATCTTCGATCCCGACCCCGAGCGGATGAAAGGCGCCGTCGAGACCTTCGGCATCCCGCAGAATCGCGTTTTCACCGACCTTGCGACCTGCATGGAAACGGCCAGGCCCGACATGGTGATCCTGTGTGCCGCCACCGCCGAGCACGGTGACTACACCGAGCGTCTCGCGCCCTACGGATGCCATGTCTTCGTGGAGAAACCCTTCGCCGCCTCCGCCGCCGAGGCCAGGCGCATGATCGCGGCGATGGAGGGGAGCGGAAAGCTGCTGGCGATCAACTGGCCGCTCGCATGGGTCGAAAGCCACGTGACCGCCAAGGGGCTGATCGACGCCGGCACCATCGGCGACCTGATCGAGGTGCATTTCTACGACGGCAACCGCGGCCCGCTGTATCACCTCGCCGACAAGGTCGAGGTGACCCCCGAAGAGGTCGAGCGCGGCAAAGCGGACTCCTGGTGGTACAAGAAGGCCGCGGGCGGCGGTAGCCTGCTCGACTATCTCGGCTACGGTGCCACGCTGGGGACGTGGTACATGAACGGCGAGGCGCCGCTCGAGGTGACCTGCGTGATCGACGAGACCCCGGGCATCGAGGTCGACCAGCATTCGATCACCGTTTGCCGCTACCAGCGCGGCCTGTCGAAGATGGAAACCCGTTGGGGCACCTTCACCGATCCCTGGATGATCCAGCCGCAGCCGCGCTGTGGCTTTGTCTTCGTCGGGTCGGACGGCACGATCGCCAGCTGGGACTACGCCGACCACGTTACCGTGCAGACGCGCGACCGCCCCGAGCCCCACGAGGTCGCGGCCGAGCCACTGTCCGAGGGCCGCCGCAATCCGATCGAGTACGTGCTGGGCTGCATCGCGCGCGGCGAGCCGGTGTCCGGCCCCCTCGACCCTGCGCTCTGCCTCACCGCGCAGCGCATCGTCGACACCGCCGCGCAATCGGCGCAGGAGAAACGCACTCTGGCGTTGCTGCCATGAGCGCCGAAACCCCCGACGCCGACACCTATGCGCTGCGCAGCGGGGCGGTGGCCGAAATCGCGGCCCCCGATCTGCCCTACCGGCCCCCGATGCCGCGGGATTACAGCCCGCGAATCGCCCTGATTGGGGCAGGCGGCATCGCCGGGGCGCATCTCGACGCCTACCGCGCGGCCGGCTGGACGGTGGCGGCGATCTGCAATCGCACGCTGTCCAAGGCCGAGGATCGCGCGCGCGAGTTCTTTCCCGACGCGATGGTCACCGACGACGTAGATCGGATCCTGGCCGATACCGAGATCGACGTTGTGGACATCACGCCGCATCCCGCCGATCGGGTCCCGATCATCGAAGCCGCGATCGAGGCCGGCAAGCATGTCCTGTCGCAGAAACCCTTCGTGCTCGACCTCGATACCGGCGCGCGGCTTGCCGACCTTGCGCAACAGCGCGGCGTCAAGCTGGCGGTGAACCAGAACGGACGCTGGGCGCCGCACATGGCCTGGATGCGCGAGGCTGTGGGCCGCGGACTGATCGGCGAGCTTATCTCGGTCCACGTGTCGGTGCATTGGGACCACGGCTGGGTCCGGGGCACGCCCTTCGACGAGATCGACGACCTGATCCTCTACGATTTCGCGATCCACTGGTTCGATTTCCTGGCCTCGCTTGCCGGGAACAAGATCGAAACAGTCTACGCCATGTCGGTCCGTGCGGCAGGGCAGGGCGCCAAGGCTCCGCTGCTGGCGGAGGCGCTGGTGCGTATGGAGGGCGGGCAGGCCTCGCTTGTCTTCGACGGCGCGGCATCGTTCGGCCCGCGCGACACCACCTACATCTCCGGCACGGCGGGCAGCCTGCGAAGCGCGGGCCCGGACCTTGGCAGCCAGACCGTCACGCTCGACACCGCCCAGGGCCGGGCGCGGCCGTCGCTCGAGGGGACGTGGTTCAACGACGGGTTCCGCGGTGCCATGGGCGAGCTTTTGTGCAGCATCGAGGAAGATCGAGAGCCGTTGAACGGCGCGCGCGCCAACCTCGACAGTCTCGCGCTGGCTTTCGCGGCCATCGCGTCGGCGCGCGAGCGGCGCGAGATCGCCGTCGGAGAGGTGCGCCGCTTGCCTTGACCCGGACAGACGCCGATCAGCGGGCGAGTTGCAGGAGCAGGAAGACGACGGCGGTCATGGCGAAGGCCGTGCCCATCGGAAAGCGCCCGTCGTCCTGCATGCTCTTCCATCGCGCCTCGGGCAGGGACGCGGTCTGCCGCAATCCGACGATGCCGATCATGCAGGCGGCCATGCTGACCCCGAACACCGCGAGAAAGGCCGCAAGCTCTCCGTGTGGCACGTAAAGCACCAAGACCGGAAAGAACTTGGCGTCCCCGCCGCCGAAGACACGCAACCCGAAGAGCACGAAACATAGCGCGAAGGCGACCGTCCCGGCGACCAGACGCCAGAGCGCCTCCTCGATGCCGACGAAGGGCGCCGTCAGCACGAAGATCGCCAGACCCGCGACGACAAGCCCGTCGGGTATGCGCATCTCGCGCAGGTCGATCCAGGCCGCCAGAAGGATCAGCGGGCAGGCGAAGATGAGCGGCAGAAGCGTGGCATCAGGCATCACGACACCATCGCGCGCGGGTTTTCGAGCGCCAAGCGTTCCTCGATCGACACCAGCCGGTGCGACAGCTCGTAGAAGTCTCCGATCTCGAGCTTGGAATAGATGTTGCGCAGATGCGTGCGGACGGTGTGCGGGCTGATGCCGAGCCGGTCCGGCAAGGCCTTGTAGGCGATGCCGCGGCTGACGAAGTGGCACATCCGGAATTCGGACCGTGTGAGCCCGTAGGGATTGGATTCCGACAGCACCGGCCCGAGCGTGCGCTGCACGGCGACACGGCCGGGGTTCCGGTTGCGCGAGATGGTATCTTCGATGATCTGCGGCGCGCGACCGTCATAGAACCCCGGAAGCGCGTCGGCGAGATGCCCGCACAGCTCGAGCACGGCGCGGCTCGCGACATGGTCGAAATGCAGTTCGAGCCGGTCCAGCTGGCGGCGGTTGCCGTCCAGCAGGATCACGCAGAGGTCGCGGCATCCGCTGGCGTGAAACCACCTGTCGAGCATCGGATCGCGGGGGCCGTCGAGCTGTGAGGCGAAGACGCAGGCGCCGATCCGCAACTGCCAGGGATCGACGCCGGCAAGATGATCGCAGAACGGCTTCGTCAGCGTGGTCAGCGGTCCTGCGCTGATCGAGGACTTTGCCACGACGGTGGCCCGGCCGGTGTCCTTCGGCAGGCGACTGAGAAGGATGTGTCGGGCGTCGAGCGCGCCTGCAAGATGACGAAGACCGATCTCGAGCGCGTCCTTGCCGCGCAGGCAGGCGGCGAAACTCGATACCGGTTTGAGGACTTTCCCGAGCAGCGCGCCCGAGAGATCGCGAGGATGTTTGGTCATAACACGACCCACTGTTTTACAAATGCAGCGCCGCAACTTGCGACATCAAAAGCTGTCGCCCCCACACCGAAGCATTACGCAGCGGCATCTTGGTAATACTGTGGCGCCCCGCTTTCGCCGGGAAAATGCAACCGGGGTTAATGGCTTTCACTGGTGCGCCCGGTTGATCGCCTACGTGAGGTTGCAGAATCGGTTGCCATGGCGCCTGCCGGTCCGGGCAGATCCACGCGAATGGCCACATTGACGCCCGAAATGAGGCCGGATCGACCTGCCTGCGCCACATTTTTTCCGCAATCTGATTGGTTTTGCATCTTTAAGATGTAAACCCGACCGTTTGCGGTGACGCGAGGGCGCATCTTCCAGGCGTAGTTTCGTTCTTGCCGGGTTGTTCCGGTCAGCTGCCGCGGAGCGCGGAGCATTTGTTAAGTGACTAGGAGAATACACATGAAAGATCTGTTTTTGAGCACGTGGATCCGCCTGCGCCACAGCGACGAGGGTGCGACCCTTGTCGAATACGGCGTTGCCATTGTTCTGGCGGTTGTTGTCGGCACTGGCGGCCTTCTGGCGCTGGGCGGCGAGGTCAACACCCAGATGGGTGAAGCCCAGGCCGTCATGCAGTGACGCGCGTTACCGCGGGTGGACGCTGTCCGCCCGCGGTACTGGCCCGGCGCCGGTCGCCGGGTCGAATGCGACCACCCGTCCACCGATTACGCAGCCGAGGTTCCGGCCCCGGGTCCGAGTTGATCCTGAAGCTTTAGAACCGGTGGCTGCAAAGTCGCAGGATGGCGGGTTCGCCCGGTCCCCACGGGCCCAAGTATTTTATCGAAAGGAATTTCCATGCGCCTCGGATCATTCGTCATGGCCATCGCAGGCCTCTCGGTTGCCGGAGGGTCGGTGTACGCCGTCCGCAACTACATCTCCGCTCAGGCCATGCAGGTTCAGGATGCCAACGCCTCGGTCGTGCGCGTCCTCGCAGCCGCGCATGACATTCCTTTCGGACATGCAATCGAAGGTCACATGCTGACCACGATCGAATGGCCCGCCAGCAGCGTGCCGCCGGGCGCCTTCACCGATCGCGCGGAGGTGCTGGGGCAGACCGGTGGCGAGCCGCGTCGCGCCAAGGCGCGTCTTGCGCAGGGCGAGTTGCTTCTGTCAACGAAGCTTTCCGAGTTCGGCGAGAAGGTCACCATCGTCCAGACGCTCGGTGCGAACACCCGCGCGATGGCCATCAAGGTCGACGCGGAAACCGCCGTCGGCGGCTTCGTGACCCCTGGCGACTACGTCGACGTTCTGCTTACTCAGGGACGCGACAGCGAGATCCGCGCAGTGACCATCCTGCAGAACATCCGGGTCGTGGGCGTCGATCAGAGCTCGGACGAACAGTCCGACGAAACCGCCATCGCGCGGACGGTCACCGTCGAGGTCACGCCCGGCGAGGGGCAGCGCCTGGCGCTGGCTCAGAAGGCGGGCACGCTCAGCCTGTCGCTGCGCACGCTCGAAGGTGCTGTGGACGAACCGCTGGAAAGCGTCCGCCTCGCGGACCTGATGCGCGAAGTCTCCCCCGTCCCGGAGACCGAGAAGCGCCGGACCGTTCGCGTCCGCCGCGGGACCGGCGACGTCCAGTTCGTCGAGGTCGAGTGATCCGATGCGGACCGGCGCTTCCCCCCTGACCGCGTTCTGGCGCGACGAGCACGGCGGCATCCTCGTCTTTGCCGCGATGGCGCTCGGCGTGATGCTGGGCATGGTCGCGCTGGTCTTTGACGCGGGGCGGCTGTCGGCCACGCACACCGAGTTGCAGTCCTTCGCCGACGGCGTCGCGCTGGCCGCGGCGGGCGAACTCGACGGCGCGGCCGATGCGCTCGACCGCGCTAATCTCGCAGCCGCGAACCTTGTCAGCGGCAGCCAGACCTTCGCCGAAGGCAGCGCGACCCTGGCCGGCAATGTCGACGCGACTGTGGTATACCTCGACGATTTGCCGGCCGATGACACTGCCTCGACCGCCGCGTTCCAGACCAACGATCCGGCCCGCGCGATCTATGCGCATGTCACGCTGACGCCGCGCAGCGTCCGGCTTCCCTTTGCGGATGCGCTTGCGGCGCTGACCGGAAACGCGGCTGTCGACAACAGCATCGGTGCCGAGGCGGTGGCGGGTTTCACGCGCTATGCCTGTGACATCACCCCGCTCATGTTCTGCCTGCCGAACGCCAGCTATACGGCAGATGCCAATATCGGCGACTCGATCCTGCTGCGCTCGGGCGGCAACGGTGCGGCCTGGGGGCCCGGAGACTTCGGATTTCTCGACGTGACCGGCGCGCAGATCGATCCCGAGGGGCCCTGCGCCGGTCTCAACGGCGCGCAGCTGACCGCCTGCGCCATCGCCGCCAGCGGAAATATAAGCGCCTGCTTCGCGCAGCGCGGAGTCGATATCGAACCGGGTCAGAAGGTCGGGATCGAGAATTCCATCTTCAACACGCGCTTCGACATGTTCTCCGCGATGATGAGCGGCAAGAAGAACAACCCCGCCTACGCCCCGGGTCCCCACGTGGTGAAGGGTCTCAAGAACAAGAGCGGCAACGGCCAGTGCGTCGGCAACAATTCCGAACCGACCGGCGACACGATGGCCTTCCCCGAGGACGACTGCTTTCCCACCTGTGCCAACGGCCGTTTCGGAGACGGTACCTGGACGGCCGGACGCCAGTCCTACGTCGACACCAACTATGACGGTACCGACCCCTTCGCCGGTGCGCCGGGCGTCGTGACCCGCTACGACTACTACCGCGCCGAGATCGCGGCGGCGGGTCCGGGCGGGCAGATCCTCGCACCGTCCAAGTCCGAAAGCGGACGCCCGCAATGCTCGAACAGCGTGATCAACGATCCCGACCGCCGGGTCTTCGTTGCCGCCGGCATCGACTGCGCCGCCAACCCGATCAACGGCGCTAAAACCGATGTTCCGGTCCGCGAGTTCTTCCGGGTCTTCCTGCTGCGCCCGGTCGGCCATGCGGCGACCTCGCCGCCGAACTTCGACCTCTGGGTGGAGAACATTGGATCGGCCGGCGGCAATGGCGCAGGAGCGTCCTCGATCTCCGGCGTCTTCCGCGATGTCGTGCAGCTTTACCGGTGACCGCGATGCGCATGCCCGCCCGCCTCTCGATCTTCGCCCGCGCCGACAGCGGCGCCGTGCTGACCGAATTCGCCATCGTTCTGCCCCTGACGCTGCTGGTGTTCGGGCTGATCGTGGAGTCCGGGCGCATCCTGTGGTCCTACCAGTCCGCCGTCAGCGGTGTCCGCGATGCCTCGCGCTACCTGTCTCGTGTGGCGCCTCTCGACATCTGCGTCTCGGGCGGCTCGCTTGCCGCTTTCGAGGCGATGCTGGAAGACCGGATCGCGGAGACCATCGGCGGCAATCCCGCCTTTCCGGCGTCGGTCACGCTGACCGGCGTGAGCACCAGCGTCACCTGCGTGCCGGGCGGTTATCGCATCGACCCGGTGCCGGTGGCCGGGATCACGGCGGATGTCGAGGTGACATTCCCCTTCTCCGGCGCGATGAGCTTTTTCGGCGACCTGCCCGACACCTTCACCGCGCAGGTCGAGTCCCGGTCGAGGATCTTCGGGCTGTGACCGGCCGTGGCTTCATAGTGCGCCGCGGACTGCGGTTCCTGCGCGGCACGTCGGGGTCGGCGATGGTCGAATACGCGATCGTGCTGCCGCTGTTCTTGCTGATGGTCCTCGGCATCGTCGATTTCGGGCGCCTCGGGTCGGACTACGTGATGGTCAAGAAGGCGCTGGAACGCGGCGTGCGCATCGCCGCCGTCCGCCCGGCGCTTTGCCCCGGTGTGCCGCAGACCCATGTGCGCGCATCGGTCCACCCGAACGTCACGCCGCCCAAGTTCGGCACCTCGTGCTCGGTGGGCGGTATCTGCGCCGACCCCGGCGCGATCAGCTGCGCGCTCGATCCGGCCACTCCGGCCGGCGCGGAGATCTGGAACCGCATCGAAGCCGTCATGCCGAGCCTGGTCACCGCGCAGGATATCACGGTGACCTACGGCTTCGACGAGAACCTCGGCTTTCTCGGCGGGCCTTACGTGCCATCGGTCACGCTGTCGCTGCCGGAGGCCGATTTCGAATTCGTCACACCGCTCGGAGACCTCGCGACGGTCTTCACCGGCGCCGCCGATCCGAATGGCGCGCCAAACGGCACCATCGCCTTCCCGGACATGAGCGTCACGCTTCCCGGCGAGGATCTCAATCTCGGCACCAATGGCTGAACCCCGAAAGGAGAATTCCATGCTGCATGATTTCACGTCGCTCCTTCTGGTCACACCGGACGCGGCTCTTGGCGCAACGGTCGCGGGCTTGTTCCCGGGCGAGACCGGCATCCGGGTGACGCCGCGGATCAGCCGGCTGGCGGAGCTGGAAGGTGCCGTCGTCTCGCTCGCGGCTCAGCATGATGTGATCCTGTTCGATGCCGACGCGTGGGACGCGGCGGACATTGACGCGCTGGAACGCGCCTCCGCCGCGCGCACGCCCAACGCGCTGCTGATCGCGCTGACGCCGGACGACCTGTCGCTGGCCAGCAGCCGCGCCCTGGGACGGGCGGGGGCCGACGATGTCATGCCGCGTGGCTGTGTGGCCGAGGAACTGGCCGGAACGATCGAAAGCTGGCGGCTTCGCCGCGCCGCACGCCTGCCCGCGGTCTGGGCCGGACAGGCCACCGTGGGCAAGGTGATCGCGGTGACCGGCTCGCGCGGGGGCGTCGGGAAATCGACGCTCGCGGTCAATCTCGCCGACGCCATGCAGTGCAAGAAGGGCTTTCGGAACAAGACGCCCACGGCTTCGGTCGCGGTGCTGGATCTCGACCTGCAATTCGGCTCTGTCGCATCGCTGCTCGACGTGGACGAGAACGACGGGCTCTACCGCATGGCGATGGAGGGCTCCGTTCCGGATCGCGAATTCGTCCGGGCCTGCGTCGAGACTTCCCGCTCGGGCCTGACGGTCCTGCCCGCGCCGACCCGATTCACCCCGCTCGACGCGCTCCAGCCCGAGCAGATCTCGGCGATCCTGAGCCTGCTCTGCGCCGAGCATGACTATGTCATCGTCGACATGCCGTCCGCGCTGGTTTCCTGGATGGAGCCTGTGCTGGCGCGCGCGAACCGGCTGTTTCTGGCCACCGACATCACCGTTCCGGCGGTGCGCACGAGCCGCAAGCTGATCGATTTCTACCGCGCCGAACAGCCGGGCCTCCAGATCGAGGTGGTCGTCACGATGGAGAAGAAACCCCTGTTTCTCGCCCAGCACCACCGGGCCGCCATCAAGCTTCTGGACTGCGAATTCCATCACTGGGTGCCCTTCGATCGCAAACCCGCGCGCGAGACGCTGGACCGCGGCAAGACTGTGTTCGAGTTCGCCCCGCACAGCGCCCTTGCCAAGTCGATCCGCAGCCTCGCGCAGGCGACCGTCAAGGATCTGCCGCTGCGCGCCTCCGCCCCGATCGCGGCCGAATGACATTTGCCCGACGCCAGATTTGAGAACGAGATAAGGAAACCCAGGGATGTTTCGAGAATTTGCCCGCCCCAAGCCGAAAGCAGCGGATCAGTCGGCCGAGATCATCGACATCGGTACCGCGGCGCCGATCAAGCCCGAGACCTCGGTCGAGGACGAAGCCGAGCGGGATCGGCTCGATCTCAAGAGCCGGCTGCATGATCACCTTCTGGACCGTCTCAACCTTGCCATCCTCGACAAGATCGAGACGTCGGAGTTGCGGCGCGAGGTGTCGAACCTGGTCCAGAGCGTTTTGAAAAGCGAAGGCCGCCCGCTGATGGCGGACGAGTTCAAGGCGATGGTCGAAGAGCTTCTGCACGAGGTGCTGGGGCTTGGCCCGCTCGAGCCGCTTCTGGCCGATGGCACAATCAACGACATCCTCGTGAACGCCCATGACAAGGTCTATGTCGAACGCCACGGGATCCTGGAGCGCTCGTCCTGCCGGTTCCGCGACGAACGCCACCTGCTGCGGGTCATCGACAAGATCGTCTCGAGCATCGGCCGCCGCATCGACGAAAGCCAGCCCTGGGTCGACGCGCGCCTCGCCGACGGCAGCCGGGTGAACGCCATCATTCGCCCCTGCGCCGTCGACGGCCCGTCGGTGTCGATCCGCAAGTTCTCGCGCGTGCCGCTGACCATGCAGAGCCTCGTCGAGAAAGGCGCGCTGAACGAGGATGCGGCGCGGTTACTCCAGGCGCTGGTCGACGCCAAGCTCAATATCCTGATCTCGGGCGGCACGGGATCGGGCAAGACCACCATGCTGAACGCGATGTCGGCGTTCATCGGCCCCGCCGAGCGCATCGTGACCATCGAGGACGCCGCCGAACTGCAGCTTCAGCAGGAGCATGTCCTGCGGCTCGAGACGCGGCCCGAAAGCCCGAACGGCACCGGGGCCGTGCACCAGCGTGACCTGCTCAAGAACGCGCTGAGGATGCGTCCGGACCGGATCATCGTCGGCGAGGTGCGCGGTCCGGAAGCCTTCGACATGCTACAGGCGATGAACACCGGCCACGACGGGTCGATGACGACCGTGCATGCCAACACCGCGCGCGACGCCATCAGCCGGGTCGAGCAGATGGTGCAGATGACCGGCATGGAACTGCCGCATTCCACGATCCGTGCCACCATCGCCTCGGCCCTGCACTTCGTGGTCCAGCTCAACCGCCTGTCGGACGGCTCGCGGCGGGTGATGGCGATCTCCGAGATCACCGGAATGGAAGGCGATATCCCGACGATGCAGGACATCTTCGTGTTCCGAAGGACCGGCAAGGACGAGGCCGGACGCATCACCGGCGAGTTCCACGCGACCGGCATCCGCCCGAAGTCGATGTCGGTACTTGAGGCCGCCGGTATCGACCTGTCGTCGATTTCCTTCGCGCGGAGGCGCTGAGATGGAAATCGACCTGTCCTTCCTCGGGTTCGACCCGATCCGTATCGACCCTCTCGCGTGGATCAACCAGCTGACCGCCGAAACCCTGAACGTGCAGCTGATGATGTACGTCAGCGTCTTCGTCGGCGCCTTGCTGGCCTTCGAAGGGCTGCGTCAGCTTCTGTCGCGTTCGGAACAGAGGTCCGAGGCGCGCAACCGGCGCATGCGGATGATGCATGCGGGCCGATCCACCGAGGACATCCTCGCCGTGCTCAAGCCGGAACGGAACCAGGGCGTGCTTGGCAATCTGCCGATCGTGGGCGATCTGCGCGCGACGATGTCGAAGGCCGGGTTGACGATGCCTCCGGCGCTTTTCGTGGCGCTTTCGATCATCGGGATGATCGTGTTCGGGGTCGCTGCCGCGACCGTGCTGGGTCCGGTGGTGGCCGTGCCACTGGCGGTCGCGCTGTTCGGCGCCCTGCCGCTGATCCTCGTACGCGCGGCCTGCCAACGGCGCATGGACCAGTTCGTGCGACAACTGCCCGACGCGCTCGAGCTGATGGCGCGCGGTCTCAAGGTCGGCCACCCGCTCAACACCACCATCCGCAGCGTCGCGACCGAAATGCCAGACCCGATCGCATCCGAGTTCGGCGTCGTGATGGACCAGATCGCCTATGGCGACGATCTGACCGACGCCTTCCGCGAGATGGCCGACCGTATCGATCTCGAGGATGTGCGTTACCTGTCGGTGTCCATCGGGATCCAGCACGGCGCGGGCGGCGATCTCGCCCGCGTTCTGATGACGCTCGGCCGCGTGATCCGCAACCGGCTGTCGATGCGCCGGCGCATCCGCGCGATCTCGTCCGAGGGTCGGCTCTCGGCGTACTTCCTGTCGGTGATCCCGGTGGTGATCTTCGTTTTCACCTCCGTCACCGCGCCCAGCTACTACGGCGACGTGATGGACGATCCGCTGTTCCCGCCGATCGCGGTGGCCGTGGTGATCCTCGTGGTGTTGAACGCGATCGTTCTGCGCCGCCTCGTCAACTTTCGCATCTAGGGAGACGGACCGATGCTTTCAGCAATGCTTTCCAGCCTAGGCCCCGACACCGTGCAGATCCTGCTGCTGGCCGGGATCGGCGTCGGCGTTCTGCTGGCCGTCCTCGGGATCGGTCGCGCGATCAGCGACCCGACACCGGCGGCGGCACGGATTGCCGGCACCTCCGGCGTCACGGCGGCGGGCTACCGGAGCGATCTCATCAAGCTGGCGCAATCCGATCCGAGCGGCGTTCTGGCCGCATTCAGTCCGACCAGCGACAGCGAACGGCTGCAGGTGAGCCAGGCGCTGGCCCGCGCCGGGTTCCGGGGCGCCAACGCGCCTGCGGTCTTCTATGCCACGCGGCTCGTGCTCGGTCTCGGCCTGCCCGGTGCCTTCGTCGGACTGCTGGCGCTTGCCGGAAGCGACTTCAACTGGTTTCCGATTGGCTTGCGCGACCTTCTGAACGGCCTGTCGGGCTTTGCCATTCTGCAGGTGCTGGCCATCCTCGCGGCGATCGGGTTCTTCGGCCCGGCGATCTGGCTGCGCGGCCTGATTGAGGAGCGCAAGCGCAAGATCGAGGACGCCTTTCCGAACACGCTGGACCTGATCCAGATCGCCGTCGAGGCGGGTCTCGCCTTCGATGCCGCAATGACCCGCGTTGCCACCGAAATCCACGGGGTCGCACCGGATATCGCTGAGGAGTTGCTGGTCGCGCAAAGCGAGATCCAGGCCGGGCGCGGGCGCGACAAGGCGCTGATGGCGATGGGTCGCCGCACCGGCGTCGAGGAGGTATCGGCTTTCGCCCAAGTCGTTCTGCAATCGATGCAGTTCGGCACGTCGATCTCGGATGCGCTGACCGTCTATTCCGACGAGATGCGCCTCAAGCGCGAGTTGAAAGCTCAGGAAAAGGCCAACAAGCTGCCGGTCCAGATGTCCGGCGCGATGGCGATCATGATGCTTCCGGCGATCCTGTCGCTGACGCTCGGGCCGGTGGTGATCCGGTACATCAACTACTTTGCCGGCGGCTGAGCGACTGGTTCCGCAGTATTTGAACGCCAGACCATTTTCATGACTATTCCATTTCAGGAGAAACCGATGCTCGACGAGACCGATGAGACCGTCATTCGCAGGGTGATGCGCGACGCCCGACCGGGCGCCTCCGCGCAATCCGCCAGGCCGCGGCGGGCCTCCGAGAAACTCGCCTGGACTTTGCCCGGCTTCTGCGCCAACGCAAGGGTGCAGACCTCCTTTGGCCACGTGCCGATCGAAGCGCTCAGACCGCACGACCCGGTGCGCACCAAGGCCGGCGACTATCTGGCCGTCGCATGGGTCGACCGCATCCAGCTTGACGCCGAATTCCTGATGCTGCACCCGGCGGCCTACCCGGTGCGCCTTCCCGCGGGCTGTATTGATCGCGGCGTGCCGTGCCGCGACATCCTGCTATCGACAGCCCAGGTGCTGCACCTGCCGCACCGGACCGGCGCAAACGCGCGCTGCACGGCTGCCACACTGGTCGGGCGGCGGCGGATCCGGCGCGAAGCCGTGCCGTCGCTGACCTACTTCATGTTCCATTGCGGCAGACCCGCGACCGTCTGGGTCGACGGGCTCTGGGTCGACACCGCGCCCGACTGACCGCGCCCGGCGCGTGTCCCGGCTGGATCGTGGCGGGCGGGCGGTGTAGCGTCCATCCGGAAGTCCAGAGCGACGAGGGAACCCCGTGTCGAAAATCCAGTCCGTCGGCGTTCGCCGGTTCGAGGTGCCGCTGGCCGAGGTGCTGAGTGACGCCAAGCATGGCGACCACACCCATTTCGAGCTCGTGACGGTCACGATCCGCACCGCCGACGGGGTCGAGGGAACCGGCTATACCTATACCGGCGGCAAGGGCGGTCACGCCATCGCGGCGATGATCGAGCACGACCTCGCGCCTTTTCTCGTTGGACGTGACGCGACACGGATCGACGAGCTTTACGACGGCATGCAGTGGCACGTGCATTACGTGGCGCGCGGCGGCGTGGCCTCTTTCGCGATTTCCGCCATCGACATCGCGCTGTGGGACCTGCGCGGCAAGACGACGGGTCAGCCGCTTGTCGCGATGGCCGGCGGGGCAGGCGACCGCTGCCGCGCCTACGCGGGCGGCATCGACCTCAACTTTCCGCTGCCGAAGCTTCTGGACAGCATTCGCGGCTACCTCGGGCGCGGCTTCAACGCCGTCAAGATCAAGATCGGTCAGCCGACCCTCGAAGAGGACGTGCAGCGCATCGCCGCGGTGCGCGCGCTGATCGGCCCGGAGGTCACCTTCATGGTCGATGCCAACTACGCGATGAGCGTCGACCAGGCGATCGAGGCCGCGATGGCCTTCGAGCCCTACGATATCGCCTGGTTCGAGGAGCCGACGATTCCCGACGACTACAAGGGCTACGCGCGCATCGCGAGCGAGACGACGATCCCGCTGGCGATGGGTGAGAACCTGCACACGATCCACGAGTTCGAATACGCCTTCGAGGACGCCGCTTTGGGCTACATCCAGCCCGATGCGTCGAACTGCGGTGGGATCACCGGCTGGCTGCGCGTCGCGGAGCTGTCCCGCAAGCACGGTTTGCCGGTCTGCAGCCACGGCATGCAGGAGTTACACGTGAGCCTTCTGTCGGCGCAGCCCAACGCAGGCTGGCTCGAGGTGCATTCCTTCCCGATCGACCAGTACACCCGGCGGCCGCTGGTCATCGAGGATCACCTGGCCGTGGCACCGCGCGACCCCGGAACCGGCGTGGACTTCGATTGGGACAAGCTCGCGAGCGTGGACGGACAGCGCGCAGGCTGACGCCCCCGGGCGTCTTGACCGCGCGCGACCCGCCTGCCGCCGCCTATTCCGCGGCCATCTGCGCCGAGGGCGTCGACAGCGAAATCTCGGCCTCCTCGTCTGTCATCTCCTCGGGAATGCTTTCGAACAGCGGCGTCGACAGGTAGCGCTCTCCGGTGTCGGGCAGCATGACCAGCATCACCGACCCGTCCGGGGCTTTCTCCGCGATTTTCATAGCGACGGCGAAGGTCGAGCCACCGGAAATGCCGGTGAAGATACCCTCCTCCGCGGCAAGACGTTTCGCCCAGGCAATGCCTTCCGGACCCGGGATCGGCACAAGTTCGTCGTAGTACTTGTTGTCGATCGCCTCCTGAAGGACATAGGGGATGAAGTCCGGCGTCCAGCCTTGGATCGGGTGCGGCTCGAACTCGGGATGGCTTTCGGTCGGCTGGTGCGCGTCGTTGCGCGTGTTGACGTAGCCCGAGGACAGGATGGCTGCGTTGGCCGGCTCGGTCAGGATGATCTTGGTATCGGGACGCTCGTTGCGCAGGACCCGCCCGACCCCGGAGACCGTGCCGCCGGTGCCGTAGCCCGTGATCCAGTAGTCCAGCTTGTCGCCGTCGAAATCGGCCAGGATCTCACGCGCGGTGGTGGCTTCGTGAATGTCGGCGTTGTCGGGCGTTTCGAACTGGCTGGCAAGGAACCAGCCGTTCGCCTCGGCCAGCTCCTTGGCCTTGGTGTACATGCCAAAGCCCTTCTGCGCGCGCGGTGTCAGCACGACCTTGGCGCCCAGAAACCGCATCAGGCGACGGCGTTCGACCGAGAAGCTGTCGGCCATCGTGACGACCAGCGGATACCCCTTGGCCGCGCAGACCATCGCGAGGCCGATCCCGGTGTTGCCCGAGGTCGCCTCGACCACGGTTTGGCCGGGCTTGAGCCTGCCGTCGCGTTCCGCCGCCTCGATGATGTTCAGCGCCAGCCGGTCCTTGACCGATCCCGCCGGGTTGAAGGCCTCGAACTTCACGTAGATCGTGACGTTGTCGGGTGCGATCCTGTTGATGCGGATTGCGGGCGTGTCGCCCACGGTGTCGAGGATGCTGTCGTAGCGACGGCCGCGGCCGCCGGTCTGTCTGGTCTCCATGTCCTGTCCCCCTGGTCAGCAAGGCTGTGCGACGCCATGCGCCCGCACCGGGGTCAGGATACGGCGTTTCGCCGAATTCGCATAACCCGTGTCATCGTGCGATCCGCGCCAGTCTGGGCGTAAGCACACGGTATCTGCTGCGCAAATCGCTGCAATCTCTTTCGATTTCCGGATTTTCGGTGTCGGCGGGCCGTGTCCGGGCTGGCTGCAAGCGCCGTGGTCCAAGCCGAACTGCGCCACCCTTGGGTTGAATCTGTTTCGCTACGCTTGCCGATTCGTTGTCTTTTCGCCCATGCTTTGGCGCGACAGGCGCAGGTGCGGTTGCCCGGCGCCGGACGGCAGAAAGGGAGGAGTGCCATGACCGCCGCAGCCTCGAGGGCGCATGCCGCGGCCGATTCCATCGCGACGGTCGAGGCTTTCTTTCACAGATACCGTGCGGCGGTTGCACAAACGCCTGCGGTGGCGGATTTCACCTTCGGCAACCCACAGGAAATGCCCTTGCCGGGGCTCGTTCAGGCGCTCAAGCACCATGCCGAGCCCAAGACGGTCGACTGGTTTGCCTACAAGAGCAACGAGACCGACCCCTGCACCTTCCTGGCCGGTGTTCTGTCCGACGAACTGGGGATGCCGTTCGCCCCGGAGGACATCGCGCTGACCAAGGGTGCGTTCGGGGCGATAAAGATGGCCTTCACGATGCTGCTCGAACCGGGCGATGAATGTATCGTGCCGCTGCCGGGATGGTTCTGCTACGGGCCGATGCTTGCCGCAGCCAGCGCGACCGAGGTTCCGGTGCCGCTGGAGCCCGAGGGGTTCGACCTCGATCTCAACGCCATCGCCGGGGCGATCACCGAGCGCACCCGCATCGTCGTCGTCAACTCGCCGCACAATCCCACGGGGCGCATCTATTCACGCGAGGCGCTTCAGGCACTGGCCGAACTGCTGGAGACGAAATCGGCAGAGCAGGGGCGCCGCATCTGGATCCTGTCGGACGAGCCGTACCGGCGGATCCGCTTCGACGGTGTGGAGTTCACCTCGCCGATGGCGGTCTACCCGCACACGCTGATCGATTACTCCTACGGCAAGATCCTTCTCGCGCCCGGGCTGCGCCTGGGGTACCTGGCGATCTCGCCTCAGCTGCCGCCGGCCGAGCGCGCGGAACTGCAGCGTCTTCGGTTCGCGGTACAGATGGCCGACGCCTGGAACGTGCCCGACGCGCCGCTGCTTTATGCGCTGCCCGACCTGGAGCGAGAAACCATCGACATAGCTGCCCTGGAGCGGCGGCGCGACCGGATGCTCGGGGCGCTGGCGCAATGGGGTTACCGGATGACCCGGCCGGAAGGCACCTTCTACCTGTGGGGCAGGGCGCCCGGCGGCGACAGCGCGACATTCGCCGAAGATCTCGCGCGGCGCGGCATCCATGTCATGCCCGGCACCGTCTTCGACCGTCCGACCGATTTCCGGATCTGCCTGACCGCGGACGACGCGATGATCGAGGCGGCCTTGCCTGCGTTCCGTGACGCTGCGCGCACGCCGTCCTGACGAAATGCACCGCGCCCACCGCGCCTAAAGGCTTTCCTTCACGCGTTCCCAGGTGCGCGCCAGATGGGCCGCCATGGCCTCGCCCAGGCGCGGCCCGTTGCGATGCGCCAGCGCGCTCATCATCTCCTCGTGATCGCGCACGGCCCCGGCCCAGAAGTCGCTCTTGCGGTTGCCGATGTAGCGGATGCGCTTCAGCCGGGCCTGCAGGTTCGCCTGCATCTCGACCAGCGTCGCGTTGCCGGACAGCGCCGCGAGGCGCGAGTGGAACTCCTGGTTGAGCTTGTAGTAGGGCATGCGGTCGCGGGTGGCGTAGAACTCCATCATCCGCTGGTGCAGGGCCTCGAGCTCTTCAATGGCGTCGTCGCTCGCACGGGCGCAGGCAAGCTCTCCGGCGAGCCGCTCGAGATGGCCGAGAACCTCGAGCATCGAATAGACGTCTTCGGGCGTAAGCTTGCGCACCGTGCTGCCCCGTGACGGCCTGACGATGACCAGCCCTTCGGCCGCCAGTGTCCGCAGTGCCTCGCGAAAGGGGGTGCGCGACACGCCCAGTTCCTCGATCAGCCGGGCCTCGTCGATTCGGCTGCCCGGTTCCAGCACCCCTTCGATGATCAGGTCACGGACCCTGTCGACCACCTGATCGTGCAGCGAGCGGGTTCTGATCTGGAGCCCGCCGAAATCGGGCAAATCGCTGGTATCGGTCATTTTTTGCCGTGCTCCATCTGGTGCCGCGATCATAGACAGGTTGCGCTTGCAGGTCGATACTTGTGTCATGTATACAAAATACAAAGGTGGAGGTGCAAATGGCGACATTGCGACGCGTGGCCCTGGCAATCGGGGACGTCGGGGGGATCGGTCCGGAACTGGCCGCGCGCGTGGTGGTCGATGCCGATGCCAATCCGGGCGACCTCATCGTCATTGGCGACCGGCGCGTGCTGGAAATGGGTGCGCGCCATGCCAGAGTTTCACTTGATCTGCCGACCATCGCTCCGGACGATCTGGGCGCCGGCCTGCCGGAAGGAAGCGTCTTCGTGGACGTTGGCAACTGCGACCCCGAAACTGCTCCTGTGGGCACCTCTTCCGAGGTTGGAGGCCGCGCGTCGCTCGAGAATTTCGCCGTAGCCTTGCTGGTGGCGCAGTCAGGTCTGGCCGACGTTGCCTCGTTCACACCCTTCAACAAGCATGCCATGCGCCTCGCGCGGCCCGATTACGTCGACGAGATCGGCTTCGTCGATCGCACCATCAACGCGACGCGCAGCGGACGCGAGTTCAACGTGCTCGACGAGGTCTGGAACGCGCGCGTGACCTCGCATATCCCGCTGCGCGAGGTGTCGGACAGTCTGAGCGCCGACCGCATCTACGACAGCATCCGCCTGACCGACGAGGTCATGCGCGCGGCGGGCTATGAACATCCGCGCATCGGTGTCGCGGCGCTGAATCCGCATGCAGGGGACGGGCGCAATTTCGGAGACGAGGACGAGGATGTGATCCGTCCGGCGGTCGAGCGCGCGCAAGAGGCGCAACTTGCCGCGACCGGGCCGATCCCGTCCGACACGGTTTTCGTGCGCGCCACGCGCGGGGAATTCGACGCGGTGCTGACGATGTTCCACGACCAGGGCCAGATCGCGATGAAGCTTCTGGGTTTCGACCGCGGCGTCACCCTGATCGCGGGCTACCCGTTCCCTATCGTCACGCCGGCGCATGGCACCGCATACGATATCGCCGGGCAGGGCAAGGCCGATACCGGCGCGACCTTCAACGCGGTCGCGCTGGGGCGTCGGCTGGCCAAGATGCAGACCCGGCCCGACCCGGATCCGGACCTGCGCGAGACCTTGCCACAAAGGATCGAGAAAATGCTGCGCGCAGGCGTCACAGCGTAGCCCGACACGAACAACCCGAATTTCAGTCTTCAAGGGAGGAAGAACCATGAATGTCACACGCAACCTTTTCACCGCGGCGCTTGTCGCCGCCGGTCTCGCCGCACCGGCGCTGGCCCAGCAGGAAATCATCTTCGGCATCTCCGCGACGCCGTCTTCGCTTCAGGGGCAGTCGGCGCAGGAATTCGCGCGGCGCGCCAATGAAAAGCTCGGCGATCTGGGCGAGGTGAAGGTCTTTGACAGCTCGCAGCTGGGCAAGGACAAGGACATGCTGCAGAAGATCAAGATCGGCACGATGCACATCACCCTGCCGTCGTCGATCATGCCCGAGATCGCGCCCGAATACGCGATCTTCGATCTGCCGTTCCTGGTGGCCGATCGCGATCACCTCGGCAAGATCGACGACACCTTCTTCAAGGACGTTCTGGTGCCCGCGGCAGAACAGCAGGGATACCGCCCGCTGGCGGTCTGGGAGAACGGGTTCCGCCACATCACCAACAATGTGCGCCCGGTCAACACGCCGGCGGATCTCGACGGGCTGAAGATCCGGACGCCGAATTCGTCTTGGCGCGTCGCGATGTTCGGCGAGTACGGCGCCAACCCGACGCCGATGTCCTTCTCGGAAGTCTTCGTGGCGCTCCAGACCGGGGTCATCGACGGGCAGGAAAACCCGCTGACCAACATCGCCGGCGCCAAGCTGCAGGAAGTGCAGAAATACCTGTCGCTCTCCAACCACGTCTATTCGCCGGCTTATCCGACCGTCGGTGTTTCGGTCTTCGAGAAGCTGGACCCGGAGATCCAGACCATCCTCGCCGAGACGGCGCAGGAAGTGGCGCTCTGGGCACGTGACCAGGGGGCATCGGCCGAAGGCACGCTGCTCGACGAGTTGAAAGGCGCGGGCATGGAGGTCAACACCGCCGACCGTCAGGCCTTTGTCGACGCATCGGCACCGCTCTACGAGAAGTTCGCGAGCGAGGTCGAGGGCGGACAGGACATGATCGACAGCGTGATGTCGCTGGCCGGTGGCGGTTCCTGAGCGCATCCTGAACATTAGCCACCCCGGGGCGGCGCGTCCGCCGTCCCGAACCATGTCGGAGGCTTCATGCGTCTGCGCCTGATCCGCTGGTTGGACCTCCTGCTTCAGGCGGTGACCATTGGGCTCATCATCATCCTCGCCGTGATCGTGCTGATGGCCGTCGCCTTCCGCTACAGCGGCGCCTCGCTGATCTGGTACGACGAGGTCGCCATCGTCCTGCTGGCCTGGATCACCTACACCGGGGCCGCCCTGGCCGTGCTGCGCAACGCCCATCTGGGCTTCGCGGGTCTGCTCTACGGGCTGCCGCAGGCCGGGCGCTTCGTGCTCTTCGCGATCAACGAGATCGTCTTCATCGGCGCCTTCGCGGTCGTCGTCTGGGGCAGCTGGGTGATGCTCGGCATCTTCGGCAGCGAGACGATGACGACCCTGCGCTGGGTGCCACGCTGGTTCATCCAGGGCATCGTGCCGGTCGCCGGGATCCTGATGATCCTCGGCCGCCTGCTCACCTTGCCCGAACGGCTTGGCAACGTTCGTTCCGGTCGCGATCCCGACAGCGAGGAGATCGCGCAGGAACTGGCCCGGGCCGAGGCCGAGATCGCCGCACAGAAGGAAAAGGCACAACGATGATCGAGTCCCTGGTTCTTCTGGGCATGTTCATGCTGATCGCCATCGGCCAGCCGATCGCGGTCTCGATCCTCGCCGCGGCCCTTTTCGGGCTCTGGCTCAACAACGGGCACCTCGGCTTCCTGAACGCCGCGCTGTCGATCTACGACGGGGCGACCAGCTTTCCGCTGATCGCCATTCCGCTCTTCATTCTCGCCGGAGCGCTGATGAACACCGGCGGCATCTCAACCCGCCTCATCGCCTTCGTCTCGGCGCTGATCGGCTTCGTGCGTGGCGGCCTCGCGATGGTCAACGTCGGCGTGTCGATGTTTTTCGCCGAAATATCGGGCTCGGCCGTCGCCGATGTCGCGGCGACAGGCTCGGTGCTGATCCCGGCAATGAAGAAGAAGGGTTACAACCCGCGCTTTGCCGCCGCGATCACCTCCTCCTCGGCCTCTCTGGCGATCATCATCCCGCCGTCGATCCCGATGATCCTTTACGGCGCGCTTTCCAACACCTCGATCGTGCAGCTTTTCGTGGCGGGCATCGTGCCGGGGCTGATCGGAGGCCTGCTGCTGATGGCGCTCTGCTACTTCTTCGCCGTGCGCTACGACCTCCCGCGCGAGGAAGGCTTCGACCTCTGCCGGCTCTGGCATGCCACGCGCGATGCGGCCTGGGCGCTGATCCTGCCGGTCATCATCCTCGGCGGCATCTTCGGCGGCATCGTCACGGCGACCGAAGGCGCGGGTCTTGCGGTGCTCGCGGCGCTCGTCATCGGGCTTTTCATCTACCGCGAGCTCGACCTCAAGCATCTCTACACGGCACTCGTCGACGGGGTTTTGCAGACCGCGACGGTGATGCTGCTGGTCGCATCGTCGGCGGTGCTGGGTCTCTACCTCACGGAGACGGAAGTGCCGCAGCGCCTCGCGCAGGGCATCACGTCGATCACCACCGACAAGTTCGCGGTGCTGATGCTGATCAACATCTTCCTGCTGTTCGTCGGCATGGTGCTGCACGGGGCGGCGGCGATCATCCTGACGGTGCCGATCTTCATGCCCCTGGTCAATCAGCTCGGCATCGACCCGGTGCAGTTCGGCATCCTGATGACGCTTAATATCGCGCTGGGCCAGCAGACCCCGCCGGTGGCGAGCGTTCTGGTCACCGCCTGCTCGATCGCCAAGACTGACGTCTGGCGCACGACGCGGACCAACCTGCCGTTTATCGCCGTGCTGGTGCTGGTACTGTTGCTCGTGACCTATGTCCCGGCGGTGTCGCTGTCGCTGGTCGACGTGTTCTACGGCCCCTGACGACCTTGGGAGGAATACAATGACTTCAACCGAACCCCGGATCGGATGTGTCGGCCTTGGCCACATGGGCACTGGCATGGCACTTTGCCTGCGCCGAGCGGGCCTGCCGGTCGCCGCCGTGGCCCATCGCAATCGCGCGGGGATCGAACGGCTGCTCGAGAGAGGCGGCAGCGAGGCGCGGGACGTCGCGGACCTGCTCGGCACCTCCGATGTTCTCTTCAGCTGCCTGCCCAACGCAGACACCGTGGCCGCTCTGGTGCCGGACGTTCTGGCGCATTTCAGGCCCGGCGGCCTCTGGATCGATACCACGACCTCGGACCCTGCGGTGACGCGGGATGTCGCCCGTCGGATGAAGGACGCGGGAATCCGCTTTGCCGACGCGCCGGTGACCGGCGGGCCTCCGGAAGCCGAGGCCGGCACGCTTGCCTCGCTGGTCGGGTGCGCCGAGACGGACTGGCCCGAGGTCGAGGCCCTGACCGGGCACTATTCGAAGGTCGTCCGCCGCTTCGGCGCGCCCGGAACCGGGCATTCCGCCAAGCTGCTCAACAACCTCGTGTCCCAGGGCACGATGATCCTGCTGGCGGAAGCTTTCGGGGCCGCGCGCCAACTGGGCGTCGACTGGCAGGCGCTTTACGACGCGATGTGCAGCGGGGCCGCGCGCTCGGGCACGCTGGAAAAGTCGGTGGGTCCTGCGTTGGAGGGCAACTTCGACGGCAGCCGGTTCACGGTCCGCAATGCCGCCAAGGATCTGCGCTATGCCGCGGCGCTGTTGGAGGATCAGGATCGGCCGGCGGCAGACATCGTCCGCGGCTTGCAAGATTATCTCGAGCGCCGCGGCGCGGGCGACCGCGGAGATCTTTTCGTCAGCCGCCTTCTCGATCCCGAAAACGACTGATCCGCGGCGCGTGCCCGCCAGTCTGGGCGGCTCAGCGTCGCCGGACGACCGCTTCGGCCTCGATCTCGACCCGGAAATCACCGATCAGGTCACCGACCAGGAAGGTCGTGTTGGCCGGTGGCGTGGCCGAGAAGAACCGGCCGTGCGCGCGGGCTGCCGGTTCGACATCCTCGGGCCCGCGCAGGTACATGCGGGTCCGCAGGATGTCGAGCGGCTGCGCGTCGAGCGCCGACAGCGCCGCCGCGATCTTGTCGAGGATGTAGGTCGTTTGCGCCCCGGCGTCGCCGGGTGCCACGGTGCGGTTTGTCCCGTGCGTCGCGGTGGTCCCGGACACGAGAACCCGGTCTCCATCCCGCACCGCGCGGCAATAGCCCGCAATCGGCTCCCACTCCGATCCCGAAAAAACCCGGGCGCGCTCGGGCGTGTCGGGATCTGGAACGGCTTTCATGGTCTTGGGCAACTCCGAGAGATGATGGCTCAGATCGCCCGACGCGGTCAGGAACGGCGGTTTGCGATACTCGTCCCCGCAGTCGCCCGGGATCATCTGCATGCTTTCGAAAGCCGCCGCCATTCGGGCGCGGTCCGCATCGTCCAGCGCCAGCCGGAACAGGTTCAGGTTGTCTGCCCGGTGTTCGGACCGGCCGAGCCGTGCGCCGACGATCACGCCGGCAACCGACGGATGTTCCAGAACCCAGCGCGTCGCCACGTTGGACACAGACACGCCGTGCTTGCGCGCGATCTCCGCGACCGCCGCAAGCAGTGCCTGGAAAGCGTCCCAGCCGCCGGCAGTATCGATGAACCGCAGGTATTTCGCGCCGCTCCAGTCCGCCGGGGCGTCGGGCCGCGGCTTGCCGAGCCATTTCTCCGACAGGAAACCGCCGCAGAGCGTGCCGTAGGCAAGCAGACGCACACCGGTCTTTTCGCAAAGCTCCGACAGTGCTCCGCCGGCCCTGCGATCGACCAGCGAGAAGGACACCTGGTTCGCGCGCAGCGGAATGCCGTCCGCCAGCGCCAGCGCAAGATGCGCCGCGTCGAAGTTGGTCACGCCGATCTCGCGGATCAGGCCCTTTTCGCGCAGGTTCGCCAGTTCGTGCAGCGCGTCGAGCCAGCCCGGATGCTCGAAGCTCCACCAGTGAAACTGCAGCAGATCCACGCGGTCGACGCCGAGCCTGGAAAGCCGTTCCTCGACACCGCGCCGCACCACCTCGGCCGTCATCGGCCCGGGCTCGGGGCACCATTTGGTAAAGCAGGCCGGGGCCTTCTGTCCGCGCCAGTTGCGCAGCATCTCGCCGGCAATGAGTTCCGCGCTGCCATAGTGATCTGCCATGTCGAAGGTGTCGAAGCCTGCCTCGGCGTAGTCGCCAAGCGCTTGCGCCGCATCCGCCACGGGCAGATCGCCGCCGTCCTTCTCGAGGTCTGCGACCTGCCAAAGCCCGGTGACGATCCGGCTGATTGAAAGCCCCTCGGCAAGGTCGGTGCGGTCAGGTTTCATGGCTTGCGTCCTTTGGGGGCATGGCCGTGGCTTGGGACTGGCGGCCGAGGTGACGGGAAACGCTGCCCGGTTCCGGCAGGAGGCCCTGCGGACGCCAGAGCAGGATGAGACAGAGCATCACGCCGATCAGCACGATCTGCAGCGAGGCGGCGCGGGCCTGCTGGTCGGGCGGGAAGACCTCGGCGATCACACCGCCCGAAAGCGCCCAGATCGCCCAGACCAGCACAGCACCCAATATCGCGCCGGCGTTGTTGCCTGACCCGCCGACGATGAGCATTGCCCAGACCTGGAAAGTCACCATCGGCAGGTAGTTGGCGGGCGCGATGAAGCCGATGAAATGCGCCTGCACCGCGCCCGCCAGCGCCATGATACCGCCGCCGAGCGCGAAAGCCTGCAGCCGCAGCGTGACCGGGTTCTTGCCAAGAGCCTGTGCCGCGACCTCGTCCTCGCGGATGCCTCGAAGGACCCGGCCCCAGGGGCTGCGCGTCAGGTGCTGTAGCAGTAGGTAGATGCCAAGGACCACGGCGGCGGTCAGCGCAAGGTAGGCGAGGTTGAAGGCAAGGCTATTGCCGCGCAGACCGGCGAAGGGCCGCGGGATGAAGCTCAGCCCGAAGACGCCGCCGGTCAGCGCTTCGGCGTTCTGGAACACCAGTTGCAGCGCCACGGCGATGCCGAAGGTGGTGATCGCGAGATAGTCGGCGCGCATCCGCAGCGTCAACAGCGCGACAGCGCAGGCGAGCAGCATGCCTGCGATCACGGCGGCGACCCAACCCAGCGCGATCGGCAAGCCGAACCCGCCCAGAAGCTGATCCGAGGCTGGCGAGGTGAGAATGGCCGAGGTATAGGCGCCGAGCCCGACGAAGCCGGCGACACCGACATTGAAAAGACCGGTCTGTCCCCATTGCACGTTGAGGCCAAGGCAGATGATCGCGTAGCTCAGCGCGATGGTCAGGAAAAAGGCGGCATAGGCGAGGTATTCCATCAGGCCCGCTCCTGCCCGAACAGGCCCTGCGGCCGCAGCAGCAGGACCAGCACCAGCACGACAAAGCCCACCGCGGCGCGCCATTCCGCGCCAAAGACCTGCACGGTCGCTGCCTCGGCAAGCCCGATGATCAGCCCGCCGAGCATGGCGCCGGGGATCGATCCGATCCCGCCGAGGATGGCCGCCGCAAAAAGCGGCAAGAGCAGATCGAACCCCATGTAGGGCCGGATCTGAACCAGCAGGCCGGCCATCACTCCGGCCACTGTCGCAAGCCCGGCACCGATGATCCAGGTGATCCGGACAACACCGCGCACGTCAATGCCGTAGACCTCGCCCAGTCCGGGGTTTTCGCTGACCGCGCGCATCGCGCGACCGATTGCCGTGCGGGTGAGCAGCAGATTCAGCCCGACGACCAGCAGCGCCGTTAATGCAATCACCAGAAGCTGGTCGGGAGTGGCCCGGATGCCGGCGCCGATGGGGCGGGCGATTTGCAGGGCGTCGGTGAAATAGGTGGGCTGCGCCGTGAAGATGAACTCGAGACCCGACCGCAACGCCATCGATGCGCCGAAACTGGCCATGACGATGATGATGATATCCGCGCCGCGCGCCCGCAGCCGCCCGAAAAGCACCCGGTCGAGCCCCAGCGCCAGAAGAACAGTCAGGGCCGCGCCGCCAAGCATCGCAAGCGGCAGGTCCCAGCCGAAGCTGAACGGGCCAAGCGGATGGCCGGCGCCGAGCCCTGCGAACAGACCGCCCAGCCCGGCCACCACCGTCAGGGTCAGGTAGGCGCCCCAGGCGAGAAAGTCGCCATGGGTGAAATTGGCGAAGCGCAGGATCGAATAGGTGAGCGTGAGGCCGATGGCCCCAAGGCCGATGGTGGCGCCCGAGATCAGTCCGTCCATCAGGATCTGCGGGTTCATGCCGGCGCCTCCGCCTGCCGGTGCCCCAGAAACAGCGCGCCGAGCTTGCGGCCGTCGACGAGTTCGCCGCTCGGCCCGTCATGTGCCACCCGACCCTCGACCAGCACGAGGGCGCGCTCTGCCAGCGCCAGGGCCGCGCGCACGTTCTGCTCGACCACGATCAGCGTGACGCCGGATCGCGAGATTGCACCGAGCGTGTCGAAAACCTGTCCGACCAGCTTCGGGGACAGGCCGGCGGAAGGCTCGTCGAGGATCAGGACCTCCGGCTCAGTCAGCAGCGCCCGCGCAGCGGCCAGCATCTGGCGCTGCCCGCCGGACAGCGCGCCGGCCCGTTCGGACGGCCTCCGGCCAAGGTCGGGAAACATCTCCAGCATCGCGTCGATCCGCGCGGCACGGCGGCCTTTGGGCAGAAGCTCTGCCGCGATCTGCAGGTTCTCGCGAATGCTGAGGCGCGTGAAGACGTTGTCGGTCTGGGGCACGAACCCCAGCCCGCTGCGCACGAGGTGGTGGGGCGAAAGGCCGCTGACATTCTTGCCTGCCAGCACGACGGTACCCTCGGTGACCGGCGTGAGGCCCGCGATGGCCTTGATCAGTGTCGACTTGCCGGCCCCGTTCGGCCCGAGGATCGCGAGGCTCTCCCCGGCGGCCACCGCAAAGGAGATGCCTTTCACGATCATCAGGTCCGGGTCGTAGGCGGCGTGGATATCGGTGACCCGCAGCGCCGTCATGCCGGCATCCCTTCGAGGTAGGCCTCGATGACGTCGGCGCGTCGCGACACTTCCGCTGGTGATCCTTGCGCCAGTTCGGAGCCCATCGCCATAACGATAACGCGCGGGCAGAGACGGGCGATCATCTCCATGTTGTGCTCGATCAGCAGCACCGCGATGCCTTGCGCGTTGATGGCCTCGATCCGGTCCATGATGGTGTCGAGAAGCGCCGGGTTCACGCCTGCCGCCGGTTCGTCCAGAAGGATGACGCGCGGGCCGGTCATCAGCACGCGGGCCAGTTCCAGAAGCTTGCGCTGGCCGCCCGAGAGCACCGCCGCAGGCTGGTCCTCGAGATGCGACAGGTTGACGAAGTCGAGAAGCTCGCGCGCCCGTTCTGCATTCGCGCGCTCCTGCCGCGCGACCGTGGACGGTCTCAGAAGCGCGGCCCAGGGTGCCTCTCCGGCCTGGTCCTGCGCGCCGGTCATCACATTCTCGAGCACCGTCATGCGCGGAAAAGGCCGCGGGATCTGGAAACTTCGGGCCAACCCGTGCCTTAGCCGCTGCTGCGCCGAGGCGCGTGTGAGGTCGGCATCGCCGAGGGTGATGGTTCCGCTGTCGACCGGAACGGCCCCGGCGATCAGGTTGAAGAGCGTGCTCTTGCCCGCGCCGTTCGGCCCGATGACGCCCAGCACCTCGCCGCTCGCGAGGTTCAGCGACATGTCCTGCACCACGCGAAGCCCGCCGTAGGCCTTGTCAACCGACGTCACGTTGAGCAGGGAAGGTGGCTTTGTCATCTCGCCGCCAGAAGTTGATCAACAATCAATTATCATTTACAGAAGCATGCTGGCGACCTAAAGTAAAGCTGACTTCTGGCTGAATGGCGGGGCAGGACATTGGGCATGCGCTCCAATCGGATGACGGCAGCGGACGGCGACGGGCTGGACTCGCTTGCACCGATCGGGCGCGAGACCGTACAGGACCGAATTTACAACTACCTGCGCGACGCCCTGATCCGCGGCGCCTTCGAGGCCGGAGAGGTGTTCCTGCCCGGCGACATTGCCAAACGCATGTCGGTCAGTTCGATGCCGGTGCGCGAGGCGCTGGCGCGTCTGGTGTCCGAGCGCGCGCTCGAAACGATGCCGAACCGGCGCGTGCGCGTACCCATGCTGAGCCGTGACAAGGCACGGGATATCGCCCGGTCCAGAACCCTCATCGAACGCGATCTGGCCGCCCGGGCCACACTGGTCCTGCGCCCAGACGACCTTCAGAGACTCGAGTCGCTGACCGTCGACTACGAAGCGGCGGGAGACTACCGCTCGGTGACCGATCTCAACCATGCGTTTCATTTCGCGCTCTACGAACAAGCGGGGTCGGCGGTGCTGTTGCCTTTCGTGGAAAGCCTCTGGATGCAGGCTGGGCCCTACGTGCGGGCCGCGGCCCGTCTGCACCGCCCGCTGACCGATGCCGCCGCCACCTTGCACCATCGCGGCATCCTCGAAGGGTTGCGGTCGCGCGACCCCGAGCGTGTGGCGGGCGAGCTTGAGGCCGACATCCTGCAAGCATTCGCCATCCTCGACCGCGCCGGACCGGAGGTCTGGGAAGCGATGGAGGGCGCCCAGGCATGAGCGGTCGGGCCGAGATCTTCGAACTCTGGGACCTGCGCGTCGAGGTCGTGGCGCCGGAGGGAGCCAGGATCTGGTGCGGGGCGCAGATCGGCGATTACTTCGAATTGCGCGGCGAGATGCTGCATCTTCCGCCTGGGCAGGGCATCTCGATCTATTCGCTGGCCTCGGTCCTGCCGCTGCTGGCCGCCAAGCAACGCAAGACCGACCCCGCCGACTGGATGTCGACCGACTCCGAGATCGCCTGTCCCGATCCCAATTGCCCGTCGCGGCTGCGCATCATCCGGCTCGGGCTGCGCACATTCGATCACGGGCAGACCACCGCGGTTCCAATGCCGCCGAAGGAGACCTGATGCATTACGCCGATCTCGCCGAGGGCCACAGGATTTCGCGTGTCATCAAGGGCGGCTGGCAGCTTGCCGGTGGTCACGGGGAGATCGACACGCGGACCAGCATCGAGGACATGATCGCCTTTGCCGATGCCGGCATCACGACCTTCGACTGCGCCGACATCTACACCGGTGTCGAAGAGCTGATCGGCGCGTTCCGCGGCGAGTACGAACGACAGCGTGGTGCCGAGGCGCTGACGAAGATCAAGGTGCATACGAAGTGCGTGCCGGACCTGACCCGGCTTGCCACCATCGACAAGCCGGCCCTAGAGGCGGCGATCGACACCTCGCTGAAGCGCCTGCGTACGGACGCGCTCGACCTCGTGCAGTTCCACTGGTGGGACTACAGCGTGGACCGCCAGGTCGAGGTGGCGCTCTGGCTCGCCGAGCTGCGCGCTGCCGGAAAGATCCGCAACATCGGCGGCACGAACTTCGACACCACGCAGCTGCTGCGGATGCTCGATGCCGGGGTGCCGCTGGTCTCCATGCAGGCGCAGTACTCGTTGATCGACGACCGTCCGGGGCGCCGCATGGTCGACGTCGCGCGCGCGCACGACGTGCAGTTCCTGTGCTACGGCACCGTCGCGGGCGGGTTGTTCTCGGAACGCTGGCTCGGTGCACCGGAGCCCGTCGAGCCGCTCGAAAACCGTTCGCTGGTCAAGTACAAGCTCATCGTCGACGAGTTCGGCGGCTGGGCCCTGTTCCAGGAACTGCTTGCCGCGCTGGACAGGGTCGCGCGTCGGCGCGGATCGGACATCGCGTCGGTGGCAAGCCGGGTCGTGCTCGACCGTCCGGGTGTCGCGGCGGTGATCGTCGGGGCGCGCAACCGCGCGCATCTGGATCGCAACATCGCGATCCCCGACATCGAACTCGACGACAGCGATCGTGCGGAAATCGACGCGGTGCTTGCCCGTGGGCACCCGGTCCCGGGCGATGTCTACTCGGTCGAGCGGGACAGGACCGGCCCGCACGGATCGATCATGAAGTACAACCTCAACACCGAGGCGCATTGATGGCAGACCTTTCCGCCGCCGCCGAGGCCGAAATCCGTGCACGCCACGATTTCTTCGTGGCGTGGTTCACCGGGCGGGCGTCGAAGGACGAGATGCAACGCGCGGCGCAAGCCTTCGCCCCCGACATGCAGCGCATCGGCCCGGAGGGAGAGGCGCAGGATGCCGACGCGGTCATAGCCATGATCCGCGCCGCCGAAGGGCGCATCGACGGTGTTTTCGAAATCGACATAGAGGTCGAGACGGTTCGCCGCCTGTCGGACAACCTCATCCTTGTCGTCTATATTGAACGGCAGTCCATCGACAGCCGCACCACGGCGCGCCGCTCGACCGCGCTGTTCAGCCCCGACCCCGACGCGCCCGAGGGTGTCGTCTGGCGCCACCTGCAAGAAACCTGGATCGCGCAATAGCGATCGAAACGACGGCGAAACCGCCGCATCCCAACAAGGAGACCTGAAATGAGACATTGGAAGACTTCCCTGCTTGCGGCGACGATCCTGTCCGCCGGGGCCGTTGCGGCCCAAGCCCAGGATTGCGAGATCACGGTCGGCATGGTTATGGAGTTGACGGGCCCCGCGGGGGCCTACGGGCAGGCCGGCGCCAAGTCCGTGGAAATGGCGTTCCGCGACCTCAACGAGGCCGGCGGCGTGCTTGGCTGCAACCTCGTCACCGACACCCGCGACAGCCAGAGCCAGGGCAATGTCGCCGTCGACCAGGCGACCCAGCTGGTCAACATCAAGGAGGTGCCCGTGATCATCGGCGGCATCATCTCGTCCGTGTCGATCCCGATCCTGACTTCGGTGACCGCCGACGCGGGCGTGGTGCAGGTCTCGCCGGCCTCGTCCTCCCCGACGCTGACCCAGCTTGGGCGCGACGGCAAGACCGGCGGCTATTTCTTCCGCACCATCACCTCCGACGCGCTTCAGGGCGTGGCGGCGGCGAAGTACGCGATGGACTCCGGCCTCGACAACCTTGCCATCATCCACGTCAACAACGACTTCGGCGTCAACATGATGCGCGAGTTCTCGAGCGCCTATGAAAAGATGGGCGGTACGATTACGTCGACGACGCCCTACAACGAAAACCAGCCGAATTACTCGGCGGAAGTGACCGCGGCGCTCGACGGATCCCCCGAGGCACTTTATCTCATCAGCTATCCGGTCGACGGCGCCACCATCGCGCGGACCTGGGTAAGCCAGGGCGGTCCGCAGAAATACCTGCTCAACGACGGCATGAACTCGACCGATTTCATCGAGGCGGTGGGCGCGCAGTATCTCGAAGGTGCGCGCGGCACCTCGTCGGGCACCGAAGAGACGGAATCGACCAAGTATTTCTACGACAACTACGCCGCGTTTTCGGACGGCATCGAACCGTCCGCGCCCGCGGCGGACCGGTCCTACGACGCCGGGGCCATCGTCGGTCTGGCGATTGCCAAGGCGGGCGAAGCCTCGGCCGACGCGATCCGCGATTCGATCCGGGCCATCCTCGACCCGGAAGGAACGCCGATCTACGCGGGACCGGAGGAATTCGCCAAGGCGCTCGATCTGATCGAGAAGGGCGAGCCGATCCGATATGAAGGGGTCATCGGCAACGTCGCCTTCGACGAATTCGGCGACATCAGCGGACCGTTCCGCCTGTGGCAGATCGTCGATGGCGAAGTGGTGACCGAAGGCCAGTTCGCGGCCGACGAGGTCGCGGAGATTCGCGAGTCGCTGCAATAAGACCGCGCGCGCGGCCCGGACGCAGGTTCCGGGTCGCGCCGCCCAACGTCATTCCATTTCCGCCAGGGCGGAGATGAAGCTCGAAAACAGCTCGCCCTGCGAGCCGACGCGCAGCTTGGCGTAGATGTTGCGGCGGTGAATGCGGACGGTGCCGGTCGAGATGCCCAGTGACTTGCCGGTCGCCTCGGCCGAGTAACCCTTGAGCAGGTATTCCACCACTTCCGCCTCGCGCGCGGTCAGCAGGTGTCGCCCGAAGCTCTGGAACGCGCCGTCGATCAATTCCGGCAGGCGCGGACGCTGCGATGTTGGCGCATCGGAGAATTCCGCGCGCAGCCCCGACCAGTGTCGGCGTGCACAGGCCGCTACGAAGGGAAATACCGCATCGAGATCGCGGAACTCGCGGGCCGAGAACACCTTCTCTTCGCGCATCGCCGAGATCACGACGCTCACGGTGTCGCCGACATCGACGATAAAGCCTATTTCTTCGGCAAGTCCGGTCTGCACGTAGTAATTCCGAAAATACTCGGCCTGATAGAACCGGTCCGGTGCAAGGTCGCGCAATCGCACCAGGCGCGACGTCGTCGGCGCCACGGAATTCAGGTAGAACGGGTCCAGCAGGTACGGCCCTTCCTGGTAGTCGTCGACCATCACCTTTCGCTTCGCTGCCGGGAAATCGTCATAGATATCAATGGGTCGCGCGTCCCCGTGATAGCCGAAGATCACCGTGAACTCGAACGGCACGACGGCGCGCAACGCATCGGTCAGCGCTTTGGGAAACCGCGATGCGCCGATCGTTTCCACGGCACGCGCGGCAAAAGGGGCCCAGTGCCCGAGGGGAAGCTTCTGACTCATCTATGCCCTTTGTGGTATATACATCTGAACGCATTTTTCTTACCGTTTTTCCAGATTACGGCATACGCCTTCCAAAACAACAACAAAGAGACTCGACATGCTGGACGGATATGTCGACGCGGGATCGAAGATGACGGAGACGGGTGCAGACCGCATGCAGGAGGTGGCTCCGAAGGAGGCCGTGGCCGAATTCGTGGACGCCACGAAACGCTTCGGCGATGTGCTGGCCGCCGACCGCATGACCCTGCGTGTCCGGCGCGGCGAGTTCCTGTCGTTCCTCGGGCCCTCGGGCTGCGGCAAGACCACCGCGCTTCGGATGCTGGCCGGGTTCGAAGCCCCCACGAGCGGTCAGGTCCTCATTGACGGTCAGGACGTGAGCGGCATCCCGGCACACCGACGGCCGGTGAACATGGTGTTTCAGCACTACGCGCTGTTCCCGCACATGACGGTCGCCGAGAACGTGGGCTACGGTCTGCGCCAGCGGCGCCCGCGCCTGCCCAGGGCCGAGATCGCGGAAAAGGTCGCCAGATCGCTTGCGACCGTGCGGCTCGACGCCTTCACAGAGCGGCGGATCTGGGAGCTTTCCGGCGGCCAGCAGCAGCGTGTCGCGCTGGCCCGGGCGATCATCAACGAACCAAAGCTGCTGCTTTTGGACGAACCGATGGCCGCGCTCGACGCCAAGCTGCGCGGCGAAATGCAGCGCGAGCTGCTCGATCTGCAACGCAGCCTCGGGATCACTTTCGTCCTGGTCACCCACGACCAGGAAGAGGCGCTGTCGATGTCCGACCGAATCTGCATCATGGGCAAGGGCCGGATCGCGCAGATCGGAACCCCTCAGGATCTCTACGACCGGCCGCGCACGCGTTACGTCGCCGATTTTGTCGGCAAGGCCAACGTCATCGAAGCCGAGGTCGAACGCGTCACGGGCGATGCAGCCGTGATCCGGCTGCCGGGCGGCGACGCCGCCCGCGTCGTCTGCATGCCCGACGAGCAGCGTCGCGCGGTTGCCGTGGCTGTGCGTCCCGAAGCGCTGCGGCTCGCGGCATCTGACGCGATCGCACCCGAAGGTGCGGCAATGCTGCCCGCAAGGGTCACGCATCGCACATTTCTGGGCGATCACACCGAATACCTGCTGCGCCATGAAGGTATCGGCGCGCTGCAGGTCAACGTTCCGCGACAAGCCGACAGAGCGACGGGCGGGCATGACGTGGGCGCTGAGGTTCACGTTCTGTGGGAGCCGGGGGCGGGCCTGGTCCTGACCTCGGACGACTGAAGATCTTCAACAGGGGAAACCAGCAATGACAGATGACAATCAGCCGATTTCGCGCAAGAAATTCGTCGAGGAACTCCGGCGCTACCAGAAGGGATCGGTCACGCGCCGGCACTTTCTCGGGGTGACCGGGCTTGGCACGGCGATGGCCGTGATGGGCGGCGGCCTGCCGGCGATGATGCCGGGCCAGGCCCGGGCACAGGACATCGGCGACCGCGTGGTGCTGGCGACCTGGCCCAACTACCACGACGCGGCCAATTTCGACGCCTTCACCGACGCCACCGGTGCCTTCACGCAGGTCAACGTGTTCGGCTCGAACGAGGAGATGCTCGCCAAGATTCAGGCCGGCGGCTCGGGCTGGGACGTGTTCGTGCCGACCAACTACGCCGTGCCGACCTATGTCGAGGCCGACCTGATCGAACCGCTCGACCTCAGCAAGATCCCGAATTACGACGCCTCGGCCTTCGACCCGCGCTTCGCCGACGCGGGCACGATCGACGGCACCGTCTACGCGGTTCCAAAGAACTGGGGCACCACCGGCATCGCCTTCAATTCCGACAAGACCGGCGGCGTGGTCGACAGCTGGAAAAGCTTCTTCGACGGCGCGCGCGACCAGTTCGACGGGCGCGCGATGGTGCATGACTACCAGCTCACCACGATCGGCAACGCGCTGGTCTACTTCGGGCACAGCTTCAACTCGGTCGACCCCGCGGAACTGGCCGACGCGGAGAAACTGCTGATCGACGTCAAGCCGCACCTCTTCGCAATCTCCTCGGATTACCAGCCCGCGATGCGTAACGGCGATGCCTGGCTGACCATGTGCTGGACCGGCGACGGCAAGCAGATGAACGCCGACATGCCCGAGATCGGTTTCGCGCTCGGCAAGGAAGGCGGCGAGATCTGGTCGGACTACTATGCGATCCCGAAGGACGCGCCGCATCGCGAGGCGGCCTATGCGCTGATCAACTTCCTGCTCGACCCGCAGGTCAACGCCAAGGAAGCGATGGCGCATGGCTACCCGGTGGCCGACAAGCGCACCAACGACCTGCTGTCCGAAGAGCTGCTGAACGACCCGATCCTCTACCCGGCGGCCGAGGCGCTCGACCCGCTGGAGTTCGGCGCCGCGGTGACGCTGACCGATCCGAACCGGGCCGAACTGATGGCCCGCTTCAAGTCGGCCTGACCGGAGAACAGGGACGATGGCCGCATCGCAGACACGCGCCCGGGCGCTTTTGCTGACGCCTGCGGGCCTGTGGTATGCGGCCCTGCTGCTGCTGCCGCTGGCCGTCGTCCTGATATTCTCGTTCGGGGAAAGGAACGCCGTGGGCGGTTACGCCCCCGGCTTCAGCTTCGACAATTACGCCAACCTTCCGGCACGGTTCGCGGCCTTCCGCAACACGATGACGCTGGCGCCATTCGGTACCATCGCGGCTTTGCTCATCGCCTACCCGCTGGCCTATTTTCTCGCCTTCCGCGTCTCGGAGCGCTGGAAGACGACACTGCTGGTGCTGGTCATCGTGCCGTTCTGGACCTCGATCCTGATCCGGTCCTACGCCTGGATATTCCTGCTGGGCGGCAAGGGCATTCCGGCCCTGCTGGAAAGCATCGGCATCGACGACGTCCGCCTGATCAACACGCCATTCGCGGTGCTTGTGGGCATCGTCTACGGCTATTTGCCGCTGATGGTCTTCCCGATCTACGTGGCGCTGGAAAAACTCGACAAGCGCCTGCTGGAGGCCGCCGCCGATCTCGGCACGCCACCGTGGCGCAGCTTTCTGCAGATCACGCTGCCGCTCTCGATGCCGGGCGTGCTGACCGGGTCGATGCTGGTCTTCATCCTGCTGATGGGCGAATTCCTGATCCCCGCGATCCTCGGCGGCGGCAAGGTCTTTTTCGTCGGCAACGCGCTGGTTGATCTCTTCCTGCAGTCGCGCAACTGGGCCTTCGGTTCTGCCGTGGCGGTGGCGCTGGTGGTGATCATGCTGATCGCGGTGAGCCTCTTCACCCGCGCGCTGAAACGGTTTTCGGCGGCGCGCGAAGACGTCGCCCTGATGTGAGACGCCCATGAGACTCTACGCCACCGCCGTCTACGTCTTTCTTTATTTGCCCATCGGGATCATTGCATTGTTCTCGCTCTCGGCGGGGCGCTCGGCGACCTCGTTCGACGGGTTCTCGACCGCGTGGTACGGGCGCGCGCTGAGCAACCCCTTCGTGATGGAGGCGCTCTGGACCTCGGTGCGGGTCGCCTTCTTTTCCGCCCTGCTGGCGACGGTCGTCGGCACGATGGCGGCGCTGGCACTGACCGGCATGAAAGGGCGGATGCGCCGGGTCTTCGACCTTCTGGTGCAGATCGCGGTGATGATCCCCGGCATCGTGATCGGCATCGCCACGCTGATTGCGCTGGTCACGGTCTTCGACATCGTGAATCCCTGGCTCGAGACCGTCACCGGCTGGACACTCTCGCTGGGCACCGGATCGCTGATCGGGGCGCACGGTCTTTTCACTATGTCGCTGGTGGTCCTGCTGGTGCGCGGGCGAATGGAGACGCTCGACGCCGCGCTGATCGAAGCCTCCAACGATCTCGGGGCCGGACCGCTGGCGACCTTCTGGCAGGTGACGTTCCCGCAGCTCGTTCCGGCGATCCTTGCGGGCTTTCTGCTGGCGTTCACCTTCAGCTTCGACGACTTCATCATCGCCTTTTTCGTCGCGGGCGCGGAGACGACCCTGCCGATCTACGTGTTCTCGTCGATCCGCCGCGGGGTGACACCCGAGATCAATGCCATCGGCACGATGGTGATGCTGGCCTCGCTGACGATCCTGATCGTCGCGCAGCTTCTGTTGAGGCGGGGCGGCCGGACACAAAAATGACCTTCTGACTGGGAGACAAGGATGCTTCAGGATCGCATCGCGCTGGTGACAGCGGCGGGATCGGGAATTGGCCGCGCCGGAGCCATCGCCATGGCGCGCGAGGGGGCGCACGTGATCGCCACCGATCTGAGCGCGGAGCTTGCCGAGGAGACGCTGGACATGATCCGCAAGGCCGGCGGGCGCGGGGAGGCCCGCGCGCTCGACGTCCGCGAAGATGCCGCCGCCGAGGCCGAGGTCGCGCGGGTAGCGACCGAGCACGGCCGCCTTGACGTGCTGCACAGCCATGCCGGCATCCAGATCGCGGGGCGGGCCGAAGATGTTTCCGCCAACGATATGGATGCAGCCTGGTCGCTTAACGTGCGGGCGCATTTCGTGCTGGCGCGGGCCGCGATCCCGGTGATGCGCGGGCAGGGCGGCGGGTCGGTGATCGTCACCGCCTCGAATTCGGGCTGCCAATACGATCGCGGCATGGTGAGCTACGCCACGACGAAACACGCCGCCGTGGCGATGGTAAAACAGATGGCCGCCGACTACGCGCGCGAAAACATCCGCTTCAACGCGCTCTGCCCGGGGTTCGTCGATACGCCCTTCAACGCAGGGTTCGAACAGCAGATGGGCGGGCGCGGCGCGCTGGAAGCTTACGTCTCCGACACCATCCCGATGGGGCGCTGGGCGAGCACGGACGAGATTGCCGAGGGCATCGTCTACCTTGCCTCGGACCGGTCGAGCTTCGTGACCGGGCTTGCACTGGTCATCGACGGTGGCGAGGTGTTGTGACCGGTTCCTGATTCCGGCGATCCCGAGGCGACTTGCACGACGGGCGCGTGTCGCCTTGAGGCGCTTGCGCCCGGCTGCGCTGTATCTCTGACTGTTCAAATGGCCAGCGTGAGCGACCCCCAAGTGAGCGTGCGATCAGGCAGTCTGTCTGAGCGCTTCGATCTCGTCGGCCATTTCGTCGGCCAAGGCGGCCAGTTCGTCGGTCAGGCCGACGCGTTGCGCTTCGATCCGCAAGGCGGTCACGTTCAGCATATAGCGCCGCGCCAGATGATCTGGATCGGCGGACGCGGACAACTCGCCAAGACGCTGCGCCTCTCGAAAGATGCCGGTGATTTCGGTGTTCATGCGGTCGAGGTAATCGTGCGCCGCACGGGCAATCATGCTGTCCTGTTCGCTGGTATCGAGCATCGATTTGACGATCATGCAGGCATAGGCCGCCTGTCCCGGATCGGGCCGTCCGAACGAGCGAAGAAAATCCGCCAGCGCCGACAGAGGCGAGGCCGCTTTCGCGATGAAGGACTCGAGCGATGCTTGCGTCAGCCCGAAATACCGTTCCAGCGCCGCGAGATATAGCGCCTCCTTGCTCTGGAATGCGGCATAGATGCTGCCCGGTTTCATGTGCAGGGCCTGCTCCAGGTCTTTCAGCGACGTCGCGTGATATCCCTTGCGCCAGAACAAGGTCATGGCGGCATCGAGGGCGAGGTTGCGATCATATGGCCGGGCGCGTTGCATGATCGGTATATACGCAGCGTTCATGCGATTGTCTCGCCAAGTTGACAGGCCTCACGTTTGAGTGAAGGCTCAAAGCCGGATCTTGAGCGATCACTCAAAGCGCATAGGTCGGATGGCACGGCGGGCATGCAGCCCGTACGAAATCAGCCGGAGACCAGATATGACCGAATTCACTTTGCATACCGCTCAGACCGCACCCGAAGCCTCCAAGCCGCTTCTGGCGAAATCCGAGGCGGCGTTCGGGATGATCCCCAGCCTGCACGCTGTCATGGCCGAAAGCCCGCAGATGCTCGAAGGGTACCAGCAGTTGCACAAGCTGTTTCAGGAAACCCACTTCAATCCCGAGGAACTGACGGTCGTCTGGCAGACCATCAACGTCGAGAACAATTGCCATTACTGCGTTCCGGCTCATACCGGCATCGCCAAGTCGATGAAGGTCGATGACGCGATCATCGACGCGCTACGCGACGGGACGCCGCTGCCTGATGCGAAACTCGAAGCTCTGCGCGACTTCACGCTGAAAATCGTGCGCGACCGAGGCGTCGTGGATGATGCCGCCGTGCAGGCTTTCCTCGATGCCGGTTTCACGCGGCGCAGCGTGCTCGACGTGATCCTCGGCTACGCGCAGAAGATCATGTCGAATTACACCAATCACTTCGCCGAGACCCCGGTCGACAAGCCGTTCCAGAAGTTCGCCTGGGACCCGGCTGCAACCAAGGCCGCATAGGCGGTCTGCAGCGAACGCGATCACAGCGCGATCGACGAACGGGCGGCGACTGGATGCGCCGCCCGTTTGCGTGCTGTAGAGTCAGAACTCGGTGATGACGGTCGCGCCGACCGACTGGAACCGGTCCATGGCCATCAATGCCGCGCCGGCCTCGGCAAGTGTTATGCGGTTGCCGACCAGCCTGGAGGGATCGAGCTTTCCGCTTCGCACCATGTCCAGCATGGCGCCATATCGATGCGCCTGCATGCCGTGGCTGCCGTAGATCTCGAGCTCGTGCGCGACGACCTGTGCCATTGGCACGGCCGGCGTCGCATGCTCGGCGAGCATCAGCCCGACCTGCACGTGCCGCCCGCGTCGGCGCAGGTTGCGGATCGAGTTTGCGCAGGTATCGGGGTGGCCGAGCGCGTCGAGCGAGACATGCGCGCCACCGCCGGTCAGGTCGATCACGGCTTCCGACACGTCCCCGGCGTCGCCCGCGTGAACTGTCGCGACCGCGCCGAAGTCTCGCGCCAACAACAGCTTGACCGGATCGATATCGACGGCCACGACATTGGCGCCCAGGGCGCTTGCGATCATCACCGCCGAAAGGCCGACACCGCCGCAGCCGTGCACCGCCACCCATTCGCCGGGCAGGGCCTTGCCCTGATCCACCACCGCCCGGAATGAGGTCGCGAAGCGGCAGCCGAGGCTGGCGGCAGCGGCAAAGTCCATGTCTTCGGGCAGCCTGACGAGGTTCAGGTCGGCATGGTGGATGGCGACGTATTCGGCGTAAGATCCCCAGTGGGTGAAGCCGGGCTGGAACTGGTTGTGGCAGACCTGCTGGTGGCCCGCATGGCATTCCGGGCAGGCTCCGCAGCCACCGACGAACGGCACCGTGACGCGATCTCCGGGCTTCCAGTTGCGCACCTCGGTGCCGACCGCCGCCACCGTTCCGGCAATCTCGTGGCCTGGGACATGGGGCAGGGTGATGTCAGGATCGTGCCCCATCCAGCCATGCCAGTCGCTGCGGCAAACGCCGGTGGCGCCGACCTTCAGCACAACGCCGTGCCGGTCCGGCAACGGGTCGTCGACGTCGACGACGCGGGGCGCCGCCTTGAATGTCTCAAAAAGCACTGCCTTCATCTATGGCTTCCTAAAAGCTGCCGTTTTCCCTGCTGATGAAGCGATCCGAGAGGAATGCCGCCGTCTACGCTCGCCAGAGCGCGTTCGGATCGATCCGCCGACTTAGTTGACCGAGACCATCTTGGACTGAAGGCGCGACACTGTCTCGCGCTCGGCCCGGCTGCAGCGCAGCGGCGGAAGGCCTCGGTCGAGTAGCGACATGTCTTCCAGAAGATAGTCGCCCATCAAGAAAAAGGCCTGCTCCAGCGCGCCGGCGCGATGCGCCGAGCGGATCATCCCGTCGAGGGTCCGCACCGGGTGGTCGGCCGGCATCGGTTCGGCGGGAAAGACGTCCGATGCGGCGCTGAGGCGTCCCGACCGTACGGCGTCCATCAGCGCATCGAAGTCGACCGCTTCGGCCCGGCTGAGCAGGATGAAGGCGCTGCCCTCGCGCATCGAGGCGAAAGCCTCCTGGCCGATCATACCCGCGTTTTCGCTGGTGATCCCGGCCACCACGAAGACCACGTCGCTCTGCGCCAGCACCGTTTCGAGAGACGCCGGGTCGGCACCTGCCGCGGCAATCACCGAGGGCGGCAACCAGGGATCATGGATGCGCGCCCGCACGTTGAAGGGTTCGAGCAGCCGGAACAGGGTCCGTCCGAGGTTGCCGAACCCGATCAGCCCGACCTCCGCGCCGCTCAGCAGGCGGGCGCGCCGGTTGCTCTCCAGCCCCCAGGTTTCGGTTCCCGCGCGGAATGCGGCATCGGCCTCGCTGACGCCGCGCAGCAGGTCGAGCGCCAGCGCAAGCCCCAGTTCAGCCACGGGCAGCGCGAAGACCGAGTTGGGTGTGACGACGTGGATGCCGCGCCGGAACAGGCTCTCGTAGGGCAGGTTGCCGGTGAAATTACCCTCGACGTTGAAAATGCAGCGCAGCGCGCTCATCCGGTCGGTCGTGTCCTCGGACAGCGCCGGTTGACCGATGAGGTAGCGCGCCGCGCCGAGTACGTCCGAGTCCAGCCGGGCGATGTCGGATGCCGGGCACTCGCGGATGTCGTAGCGATCGTGCAACTGCTCAAGCGCCTCTGGCCGGAAGATCAGCTTTAGCGTGCGCGGTTCCGGGGCGCTGATGACGATCGGCTTGGCAGGGTCCTCGGTCGGCGGCATCACGATCACCTGTCGTTTCAGACGTTGAATGCCTCGCAACTTACCGACCCATCCCGGGACAACAAGCCCGTGCGCGCTGGAGGGGTGCGCGGCCTGGCCGCGAACTCGCGCCTCTTTCCGCCACCCCGGCTGCCGCGAGGTCACCCGTCCGCATCACCGAAATCCGCCGCCACGCGGAAATAGCGGATGGGGCGCCTCTTGTGAAACCGGGTGTTTTGGCGAAGAGTGACTGCAGTCAAAAAGAAACTGGGAGACACCATGAACACCTTCAAATTGACCGTTGCAGCGACCCTCGCGGCCAGCATCGCACTTCCGGCGAGTGCCGAGACGTTGCGCTGGGCTCGCGCCGGCGACGCGCTGACGCTCGACCCGCACGCCCAGAACGAGGGGCCGACGCACACCATCCGCCACCAGATGTACGAACCGCTCATCATCCGCGACACGACCGGGGCCTTCGAGGCGGCACTCGCGACCGAGTGGGCGCCGAACGAGGACGACCCCAACGTCTGGACCTTCAAGCTGCGCGAGGGCGTGAAGTTCCACGACGGCGCCGACTTCACCGCCGAAGACGTGGTCTTCAGCTTCGAGCGCGCCAAGCAGCCGAACTCGGACATGAAGGAACTGATCGGCTCGATCACCGAGGTCCGCGCGGCCGACGACTACACCGTCGAGATCGTCACCGACGGTCCGAACCCGATCCTGCCGTCGAACCTCACCAATCTGTTCATGATGGACAAGGGCTGGACCGAGGCGAATGACACGGTGAACGTGCAGGACTTCGAGGGCGGCGAGATCACATTCGCCACCACGAACGCCAACGGCACCGGACCCTACGTGCTGCAAAGCCGCGAGCCGGACGTGAAGACCGTCATGACCCGCAACGAGGATTACTGGGGCCGCGACCAGTTCCCGATGGAAGTGACCGAGATCGTCTATACGCCGATCCAGAACGCCGCGACGCGGGTTGCCGCACTGCTGTCGGGCGAGGTCAACTTCCTGCAGGACATGCCGGTCCAGGACCTCGATCGCGTCAACAGCGCCGACGGGCTGGTGGTCAAGGAAGCCCCGCAGAATCGGGTGATCTTCTTCGGCATGAACATGGGCAGCGACGATATCGAGGCCGATAACATCGACGGCAAGAACCCGCTGGCCGATGCCCGCGTGCGCCAGGCCATGTCCAAGGCGATCAACCGCGAAGCGATCCAACAGGTCGTGATGCGCGGCCAGTCCCAGCCCGCGGGCATGATCGCGCCGCCGTTCGTGAACGGCTGGACCGAAGAGATGGATGCCGCAGGCGCCACGGATGTCGACGCCGCCAAGGCGCTGATGGAAGAAGCGGGCTATGCGGACGGCTTCTCGATCCGGCTCGACTGCCCGAACGATCGCTACATCAACGACGAGGCGATCTGCCAGGCGGCGGTCGGCATGCTCGGCCAGATCGGTGTGACCGTGAACCTCGACGCCAAGCCCAAGGCGCAGCACTTTCCGCTGATAACCGACGGGCAGACCGACTTCTACATGCTCGGCTGGGGTGTTCCGACCTACGATTCCGAGTACATCTTCAACTTCCTCGTGCACGGGCGCGAAGATGACATCGGCACCTGGAACGGCACCGGATTCGACAACGACGAGCTTGACGCCAAGATCAAGTCGCTGGCCTCCAACACCGATCTCGAAGCGCGTGACGCCGACATCGCCGACATCTGGAAGGTGGTGCAGGACGAGCAACTCTACATCCCGATCCACCACCAGGTCCTGAACTGGGGCATGGCCGAAGGTGTCGGGATCGAGGTCGACCCCGAAGACCAGCCGAAGGTGAAGTACATCACCATGAACTGACGCTGTCAGTCGGGGCCTCGGCCCAGGAAAAAAGTCCCGGGGGGCATGGCCTCCCCGGGGCGCATGTGATTGGTACGCATGGCCCGCATTTGCATGACGGGCTCTTGGTCTCGGTGCACGACAAGCAAAAACGGGGTGAGTACCATGAAACGCACGATTTTCGCAGCCTTCGCGGCTTCCGCCGTCGGCCTCTCGGCGAAGGCGGAAGAGTTCAACTGGGCGGTGACCACTGACCCGCAGACGCTTGATCCGCATGCGGTCAACTCGGCCCCGGTTCTGGGCTTTCTCAACAACGTCTACGAAGGGCTGGTCCGGCGCGGCAAGGACATGAGCGTCGAGCCGGCGCTTGCCACCGCCTGGGAGGCGATCGGAGAGGGAGAGGGCTGGCGCTTCACGCTGCGCGAAGGCGTCTCCTTCCACGACGGCGCGGCCTTCGACGCCGATGACGTTGTGTTCTCCTACGAACGCGCATCGAGCGAAGAGGCCGATACGAGCAGCTGGTTCGCCCCGGTCACCGAGGTCGTCAAGGTCGACGATTACACCGTCGACATTCTGACCAGCGCGCCCAATCCGATCTTCCCCGGGTCCATCGCCAACTGGATGATCATGGACAGCGGCTGGGCCGAGGCCAACGATGCAGCGCGCCCCGACAAGGAAAGCGGCAATTTCGCCACGCTCAACGCCAACGGCACTGGGGCGTTCAGGGTCACCGTGCGCGAGCCCGGCCTGCGCACCGAACTCGAACCCCATGACGCGTGGTGGGGCGAGGTCGAACACAATATCACCAAGGCGACGGTGCAGCCGGTGCAGAACCCGGCGACGGCCCTTGCGGCGCTGCTGTCGGGCGATGTCGATTTCATCAACCCGGTGCCGATCCAGGACGTGGCGCGGCTGCAGGAAAACCCCGACGTCAAGGTCATCCAGGGCATTGAAGCCCGGGTTATCGTACTGGGCTTCCCGCATGTCGCAGAAACGCTGAAATTCTCGTCGGAGACAACCGACGCGAACCCCTTCGCCGACCCGAAGGTCCGGCAGGCGGTGGCGCATGCGATCAACGTACCCGCGATACTGCAGACGATCATGCGCGGCGGCGCTGAGGCCGCGAACCAGCTGGTTTCACCCGCGATGAGCGGCTATTCCGAGGCACTTTCCGACCGGCCGGCCTACGACGTGGAGGCGGCCAAGGCGCTGCTGGCCGAGGCGGGCTATCCGGACGGGTTCTCCTTCGGTCTGAAGTGCCCCAACAACCGCTACCTCAACGACGAGGCGGTCTGCCAGGCGGTCACGGCGATGCTGGCACAGGCGGGCATGCGCGCCACGCTCGACGCCATGCCGGTGCAGAACTACTGGCCGGAACTGCGCGAAGGCAATTTCGACATGTACCTGCTGGGCTGGTCACCCGGCACCTTCGACGCCGAGCACCCGATCCGCTTCCTTGTCGCCACGCCGAACGACGAGAAAAAGCTCGGGTCTTGGAACTTCGGCGGCTACTCGAACGCCCGCATCGACGAGCTGCTGCCGATGATCCAGTCCGAACTGGACGAAAGCCGACGTCAGGAGATGCTGGACGAAACCGCGCAAATCCTGCAGGACGACACCGCCTACGTACCGCTCTATGTCCAGCCGCTGGTCTGGGGTGCGCGCAGCAACATCGATCTGACACAGCGCCCGGACGACTTCTTCCTGCTGCGCTGGGTCACCGTCAACTGATCCCGCGGGCGCGTCACGCGCCCCGGGGACCCTGAAAGGCATCAACCAACCATGCTGGCCTTCGTCATTCGCCGCATCGGGCAATCGCTGCTGGTCCTTCTGGTGGTCGGGCTCGTCGCGTTTTCGATGTTCCGGTTCGTCGGCGATCCGATCGACAACATGCTGGGGCAAGAGCGCACCATCGAGGATGTCGAGCGCCTGCGCGCGCAGCTCGGCCTCGATCAGCCGTTCCCGGTGCAATACTACAAGTTCCTCGAAGGCGCGGTGCAGGGCAATTTCGGCGTCAGCTACCGGCAGGGGCGCCCGGTGTCCGAAATCCTGCTCGAACGCGCGCCGGCGACGCTCGAGCTTGCCGCCGTGTCCGGGGTTCTCGCTGTGCTCTTCGGCATCGCGCTCGGGGTCTTCACCGCGATCCGCCGCAACGGGGCGGCGGCACATGCGATCATGGCGGCCTCGCTGATCGGCGTCTCGCTGCCAACTTTCCTGATCGGGATCCTGCTGATCTATCTTTTCTCGGTTGAACTCGGCTGGCTGCCGTCCTTCGGACGCGGCGACACCGTGCGGCTCGGCGACTGGTGGACGACAGGGTTTCTTACCGAAAGCGGGCTGAAGGCGCTGATCCTGCCGGCGATCACGCTCGGGCTCTACCAGATGACGCTGATCATGCGGCTGGTGCGTTCCGAGATGCTCGAGGTGCTGCGGCAGGACTACATCCGCTTCGCCCGGGCGCGCGGGCTGCGCGAGCGCGTCGTCAACTTCCGTCACGCACTCAAGAACACCATGGTGCCCGTGGTGACGGTCATCGGCCTGCAGCTTGGCGCCATCATCGCCTTTGCGATCATCACCGAGACCGTGTTCCAGTGGCCCGGCGTCGGACTGCTGTTCATCAACGCGATCCAGTTCGTCGACATCCCGGTGATGGCCGCTTACCTGATGCTGATCTCGGTGATGTTCGTTGGCATCAACCTGATCGTCGACATTCTTTACGTGATGATCGACCCGCGCCTGCGCGCCGACCGGACCGGAGGCCACGCATGACCGATACGCCGATGCCCCAGAAGGCGCGGGACAAGTCGCTCTGGGAGGACTTCCGAGACAGCGATTTCCTGCACGCGTTCAAGCGTTCGCCGGTGACGCAGGTGTCCTTCGCGGTGGTCTGTGTGCTGGTGCTGTCGGCCCTCTTTGCGCCGCTCATCGCACCGACCAACCCGTTCGACCCGTCGAGTCTGAACCTGATGAACGGTTTCACGCCGCCGATGGAGCCCAACGCGTTCACCGGCGACAGCTTCCTGATGGGGACCGACGACCAGGGCCGGGACGTGTTCTCGACGATCCTCTACGGCATGCGCGTGTCGCTCTTCGTCGGCGCTTCGGCGGTGCTTTTCGCGCTGGTGCTCGGGATCACGCTGGGCCTCGTGTCGGGCTATTTCGGCGGCTGGACTGAGACCATCATCATGCGCATCGCCGACGTGCAGCTGACCTTCCCGTCAATCCTCGTCGCGATGCTCATCTTCGGTGTCGCCAAGGGCTTCACGCCGGTCGAGTACCGAGACCAGATGGCGATCTGGGTGCTGATCCTCGCCATCGGCCTGTCCGACTGGGTGCAGTTCGCCCGCGTCGTGCGCGGCGCGACGCTGGTGGAGAAAAGCAAGGATTACGTGGCCGCCGCGCGCCTGATCGGTCGCAGCCCCTGGGCCATCATGATCAAGCACATCCTGCCCAACGCCCTGTCGCCGGTCCTGGTGATCGCCACCATTTCGCTGGCGCTTGCGATCATCGCCGAGGCGACCCTGTCCTTTCTCGGCGTCGGCGCGCCGCCCACGCAACCCTCGCTGGGCACGCTTATCCGGATCGGGCAGGGCTTCCTGTTCTCCGGCGAGTGGTGGATCCTCTTCTTTCCCGCCTGCACGCTTCTCGCGCTGGCCCTCAGCGTCAACCTGCTGGGCGACTGGCTGCGCGATGCACTGAACCCGAGGCTGCGTTGACCACTCCTGTTCTTTCGATCCGCAACCTGTCCGTCGACATCCCGACGCGGCACGGCATCCTCAAACCCGTCGACGGCGTGAGCTACGACATCGCCGGGGGCGAGATCCTCGGCGTCGTGGGCGAAAGCGGCGCTGGCAAATCGATGGCGGGCAATGCCGTCATCGGCCTGCTGAACGCGCCGGCGCATGTCTCGGGCGGTGAGATCTGGCTCAACGGTACGCGCATCGATCCGCTCAAGGGCGACGCCATGCGCCGGCTGCGCGGCAAGCAGATCGGCATGATCTTCCAGGACCCGCTGACCTCGCTCAACCCGCTGCTGACGGTGGGCGATCAGCTGACCGAGACCATGCTCACGCATCTGCCGATCCGCCGCAAGGAAGCCGAGCGCCGGGCCGTGGCCGCGCTGGAAGAGGTCGGTATCCCCGGTGCGCGCGAACGTATCGACAGCTACCCGCACGAGTTCTCGGGCGGCATGCGTCAGCGCGTCGTCATCGCGCTTGCGCTCTGCGCCGAGCCGAGCCTGATCATCGCCGACGAACCGACGACCGCGCTCGACGTGTCGGTTCAGGCGCAGATCATCGCGCTGCTGAAGCGCCTTTGCCGCGATCGCGGCACGGCAGTGATGCTGATCACCCACGACATGGGCGTCATCGCCGAGGCCGCGGACCGGGTCGCGGTGATGTACGCCGGTCGCCTGGCCGAGCTTGGTCCGGTTCGCGAGGTCCTGACCGAGCCGCGCCACCCCTACACCTACGGCCTGATGGCCTCGACGCCGTTGGCCTCGCAGGGCAAATCGCGCCTGCACCAGATCCCCGGTGCGATGCCCAAGCTCGACCGGATGCCCTCGGGGTGTGCCTTCCACCCGCGTTGCCCACGCGCCGAAGAGCGCTGCCGCGCCGAGCCCGGACCCGGCATCGTGGATGGTCGTGCCGCCTGCTTTTTCCCACGTGTCGCGGAGGAAGCGGTATGAGCGCCCATGTGATCGTACGCGGGCTGACGCGCATCTTCGACGTGTCGAAGCCCTGGCTGAACCGGGTTCTGGAACGGCGCGGCAAGGCCTTCCTGACCGCCGTGTCCGAGGTCGATTTCGAGATCGAGGAGCGCACCACTTACGCGCTGGTCGGCGAAAGCGGATCGGGAAAGTCGACGATCGGCAAGATGCTGGTGGGCCTGCTGTCGCCGACCGAAGGCGACGTCGAGATCGAAGGCGTCGACCTCGCCCGCGAACGCGACGCCCGCCGTGCCGCCACGGTGCGCTCGAATATCCAGATGATCTTCCAGGATCCCTATGCCTCGCTTAACCCGCGCTGGCGCGTACGCGACATCATCGTCGAGCCGGTGGCCTCCAAGGGCGGAGACACCGAATTGCTCGCCGAGCGGCTTCTGGAGCAGGTCGGATTGCATCCGACGGACGCCGGGAAGTTTCCGCACGAGTTTTCGGGCGGGCAGCGGCAGCGGATCTGCATCGCACGCGCACTGGCCTCGCAGCCGCGCCTGATCGTCTGCGACGAGCCGACCTCGGCGCTGGATGTGTCGGTGCAGGCGCAGGTGCTGAACCTGATGAGCGACCTCAAGGACGATCTGGGCCTGACCTACCTGCTGATCACCCACGACTTGACGGTGGTGCGGCACATGGCCGACCGCATCGGGGTGCTCTACCTCGGGCGGCTGGTCGAGGAGGCCGATCCGGAAACGCTGTTCGAGGCGCCCAAGCATCCCTATTCGCAGATGCTGCTCGACGCCGCGCCGCGCATGGACGCCTTCGGGCGCGAGGTGGTGCCGCCGACCGGTGAGATCCCGGATCCGATCGATCCGCCGAAGGGCTGCGCATTTCATCCGCGCTGTCCCATCGCCGCCGATATCTGCCGCAAGGAACGCCCCCGGATGCGCCCGCTCGGGACGACGAAGGTCGCCTGCCATCTCGCGGAGTGACGCGGAAGCGCGTTTCAGAACAGCGCGTCGCTGAGGCGTCGGGCGGCAAGGCCCAACATCTCGCGGCGCTCGATCGCCTCTTCGATCGACATGCGCTGGGTCGGGCCGTGAAAGGCCAGCGCGGCCACGAAACGGCCTGACGGGTCGGTGACGGGAACCGCGATGGCGATCATGCCGTCCAGGAATTCCTCGCGGTCGAGCGCGTAGCCCAGCTTTGCGATCTGCAGCAGCTCTTGCAGCAATGGCGCGGGCTGGGTGTGGGTCGCCGCCGTCATTCGCTTGAGATCCAGCGCGCCCACGAAGCGCTCGCGCTGTCCCGGCGCGAGACTGGCCAGAAAGCACTTGCCGCTTGCGGTGCAGTGAAACGGCACGTTGGTGCCCACGGCCAACTGGATCCGGAACGCCCAGTCGGTTTCGACCCGGTCGAGATAGCGCATGCCGGACTCTTCCGGCACCACGTAATTGACCGTCTCCCGGACCTCGCGCGCCACGTCGAGCAGGATCTGTCGTCGCGCAATGTGGTCGCGGGAATTGTGCAGGAGGCCCGAGCCCAGTTCGCGCAGACGCCGCGCAACCTGGTAGTGGCGCGAGTTGCCTTGCCGGGCGATGAACCCGTTCGCCTCCAGCGTCGCGCAGAGCCTGTGAACGGTCTGCTTGGGCAACCCGATCGACGCATTGATCTCGGTCGCGGTCAGCGCCCGATCGCTTTTGCCGAGTACCTCCAGAATCAGCAGCGTCCGCAGGTTGGTGGGAATGCGCGCGGGATCTGCCATGTGACGGTCTCGCCAGAATCGACGTTGATTTGTGTGCGAATCAAGGTAGCGTTAAAAAACAGGAATAGAAGTCTCAATTTTTGGCAAATCGGGGCGCCATGGAATTCGATTTCGTGATCGTGGGGGCGGGGTCCGCAGGGTGCGCCATCGCTGGCAGGCTGTCGGAGAACGGTCGCCACACGGTCGCGCTGCTCGAGGCCGGTCCGCGCGACACGAACCCCTGGATCCATGTCCCGGTCGGGTATTTCCGCACGATGGGCCATCCGGGCACCGACTGGCGCTACCGGACGCAGCCTGATGCGGGGCTCGCCGGCCGGTCGATCCCCTGGCCGCGCGGGCGGGTTCTGGGCGGATCGAGCTCGATCAACGGCCTGCTCTACGTCCGAGGCCAGCCACAGGATTACGATGGCTGGGCGCAGATGGGCTGCACCGGCTGGTCCTGGAACGATGTCCTGCCCTATTTCAAGCGCTCCGAAAGCTGGAAGGGGGCGGACGGCGACGGATTGCGCGGCTGCGACGGGCCTCTGTCGGTGCAGTCCTCACGTCTCGAACGCAAGATCGTCGACCTGTGGATCGACGCGGCCGAGGCGGCGGGCTACCGACGCAACCCCGACTACAACGGGGCGGACCAGGAAGGGGTCGGCTACTTCCAACTGACGATGAAGGGCGGGCGGCGCTGCTCGGCGGCTGTTGCCTATCTCTGGCCCGCGCGGAACCGAAAGAACCTGGAGATCCTGACGGACGCTCAGACCGAAAAGGTCTTGCTCGAGGACGGCAGGGCCGTGGGCGTTCGCGCCCGGATCAAAGGGGCATTCCGCAACATCCGGGCGCGACGCGAGGTAATCTTGAGCGCGGGTGCCATTGGCTCTCCGCAGATCCTGATGCTCTCGGGCATCGGCGATCCCGACGAGCTCGCACCACACGGCATTGTCGTGAAGGTCGCGGCAGCGGACGTCGGCAAGAACCTGCAGGACCACCTGCAGGCCCGTCCGGTGTTCAAGACCCGGCTATCCACGATCAACACCGAGACCAGCAACGTTTTCAAGCAGGCGGCGATCGCGGCGCAGTACGCGCTGACCCAACGCGGGCCGATGACCATGGCCGCAAGTCTCGGCACCGGCTTTCTCAAGACCGAGGACCGGCTCGAGACGCCCGACATCCAGTTCCACATCCAGCCCTTCAGCGCCGACAACCCGGCCGACGGCCCGCACCCGTTCTCGGCCTTCACCGCCTCGGTGCTGCAACTGCGGCCCGAAAGCGCGGGCTACCTGAAACTGGCCTCGGCCAACATGGACGCGCATCCCGAGATCCACCCGCGCTACCTCGACACCGAGACCGACCGCCGCACCATCGTCCGGGGCATCCAGGTCGCCCGGAAGATCGCCGGAACCGAACCCTTGAAATCGCACATCACCGAGGAACATGCACCCGGCGCGGGGGTCGGCGCCGATGACGAGGCGGCGATTCTCGACTGGGCGCGGCGCACGGCCGTGACGATCTATCACCCGACCGGAACCTGCCGGATGGGCATCGACGATAGCGCGGTGGTCGATCCGCGCCTGCGGGTCCGCGGCGTGCGCGGCCTGCGCGTCGCGGATGCCTCGATCATGCCGCGCATCGTCAGCGGCAACACCAACGCGCCCGCGATCATGATCGGCGAGAAGGCCAGCGACATGGTGCTCGAGGACGCCCGCGCATGACCGCGCGTCAAAATATTCCGCAGGCTCGTCCGCAGAGGAGAGCGGACGCGGGCCTGCAAGACCGAACCGGGGCACCGCCTTCGTCCCCGGACCCACAACAACAACACAGAAGGCGACAGACCTGGGAGGACCCCAATGCGTACCCTTAGAACCCTGACCGCCGGCGCCGCTGCGCTGGCGATCTCGGCCAGCGGACTTCTGGCCGAAACCGTCATCCGCGTGCAGTCGGTGATTCCGGCGCAGGCCGACGAAGTCACGATGCTCAACGAGTTCGCCGCCGACGTGGCGGCCCTGACCGACGGAGAGGTCAAGATCGAGGTACTGCCCGCCGGCGCCGTGGTCGGTGTGCAGGAAACGCTCGACGCCGTCGACAGTGGCCTGATCGAAGGCGGTTTCGCCTGGACGCACTACTGGTCGGGCAAGCACCCGGCGGCGATGCTCTTCGGCTCGCCCGTGGCGGGCGCCGGCGTCGGCATCGACAACATCGCCTTCGTGAGCTGGTTCCAGTACGGCGGCGGAAAAGAGCTTTACGACCGGCTCTGGGACGAGATGGGCGTGAACGTGAAGGGCTTCATGCTGCAGCCCGTCGGCCCCGAGGCGCTGGGCTGGTTCAAGGAGCCGATCGCCTCGATGGAGGACTTCCGCAAGTACCGCTTCCGCACGCCACCGGGCATTCCGGGCCAGACCTACAAGGACATCGGTGTCGCCTCGGTCGCGATGGGCGGCGGGGACATTCTGCCGGCGCTGGAAAAGGGCACCATCGACGCTGCCGAATGGTGCTGCCCCAAGCCCGACTCGGTCTTCGGCTTCCAGAAGGTGCTCAAGCACTATTACCTGCAGGGCCTGCATCAGGTCGTCGTGAACGCCGATCTCTACATCAACGGTGACGTCTACGACTCGCTGACCCCGCTGCAGCAAAAGGCGCTGGAGGTGGCGGCGAACGCCTCGCTGTCGAAGGCGATGTCCTACCGGATCTACGAGAACGGCAAGGCACTCAAGGATCTGACCGAGAACCACGGCGTGATCCTGCATGACACGCCGGCGGATTACTTCACCGAGTACATGCAGGCCGCCAGGGCCGCGCTCGAGACCAATGCCGCCGAGAACGAGTTCTTCGCCGAGGTCTGGCAGAGCCAGAAGGATTTTGCCGAGATCGCGGTTCCGTTCTGGGCCGGTGCGCAGACCTCGAACGCCAATCTCGGCCGCGCTTTCGCGGACAGCCTCAAGTAACCCGCCTTCGGGCCTTGAACGCTCCCGCCGCCGGCGGGGGCGTTCGTCGAATGCAAAAAGACCATGGGGGCAGGGGCATGGCCGAAGACGCGGTCGCCGAAGAACTCGACATCACCGACGAACTGATCGCCGAGCGCCGCGCCGGTCGACCGGGCGAAACCCCGCCCGACATGACCCCGTGGATGCGCCCCGTCGTCGCCGTCATCGACACCATCAACCTCTGGGCCGGGCGGATCATCTGCCTGCTGATGATCCCGCTGATCCTGTCGATCGTCTTCGAGGTATTCTCGCGCAACATGTTCGCGATCCTGACCCAGAACGGGATGAGCGACGTCGCCATCGACTGGGGCTTCGGCCCGACGCTCTGGGTCTACGACGTCAGCCGGATGCTGGGCGGCGTTCTGTTTATGGCCGCGGCGGGCTACGCGCTGATGCGCGGCGTGCACATCCGCGCCGATTTCCTCTATCGCGGCTGGTCGGCGAAGACGCAGGCGACCGTGGACGCAACGCTCTATCTGGCCTTCTACATCCCGGCGATGCTGTTCTTCACCTGGGTCTCGGCGGAATACTGGCTCAAGGCCTTCTGGTCGGGTGAGCAGGCCTCGGACTCGACCTGGGCTCCGGTGCTCTGGCCCGCGCGGCTGGCGATGCCGCTCGGTGCCTTCCTTCTGCTGCTTCAGGGCATTCCCGAACTCTTCCGTGCGTTTCACCAAATGGGCCGCGCGCGCGAGCGGATCTTCCTGCGCATTCTGCCGTTCTACCTCGTGGTCCTCGCGCTGATCACGCTGGGCGTGTTCTTCCCGAACGTCCTGCCGCTAGGCGATTTGTGGGAGGGAATCTTCGGCGCAGGACCGGGCGTCGACAAGCCGGTGATCGGGCTGATCATGCTGGCGGCGATGCTGTTTGCGATTTTCGTCGGCTTTCCGATTTCCTTCACGCTGATTTTCCTCGGCTTCGTCTTCGGCACCTGGGGTGCGAACTTCAAGCTCGCCACCTTCCTGATGACGCTGCAGACCAACTCGGTGATGCTGTCGGATCAGCTGGTGGCGGTGCCGCTCTTCATCTTCATGGGGATCGTGATGGAGCAGGCCGGCCTTATGGAGCGCCTGTTTCAGGCCGTGCAGATGATGATGAGCCGCACGCGCGGGGCGCTGTTCATTGCAGTGCTGTTCGTCTCGACGATCTTCGCCGCTGCAACCGGGATCGTGGGCGCCTCGGTCACAATTCTCGGGATCATGGCGGCGCGCACGATGAACCGCTCGGGCTACGACGTGCGGCTCGCCGCCGGCACCATCACCGCCGGCGGCACACTGGGGATCCTGATCCCGCCCTCGATCATGCTGATCGTCATGGGTCCAGTGCTCGAGGTGCCGGTGACCGACCTCTTCCGCGCCGCGATCCTTCCGGGCGTGATGCTGGCCGGGCTTTACCTGCTTTACGCGCTGGGGCGCTGCTGGCTCAACCCGGACATGGGACCGATCCTGCCACCCGAAGAGCAGCCCGAGACCTCGAACTACTACCTGCTGGAAGTCGTGCTTGTCATGGCCGCGCTGGTGTTCCTGATATGGCTGATCACGCGCGGTATCGTCGCGGGCTTCGGCTTTCCGCTCGGTGCGATCGTCGTGCCGCTTGCCTGGATCGGCGTGATGTACGCTGCCTATTCCTGGCTCGACCGCGCGCGTCCCGGCGGGTTCTACTTCTCGCCGCTCTGGTACGAGTTTTTCATGGGTCTCGTGCCGCCCACCGTGCTGATCGCCTTCGCACTCGGCTCGATCCTCGCCGGCTGGGCCACGCCCGCGGAAGCCTCGGCCTGCGGCGCGTTCGGCGCGGTGCTGCTCTCGATGCTCTACCGCAAGTTCACGATCCCCGGCCTTTACGACGCGCTGATCAAGAGCCTCGAGATCACCGTGCTGATCATGTTCCTGGTCGCGGCCTCGAACTTCTTCGGCGCGGTCTTTTCCAACCTCGGCACGCCGAAGATGCTGACCGAACTTCTGCTCAGCCTCGACATGTCGCCGGTGCTGGTCCTGATCCTGATCATGGCGCTGATCTTCCTGCTGGGCTGGCCGCTCGAATGGGTGCCGATCGTGCTGATCATAGTGCCGATCCTGATCCCGACCGTGACCTCGCTCGACCTCGGGTTCGCGACCGAATCCGATCTGCTGATCTGGTTTGCGATCCTCGTGGCGGTGAACCTTCAGACGGCCTGGCTCAGTCCGCCGGTGGCGCTTTCGGCCTACTTCCTCAAGGGCGTGGTGCCGGAGTGGGACCTGCGCGACATCTACCTCGGCATGATGCAGTTCATGGTGATCCAGGTGATCGGTCTGGTGCTGATCTTCCTCTTCCCGATGATCGCACTCTGGCTGCCGCATTTCACCTATGGGCCGTAAGCGATGACCGCGCCGCGCTCCGCCACCTCCTATCTCAAATGGCCGCTGATCGTGACGGCGGTGGGCCTGTTCCTGTCCGGCTGGGTCGGCTGGGCGACCGAGAACAGCTTTGGCGGAATCCTGTCCTTCCTGCTGATCGGCGCGGTGCTGGCGGCCCTCGAGATCGCGCTGTCCTTCGACAACGCCATCGTGAACGCCAACAAGCTTGTCGAGATGACGCCGGTCTGGCGGCAGCGGTTTCTGACCTGGGGCATCCTGATCGCCGTCTTCGGGATGCGCATCGTCTTCCCGCTCGCCATCGTCGCGATCTTTGCCTGGATCAATCCGTTCGAGGCCATGCGCCTCGCGCTGGCGGAGCCGGCCGAGTATTCGCGGATCATCGCAAGCGCGCATGGCTCCATCGCCGCCTTCGGAGGCACCTTCCTGATGATGGTCGCGCTGAAGTTCTTCGTCGACGAGGACAAGTCCATCGACTGGATCGGCGTGCTCGAACGCAACCTGCGCCGCTGTGGCTCGGTACGCGGCTTCGAGATTGCGCTCGTGCTGCTGATCATTCTCGTGATCTCGCGCTTTCTCGCGCCCGAGGTCCGGTCGAGTTTCCTGTTCTCGGCCATCGCCGGACTGCTCGTCTTCACGCTGGTCGATGGGCTCGGCACCTTTCTCGACTACACCGCCACCCGCATGGCGCAGGCGGGCGCGCGCGGCGGGCTGGGCGCGTTTCTCTATCTCGAGGTGCTCGACGCGAGCTTTTCCTTCGACGGGGTGATCGGCGCCTTTGCTCTCACGACCAACATCCTGCTGATCGCCATCGGGCTCGGGATCGGAGCGATGTACGTCCGCTCGATGACCATCATGCTGGTCGAGAAGGGCACTCTGCAGGAATTCCGCTATCTCGAACACGGAGCGTTTTACTCGATCTTTGCCCTTTCGCTGGTGATGTTCGTGCAATCGCTCACCCACGTGCCCGAGATCCTGACCGGCGGGCTGGGCGTGGCCTTTATCGGTTATGCCTTTGTCTCGTCGGTCCGTCATAACCAGCGCCAAACCTGATCCGAACCCTGGGGTCCCGCCAATGCCAAGAACCTACCTGAAGAAAGCCACCCGCACCGCGGTCTCCGACGCAAGCGAGGTGCGCGAGACTGTCTCGGAAATCCTCGACGACATTGCCAGGCGCGGCGACGAGGCCGCACTCGAATATGCCGCAAAGTTCGACCGGTACGAGGGCAATATCCAACTTTCCGAGGACGAGATCGCCGAAGCCGCCGAAAAGGTGCCGCAAAAGCTCAAGGACGACATCCGCTTTGCGCAGGACAACGTCCGACGTTTCGCCGAGCAGCAGAAAGCCACGATTTCGGACATCGAATATGAAATCGTGCCGGGGCTGATCGCTGGGCAGAAGGCGATCCCGGTCGACGCGGCGGGATGTTACGTGCCCGCCGGGCGTTACCGGCATATCGCAAGTGCTGTGATGACGGTGACCACCGCCAAGGTCGCGGGTTGCCGGCACATCACCGTGTGCAGCCCGCCGCAATCGGGCGAGGGCGTCTCGCCTGCGATCGCCTATGCCGCGCAGATCAGCGGCGCAGACAAGATCATGGCCATCGGCGGCGTGCAGGCGGTCGCGGCGATGGCCTTCGGCCTGCTCGGCCAGCCGCGCGCCAACATCCTCGTCGGACCCGGCAACCAGTTCGTGGCCGAGGCCAAGCGCAGCCTCTACGGGCGTGTCGGCATCGACATGATCGCGGGGCCGACCGACAGCCTGATCCTCGCCGACGCGCAGGCCGATTCCCTGATCGTCGCCACCGACCTCGTGAGCCAGGCCGAGCATGGCTACAATTCGCCGGTCTGGCTGGTCACCGACACCCGCGCATTGGCCGAGGAGGTGCTGCGGATCGTGCCGGATCTGATCGACGATCTTCCGGACCTCAACCGCGAGAACGCCGCCGCGGCCTGGCGCGACTATGCCGAGGTGATCCTCTGCGACGACCGCGAAGAGATGGCGGCCACGTCCGACGAATATGCACCTGAACACCTGACCGTGCAGGCCGCGGATCTCGACTGGTGGCTCGACCGGCTGACCTGCTACGGCTCGCTGTTTCTCGGTGAGGAAACCACTGTCTCCTACGGTGACAAGGCCTCTGGCACCAACCACGTCCTGCCGACGTCGCGCGCGGCGACCTACACCGGGGGGCTCAGCGTGCACAAGTACATGAAGATTGTGACCTGGCAACGCGCGACACGCGAAGGCTCGCGTCCGATTGCCGAGGCCACGGCCCGCATCTCGCGGCTGGAAGGCATGGAGGGTCACGCGCGCGCCGCCGACGTGCGGCTCGCGAAGTACTTCCCGGGCGAAAACTTCGACCTCTCCGCCGATGGCTGATCCGCGCGTGCCTATCGACCTGTCCGGCCGCGCCTTCTTGGTGACTGGCGGAGCACCACGCGGACGAGCGTCGAACCTCGACGGTCCGCTCATGATCCTGTGTCCGGAGGCTTCGGCCAGCATGACCGGGCAGTTCCCCATGATCGACGGAGGGGGCATCGCAAAATGAAGGCACTGGTCTACGAGGACACCGAAACCCTGCATCTGCGCGACGTGCCCAAGCCCGAACGCGCGCATGGCGAAGAGGTCGTGCGGGTCGAGGCGGCGGGCATCTGCGGATCGGACATGCACGCCTACCTCGGCCATGATGCGCGTCGTCCGGCACCTCTGATCCTCGGGCACGAGGCCGCCGGGACGATCGACGGTGGCGCGCGCGACGGGGAACGGGTCACCATCAACCCGCTGGTCACTTGCGGCACCTGTCCGGCCTGCACCTCGGGGCGCGAGAACCTCTGCCCGACCCGGCAGATCATCTCGATGCAGCCGCGCGAGGGCGCCTTTGCGCAATACGTCGCGATCCCGGCGCGCAACCTCGTTACCGTGCCCGAAGCCACGCCGCTGGATACCGCTGCGCTGGCCGAACCGCTTGCCGTCGGCTGGCATGCGGTGCGCCTCGGCCTTGCCGCGCTTTCGGATGACGACGAGCGCCGCGCGATCGTTCTGGGTGGCGGCGCGATCGGGCTTGCCGCCGCCCTTGCGCTCGAGGCCTCCGGTGTAACCCGCGTGACCATCGTCGAGCCGCATTCGGAACGGCGTCGGGTCCTTTCGGAGATCGGCGAGACCGCGGTCGGTGAAACCGGAGTCGCCGCGCCGCTTGTCGTCGACGCCGTCGGTTATGCGGCGACGCGGGCCGCGGCATCGGGGCTGGTCACCCCGGGTGGCGTGATCGTGCACATCGGTCTCGGAGAGGACACCGGCGGGCTCGACGTGCGCCGCATGACGCTGCAGGAGGTCACCTTCATCGGCACCTACGCCTACACCGCCGCGGATTTCCGCAACACCGCCGCGGCCATGTTCGACGGCCGGCTCGGATCTCTCGACTGGTTCGAGACGCGCGCACTGGCCGAGGGCCCCGGGGCCTTTCGCGACCTGCGCGACCACAAGGTCGCCGCGCCGAAGATCGTCCTGTCACCTTGGTCCTGAGCGGACACCACATTCGAGAAAGGTTGCCCCGATGTACGACAAGGTTCTGGTCACGCTGGCACTCGATCACGGGCTCGCGCGGCGGTTGCTCGAGATCGCACAGGGTCTCTGCGCGCCGGGTGGCGAAATCCACGCCCTGCACGTCGTCGAGGCACCCTACGGCATCGCCCAGGCCACCCAATCGGAGGAGATGGCGCGCCAGACCTTCGATCTTGCCAGCGCGCGCATGCGCGAGAAGCTTGCGGGGGCAAGCGGCGTCAAGGGGCACGTTATGGAAGGTCACGTCTACCGCAGCATCGTGACCTTCGCGCAGGATCACGGCGTTTCCTGCATTGTCCTGGGGTCGCACAAGCCCGGTCTCAGCGACTATTTCATCGGCAGCACCGCGGCGCGGATCGTGCGACACGCACCCTGTGCCGTTCACGTGCATCGCGGCGCGTGACCTGCGCCGGACCAGGGGCTAGGGTGCCGCCAGCAAAAAGGCCAAGGCAGACATGAGCATAGACAAGAAAATCGTCGACACGCTGATCGCCAACGACATCTCCTTCGTGACCACCGTGCCCTGCAAGCAGCTGGCCGGTGTCATCGACGAGATCGACCGGCGCGAAGAGATATTCCACATCCCTTCCAACAAGGAAGACGAGGGCATGGGCCTGTGCGCCGGGGCCTGGATGGGCGGCAAGCGCCCGGCGATCATCATGCAGAACACAGCCATCGGCGTGACGATCAACACGCTGGCGACGCTGATCCAGTACTACCGCATGCCACTGCCGATGCTGATCTCCTATCGTGGAGAGCTGCGCGAGCCGGTGGCCTGCCAGGTCGAGATGGCGGTTCACACAAAGGCGCTGCTGGCGCAGATGCATATCCCGACCTACCACTTCCATCACCAGCAGGATGCCGAGGAGCTCGACACCATCCTGAAATACACCTTCATGTGCAACAAGCCGGTCGCGGTGCTGACCGACGCAAGCTTCTGGGGAGGCTACGGCGACCAATGATCCGCTCCGAGATCCTGCGCGAGATCGCGCCCATCCTTCGCGACCAGCTTGTTGTCTGCAACATCGGCATCCCGAGCCAGGAGTTGCACGCCATCGACGACCAGCCGAGCAATTTCTACATGCTGGGCACGATGGGGCTGGCCTCGTCCATCGGCCTTGGCCTTGCGCTTTCGCAACCCAAGACGGTCATCGTCATCGACGGTGACGGCTCTGTGCTGACCAACCTCGGCACGCTGCCAACCATCGCCAACAACGTGGCCGACAACTACATCCTGATGATCATCGACAACGGCAGCTACGGCTCGACTGGCGACCAGCCGACCTATACCGGCAAGAAGACCTCGCTTGCCGGGATGGCCCGCGCGGCGGGCTGCGAGAATGTGGTCGAGGTGCGCGACGTCGATACCGGCGCGGCGCTGCAAGAGGCCATCGACGGCGGCAGGATGACCGTGATGGTGGTCAAGTGCGACAGCGGCAACGCGAAGATGCCGGTGATCACAATGGACCCGGTGGTGATCCGCGACCGGTTCATGGCAGCGGTTCGGGGCTGACCGACAGCAGGGACCGAAGCGCGGGTCACGCAATGCACAACTGGCGCCCCACCGCATCGTCGCCATTGCCGCTCACCGGGGCAGCGGCTAACATGCTAGAATGTCATCGACACCCTCGCAGTCGGAGAACGACGACGCCGGTCCGGTTCGTTTCGGACCGCTCGAGGAGTTTCCGGGCTCGCTGGCCAGCAAGGTCTACCACAGCCTCAAGCACGCGATCCTGTCGATGGCGATCCGGCCCGGGGAGATCCTGCGCAAGGGCGACATCTGCAGCCAGCTCAACGTCTCGCGCAGCCCGGTCTCGGAAGCGATGACGCGGCTGGCCGGCGAGGGGCTGGTCGACGTCGTGCCGCAGGCCGGGACCTTCGTGTCGCATTTCTCGATGAAGGAAATCCGCGAAGGCGCCTTCCTGCGCGAGGCGCTCGAACTGCAGGCGATCGAGCAGGTCGCCGAGACCATCACCGAGGACCAGCTGAAACAGTTGCGCCGGAATTTGCGCGTGCAGGAGGCGCTTGTCGCCGACGGCGATTTCACCGGGTTCTACGAGCTCGATTCCGAAATGCACGACCTGATCATGTCCTTCACCGGCTTTCACCGCGTCGCCCAGATCGCCGAGACGAGCTGGTTGCAGGTCAATCGCGCGCGCCAGCTGGTGCTGCCCGATCACGGAAGGGTCGAGGAGACACTTGCGGAACACCGGCGCATCCTCGATGCGCTCGAGGCGCGGGACCCCGAGGCCGCGCGGGCCGCGACACGCGCGCATTTGCGCCAGCTGATCTGCCGCCTCGAGCCACTCGAACGCAAGCACCCGGAGCTTTTCCAGTCCAAATGATCCGTCCGAACCGTCCCCGCTATGCCGCGCGTCTCAACGCCTTCAAGACCCTCGTCACGGGGCGCGCCACCTCGTCCGACATGATCGCGCAGGCCGGGCGGGTCGGCGGGCTAGACGCTGCCGACCTGAACTATCCCGATCATTTCGACGAGACATCGCCCAAGGAGCTGTCCCGGCGGCTTGGCGACGCGGGTCTGGCGCTCAACGGGCTCGCGATGCGCTACTACACCGACCCCGGCTTCAAGCTTGGCGCCTTCACCCATCCCGACCGCGACGTGCGGCGCGCGGCCATCGACCTGACCAAGCGCGGCATCGACGCGGGGCAGGAGATGGGCGGTCGCCTGATGACGCTCTGGATGGGCCAGGACGGGTTCGACTATGCCTTCCAGATGGACTACGCGCGCGCCTGGGATGACACCGTGGCCGCCATTACCGAGGTCTGCGACCACGCGCCCGAGGTCGACATCGCCATCGAGTACAAACCCAACGAACCGCGTGCCTACGCGCTGATGCCCGATATCGGCACCACGCTGCTGGCCTGCCGCGAGGTCGCCCGGCCCAACCTAGGTGTCACACTCGACTTCGCGCATGTGCTCTACGCCGACGAGATGCCGGCCCATTCGGCGGCGCTGATCGCGCGGCATTCACGGCTCCTGGGGCTGCATCTCAACGACGGCTACGGCAAACGCGACGACGGACTGATGGCGGGGTCCGTGCATCCTGTGCAGACCGTCGAACTGCTCGTCGAGATGCTGCGGCAGGGTTATGACGGCGTGATCTACTTCGACACCTTTCCCGATCACGGCGGCCTCGACCCGATCGCGGAGGCGGGGACAAACGTGGCGCTTATCAAGCGCCTGCGCGCGGTGGCCGAAAGCCTCGCGGACGATGCCGACCTCGCGGCGGCCATTGCGCGGCAGGACGCCGCCGCCTCGACCCGGATCGTCGCCGCGGCGCTTTACGGCGTGACATGAGCCTTCTCGTCGTCGGCGCGCTGCATTGGGACGTCGTGGTGCAGGCGGACCGGATGCCGCGCCTCGACGAGACGCTCGCGGGACAGTCGGTCGCCTACCGGTTCGGCGGCAAGGGCGGCAACCAGGCCATCGCCGCCGCGCGCTCAGGATGCAAGACCGCCTTCGCCGGCCGGATCGGCGCGGATGACGCGGGACAGGCGATGCGAAAGGAGCTGATCTCCGCGGGCATCGACGTGTCGCGATTGCAGAAGGGGGCGGGCGCTTCGGGGATGAGCGTGGCGATCACGGTTGCGGGCGGGGAGTATGGCGCGGTCATCGTGTCCGGTGAGAACCGTGAGATCGGCGCGGGTTCCATAACGCTGCCAATGGACTGCCGCATCGTGCTGATGCAGAACGAGCTGGCACCGCAAATGCTTCCCGCGATGGCGCGCAAGGCCAGCGACGCCGGTGCCGAACTCTGGCTCAACGCGGCTCCGGCGGATGGTCTGGGACCGGACGACCTGCGTTGCGTCGACGTGCTGATCGTCAACCGCATCGAGGCAGCGGACCTGTTTGGCATGGTGCCGGGCGACCGCAAGCCGGCCGATCTTGTAGCCGCGCTGCGAGATATTGCGCCGAAGGCGCGCGTGGTAGTGACCCTCGGGGCAGACGGCGTGGCCTTCTCTACCGCAAGCGGCGTGGAATGTGCGGCAGCCCCGAAAATCGTACCGGTGTCGATGCACGGTGCCGGGGATGTCTTCGTGGGCACGCTCGCCGCGGCAAGCCTGCGCGGCGAGAGCTTCGCCGCGGCCATCGCCACGGCGCAGCAGGCGGCCGCGGGGCATGTCGCTCAGATCCGGTAGAACGCCTGCGCTGTGCCGCCGAAGATCGCCGACCGATCGCTTTCCGGGAGGCCCGAGGTCAGCGCCTCGGCGGCCTCGATCCAGTCGGTATAGCTCGCCTCGAGCTGGCAGACCGGCCAGTCCGACCCCCACATCAGCCGGTCCGGTCCGAAGACCTCGAAAAGATGCTCGGCGTAAGGGCGCAGAGCCTCGAGCGTCCAGCCGTCGCATTCGGTGACCAACCCGGAGAATTTGCAGACAGCGCGGGTATCCTCGGCCAGCGCGCGCATCCCGTCCGCCCAGTGGCTATACGTATGCTCGGAATGGTCCCGGATCTGCGGCTTCATGCAATGATCGATGACCGTCCGCAGCTCCGTGTAGCGTGTGAGGATCGTGTGGAAGTTCTTCAGGTGCTGCGGAAAACCGAGCGCATCGAAGGTCAGGTCCAGGTCGACCAGGGCTTCGAACCCCCATTGCACGTCGTCGCGCAGCATCCAGTCGACATCCGGGATGTCCTGGATCATCGGCCGCACGCCGGCGAACTTCGGGTGGTGGCGCAGCCTCTCGAGATGCGCGCGGTGCGCGGGCTGCTCGAAGTCGACCCAGCCGACCACTGCCGCGACCGTTTCGGAGGCATCGGCGATGCCCAGCATGTATTCGGTTTCCTCGACAGTGGCCGCCGCCTGAACCAGCACCGTCCGGTCGATCCCATGCTTGCGCAGCGTCGCCTCGAGGTCGCGCGGATGGTAGGGCCGCGCGAGCGTGGCGTTGTCCATCGGCATCCAGTCGTAATCGCCGCGCGCGGGCTGCCAGTAATGCTGGTGGGCGTCTATCCGCATGTCAGGGCTCCACCGGTGCGTCCTGCCGCATCAACCCGGCCTCTTTCAGATCAGCCCAGACGGTCGGCGGGATGTCCGCGCGTGCGGCGGCGACATTGCCGTCCATCTCGGCCACGCCCTGTCCGCCGGGAATGACCGAGACCACCGCGGGATGGCGCAGCGGGAACTGGAAGGCGGCGTCGACCAGGCGCACATTGTGCGACTTGCAGACCTCTTCGATGCGTCCCACGCGTTCGAGGATTTCGGGCGGGGCGGGGTCGTAGTTGTAGTACGCGCCCGGCTTCGGCCCGGTGGCGAGCACGCCGGAATTATAGGGCCCGCCGATCACGATGCCGATCCCGCGTTCGGTGGCGAGCGGCAGGAAGGACTCCAGCGCCTCCTGCTCCAGCAGCGTGTAGCGCCCGGCCAGCAGGAAGAGGTCGAAGTCGCCGCGCTCGGTCAGCCACTGGCAGGGCTCCCATTCGTTCACGCCGGCGCCGAAGGCCGCGATCACGCCTTCCTCGCGCAGCTTCAGCAGCGCCTCGTAGCCGCCCTGCATCAGCTCTTCGAGCCGCTCCTCGAGAGCCTCGCGGCTGCCGTGGTTGAAGACGTCGAGGTCATGCGCATAGAGGATGTCGATCCGGTCGATGCCGAGCCGTTCGAGGCTGAACTCGACCGAGCGCATCACGCCGTCATAGCCGTAGTCGTAGACTTCCGTGCGGGACGGAACGTCGAACCACTTGCCGTGCCCGTCGCGCTTTTCGGGCGTGGTCACCCGCAGCAGCCGCCCGATCTTGGTCGAGAGCACGTATTCGTCGCGCGGCTTGTCGCGCAGGAAGCGGTTGAGGCGGGTCTCGGACAGGCCGAGCCCGTACAGCGGCGCGGTGTCGTAGTAGCGGATCCCCGCCTCCCAGGCGCGGTCGAGGATGTCCTGCGCGGTCTCGTCCGAGATCGCGCGGTAGAGATTGCCCAGCGGCGCGGTGCCGAACCCCAATTCCGTGAAGGTGAGACCGCCGTTTCCGTGACGGTCCCAGTGTCGTGTCTTGATGGTCATGTATGCCGATCCTCCGGACTGACATGCTAGTATGAAAACCGGTGGACTGCACCCTCCGAATGCGCGAGGCTCACGCCGCGGGAGGAATTTTCATGAGCCGTTTCCACGACCTGTTCGGCACGACGAAGCCGGTGATCGCGATGGTGCATTTCGGCGCGCTGCCAGGCGCGCCGCTGCATGACGCCGAGGCCGGGCTCGACGGGCTGGTCGCCGGAGCGCACGCCGATCTCGACGCGCTTCAGGCCGCCGGAGTGGACGCGGTGATGTTCGGCAACGAGAACGACCGGCCCTACGAGCTTGAGGTCGACGTAGCCTCGACGGCCGCCATGGCCTATGTCATCGGCCGCGTGGCCGAGCGGGTGACGGTGCCTTTCGGCGTCAACGTGCTCTGGGACCCGCAGGCGACGATGGCGCTGGCCGCGGCGACCGGGGCGTCCTTCGCGCGCGAGATCTTCACCGGGCTTTACGCCAGCGACATGGGGCTCTGGGCGCCCGACGCCGGCAAGGCGATCCGCTACCGCAACCGGCTGGGCCGGTCCGACCTCGTGACGCTCTACAACGTCAGCGCCGAATTCGCAGGCTCGCTCGACCCGCGCCCGCTGGCCGAACGCGCGCGATCTGCCGTATTCAGCGCGGTGCCCGACGCGGTGCTGGTTTCGGGCCAGATCACGGGCGAGGCGGCAAAGATGGAGGATCTCGAAGCGGTGAAGGCCGCGCTGCCGGATGTGCCCGTGCTTGCCAATACCGGGGTCAAGCATGACACGGTTGCGGACGTCTTCGCCATTGCCGACGGCTGTATCGTCGGCTCGGCGCTGAAGGTCGACGGCGATACCTGGAAGCCGGTCGATGCCGACCGCGCGCGCGACTTCATGGCAAAGGCAAAGTCGGCGCGATGATCCGCGACGACCTCAAGGCGCTGATGCGAGTCCCCGGCCTCTCGGGCTTTGAGGACCGCGTCGCCGCGGCGATCCGCGCGCGCCTGCCGGTCGACGCAAAAAGCGACCGGATGGGCAACCTGATCGCCACCTTCGAGGGCGCAGGGCCCTCGGTGATGCTCTTCACGCATATGGACCAGCTCGGTTTCGTGGTCCGCAAGATCGAGGAAAACGGATTTGTCCGCGTGCACAGGCTCGGCGGCGTGCCGGAGCGCGCGCTGGCCAGCCAGCAGGTCGTGCTGTCGGTGCCCGACGGCGATCTGCCCGGCGTGATCGCCAACAAGATGCACCATGCGACCACACCGGACGAGAAGTACCGCGTGCTTCCGGCGCCTGAAATCTTGATCGACGCGGGCTTTTCCAGCAAGGCCGAGGCCGAGGCCGCCGGGGTTCGCATCGGCACGCCGGTCACCTTCGCGCCCAACGTGGTCGAACTGGCCGGAGGCCGCATCGCCGGGACTTCGGTGGACGACCGTGCAGGCTGCGCGGTGCTGATCGACGTGGCAAAGCGGATCGCCGAGGCGCCGCCGGGACCAACGGTGCATGTCGTCTTCTCGACGCAGGAAGAGTTCAACCTGCGCGGCGCACTCACCGCGGCGCAGGCGCTGAAGCCCGACATCGCGATCCAGGTCGATCTGATGATGGCCTGTGACACACCTGACATGACGCACCTGGGCGAGATGGTGCTGGGCGGTGGGCCGGGCATCAGCCTGATGAGCTTTCACGGGCGCGGCACGCTCAACGGTGTGTTGCCCCATCCCGGTCTCGTGGCGCTGGCCGAACAAAGCGCCGAGGCCGAGGGTCTGCCGCTGCAACGTTCGGCACAGGTCGGTGTGCTGACGGATCTGTCTTATGTCCAGCTCGTGGGCGCGGGGGTCGCGGCACTCGATGTCGGGTTCCCGATGCGCTACTCGCACTCCAGTCTCGAGGTCTGCGACCCGGCGGATCTCGATGCCCTGTCGCGCCTTCTGGTGCGGATGCTTGCCGGAATCGGTCCGGAGTTCCCGCTGGAGCGTTTCGCGTGACCCTGACACTCGGCGTGGATATCGGCACCTACGAGACCAAGGGCGTGCTGGTCGACCCCGAAGGGACTGTCGTCGCAGTGGCCCGCACGCCGCACGAGATGATCGTGCCGCGCCCGGGCTGGGCAGAACACCGGCCCGAAGAGGACTGGTGGCGCGATTTCGTCACCGTCACGCGCAAGCTGCTGGCCGAACCCGGCGTCACCGCAGACAGGATCGCGGCGGTTGCCGTGTCCGCCATCGGTCCCTGCATGCTACCGGTAGATGCCGACGGCGCGCCGCTGATGAATGGTGTGCTCTACGGCGTCGATACCCGCGCAATGGCCGAGGTCGCGGAGCTGACCGACCGGATCGGAGAGGAGACAATCCTCGAGCGCTGCGGCAATGCGCTGACCTCGCAGTCGGTTGGGCCGAAAATTCTCTGGCTCAGGCACAACCGGCCCGAGCTTTATGCGAAAGCGGCGAAGGTCCTGACCTCGACCAGCTTCCTCGTGCATCGCCTGACCGGGGAGTTCGTGATCGATCACTATACCGCCGCCAATTTCTCGCCGCTCTACGACGTGGGTGAGCAGGGCTGGTGTTTCGACCTCGCGGACGACATCGCGACCCGCGAGATGCTGCCGCGGCTGGCCTGGTCGACCGAAATCGCGGGCGCGATCACCGAGACGGCGGCCGAGGCCACCGGGCTGCGCGCCGGAACGCCGGTGACCGCCGGCACGATCGACGCCGCTTCCGAGGCGATCAGCGTCGGCCTGCGCGATCCGGGCGACATGATGATGATGTACGGCTCGACCATCTTCATCATCGGCCTGACCGAAAATCGCGTGCGGGATCCTCGGCTCTGGTACGCGCCCTGGCTCTTTCCGGGCCAGCATGCCTCGATGGCGGGGCTTGCGACCTCGGGAACGCTGACCCATTGGTTTCGGGACCAGTTCGCGCGCGAGCTCACAGGCGAAGGCGTCTTCGGCCAGCTCGCCGCCGAGGCCGCCGAGGTGCCCGCCGGGGCCGGGGGGCTGCTGTTTTTGCCCTATTTCTCGGGCGAGCGGACACCGATCCACGATCCGCACGCCAAGGGCGCCTTTTTCGGGCTGAACCTGACCCACGGCCGCGGCCATCTCTACCGTGCGTTGCTGGAAGGGATCGCGATGGGCACGAACCATGTGGTCGAGACCTACGATGCCGTCGGAGCGAGGCCTTCGCGCGTGCTCGCCGTGGGCGGTGGGGTCCAGAACGCGATCTGGCTGCAGGCGACGTCTGACCTGAGCGGACTGCCGCAAGAGATCTGCCGCACCACGCTCGGCGCGAGCTACGGCGACGCCTTTCTCGCCCGCATGGCGCTGGGCGAGGCAGAGATCGATGACATCGCGCGATGGAACCCGGTCGAGCGCCGCATCGAGGCACAGGACGCGCCCGACCTCACCCGCGCCTATCCGCTGTTCCGCCGGCTCTACGAGCAGACCAAGGACATCGCGCGGGAGGTTTCGGAGTGACCGAGACTTCTTTCGCACGGCACGCATTGGCCGAAATCGGGCAGGTCATGGACCGCATGTCCGATGAAGCCGTCGCGGAGGCCTGCGCTGAGATCGCGCAGGCGCGTCGCGTCATGCTGTACGGGTGTGGCCGCGAAGGCCTGATGATGCGCGGTTTCGCGATGCGGCTCTACCATCTCGGTCTCGATGTCTCCGTGCAGGGCGACATGGCCGCACCGCCGCTCGGTCCGGGCGACCTGCTGGTCGCCAGCGCCGGCCCGGGCGAGTTGGGCACGGTCACCAGCCTGATGCGCACGGCACGGAACGCGGGGGCGGACGTCATGCTGCTGACCGCTGTACCCGATACGCCGGCCGCGAAACACGGCAGCCGCGTGCTGAACATTCCCGCGCAGACCATGGCGACCGATGCGCGCGGCGCGTCGCGCCTGCCGATGGGGTCGGTCTACGAGGGCGCGCTCTTCATCCTGTTCGAGACGATGGTGGCCCAACTCGCGGACCGGCTGGGCGCGAATGCCGATACCATGCGGTCGCGGCACACCAACATGGAATGACCTACTTCACCGCACCCGCGGCCATGCCCTTGATGATGTAGCGCTCGAGCGCGATGCCGATCACCACCAGCGGCAGGATCGCCGCGGTGGAGAGGGCCGCCATCGACCACCAGTTGATCCCCTGGCTTCCGGTCTGGCTCGCCACCATGACCGGCAGGGTCACGGCATCGGTCGAGGTGAGCAGGGCGGCGAAGAAATATTCGTTCCAGGTCAGAACGAGGCAGAGGATGAAGGCCGCCACCATGCCGGGCAGGGCGATGGGCAGGATGATGGTCAGGAACGCGCCCCAGATCGACAACCCGTCGACCAGCGCTGCTTCTTCCAGTTCGGTCGGGATCGAGCCGAACTGGTCGCGCATGATCCAGATCACGATCGGCATGACGGTCAGGGCGTAAAGCAGGATCAGCCCGATACGGCTGTCCAGCAGGTCGACCTCGCGGTAAAGCACGAGAAAGGGCAGGGCGAGCACGACCGGCGGCAGGATCAGCTGGCTGAGAAAGAAAAAGCTGATGTCGTCGTTCTTCATCGGCCCGAAGCGGTATTCGAAGCGCGAGAGCCCATAGGCCGCGAGGCTGCCCAGCACCAGCGACAGCAGCGACGCGCAGACCGAGACCACGGTAGAATTCCAGAACCGCAGCAGGAACTGTTCGCGCACCGTCGAGGCGCTCCCGAGGGTGTCGGGGCTGAGACCCAACGACCGCCAGCCCAGCCACTGCGGGGTGTAGTCGACCCAGGGTATCAGGTTCCCCTGCATGACGTCGGGCGCCATCTTGAACGAGGTCGTGAGCGTCCAGAAAATGGGAAACAGGCAGATCACCGTCCAGAGGCCGAGCACGGTGTAGACGGCGGCGCGCCCGAGGTACCACTTGGCGCGGTGGGCGCGGTCCGCCTCGCTGTCGTGAAAGATCTGTTTGGTCTCGGTCATGGCTCAGTACCTCGGCCGCATCCAGCGCGACACGAGCTTGATGAAGAGCGTGAAGGCGATGACGATAAGCACCAGGTAGACGATGGCCAGCATCGTGCCGTAGCCGACGTTCGACCGGTCGCGGTACTCGCGGAAGATGAAGCTGGTGACGCTGTCGGTGGCTCCGCCCGGGCCGCCGCTGGTCACGTTGATGATTATGTCGGCAAGCTTCAGCTTGAAGATGATGCGGATCATGATCGCAGTCAGCGAGACCGGAAGCATCAGCGGAAAGGTCACTTCCCAGAAGGTCTGCCAAGGCCGCGCGCCGTCGACCTGCGCGGCCTCGGTCAGGTCCTTGGGGATCGCCTGCAACCCGGCCAGCAGCATGATCATCATGAAGGGGATGAACGTCCAGGCGTCCATCGCCGCGATGAGGTAGGGCGCGATGTCGGGATCGCCGAAAAAGCTCGGGTTGTCCCATCCCAGCGACCGGGCGAGCCGCGCCATCGGGCCAAAGCGGGCCTCGAACATCGACTTGCCGATCATCCACGACACCGCGACCGGAGAGAGCATCAGGGGCAGCAGAAAGGCGACCCGGAAGAACTTGCGCGCCCGGATCTGGCTGTTGAGCAGCAGCGCGAGGCCGAAAGCGATGATGTACTCGGCGATGATCGCGGCGGTGTAGAACACCATGTTGCCGAGCGCGTTCCAGTAGAACCCGTCGCCCCACATCTCGCGGATATTGTCGAAGCCGTTGAACTGCTGGCCGTCGACGGCCGATAGGTTCCAGTCGGAAAACGCGATGGTGAGCGCGAAGATCAGCGGGAAGATCACCATCGACGCGATGAAGAGCACCGCAGGCGCGATGAAAAGCTGGCGCTTGCCGCGTTCGCCATGGCGGATCACGAGGCTTGCGCAATAGGCGGTGATGAAGAGGCACCAGGCATAAAGCGTGGGCCGCCAGCTGTCGGCGAGCGCGCCGAACGTCGCCGTTCCGCCGTCGGATTGGCCGAAGCTCTGCAACAGGGCCACGAGGACAAGGATCGCCCCGGAGCCCCAGAGGATCGCCTGGCCGACGCGCGCCCGGGCGGGGCTGATCTGGTCGTTGGTGACGACGTAAAGCCGGTCTTCGCTCATGGTACTTCCGGTGTGGAAAGGAACGGGCGGCGGAACGATCCGCCGCCCGTCCGGTCATGTGATCTGCCGCGGATCAGAGCCCCAGCGACGCGCGATAAAGCGCGACCTGGCTGTCGCGTCCGATCTGGTCGGTGATCCCCTCCCAGGCCGCCGCGATGGCGTCCGCGGTCTCCTGCGCGCTGCCGTATTCGCCGGCCAGTCCGCGCACCAGTTCGTCCTCGGCGATCGAGTAGTACTGGAAGATGCCCGGGATGCGCGGCTCGATGGCGGCGTTGGGGTGGTTGTAGCTGTCGGCGTTCGACGACAGGTAATCCTCGACGAAGTCGCGGTCATAGCCCGCCGCTTCCCATTCCGCGTAGTCGAAATGCGAGTTGCGATAGGGCTGGAAGCCCGACGGATAGGCCGAGCACCACAGCGACAGGTCCCTGCCGCCAAGGTGCGCCGCCGCCGACCACGCTGCCTGCCGGCGCTTGTCGTCGTCGCCCACGCGGTTGGTGACGTAGACGCCCCAGCCGATGTAGGCGTTGTTGGGCGCCTCGTTGGCGGTCTCTTCCCAGGCGCCGGACTGGCTGTTGTAGACCCGGGTCGCGCCGGGGTTGATCGAGAACCCGATCACGTCGCCCACGACCGAGGTGTCCGAGGTGCGTGCGTTCGATCCCACGTCGCCCCACCAGGTCAGTGCGGCACCGGTGCCGGCCAGGAACTGCTGGAACGCGGTGGTGTTGGGATCGGCGTTGAGCTGGTCGGGCGGGTAGGCGCCGTCGACGCCCATCAGGTCCATCACGTCCTGGATCGCCTGAACCCATGCCGGGTTGTTGACGCGCGGCGTCATGTTCTCGGGATCGAACAGCCAGGCCGGATCGTCGGGATGTTTGGCATAGGAGGCCGCGCGGTCGGCGAGGAAGTAGAAGCCGAAGCCGCCCCAGGTGTATTTCAGCGGATCGAGGAAGCCGTAGGTCGGCAGCCCGGTCAGCGGATCGGTCTTGCCGGCGAGGAATCGCGAATGCGCGTTGACCATTTCCCAGGTCGTGGGAACCTCCCAGGCGCTGCCGTCGCCTTCCTCGCCCCAGGCCGCGGCGAACTCCTCGTTCTCGTAATAGTCCTTGCGGTAGGCGAAGGTGTGGCAGTCGCCGTCGATCGAGACGCGGTAGGTCTGGCCGTCCCAGGTGCCGACCGGCTCCTTTAGGTAGTCGACGTAATCGGCCATGTCGATGTCCTCGGCGACCCAGTCGGGCATCGGGTCGAGCAGGCCGCGCCCGGCGGTGTCGCCCTCGAAGGGCGCGCCCATTTCCATGATGTCGAAATCGACCGTGCCGGTCGCGATCGACTGCTGCAGGCGCGCATTGTAGTCGGCTTGCGCGAGGTCGATCCAGTTGATCTTGGCGCCGGTATACTCTTCCCACGGACGCAGGAAGCCGCGGAACAGGAAGTTGTGCAGGTTCTGGTTGTTGAGCCCCATGAAGGTCAGTTCGACCCCCTCGAACTCTCCTTCCGCAAACCGTGCCTTTGTCGCGCCGAGGCACATCTCGCCGACGCGCTGCCAGTCCGCGTCCGTTGGGCTGCCCTGGCCGACGCCCGGGATCTGCAGGATCTCGGCGCGCACGTTGCCGTGGTTGTCCGCAAAGGCCGGACCGGCACGGAATCCGGGCAGCGCGCTCGTAGCGGCGGCGACGGCCCCGAGACTTGCGGCACCTTTCAGCATCCGGCGACGGTTCATCTGCATCGCCATGAGCCGGCGATAGTGTTCGACTTTCATTATGTTTTCCTCCCTGAAGGTTCGGCGGACCCTGAGCCGGTCCACGCGCCCCGATGCTGCAGCCGACGTTGCCGAACCTCGGGCGGGCCAAGGCGGGACGGACCCGGGCGGCGGCTGCTCACCGTCGAACCGTCTCATCGGCCCGACAACCTGTCAAGCATCTAACATGCTAGTCAGGTCAGATGTGGACAGGCTGCCGGTGTTGATCTAGGCATGGGTCTCGGGCGGGCGTTCGCGGGGAGGAACATGGCCGAAGTCGTCGTAAGGGACGTGCGCAAATCCTATGGCGCTGTCGAAGTCATCCATGGAATCGACCTTAAGATCGCGGACGGCGAATTCGTCGTGCTCGTCGGCCCCTCGGGCTGCGGAAAGTCCACCCTGCTGCGGATGCTCGCCGGGCTTGAAGAGGTCACCTCGGGCGACGTCCTGATCGGGCCGAAGCGCGTCAATCACCTCAGTCCGAACGAGCGCGACATCGCGATGGTGTTCCAGTCCTACGCGCTTTACCCGCACAAGACGGTCGAGGCCAACATGGGGTTCTCGCTGAAGCTGAAGAAAATGGACAAGGCCGAGGTCAAGAAACGCGTGGCCGATGCTGCCGAGATCCTCGGCCTGACACCCTATCTCGACCGGTTTCCGCGGGCGCTTTCGGGCGGGCAGCGCCAGCGTGTGGCGATGGGGCGCGCCATCGTGCGCGACCCGCAGGTATTCCTCTTCGACGAACCGCTCTCGAACCTCGACGCCAAGCTGCGGGTGCAGATGCGCACCGAGATCCGCGAGTTGCACCAGCGCCTGCAGACCACCACGGTCTATGTCACCCACGACCAGATCGAGGCGATGACGATGGCCGACACCATCGTCGTGCTGAACGGCGGCTATGTCGAACAGACCGGCAGCCCGCTCGATATCTACGACCGGCCGCGCAACCGCTTCGTGGCGAGTTTCATCGGCTCGCCCTCGATGAACATGCTCGACGGCACCGTTGCGGGCATCTCCGACGGCCTGGCGCGGGTGTCTGTCGGCGACACCGAGGTGCAGGTGCCGGCCCGCGACGGGCTTGCGGACAGACAGGCGGTCACGGTCGGGATCCGGCCCGAACACCTCGCACTGTCGGACAGTGGCCTGCCGGCCACGGTGCGCGTCATCGAGCCGACCGGCTCGGAGACCCACGTCATCCTCGAGTTCCAGGGCCAGGAACTGACGGCGGTCTTCCGGGAACGTCACAGCTTCCGGCCCGGCGACCGGGTGCATCTGGCGATGGACCCCGCCCAGGTGCATGTTTTCGACGGTGACAGCGGCGAGCGGGTGGGTTGAGCGATGCCGGTGGTGATGTGCTTCGGTGACAGCAATACCCACGGAACCATGCCGATGGAGCGCCCGGGCGCGCTCGACCGGCTGGGACCGGAGGCGCGTTGGCCAGGCGTCATGGCGCAGGCGCTGGGCGTGGGCTGGACGGTGATCGAGGAAGGACAGCCCGGGCGCACTACGGTCCACGACGACCCGATCGAAGGCGCGTGGAAGAACGGGGCCGCGGTGCTGCCCGCACTTCTCGACACTCACCGCCCGGTTGACCTGGTGGTCATCATGCTCGGCACCAACGATCTCAAGGCGCGGTTCTCGGTGACTGCCTCGGACATCGCGGACAGCGCGGCACGGCTGGCGGCGCTGGTCCGGGCAAGCATCGCCGGTCCCGGCGGCGCCGCGCCCGCGGTGCTGCTCGTGGCCCCTCCGAAGATCGAAGAGGCCGGGGCGCTCGCGAGCATGTTCGCGGGCGGAGCCGCGAAATCCTCCGGGCTGGGCCAGGCCTTCGCGCGGGTCGCCGACCGGTTCGGCATCCCGTTGTTCGACGCTGCGACCGTGGCGGCACCCGACCCGCTCGACGGCATTCATCTGTCCGAAGACACGCATCGCGCGTTGGGTGCGGCACTGGCCGACAAGGTCGCAGACATATTGAGATAATCGGCCGACGTATCGGTCTGACACCAGGGAGATAAACCATGCTGAAAGGCATAGATCCGCGGCTCAACGCCGAAGTTCTGCACGCATTGCGCGCGATGGGTCACGGCGACGTCGTCGTGATCGCCGACACCAACTTCCCCTCCGACCAGGTCGCGCGCCACACGATCTACGGCGAGTTGTTGCGGATGGACAACCTGACCTCGGCCGAGGCGGCCAACGCGATCCTGTCGGTCCTGCCGCTCGACGATTTCGTCGAGGACCACGCGGCCCGGATGCAGGTCGTCGATGCACCTGACGACCTGCCCGACGTGCAGAAGGAGGTGCAGTCCGAGATCGACGCGGCGCTGGGCGCGCCGCGGGCGATGATCGGGGTCGAACGCTTCGACTTCTACGACCGCGCACGCGAGGCCTATGCCGTGATCCAGACCGGCGAGCGGCGGTTCTACGGGTGCTTCTACTTCCGCAAGGGCGTGATCCCGCCGGAGGGCTGAGCGATGGGCCACGAGATCGTCATCCTCGGCGTCTTCGTCGCCGACACCGCCTACCGCGCCGAGCGCCAGCCGAAGATGGGCGAAACGGTTCTGGGCAACAGCTTCGCGCTCGGCCCCGGCGGAAAGGGATCGAACCAGGCGGTCGCGGCGGCGCGGGCGGGCGGCGACGTCGCCTTCGTCTCGCGGCTGGGCGACGACGCCTTCGCCGACATGGCGATGCAGACCTGGGCCGACGCCGGGGTGACCGCCGACGTCTCGCGCGATCCCGAGAGCTATACCGGGGCGGCCTACATCTTCGTCGAGGAGGCCAGCGGCAACAACGCGATCATCATTGCGCCCGGCGCCGCGGCGCGGATTTCCGTCGAGGACATCGACGCCAAGGCCGATCTGATCCGCGGCGCGAAGGTCTTCGTCACCCAGCTCGAACAGCCGCTCGACGCTGCCAACCGGGCGCTCGAGATCGCGCGCGAGGCGGGAGCGATCACCATCCTGAACCCGGCGCCGGCGGCGGAGCTGTCTGACGAGATCCTGGCTCTTTGCGACTACGTCACGCCGAACGAGAGCGAGGCCGAGGCGCTGACCGGGATGGCCGTGACCAGCCCCGAGGATGCCGCCCGCGCGGCCGAGGCGCTGGTTGCCCGCGGGGTCGGTCGTGTGATCATCACTCTGGGCGAGAACGGCGCTCTGCTCTACGAGGACGGCGAACCGTTCCATGTCGCGGCGCTGCGCGCAGGCGCGGTGGCCGAAACCACCGGGGCAGGAGACGCCTTCAATGGCGGGCTGGCCGTGGCGCTGGCCGAGGGGCGGTGCGCCGCGGACGCGGTGCGCTTCGGCACTGCCACGGCGGCGATTTCGGTCACCCGTCCCGGCACGGCCCCCTCGATGCCGGAACGCGCCGAGATCGACGCGTTGCTGAGCTGCGCGTGATCCTGTCCCCGGGATGAAGATCACCGCCATCAGATCGCACGTCCTCCAATGCGACATGCCCGAGGAACTGGGCTATTCGCAGCAATACTACGCCAAGCGCACCGCCCACCTCGTGGAAGTGACGACCGAGGATGGCCTGACCGGCTGGGGCGAATGCTTCGGGCCGGGTAACGTTGCGCTCGCCAACAAGACCATCGTCGAACGGGTGATCGCGCCGATGGTGCTGGGCATGGACGCGCTCGACCGCGACGTGATCTGGCACAAGGTCTATAACCTGCTGCGCGATCACGGCCAGAAGGGCATGCCGATCCAGGCGCTTTCGGGCGTCGACATCGCGCTCTGGGATATTGCGGGCAAGGCGGGCGGTCTGCCAGTCCACAAGCTGATCGGCGGGGCGCACCGGACGGATGTACCGGCCTACGGCTACGGCATGATGCTGAAACGCGAAAGCGTCGCGGATCACGTGGCGCGGTTCCGCGACGAAGCCGCCGCGATCATCGGCATGGGCTTCACCGCGACCAAGATGAAAACCGGCCTCGGACCGCGCGCCGACGTGCAGCTTTGCGCGGCGGTGGCCGCAAGCGTGGGCGACGCGCGCTTCATGGTCGACGCCAACCACTGCTATACGACGTCGGATGCCTTCTACGTCGGCCGGGCGCTCGACGAGATGGGCGCCTACTGGTTCGAAGAGCCCGTCGCCCCCGAGGACCTTGACGGCTACCGCGAGTTGCGCGCGGGGCTCAAGACCAACATTTCCGGCGGCGAGGCCGAGTTCGCGCGCTGGGGCTGGCGGTCGATCCTCGAGAACCGGGGTCTCGACATCGCCCAGCCCGAGGTCTGTGCCCTTGGCGGCATCACCGAGTACCTGCGCGTGCTGGCGCTAGCCCACGCGCATTTCACCCCAGTGATCAACCATGTCTGGGGCAGCGCCGTCGCCGTGGCGACGAACCTGCAGCTTCTCGCCGCCATGCCGCCGATGCCGGGCGGGCTGCACCCATGGGAACCTATGCTCGAGTTCGATACCACCGAGAACCGCTTCCGCGACCACCTCCTGACCGAGCCTCTCGACATCCAGGGCCAGGTTGCGCGCAATGGGGGCCGCGTGGCGGTCCCGACGGGACCAGGGCTGGGCGTGGAACCGGACCCGGAGTTCATCGCGAGATACGAGATCTCCTAGATCGCACCCAGCGCCACCGCCGCCAGCACCATCAGCATGCCACCGGCCATGCCCCAGTGCAGCATGTGGAAATGCGTGTTCTGGCCACCCTCGTGCCCGAACCAGTAGCAGAAATAGTTTCCGATGATCAGGAAACCGGCCCAGACGGCGGTGAAAAGCGTTGCGGCGACCAGCCCCGCGGCCAGGGCCGGTCCGGCGGCAACCGCGCCGAAGGCCGCCAGCACGACCGCCGCCGCGGCGCCCCAGAGTGCAAGTGCCGCCAAAAGCTCCCACCCCAGCACGAGCCGGAACAGCGCCCGGCGCACGACCGGGCTTTCGATCCGGCGATAGGCGACAAGGGCGTAGGCCTCGGGGTACTCGTCGCGCATGCGCTGCATGTCCATGACCTGCGCGGTGAAGGTTTCGTTCAGAAACGGGTGGAACAGGTTTTCCAGCGCACCGACGGTCAGCCAGGCCGCCATGAAGGCGAGGTTGATGGCGCAGACCCCCAGGATGACAGGCTCGAGCAGGGAGGTGTCGGGCATCACGCCGGCATCCGCATGGCGTCGAGCCCGTCGGCTTCTGTGACCGAGCAACACAGGCTCGACAGCGTGCGCGGCTCTTCGTAGGGCCAGGGCGTGCCGCGATGCATCGCCGCGCGCTGATCCCAGAGCAGGACGTCGCCGACCTGCCACCGGTGCGAATAGACGAACTCGGGTTGGGTGCAGAACTCGGTGAGTTCGGCCAGCAGCGCTTCGCTTTCGGCCGCGTCGTAGCCGTCGACCCGGAAGGCGTGCGAGGCGATGTAGAGCGCCTCGCGCCCGTTTACCGGGTTGGTCCAGAGCGCGTTCCAGCAGGTGTCGGGCCACTTGTTGAACATCGGCAGTTGAGCGAGCTCGGGCGAGATCTTGGCGCGCGAATGGCTGTAGCGGTGCCAGATACCGCGCCCGCGGATTCGCGCCTTCAGGGTTTCGGGCATCGCGGCCCAGGCGGCGCGGGTCGAGGCAAGCTCGGTGGCGCCGCCAGTGGTGGTGACAACGCGCCCGATCAGGATATTGACCAGCGCCGGGACCGGCAGGAACGTGCTGTCGGAATGCCACAGGAAGTTCGCCTTGAGGTTCAGCGTGTGCAGATCCATCTCGGCACTCGTGCTGCCGTCCGCCTGCACGTTCGAAACCCGCGGCACCTCGAAAGCCTCGCCGGGCTTGCGCTCGTCCGCCTTGCGGTCCTCGATCGGTCCGAAGCGCTGTGCCAGGGCCATGTGCTGGGCATCGCTCAGGTCCTGCCCCCGGAAGAGCAGCGCGGAATGGTCCTCGAAAAGCGCACGGATCTCCGGGAACCGGTGGCCGGCGCTCACCTCGGCGAGATCGACACCGATGACTTCGACGCCGAAACTGTCTGTCAGCGGGGTTGTTCGGAAGGTCATGGTGTCACCCTTTCGCCTTGGCTTCGATTGCTTCCGGAGAGAGGTCGCGGACTTCGTCCCAGGCCTGGGACTTGCCGGGGTTCAGCAGCCCCTTCGGGTCCATGCGCTTCTTCCACGCCAGGTGCCGGTAGTCGGCGTTCTTCAGGCCGCCGCCCTCCACGTGATAGGTGTGCGCGTCCGCGACCGAGAACCCCGCGGCCGCGTAGGTCGCGTCGATCTCGCGCAGCCGCGCCTCGTCGCGGAACCAGATGATCGGCAGGTCGAAGGCGACGACCTTGCCGTCGAGCCGCGCGAATTCGTGGTGCGGCCAGACGTCGTCGCCGAGTTTCTCCGCGATGGCGGCGACGGCGCCATCGTCCGACGCATCGGGCACGCCGATCTGCTGGTAAGTGGCCGAGCGGTCGGCCTTCAGGACCTGCAGCGTCGTGTGGTTGTAGGCGAATTCGAAAACATGCGGGATGGCTTTCTCCTGCCGTTCTTCGTCGGTGAGCGCGAGGTCCACCGTCCCGCCACGCTCGGCGATCAGCTCTTCGAAAGCGTCCATATCCTCGCGCGGAACCAGCGCGACCAGCAGGTGCTTCTCCGAGCGGATATGACCCTTGAGCCGCGGGAAGTAGTCGACGATCCTCGCATCGACCGTGGAACTCAGCTTGCGCCCGATGCGATCGCTCACCGCCAGCGCATATCCGGCGGCATAGCAGGCGCGGTAGCTGTCGAAGGTCGCCATGCAACCGATCCAGTCGCGCAGCGGTACGGTGCGCAGCGTGACTTCTGTGATCGCGCCGTTCAGCCCCCAGGCGTGATGGACCTGAAGCGCGTCCTCGCCCTCGAAGACATGCTCCTGCGGCGTCGCCTCGACCGACAGGGCCTTGAGTCCGATGATGTTGCCCGGCTCGCGCAAGGCACCGTTGGCGATCGAGCCGATCCCGGCGCTGCCGCCGGCGACGAACCCGCCGATGGTGGCGATGTCCTGAGTCGAGGGGAACATCGCCATTTCCCAGCCCTCGGGTGCCAGGGCGGCGTTGATGTCCGCCATCAGCGCCCCGGCCTCGACGCGCACGAAGCCCTCGCCGATTTCGAGGATGCGGTTCATGCCGGTGGTCTCGATGATCAGACCACCCATCAGCGGGACCGCCTGCCCGTAGTTGCCGGTGCCGCCGCCGCGCAGAACGACGGGCAGATCGCGCGCATGGGCCACGGCGAGACAATGCGCCATCTCTTCGCGCGTCCCGGGACAGGCGACGAGATCGCCGAAGCATTTCTTGAGCTGCGCGTTCAGGATCGGCGAGTACCAGAAAAAATCCCGCGAGCGCTTGCGCACGAGGACGGTCTCGTCAATCACCTCGACCGGGGCCAGCGCCTCGGCCACTTCCGTCCAGTCGATGTCGGACCTGTTTGCGGGACCGGTCATGGTCTTGCTCCTGTGATGTGGGAAAGCGGCCGCGGCGCGGGCGCGCGGCCAAGCAGATCGGCGGTCGAGGTGGCCTCGAAGGCCAGCAGATCGTCGACTGCCGCGCCGTCGATATGGACGGGCGGCAGCCCGAGCGCTTGCGCGGCGGCGGTGGTAATCATTTGCAGATGATCCGCGAAGGGCGGGTCGAGATGCGCCGCGACGGCCGCGAGCGCCAGGGTTCGGGTCGGCGCATGCGCGCCCAGCGGACAGAAGGCATCGCCGACGTTGTCGGTGCCGACGACCACGTTCACGCCCGCCGCGCGCAATTCATGCACGCGGGTCAGGCCGCGCCGGTCCGGCGTGCCGTCGCCGCGCCCCTGCAGGTAGAGGTTCGTCCAGGGCAGGACCGCGACGGAAATCCCCGCGCGCGCCAGCTTGTCCGCGATACGCCGCAGCGGCGCGCCCGAAAGGTTGGCGAGGCTGCAGGCATGGCCGCAGAGCACCGGACCCTCGAACCGCATCCCGAGAGCGGCATCGGCGATCATCTCGAGCCCGTCGAGGCCTGGCGCGAGACCTTCGTCGACGTGAAAGTCAAGGGCCAGGCCGTGACGGTCGGCGGCGCGGAAGGCGTTCGCGATGCCCGCGCGCCGCTCAGGCTGGTCGAAGACGAATGCGCCCAGCACTCCACCGTCCCGCGCGATGCGCGCGGCACAACCGTCGGCATATGCGGCATCGCTCAAGGCCGCGATGCTGGTCAGGGCGGCACGTTGCAACACGATGCCGGGCCCGAAATCCACCGCGACTTCTTCGAGCACGTCCCAGGCGGGTGGTACGGCCGCGGGGTCAGGATCGTCGCCCCAGTCGACATGGCTGCGCACCGCACCGCAGCCCGCGTCGCGCAACTCATGCATGCCGCGTGTCATCCGGCGGCGCAGATCCGCGACACTCCAGTTCGCCTTGTCGGAGCGTTGTGCGGCGATGGCATCGGCAAGATCGCCGCCGACGCGCGGCATGCGCCCGATCGTATGGCACTTGTCGAGATGGACGTGCGTTTCGGTCAGGCGCGACATCACCACGCGCTCGGGCTCGGACTCGCAATCGCGCAGCCCGGTCACGCGGCCCGCGCGCAGAATGAGATCGCCAGCGAGGCAGTCGCCGACCGTGCGGCCGCCGAAGCGTTCCGGACGGGTCAGCAGGCTGCGCGGGACCAGCACGCGCGGCACGACACCATCGAAGAGTTCGACCCGGCTCACGGTGCGGGCCGCCTGTGATCGAAGCGGGCTAAATCCGCGAGGAAGTGGGCGAAGTCGCGCCCCGCGCTGTCGAGCAGCGCCGCTCCCTTTTCTGCTTTCGCCGCGGATGCGTCACCGCAGGCTCCGTCGGGGTTCAGGTCCTGCGCCAGCCAGCCCGGTGCGACGGGACGTCCGCCAAGCCCGATCTGCGGAAAGGCTTCGTCCCAGTCGCGCATCTCCGGGCGGAAGTCGCGCGCCTTGTCCATGTCCACGCAGTCGGGGCGCAAGGCAAGCATGGCCGAGGTCTCGACCGCGCCGGCGTGGATGTCATGACCGTAGTCTTCCGCGTCGAAATGACTTTGCCACGCGGCGAAACCGCCCCAGGAGCAGGAGACGACGATCAGTTCCGCTTCACGCCGCAACTCGCGCGCCGCGATCTGCAGCAGCGCGCTGTTTCCGCCGTGACCGTTGAACAGTACCAGCCGCTCGACCCCCGCGCGGGCCACCGACATCCCGATGTCGCGCAGCATCGACAGCAGGGTTTGTGCCGACAGCGCCAGCGTGCCCGGGAAATCGGCATGCTCGTCGCTTTTGGTGATGCCGAGGGTCGGCAGCACCAGCACCGATTGCGCAGGGTCGAGCGCCGTGAGCATGCGTGTTGCCACCGCGTCGATGAGATCGCTGTCCACCGACAAAGGCAGGTGCGGACCGTGCTGTTCGGTCGCGCCAAGCGGCAAAACGGCGACGGTGTCGCGCGGCAGGTCGCGAAACGCGCGCGACGGCAGGTCGGCCCAATAGCCCTGGACGCTCATGGCCGAATTCCGCAGAAGTTGGGGAACAGAGCGGCCGGGGCTGTCCCGGCAATCGCTGCATCTCCGATCCGTGCCAAAAGAACACGCATACCCATGGCTTCCTCCTTCAAGGAACTGGTTTCGCGTGGCCCTGATGTCGATCTGTGCCAGAGATGTGCTTAAAGCGTTCCAGAAACGGACCGCTCTGGCAAGTCGTTTTTGAAAGGGTGCGCTGCGACATGAAAGCACTGAACCCGGGCACGCTGCGCCCGCCCTTCGCCGCCTATGCGCATGGAACCGAGATCCCGGCGGGCCTGCGGCTCGTCCGCACCTCGGGGCAACTTGGCATCCGGAAGGACGACACGATCCCCGAGACCGCCTTTGAGCAGGCGGTCCTGTGTTTCGAGAACATCCGTGCCATTCTCGCCGAAGCCGGAATGGGGCCCGCGGATGTGGCGCATGTCTCGGCCTACGTCACCGCGCGCGAGCACATGGCCGGGTACATGCGCGCGCGTGACGCGTTTCTGGGCGCACCCGAGCGCCTGCCGAGCTCCACGCTGCTGATCGTGACGGGCTTCACGCGCCCGGAATTCAAGGTCGAAGTCGAGGTCTGGGCGGCAGCCCCCTGACATCCCGCACGCGCCGGGCCGGCCGGTAACGGGCAGCGCTCGTCGGGGAGACCCCGGCTGATCGGACGGCGCAGCCTCGTGCCACGCGACCCTGTGTACAACTCTGACCCGCGGATGACCCGGTCGGGAACAATTCCGTGAAGATCGCGTTGCCCTTGGAGGCCGCGGCAATCGTCGGTGCCTTGCTTACAGGTCAATCGCCCGACTGCATTCCCGGGGACGCCGTGTGCGATCCCGACAGGTGACCCCTTGTCTGCGGAATTCGCATCGCGCGTCGCAATAGCTCCGGAAGGGGTGGGAGGGAAAGCACATGCACAGCGTCATCTACATCGTCGGCCTCGTGGTCGTCGTGCTGGCGATTATCGCCTTCGTATTCTGATCAGCGTCACACCGAAATTGGGAGAGATCGAATGACACAATCCTCAGACAAGCGCCCCGATCCGGCAGGCGCCGGCACCGGACAGGCGCCGGCGACATCGCCGGGAACCGGAGCGACAGCAGGCGGTTCGGGCACTGAGCAGGCCGCGCAAAAGGCGCGCGACGCCGCCAACGACGCGGCCGAGAAGGCCCGGACCACCGCGCAGAACGTGACCGAAAAGGTTGCCTCGGAAGCTGCCGGTTATGCCGAGGACGCGAAGTCGCAGGCCGCGGACGAGGTGAGCCACGTCTCGTCGGCGCTGCGCTCCGCCGCCGACGATCTGCGCAGCGGATCGCCGGCCGAACGCACGTTCAGCCAGTTGGCCGACGGGCTTGCTGACGCCTCCGAAACCATCCGCGGCAAGGATCTCGGCGAAATCGTGCAGGACATCAACGGGTTCGCCCGGCGCAATCCGGCTGTGTTCCTCGGAAGCGCTGCCCTGCTCGGGTTTGCCGCGACACGGTTCGCCAAGGCGTCGAGCGCGGCGTCCCACACACCCGAGCCGGGTCACGTTGTCCGCCAGAGCGCACAACCGTCCCATGGCGCGTCGCAGCACGCCGCCGCGACACCCACCGCGACGCCGGCCGCACCGGCCACCGCGCCTGCACGCCCGACAACCCCGACCAGCCCCACGGGAGGAGACAGATGAGCCTCGAAACACAGAAATCCACCGGCAACCTTCTGTCCGACGCCCTGACCCACGTCAGCGGCCTCGTGCGCAAGGAGGTCGACCTCGCCCGTGCGGAGGTCAACGAGAGCGTTCAGAACGCCGGCACTGCAATCGGTCTTCTGGTCGGCGCGGTCGTCATATCGCTCACCGCACTCAACGTTCTGACCGCGGCCCTCGTCGCCGGTCTGACCGAAGCCGGAATTCCGGCCGGATGGTCGGCCCTGATCGTGGGCGTCATCCTGGCCATCGTGGCCTACGTGATGGCCAACAAGGGCACCGAGGATCTCAAGCTCAGCAGCCTCGCGCCGACGCGCACGGCCGAGAACGTCAAGCGCGACGCGCAAGCGGTAAAGGAGGTTTACGATGACAAATGATACCCGCAAGCCGGATGAGATCGAACGCGAGATCGAGGCGGAACGCGCCGGTCTCAGCTCGACGCTCGACGAGCTTCAGGACCGGTTCTCGGTCGATCACCTCGTGCGGCAGTTCAGCGACCAGGTGCGCGAGCACGGGGGGGATCTCGGCCGGTCGATCTCGGACTCGGTCAAGCAGAACCCGATGGCGCTGGCGCTGACCGGTGTCGGCATCGCCTGGATGATTTTCGGCAACGGCACGGGCGGGTCCCGCAGCGGTCAGCCGGCCCGGTTCCAGCGTCATGACTACGACGACCCCGAGCCGCTCGAGCGCCGCGATCCATACGATCGCGTGACCTCCAGCCGCAGCGGCGTCACCCGTTATCCTGGGACCGACGAGCGGAGTTATGCCGCCGGTTTGAGAAGCGCCCGGACAGCGCCGACCTGGGCGCGGAGCATCGACGACGACTGGGACGATGACGATTGGGATGACGATGACTGGAGCGACGACGGGCGCGGCATCGGAGACCGCGTCGGCGACGCGGCCGGCGCGGTGTCCGACGCCGCCGGTTCGGCCCGGGATGCAGCAAGCGATGCGGCCAGGTCGGCCTCGCAATCGGCGTCGAGCGCGGCAGCCTCGGCCCGAGATACCGCCTCGGGCGCAGCACGCTCGGCCTCTCAGTCGGCGTCCAGCGCGGCAGGCGCCGCAGGCGATACCGCGCGCCGCGCGGGTCGATCTGTCTCGGACGCTGCGAGTTCCGCCGCCGGTTCGGCCGCAGCGGCCGGACGCTCCGCCCGGCGCGGCGTCCAGCGGGCGGCGGATAACGCGTCGCGACGTGCCGCGCGCCTGCGCCAGCGTCTGAGCGAAGGCACCGAAACCATGAGCGAGGAGGCGCGCGCCCGCGTCGTGGCGGCCCGCGAACGGGCGATCGAGGCCCGCGATGCGGCCTATGACTACGGTCGCCGCGGGCGCGAGCGGGCCGTGGACGTCTTCGAGGAGCAGCCGCTGGTTGTAGGTGCGCTTGCGCTGGCCGTGGGTGCGGCTTTGGGCGCGGCGCTGCCCCGAAGCCGCACCGAGGACCACTATCTCGGCGAACAGAGCGACAGGCTCTTCGAAGAGGCGGAACGCGTCTATGCCGAGGAACGACGCAAGCTCACCGAGGTTGCGCGCGCCGCGACCCAGGAGGCCAGGGCGATCGTCGAGGAGACCCGCGACAAGGCGGATTCCGAGGCGCCCGGCGCTGTCGACAAGGCGATCGGCAAGGCCGAGGAGGCCGGCAAGCGCGTCGCCGACGCAGCCTCCAAGGAAGCCGACAAGCAAAAGCTCGGAGACGTCAAGTCGTGACGGCCTGACCAAACCGACAGGACCCGCGCCGGATCCCGGCGCGGGTCTTGCGTGTTCAAGGAGACCAAAAGATGACACGCGGACGCGACGCTGCCACACCAACCGAGATCCCCGCCACCGGGTGGAAGGACATCGCTTTCCGCGTGAAGGACGAGATTTCCGCCGACCATGTCAGCCTGATCGCGGCCGGGGTCGCGTTCTACGCATTACTGGCGATCTTTCCGGCGATCACCGCGCTGATGGCGCTGGCCGGTCTGGTGCTGGAACCCGCCGAGGTCACCGCGCAGATCGAGACTTTCGCGTCGATCATGCCGCAGCAGGCGGCGCAGATCATCCTCGACCAGGCCGTCGAGGTGACCGGATCGAAGAATGCCGGGCTTGGGTTTGCCTTCATCATCGGCCTGGGGCTGGCGATCTACTCGGCGTCGAAGGGCATGTCGAGCCTGATCGAAGGACTGAACGTGGCCTACGACGAGCAGGACACGCGCGGCTTTATCCAGCGCACGGCGCTGACCCTCGGCCTGACCCTTCTGCTGATCGTCGGGCTGCTGCTCGGCCTCGGCGCGGCGCTCGCCGTGCCTGCCGCGCTGGCCCTGCTGCCGCTGCCGGGCTGGCTCGAGACGGTACTCGGGCTGGTGCGATGGATCGTGCTCGCCGTGATGACGATCCTCGGACTGGCGATGCTCTACCGCTTCGGTCCCGACCGCTCGGCCGCGCGCTGGGCCTGGCTGACGCCCGGGGCCGTCGTCGCCTGTGTCGTTTGGCTTGTCGCCTCGATCGGATTTTCCATCTACGTCAGCAACTTCGGATCCTACAACGAGACCTTCGGCAGCCTGTCGGGCGTCATCGTGTTGCTGATGTGGCTCTGGATCTCGGCATTCATCATTCTCATGGGCGCCGAACTCAACTCCGAGATCGAAGCACAGACCCGCGTCGATACCACGGTCGGAAAGTCGATGCCGCCCGGCAAGCGCGGCGCGGTGAAGGCCGACACGCTGGGCGAGGCCGTCGAATAGTCTCTGTCGGGACGGCGAGGGAAATTCGAGCGGCCGGTCTGGTCCGCCGTCCAGCCGCAACACATGCGCCGCGCCGAATTGCGGGAAGTGCTGTTGCACCTTCGCACTGCTGCTGATCGATCAGGGCATGACGCGAGGGCGCCGGGCGCTCTCCTCGATACGTCGGCATAGTTGATCACGCCTCCACGACACAGTCGCTTCCTAAGGTATCGATCGCTCGACGCTCCGACGCGACCCTGCCGTCCGCCATCGGACTTCCCGATGTGCGTTGCCTGGACGGTGCCAACAACTCGCCGCAGATCGCTTGCACGTGCAACAGGGGCCGATCGTTGAGTGAGGAAATTTGGCACACGAATTGTTCATTGACATAACAGTTCAGGTGCCGGATCGTACAATGACGATTAGGCAAACCGGACCGCGACGATGACACGACAGAACCCTTCCGCCCCCCGGGACATTCTGCAGGTCGATATCGACGGACCGCTGGCGATCCTGACGATGAACCGCCCCGACAAGCGCAACGCGATGAGCGATGCGCTACTTGCCGCGCTGGACGACTTCTTCGCAGCGCCGCCAAGCGGCGTGCGCGCGGCGGTGCTGACCGGGGTGGCGGGGCATTTCTGCTCGGGTCTCGACCTCGGTGAACATGTTGCCCGCGATGCGGAAGGCACGATGCGCCATTCGCGCAACTGGCACCGGGTCATGGATGCAATCCAGTTCTCGGGCCTGCCCGTTGTCTCGGCCATGTTCGGCGCGGTGATCGGCGGCGGGTTGGAATTGGCGGCGGCGACCCATGTGCGCATCGCAGAACCCTCGACCGTCTTCCAGCTGCCCGAAGGGAGGCGCGGCATCTATGTCGGAGGCGGCGCCAGCGTGCGCGTCGGGCGCATCCTGGGGGCCGACCGGTTGTGCGAGATGATGCTCACCGGCCGCAAATACGCCGCCGAGGAAGGGCTGGCCCTGGGCCTGACGCACTATGCAGTCGGCGAAGGTGAAGCGATGCCGCTGGCGCGGGAGCTTGCGACCAGGATCGCGCAGAATGCGCAATTGTCGAATTTCATGATGATCCAGGCGATCAGCCGGATTTCGGACATGTCGCGCGCGGACGGGCTGTTCACAGAAAGCCTTGCCGCCGCCGTGTCCCAGACCAGCGCCGACGCGGAGGAGGGGCTGAAGGCCTTCCTGGAAAAACGCACCCCGTCCTTCCGCTAGGCCCGCCCCAAGAGGAGACCCGATGACCGCCACCGCGCCCCGCACCGAGGACCCGACCGCGGCGGACGCCGTGCTTTACCGGTTCACGGGGTACGCGATGAAGCGCGCCTACATGCGGGTACAGGACGCGGTCAGCGCGCGGCTGTCCGAAATGGGCCTGCGGATCGGCACCTTCTCGGCGCTGGGCGTGGTGGCGACCAACCCCGGCATCTCGCAATCGCGTCTGTCGGAAATCCTGCAGATCAAGCGGTCGGGGATCGTGGTGGTGGTCGACGAACTCGAACGGGTCGGCGTTCTGGAACGCAGCGCGGTGCCCGGCGACCGCCGCATGTATGCGTTGAGTGTCACGCCCGGGGGCCACCGGCTTTGGCGCAAGGCCGAGGCCGCCGTTCGCGTGACCGAGGCGGAACTGTTCGCAACGCTCGATGCGGGCGAGACCGAGATCTTGCGACACCTGCTGGCAAAAGCGGCGCGCGGCGCGACAGCGGATGGGGGAGGGGATCCGGAATGACGGACGCGATAACGGGGCTACGGCTTGCGCCGCACGCCGTGACGACGTGGCGCGAAGGTGATCACATTCACCTGTCGTCGCGGGTGCCGCTCGACCCGGTGGCGCGACGCACCGCGGACTGGCTGCACCGCTGGGCCGAGGATGCGCCCGGCCGCGTGGCATTGGCGGAACGCGACGGCGCGCACTGGCGCGACGTGACCTATGCCGAAGCCGTGCGGGACGTCCGCGCCATCGCCGCTGCGCTCATTGCCCGCGATCTTGGACCCGGGACGCCGATCGTCATACTGTCCGGCAACTCGGTCGCCCACGCGCTGCTGGCGCTCGGCGCGCAATATGCCGGGGTGCCGACCGTGCCGCTGGCCGAACAGTATTCGCTGATCGCCGAGGCGCATGGGCGCCTGACCTATATTCTCGACAAGGTGAAACCGGCGCTGGCCTTCGTCGAGGACGCCGAAAGGTTCGGCAGCGCGCTTTCGCTGCCGCAGTTCGACGGGGTGGAGATCGTCGCGCGCCACACCGCAGGTGCGTCCCGCGCCGTGACGGATTTCTCGTCCTTGACCGGGCACCCGGTGACGGCTGAAGTCGACGACCGGTTGCAGACTGTGGGGCCGGACACGGTGGCCAAGATCCTCTTCACCTCCGGGTCCACGTCCGATCCCAAAGGCGTTCTGACGACGCAGCGGATGATCTGCGCAAACCAGGCCCAGATCGCTTCGGTCCTGCCCTTCCTAAAGGACCGCCCGCCGCGGATCTGCGACTGGCTGCCCTGGAACCACGTCTTCGGCAGTTCGCACAACGTCAACATGATGCTGGCGAATGGCGGGACGCTGGTCATCGACGCCGGCAAGCCGGTGCCGGCGCTGTTCCCGGAGACCGTGCGCAACATCACCGAGCGCCCCGGCACGCTGTCCTTCAACGTTCCCGCGGGCTTTGCCATGCTCGTGGAGGAGATGCGCGACAACGATGCCCTGCGCGATGCCTATTTCCGCGATCTCGACCTGATCTTCTACGCCGGCGCATCGCTGCCGCAGGACGTCTGGACGGCACTTGAGGATATGGCACGCGAGGTGCGCGGCCGCCTGCCGCTGATGATCTCGAGCTGGGGGATGACCGAAACCGCGCCGGCGACGCTGATGGTGCATGAGCCCATCGGGCGCTCGGGCGTCATCGGCGTGCCGTTGCCGGGCACCGAGATCCGCCTGATCCCCGATGACGACAGGCGCTGCGAATTGCGCGTGAAGGGGCCCAACGTCATGCCGGGGTACTTCGAGGACGCCGGACGGACGACCGAGGCCTTCGACGCCGACGGGTTCCTGCGCACCGGCGACGCGGTGCGGTTCGTCGACCCCGATGACCCCGAGCGCGGCTTGATCTTCGACGGACGGGTTTCGGAAGACTTCAAGCTCTCGACCGGGACATGGGTGCAGGCGGGGACGCTGCGGCTCGAGGCGCTCGAGGCGCTGCGCGGGCTGGTGCAGGACGTGGTGATCTGCGGACAGGACAGGGACGCGGTGGGTCTTTTCGTCTTTCCGCGGCCCGGGCAGGCGACCGAGACCAATTCGCAAAAGGGCGCGGTCGTCGATGCGCGGCTTCAGGCCGCGATCGCCGCGCCTTTACGCGAGATGGCCGAAGCGTCCTCCGGGTCGGCACGGCGCATTTCGCGGGCAATCATACTTGCCGAGCCACCGTCGCTGAAGGACGGCGAGATCACCGACAAGGGCTCGCTCAACGTGCGCCGGATCGTCACCCGCCGCGCCGCGCTGCTCGACAGGCTTTACGACGAGGCCGACCCGGCGGTGATCCGGGTCTGAAGGAGACGGAGATGGTCGATTTTTCCAAGGTCCGCGCGATCGACATCCACACCCATGCCGAGGAGCCCTGCGGCTGTCACTCCGACGACGGCTATGATGACCTGCAGCGGACGATGGCGGGCTACTTCGGCGCGCCGTGGGAGCATCCGCCGACCATTCCCGAAACCGCGGCCCATTACCGGGCGCAAAACATCGCCGCGGTGATCTTCCCGGTCGATGCCGAGCGCGAGACCGGCTATCGGCGCTATTCCAACGACGAGGTGCTGGAGCTGGTGCGCCAGAACGCCGACGTGCTCATCCCGTTCGCCTCGATCGACCCCTGGAAAGGCAAGATGGCCGTGCGCGAGGCGCGGCGACTGGTCGAGACGGAGGGGGTCAGGGGATTCAAGTTCCATCCCACCATGCAGGGCTTTTTCCCCAGCGACCGCATGGCCTATCCGTTCTACGAAGTGCTTGCGGAGCATGGCTGCGTGGCACTGTTCCACACCGGGCAGACGGGCGTCGGCTCGGGCATGCGCGGCGGCAACGGGATGCGGCTGAAGTATTCCAACCCGATGTATCTCGACGACGTGGCGGTAGATTTCCCGGATCTCAGGATCATCGCCGCGCATCCAAGCTTTCCCTGGCAGGAAGAGGCGCTTGCCGTGGCGCAGCACAAGCCCAACGTCTACATCGACCTCTCGGGCTGGTCTCCGAAATACTTTCCGCCGATCCTCGTGCGCTATGCCAACAGCCTCTTGAAGCACAAGATGCTCTTCGGGTCGGACTGGCCGATGATCGCGCCGGAAAAGTGGCTGGACGCGTTCGACAAGGCCGATTTCAAGGACGAGGTGCGCCCGTTGATCCTGAAAGAAAACGCGATGCGCCTGCTCGGGGTGACGCCCGGGTGACGGGACTGCGATCTTGCACGGCTGCTTCGGGTGGCCATATCGGAAAGGGAGGAGCATCGCCATGTCCTGGCTGAGCCGGCTGACCGAACGCAGGATCCTCAAGTCGCTTGTCGAGGGCGGTCTCGACGACCTCGAAGGCGCCGGGAAACGGCTGCCGGACCGCCCTGGTGACGCGCACGTCGACGCGGGTGAGGCGGTTGGCTATCGCGTCATGGCGCAGGCCGGCGTGCTGCCCGAAGAGATCGAGCTGAAAAAGCTGGTGAGCGCGCAGAAGGCGCGGCTGGCCGGTCTGACCGAGCCCGCCGCGCGCAAGGCGGCGATGGCGCGCCTCGCCGAGTTGCAGATGAAACAGGCCATCGCCGAAGAGGCGCGGCGCAAGTTCATGCGCGGCTGAGCCCGGGAGGGGAGGACAGGGCATGCAGTTCTTTCTGGAAGGCTTTCGTCCGGGCGATCCCGACGTCTGCCCCGCCGCGCCTGCATGGCGGGACCCGGGCGGAGGGCTGCCGGAAACCGTGGACGTCCTGATCGCCGGATGCGGCCCGGCGGGGCTCTGCCTCGCCGCACAGCTCGCCCGTGCCCCAGGTGTCCGCACCATGATCGTCGAGCCCAAGCTCGGCCCGATGGAGAAGGGCCAGGCGGACGGGATCAATGTCCGGTCGATGGAGATGTTCCAGGCCTTCGGGTTTGCCGGGAAAGTGAGCCGCGAGTCGGTCTGGATCAATGAGACGACCTTCTGGTCGCGGGACCCGGACAGGCCCGACCGGATCCGGCGCGTGGGCCGCGTGCAGGACGTCGAGGACGGGTTGAGCGAGATGCCGCATGTGCTGATCAACCAGGCGCGCGTGCATGACATGTTTCTCGACGTGATGCGCAACGCACCGACACGGCTGACGCCTGATTACGGGTTGAAGGTGGCGGACCTGAGCGTCGATCCGCTGGGGGCCGATTTCCCGGTCACGGTCCGGCTGGAGCGGACCGGCCCGGAGAAAACGGGCGAAGTCGAAACGCTTCGCGCACGCTACGTGGTGGGTTGCGACGGGGCGCGCAGCGCGGTGCGGCGGGCCATCGGCGGCAGGCTGCACGGCGATGCGGCGCACGAGGCCTGGGGCGTGATGGACGTGCTGGCGGTCAGCGAGTTTCCCGACCTGCGCATGAAAGCCATCGTGCAGTCGGATCACGGGTCGATGCTCGTTCTGCCGCGCGAGGGCGGTTATCTCGTGCGGCTCTACGTGGCGCTCGACAAGCTGCGCCCGGACGAGCGCGTCGCCGAGCGCGGGCTGGGTCCCGAGGACATCATCGCCAAGGCCCGGCGCATCCTGCATCCCTTTCCCTTCGAGGCGCGCGAGGTGGTCTGGTGGTCGATCTACGAGATCGGTCATCGCCTGACGGACAAGTTCGACGACGTGCCGTCGAACGCGGTCGACACGCGCACCCCGCGCGTTTTCACCGCGGGGGATGCCTGCCACACCCACAGCCCGAAGGCCGGGCAGGGCATGAACGTCTCGATGGGCGATACGTTCAACCTCGGCTGGAAGCTGGTTTCGGTGCTGACCGGACGCGCGGACGCGTCGCTGTTGCACAGCTATTCCGCCGAACGCCGCGCCGCCGCCAAGGGGCTGGTTGATTTCGATCACCGCTGGTCGCGCGTCGTTGGCGCACGTGAGGAGACGGCGGACGCGGACGCCGAGATGCCGCGCTTCCAGCGCGAGTTCATCGCCAACGGACGCTTCACCGCAGGGCTCACGATCCGCTATGCGCCGTCGGCGCTGATCGGCGAGGATCGCTGGCAGAAGCTTGCGGGCGGTTTCGAGATCGGCACGCGGTTTCATTCGGCGCCTGTGGTGCGGCTGGCCGATGCGAGACCGATGCATCTCGGCCACGTCATCGAGGCGGACGCGCGCTGGCGCATATTCGCCTTTGCACCCGACGACGACACCGGCGCGCCGGGCGGGGCCATCGACCGGCTCTGCGCGCATCTCGCCGACGATCCGGCCTCGCCCATCCGGGCGCACACGCCGGCGGATGAGGATATCGACGCCGTGATCGACGTACGCGCGGTGTTCCAGCAAGGGTTTCGCGACCTCGAACACGGCGATATGCCGGCACTGCTGCGCCCGTCGAAGGGGTGCTACGGACTGTGCGACTACGAGAAGGTGTTCTGCGCCGATGCCAAGAGCGGGCCGGACATTTTTGACCTGCGCGCAATCGACCGTGCGCGCGGATGTCTCGTGATCGTCCGGCCCGACCAGCACGTCGCGCATGTCCTGCCGCTGGACGCGATGCCCGAACTCTCCGACTTTTTCGCAGGGATTCTGCGAAAGGCCGCGCCCGGCTGAAACGCACGCCGGCGGGGGCGGTGCGGCGGCACGAAGGAAAGGCTTCTTGGATTTGCACCCGCTGTGGTAGCGTGAAGATCGCGTGAAACCCGGATTGGATGCCTTCATGAAACGAATTCTTTTTGCCCTTGCCGCCTCGACAGCCATCGGAACTGGCGTTCCTGCAATTGCGCAGGATACCTCCGGCACCAGCGGGGCGACCGACATTTACGCCGGGCGGCCCTATTCGCCTTATGCGGACCGCGCCTTTCCGACCGAGGTCTATTTCGGCGACACCCACGTGCACACCGGGCTTTCGCCGGATGCGGGCGGCTCGGGCACCCGGCTGATGCCGCGCGACGCCTACCGCTTCGCACGGGGCGAGCAGGTGACATCGAACACCGGGCAGCCGGTCAAGCTCGCGCGGCCGTTCGATTTCTACATGATCACCGACCACTCCGACGCGATGGGCGCGATCATCGACATCCTGAAAGGCGCGCCGAACATCATGGCAGTGCCAGAAGGCAAGCAGTTCCACGAGGACTTCAATGCCGGCGGCCAGACCGCCGCCGATGCCATGTTCCGCCTGATCGGGGAGTTCTCGCAAGGCACGCTGTCGCCCGAGCTCAACTACCAGCCGGGCAATCCGGCGTTCAAGCGGGTCTGGGACGACATCGTGCAGGCTGCCGAAGAGTTCAACGACCCCGGCAAATTCACCACCTTCATCGCCTTCGAATGGACCTCGCTGGTGTCGGGCAACAACCTGCACCGCAACGTTATCTTCCGCGACGGACCGGAGCGGGCGGGGCAGGTCGTGCCGTACACGACGACGCCGCCCGTGGGCAGCCGCAACCCGCGCGACCTCTGGACCTGGATGCAGGGCTACGAGGACAAGACCGGGGGCGACGTGCTGGCGATTCCGCATAACGGGAACCTGTCGAACGGCATGATGTTCGCCATGCAGGACGACTTCGACAACGGTGCCGCTCTTGACGCCGACTATGCCGAGCAGCGCCAGAAGTGGGAACGGCTCTACGAGGCGACGCAGAACAAGGGCGACGGCGAGGCGCATCCGCTGCTGTCGCCGGAAGACGAGTTCGCCGATTTCGAAACCTGGGATGTCGGCAACCTCGACCTGTCCGAGTTGAAGACGCCCGAGATGCTGCCGGGCGAATACACGCGCTCAGGTTTGAAGCGGGGGCTGCAGCTCGAGGCGGAGTTGGGCGTGAACCCGTTCAAATTCGGGCTGGTCGGCGCCAGCGACAACCACATCGGCCTGACCACGCCCGAAAACGACAACTTCTTCCACAAATTCACCACTTACGAGCCGTCCCCGCACCGGATCATCGAGGAAGACGGCGCAATCCACATGTCGAACACAACCGCGGACGGCAGCGCGGGCATCGCCTCGTGGCAGTACATCACGTCGGGTCTCACAGCGGTCTGGGCCGAGCAGAATTCGCGCGGCGCGCTCTTCGACGCGATGGAGCGGCGCGAGACCTACGCCACGACCGGACCGCGCATGCGGGTGCGGTTCTTCGGCGGCTGGGACTTCGCCGAAGGCGACGTGCTGCGGCGTGACCTGGCCGGGATCGGCTATTCCAAGGGTGTGCCGATGGGCGCGGATCTGGCCGCTGCGCCTGAAGGGGCGACGGCGCCGGCCTTCCTGCTTTACGCGCTGCGCGATCCGGTCGGGGCCAACCTGGACCGCCTGCAGATCGTGAAGGGCTGGCTCGATGAGACCGGCGCGCCGCAGGAACAGGTCTACGACGTGGCCTGGTCGGACAACCGCGAACCGGATGCCGACGGCAAGCTGCCGCCCGTGGGCGACACGGTCGACCTGTCGATTCCCACCTGGACCAACACCATCGGCGCGGCCGAGCTTGCCGCGGTCTGGCAGGACCCGGATTTCGACCCGTCGCAACGCGCCTTCTACTACGGGCGCGTGATCGAGATCCCGACGCCGCGCTGGACGGCCTATGATGCGGTGAAGTTCGAGCTCGACCTGCCCGACAGCATTCCGCTGACCGCGCAGGAGCGGGCCTATACCTCGCCGATCTGGTACACGCCGGTCGAGTAATCGCAGCGCCGCGCAGGCGCGCTGCAATGTCGGACCGCGCGATTCCGGACGGCAGCCGGGACGCGCGGGCAGGACACGTGCTGCAAACCGTACCCGAAACAGCGCAGCCCAAACGGTCGGATGGTCGCAGCCTGCGGAACCCGATTGTACTTTTTTGACGGGAGGGCCATTTTCGACTACGCGTCGGGCCAGAAGGTCCGGGGGAACGCCACGCGGACCGGGATCGAAACCCGGCTGGCATAGGGACAGGGTGAGTTGGAGACCGTAGAGTATTATCCGCTGATCGTCATCGCGCTGCTGCCGTTCTTGGGCGCATTGGTGCCGGGGCTGATGATCCGGGCCGGGCGCGACGCCTGCGCGATTTTCACCGCCCTCCCGACCGCGCTGGCGCTGACGATGCTGATCGTCCTGGCGCCGCAGGTGATGGACGGCAAGGTCATCACCGCCGAGCTCGAGTGGATTCCGCAGCTGGGGCTCTCGGCATCGTTCTTCCTAGACGGGCTGGGGCTGCTGTTTGCGGGCATGATCCTCGGGGTCGGGCTGCTGATCACGCTCTATGCGCGCTTCTACCTGTCGGGCGACGATCCGATGGGACAGTTCTACACCTACCTGCTGCTGTTCCAGGGCGCGATGCTGGGCATCGTCCTGTCCGACAACATCCTGCTTTTGCTGATCTTCTGGGAGCTGACGAGCCTCTCGTCCTTCTTGCTGATCGGGTACTGGAAACACCTGCCCGAAGGCCGGCAGGGCGCGCGCATGGCGCTTGCGGTGACCGGCGCGGGCGGGCTTGCGATGATCGGCGGCATGCTGATCCTCGGCAACATCGTCGGCAGCTACAACCTGACCGACATTCTGCAGGCCGGAGACCAGATCCGCGCCTCGGACTGGTACATGCCGGCGCTGATCCTGATCCTGCTGGGCGCGTTCACCAAATCGGCACAGTTCCCGTTCCATTTCTGGTTGCCGCACGCGATGGCCGCCCCGACACCGGTCTCGGCCTACCTGCACTCCGCGACGATGGTGAAGGCGGGCGTGTTCCTGATGGCGCGCATGTGGCCCGCGCTCGCCGGGACCGACGCCTGGTTCTACATCGTCGCCAGCATCGGCCTCGTGACGATGGTGCTGGGGGCGCTGATCGCTCTGTTCAAGGACGATCTGAAGGCGCTGCTGGCCTTCTCGACGGTCAGCCATCTCGGGCTGCTGACGATGCTGCTGGGCTTCGGCACGCCGATGGCTGCCGTCGTGGCGGTGTTTCACATCATCAACCACCTGACCTTCAAGGCGGCGCTCTTCATGACCGCCGGCATCATCGACCACGAGGCCCACACCCGCGACATCAAGCGCCTGGGCGGGCTTCGCACGCTGATGCCGGTGACCTTCGTGATCGGCACGCTGGCCGCGCTGTCGATGGCCGGCATCCCGCTGCTCAACGGCTTTCTGTCGAAGGAGATGATGCTCGAGGAAGCCTCGCACACCGACTGGCGCGGAAGCCATTACGCGGTGCCCGCACTGGCTACGCTGGGCGCGCTGCTCTCGGTCGCCTACTCGCTGCGCTTCGTCTTCCACGTTTTCCTCGGCCCGGTGCGCGACGACTATCCGCACAAGCCGCATGATCCGCCGTTCGGCATGTGGGCGGCGCCGGCACTACTTGTCGTGCTGGTCGTTCTGATCGGGGTGCTTCCGGCCGTGGCCGAGCCTCTGGTCAGGGTCGCTGCCGGCGCGGTGACGGGGGGAGAGCTGCCGTCCTTCTATCTCAAGATCTGGCACGGTTTCACGCCGGCGCTTTACATGTCGATCATCGCCGTGATCGGCGGCGCGGTGCTGCTGGCGCTGCACGCGCCGCTCGACCGGGCGTGGCTCGCGACGCCGCGCCCCGAGGCCAAGGCGATCTTCGACTGGCTGGTGGGTCGGCTGGCCGGGCTGTCCCGGCGCATCATCGACATCACCCACGACGGGGCGATGTCGCGTTACCTCGCGATCTTCGTCGCCGCGACGGTGGTGATGGGCTACATCGCCTGGACCGGCAGCGGCATGCCCGCCACCACGCGAGAGCCGCTGCCGATCCCGCCGCTGGTCTTCGTCGGCTGGATCTCGCTTCTCGTCGCTACCGCGTCGGTGGTCTTCATGCACCGCCAGCGGTTCCGGGCGCTGGTCGTGATCGGCGTGATCGGACTGACCATCTCGGTTGGGTTCGTCTACCTGTCCGCCCCCGACCTCGCCCTGACGCAGATCTCGGTCGAGACCGTGACGATCATGTTGCTGCTGCTGGCGCTGCATTACATGCCGAAATCGACGCCGGTCGAAAGCGGTGGGCTGCGCCGCCTGCGCGACGGGGTGATCGCGCTGTCGGCCGGGGCCGGGGTCGCCGCGCTGGCCTACATGTTCCTGCTGCGCGACACAGCGTCGATCTCGGAGTATCACCTCGCGAATTCCTACAAGGGCGGCGGCGGCACCAATGTGGTCAACGTCATCCTCGTCGACTTCCGGGGCTATGACACCTACGGCGAGATCATCGTGCTGGGCATCGCCGGGCTGATCATCTTTGCCGTGATGGAGGCGCTTCTGAACGGGCCCGCAGCGCGCCGCCTGCGCAACACCGACTACTCGAACGACTGGTCGCGCGACCGGCACCCGCTGATGATGGTGGTGGCGACGCGGGTGATGATGCCGGTGGCGATCATGGTCGGCATCTTCATCTTCCTGCGTGGACACAACCAGCCCGGTGGCGGCTTCGTGGCCGGCCTGGTGATCTCGATCGCCCTGCTGATGCAGTACATGGCTTCCGGGTTTGCCTGGACGCAGCGGCGGCAGCGCATCGAGTACCATGCGATGATCGGCTGGGGCGTGGTGATCGCCGGGCTGACTGGGGCAGGGGCCTGGCTGGGCGGCAAGCCGTTCCTGACCAGCGGTTTCGACTATTACGAGATCCCACCCATCGAGGAATTCGAACTGGCCACCGCGATGATCTTCGATGTGGGCGTCCTGCTGACCGTGCTCGGGGCAGTGATGCTGATGCTCTACAGCCTGTCGCGCATCGCGCGCTATGCAGGCGAGACGGTGAACCCCGAACCGATGGACTACGATCCCTCGGCCCGCACCCGCCTGGCCACGGAGGACACCTGACATGGAATTCATCGTTGCCACATCGGTAGGCGCGCTCACCGCGGCGGGCATCTACCTGATCCTTCGGCTCCGAGCCTTCGCGACGATCCTCGGGCTGGCGCTGCTCTCCTATGCTGTGAACGTGTTTCTCTTCGCCTCCGGACGGCTCGCCATCGACCTGCCGCCGATCCTGAACCCCTACGGCGAGGCGAGCTACACCGATCCGCTGCCGCAGGCGCTTGTGCTGACCGCGATCGTGATCTCTTTCGGGATGACCGCCGTGCTGGTCATGGTGGCGCTGGGCGCCTACCTCGAATCCGACGATGACCGCATCGACGGCATCGAAGGCCGCGCGGACGAGACCGCCGACGGGGGGTCCGCGCCATGAACCACTGGATCATCGCACCGATCATCCTTCCGGCCCTTCTGGCGCCGATCATCGGGTTCGTGATGCGTCACGACATGACGCTCGCGCGCGTCGCCTCGATGGCCGGGACCGTGGCGCTGGTGGCCATCGCGGTCGGCCTGTTCGTGACCGCCATGAGCGGCCCGCAGGTCTACTACCTTGGCGACTGGCCGGCGCCCTTCGGTATCGTGCTGGTTCTCGACCGGCTGTCCGGTCTGATGGTGCTGATCACCGCCGTCCTGGCCCTGATCGTGCTGATGCACGCGATCGCGACGGGATGGGACGCGCGCGGACGCCATTTTCATGCGCTCTACCAGTTCCAGCTCATGGGGATCGTCGGAGCCTTCCTGACCGGCGACATCTTCAACCTCTTCGTCTTTTTCGAGATTCTGCTGATCGCCTCCTACGGGCTGATGATCCACTCGGGCGGGCGCGAGCGGATGCGCGCGGGCCTGCAATACGTGGTCATCAACCTCGCCGGATCGACCCTGTTCCTCTTCGCGCTCGGGGTGCTCTACGCCTCGACCGGGACGCTGAATATCGCCGATCTAGCCGTGCGCCTCGCCGAGGTGCCGCCCGGGGATGCGGCGCTGGAGCGCGTTGCGGTGATGCTGCTGATGATCGTCTTCGCGCTCAAGGCGGCGCTGTTCCCGATCCAGTTCTGGCTGCCCGGCACCTATGCCAACGCGCCTGCTCCGGTGGCGGCGCTCTTCGCGATCATGACCAAGGTCGGGGCCTACGCGATCCTGCGGGTGCACACGCTGGTCTTCGGTCCGGGCATAGAGGCGACCGACGGTCTGGCCGGCGACTGGCTGTTCCCGGCCGCTGTCGTGACCATCGCCGTCGGCGCGCTCGGGGTTCTGGGCGCGCGCCGGTTGATGCCGCTGATCGCCTTTTCGGTCGTCGGCTCGATGGGTACGCTGATGATCGCGATCTCGGCCTTCACGCCGGTGGCGACGACGGCTGCGCTCTACTACCTCGTGCACTCCACCTTCGCCGCGGCGGCCCTGTTCCTGATGGCCGATCTCGTGATTTCGCGCCGCGAGGTCGACGCGCTGAGCACCCGCCCCGCGACCTTGCAGAACGGGCTGTTCGCGGCGCTCTTCTTCGCCGCCGCGATCGGCATGGCCGGGATGCCGCCACTCAGTGGGTTTCTCGGCAAGCTGATGGTGCTCGACGCGATGCGCGATCCCGGCGAGATCGCCTGGGCCTGGAGCGCAGTGTTGCTGGGGTCGCTGCTGACCATCGTCGGATTTGCGCGATCGGGCAGTACGCTCTTCTGGAAATCCACAGCCGCTGTCGTCGAGGCGCCGCAGACCGAAGCGGGCGAGGAGGCGGCGCCTGCGCCCGGACCTGCGCCCGCCAGCGTGGCAGAGGTCGCCCCGACCGTCGCCACGATCGCCGTGCTGGCGATGCTGACGGCCTTTGCCGGACCGCTGATGCAGTATCTCGACGGCACCACGGCGCAACTTTTCGACCGTGGCAGCTATGTCGCCGCGGTTCTCGGAACCGGCGAGGAGGGCTGACATGCTCGCGCGCTTCATCCCGCATCCGCTGCTCAGCATCATGCTGGTGCTGGTCTGGCTCGGGCTGGTCAACAAGATCACGCTGGGCAACCTGCTGCTCGGCATCGTGTTGGGTCTCGTCGTGCCGATGTCGACCGCGGCCTACTGGCCCAACCGGCCCCGGCTGCGCCGGCCGCTCGTGGCGATGAAGTACATCGCCATCGTGCTCTGGGACATCGTCGTGGCCAACGTCCAGGTCGCGCTGATCATCCTCTTCAAGCCCAACGACAAGCTGCTGACGCGCTGGGTCACCGTGCCGCTCGAGCTGACCTCGCCCGAAGCAATCACCGTGCTCGCGGGGACCATCACCATGACCCCCGGCACGCTGTCCGCGATGCTCTGCGCCGACGGGCGTTCGATCCTCGTGCATTGCCTGCACAGTCCGGACCCGGAAGGCGACCGCGACCGCATCAAGAGCCGCTACGAGGCCCCGCTCAAGGAGGTATTCGAATGATCGCCGCTGCCCTCACTTTTGCCTTCGCCTGTTTCGGCATCGGGATGTTGTTCTGCATGTGGCGTCTTACCGTCGGGCCGGATTCGGCGGATCGCATCCTCGCGCTCGATACCATGGTCATCAACGTCATCGCCCTGCTGGTGCTCTACGGGATCAAGCAGGGCACCGCGATCTACTTCGAGGCTTCCATGCTGGTCGCCATGGTCGGTTTCGTCTCCACCGTCGCCTACTGCCGCTTTGTTATGCGCGGCGACATCATCGAGTGAGGTAAGCCATGGCCACCGTCACCGAAATCGTCATCTCGGTCTTCATCGTCACCGGCGGTGTCTTCGGCCTCGTCGGTTCCTACGGCCTGATCAAGCTTCGCGATACGATGCAGAGGCTCCACGGCCCGACCAAGGCCACCACGCTCGGCATCGGCAGTGCGCTGATCGCGTCCATGCTCTATTTCCTGCTGGTCAAGGAGGGGCTCTCGTTCCACGAATTGCTGATCACGCTGTTCCTGTTCCTGACCGCCCCGATCACGGCGAATTTCATCGCCAAGACCTACATCATCCGAAACCTCGACGAATCCGAGTTGCCCAAGACCGGCGGCACGTTCGGCTGGGCCGTCTATGACGACCCCCCGGCGCTCCGCCGCGCCCACGAGGACCCGCGCGACGAGGCTTGAGGGTTTCGGATGGTAGGTTCGGCGCCTGTGCTTCGACTTAGACGTGCAGGCCGGGAAAGTCTGCCGCTTGAGGCGCAATTGTCGCTGGGAAAAGTCGGCGATGCGCCGATGAGATGATGGCGGAGACGAAGGGGAACTCCGCTGACGTCCGGTAACCTATTGAAGTGCTTGATTTACATGGATAATCGGCCCCAAACGTGTGGGGAAGGTGTGTGGGGATGCCCAGGTATTTAGAACGAAGGCGACGGCGCTGGTATGCCGTATTGGACATCCCGAAGGACGTCAGAGAACCCTTTGGTAAGAAGCGGCATGTGGAGTCATTGGGGACCGACAGTCTATCCGAAGCCGAGCGCTTGGTGTTGCCCAAGATCGCTCTGTGGAAGTCTCAGTTTCAAGCTCTCCGTTCCGGTTCCAACGATGCACTTCACGTCCTAGCCGAGCAGTGGCGAGCGGAGTTTTCTAGCGCCGATGCCGATGTGCTGGAAACGCTGGACGGGCTGCTCCAAGACAAAGCTGAGGAGATTGCTTGGAGAAACCCGAAGGCGGCGAGCAGATTCAACGAGATCGTTCGGGGGGAGTCCATTTCATTGGAGATCCATGTCGACCGATGGCTTGCGAGCCTTACCGGTGCGCCGAAGTCAACTGACATGAAGCGCAGCGATGTTCGACGATTCATAGAGGTCTTCCCGTATTCATCGGACGTGTCTCAGCAGGGCGTTCAGGGTTGGATCTATGATCTCGAAACGCAGAACAGGCTGAAGTCTGGGACTGTCACCCGGATCATCTCAGCCTGCCGTGGCTACTGGCAGTTCCTGATCAAACACCGCATCGTCGAAGTCGCTGACGACCCCTTTGCAAAGCTGAGCATCGTGAAACGCAAGCGACGGAGCTCTGGCGGCCAAGACAAGCGACAGCCATTCTCAACGGAAGAAGTTATAGAGCTCTTGGATCACGCCCAGCGCAAGGATGATCCGCAGCTGGCCGCCGTGATTCAGTTGGGCATGTGGACAGGCTGCCGTATTGAAGAACTGTGCTCGCTGAAGCTGGAGCACTTATCAGAGGATAGCTTCCGCGTCGACGATGCCAAATCAGAGGCTGGGCTGAGGACCGTACCTATCCACTCCCAGCTGGCACCCACCTTAGAACATCTCATTCGAGACAGCACGGACGGATACGTTGTTAGTGGCCTCACCTTCAACAAGTACGGCGACCGTTCAAATGCGGTTGGCAAGCGCTTCGGTACCTTGAAGAAGCGACTGGGCCATGGACCCAACAAGGTCTTCCACAGCATCAGAAAGACGGTTGCGACGCTCTTGGAGAATGCCGGTGTACCTGAGAACGTTGCAGCTGATATCTTGGGTCATGACAAAGACACCATGACGTATGGCCTCTACTCGGGTGGGATTGTGCTTGAGGTAAAGAAAGAGGCTATCGAGAAAACCGACTACCCGGCTCCTTGACCGGCGCAGGCCGTCGAGGCATCTGCGTCGGGCATTCGTCCGTTTGATAAATCAAATGCGCAACGAGAAGGCACGTTGAGCCGTCGACCCTCGGGGGAGGGTACACGGAATTTGGCCTAACCAATCAAAACTCGCAAACAGCGTAGCGCCATCCGACCTGTATAGGACAGAAATCGCTCTCTTTCCTGGAAATGGTTGCCCGCCGATACACAGAGTTCCTGACACCCTTAGGCTCTGGACCCATTGATTTGGTTGCAGTCGGTGCATCGGGCTGATTCAAGCTCCTGAACATCA